>CBFCWH010000001.1:0-525196 GCA_965601585.1 uncultured bacterium
AAAATAAAAAGACCATTACTGGTCTTTTATTTTTCATCAAGTAGATCAAGTGGTTTTATACTTCTAATCAAGTATACAAATGGTGTATCTAATATTGCAACTAACAATTTAATGAAGTATGTAGTCCATAAGATTTCAAAAACTAATTCATTTGGAAACATTACGAATGGTCCAATTGATAAGAATGCGATTGGTACAAAAATAATTGTATCTACAAACTGTGATACAAGAGTAGAACCAATGTTTCTTATGTAAAGTTTGTTTTTCTCTGGGAACTTTTCCTTTAGCTTAGCAAATAAATAGACATCTAACATTTGACTTACGGCATATGCGATTAAACTACCAATCATTACTCGTGTCATTGGCACAAAAATAGTTTCAAGTGCTTTATGAGCTGATTCACCCCATTGATCTGGTGTAAATGCAATAGCCATTCTCATAACAATTACAGTAGCTATTAAACTAAAGAATCCAATATAGACTGCCTTCTTTGCCTGTTTAATCCCATATTTCTCACCTAAAGCATCTGTTACCAAGAACAATGTACCATACATTATATTTCCTAGTGTCGCTGCTATGACGAAAAATCCAAAATCAAACTCAATACTTTTAATAACTTGAATGTTAGCTAGTACAGTTCCTAGCGCAATCCAAGCAAATAGACCTGTTTTACCAAACAGTTTGTAGATTCCAACGATCAGTAAGAAGTTTACCAATGCAAAAAGAACCCATAATAATAAATTACTCATTTTCTTTCCTCCTAGTTTTGTTATCGCAGGATGGTTACGAACTGCGTTTTGCCTTATAACTATATTATAAAGTTGTATAATTGTCAAAACAAATATATATTAAAAGTAAGCAACTCAAATCAAAACCACATTCCTATTTTTTGATAAGATACTATTGGAGGTGACACATGAAAATAAGCATTCAACTAGCAATTAACTGGATTGATGGAAAATTAACTGACGACATAAACTTAAAAGAAATCAGTAGGTTTATCGGTTACAGCGAGTTCCATACTTCAAGAAAGTTTAAAGAATATACCGGAAGTACATTGCGAAGATATATTATGTTAAGACGCTTAAGTTTAGCTGCTAAAGAACTAAGAGATAATAATGTTCGCATAATTGATGTTGCTTTTAAGTATGGATTCAACTCTCAAGAAGCCTTTTCAAAAAGTTTTTATAAAGCTTTTAAGATCAATCCTGGGGAGTATGTTAAAACAAAACGTGCGATTCCCTTAGTATTTAAGAAAGATGTGTTATATCCAGAAAATCTAAAGAAAGAAGGAGAGATTATTTTGGTAAAAGACAAGGAAATAAAAGTAACTTTGGAAGAAGTAGCAGAACATAAGTTTATCTATCTTGAAAGAGATGGAGTAGACAATTATATTGATTTCTGGCAAGAAGAAGAAAAAAATGGAAAAGACTGTGACTTATTACACGGTATATTAGCCTCAATCCCTGGAACATTCAAGGAGGGATATGGTGCATTCACAGAAAATGGATACATTTTCGGTAAAGACTCTAGTATTGATTATTCAATCGATAAAAAATATGGATTTAAAGAGAAAATTATCCCTACTATGAAATACTTAAAGTTCAATCATCCTGGTTTTACAGAAGCAGAGTTCGGTGAAGCTTTAAATCAAGTACGACGAATCGCTTTAAAAGAGTTTGACTTTAAACTACACGATTATGAGTTGGATAACTCATTTGTAAAAGCCTATGAGCACAGTGGAATGGAAATCTGCTTTTACTTCATAAGAATTCCCCTAAAGAACGTATAAACTTACGTTCTTTTTTTATGTTTTTTTATGGTTACGAGACAAAAACTAGGTTTTGTATCATAATTTTCACAAGATACACATACAATTTGCATGTTTTGTAGTAAAATAGAAAAGTAGCAGCAAAAGGGAAGTGCATAATATGTTACGAGTAGGAATTGATATTGGATCAACCACAATTAAATGTGCGGTAATTAATGAAATTGATGAACTGATTTATAAAGACTATAAACGTCATAAAAGTAGTATTACATCGTCATTAATCACATTGCTTAAAGGAATCCAAAAAGAGTTTAACGGAGAAGAGATGTTCTTCAATGTTACTGGTAGTGCTGGGATGCTTTTGTCAAAGGATTTAGATATTCAATTTACCCAAGAAGTAATCAGTGCAACAAAAGCGATTAGAAAACAAGAAAGACATATTGATGTTTGCATAGAACTCGGTGGAGAGGATGCAAAAATCATCTTTTTTGATGGAAATAATGTTGAGCAAAGAATGAATGGAACATGTGCTGGTGGAACTGGTGCGTTTATTGATCAAATGGCTACGTTACTTGATGTTTCAAGTGAGGAACTGAATGATCTAGCTAAAAGTTATGAAAAGATTTACCCTATTGCAAGTAGATGTGGTGTGTTTGCCAAAAGTGATATTCAACCGTTACTTAATCAAGGAGCAAATCATAACGATATCGCAGTTTCTATATATCAGGCTATTGTTAACCAAACGGTCGCAGGTCTTTCTCAAGGAAGAAAAATCAAGGGGAACGTTGCCTTTTTAGGGGGACCCTTAACTTTTTCGTCTGAACTACGAAAACGGTTTATTGAATTTCTTGATTTACAAGATGTTCTTGTTCCTAGTGATGGAGAAGTGTTTGTAGCATATGGGGCTGCACTCTGTGCAACAGATACGAGGATTACAATTGATGAGTTAGTGAAAAGAGTAATTACCTACGATAATAGACCTCATCATAAAGTCAAAAAGACTTTGGGTGCTTTATTCACAAACTCAAAGGATTTTGATGAGTTTATTAGTCGTCATGATCAAGATAAAGTACAAGAGATCGATATATCAACGTATAAAGGAGATGCCTATCTCGGTATTGACGCAGGTAGTACTACTACAAAACTGGTACTACTAAGTGAACAGAACGAAATACTTTATTACTATTATTCATCGAATAAAGGTAATCCTGTAGATATTGTGAAAAAAGCATTAGCTGAAATGTATGAAAAAATGAGTAAC
Organism: uncultured bacterium; assembly: GCA_965601585.1. Taxonomy (GTDB): domain Bacteria; phylum Bacillota_I; class Bacilli_A; order Izemoplasmatales; family Izemoplasmataceae; genus Xianfuyuplasma. The sequence goes on from CBFCWH010000001.1 coordinate 3,033, forward strand.
GATATAACAATTAAAGGTTCCTATTCTACCGGTTATGGAGAAGAACTCATCAAACACGCCTTTAATCTCGATAATAGTGAAGTAGAAACTATTTGTCATTACAGAGCAGCAAGTTACTTCAATGAAGATGTTGATTTCATCATTGATATTGGTGGACAAGATATGAAGTGTTTTAAAATAGAGAACGGCGTGATCTCAAGCATTATCTTAAATGAAGCTTGTAGTAGCGGTTGTGGTAGTTTTCTAGAGACTTTTAGTACAAGTCTTGGATACGAAATCAAAGATTTTGCAAAACTAGCTCTAGAGGCCAAAAACCCCGTTGATTTAGGTAGTAGATGTACAGTGTTTATGAATTCTGGAGTGAAACAAGCACAAGCCGAAGCTGCAAGTACAGAAGATATAAGTGCTGGCCTTGCATATAGTGTTGTCAAAAATGCATTGTACAAAGTAATACGAACAGTTGATGTAGAACGTGATTTAGGGTCTAACATCATCGTCCAAGGAGGAACCTTCTACAACAATGCTGTTTTACGAGCCTTTGAGAATGAAATAGGAATGAATGTCATTCGTCCAAATATAGCTGGTTTAATGGGTGCTTTTGGTGCTGCTTTACTCGCAAAAGAAGATGCTTTAAAAGAAAGTACAATCGTAAATCTTGAGGAGTTAAAAGCGTTCACCTACACTACAAAAAAGGCAACATGTAAAAAATGTAGTAACTATTGCCCACTCACAATCAACATATTTAAGAATAAAAAGTATATTTCAGGAAATCGTTGTGAAAAAGGAGCAGGAGGTAATTCTAACAAGGATGCTATCCCTAACCTATATCTATACAAATATGATAAAATCCTATCCTATCAATCAAAAGCTGATAAAACATATAAAAGTACGGTTGGAATCCCTCTCGTCCTCAATATGTATGAAAATATTCCATTTTGGTTCACCTTCTTCGATGAACTAGGTTTTAAAGTTGTATATAGTGATCGAAGTACAAAAGGTCTCTACGAACTAGGACAAGATTCAATTCCTAGTGATACTGCTTGTTACCCAGCCAAAATAGCCCATGGGCATATTGAAAACCTTATAAAAAAAGAAGTTGATTACATTTTTTATCCAAATATGCCGTTTAACTTTATTGAAAAAGACTACCGTGATAACGAATATAATTGTCCTATAGTTGCTTTCTATCCTGAGGTAATTGGAGCTAATATGGAAAATCTTGATCGAAAGATGCTACTTGATCCTTATATAAGTTTAAACAAAAAAAGATACTTCATCAAAAACCTTATTGAGTCTTTTGAAAAAGGAAGACATATCAATATATTTAAGGCACAACGAGCTTATGATAAAGCAATGATCGTTTATGTTAATTATCGAAAAGACGTTTTAAATGAGGGTAAAAGAGCTATTAAATATGCAAAAGATCATAATAAAAACATCATTTTGCTTGCTGGTAGACCCTATCATATCGATCCAGAGATTAATCATGGTATACCAAAACTTTTAAGAAGTCTTGATGTCGTAGTTATTAGTGAAGATAGTGTAAACACCTTCGCAGACCAAGAACAAGTAAAAGTATTAAATCAATGGACCTACCATACAAGATTATACGATAGTGCAAAATACATTAGCACTCTTCCAAATGCGAATCTCATTCAACTTATAAGCTTCGGGTGTGGTTTGGACGCTATTACAAGTGATGAAGTAAAAGACATTCTTGAAAAAGAGGGTAAAATATATACACAAATTAAGATAGACGAAGTAAACAATTTAGGTACCGCGAACATTCGAATTAGAAGTTTACTTTCTACGATGAAGGAGGTGTCCTAATGGCTGAACTTAAGTACGATAAAAATGGTAGACTCCTTTTTACAGAAGAAATGAAAGAGGAGTATACAATTTTAATTCCATCAATGGCCCCCTATCACTTCGGATATTTTGTTCCTATGCTTGAGAGTGAAGGATATAAAGCTGAAGTACTTTCAAATGTCAATTTTGACGTAATTCATGAAGGAATGAAATATTCCCATAACGATATTTGCGTTCCTGCAATGCTCGTTATAGGACAGTTTATTGATGCAATGAAGCAAGGTGGCTATGATATTCATAAAGTCGCACTTATCATCACTCAAACCGGTGGAGGTTGTAGAGCTAGTAACTATGTCTCTTTAATACGTAAAGCATTTAAACAAGCTGGTTATGATTTTATACCTATTATAAGTGTTAATGCAGTAGGTCTTGAAAACAACCCCGGATTCAAGGTTACAAAAAACATCCTACTCAAACTCATTACTGGTTTATTAATGGGAGATATGATTATGAGTGCCTACAATGAAATCGCACCATATGAAACTCACAAAGGAGATACTGAAAAAGCTTATCAAGAAGTGAATGAACTTCTAAATGAGTATTTTCATTACCCAGCAAAAAAGGTATTTTATCATCCAAACAAACTCTTTGACAAAGTTCTCAAAAGATTCAGAGACGTTGAATTAAACAAAGATGTAGAAAAACCAAAAGTAGGAATAGTTGGGGAGATATACGTTAAGTACAGTCCTCTTGGTAATAATAATTTAGAGCAAACACTTAGAAACGAAGGTTGTGAAGCGATTACCCCGAGTATTATGGATTTCTTCTTATACACTTTTGATTCCTCAAGGCATGATATTTACAAATATGGGGGTTCACATACTGTAGCTCTTGTATATCGTTTCCTAATACGTTTCATAGAGTTTAGAAAAGGAAAAGTGAGAAAACTTCAGCGAAAATATGGTTTCAGAGAACTCGCAAACTATTTTGATCTACGCAATATGGCCAAAGGATATATGCCACATGCAATGCACGTTGGGGAAGGCTGGTTATTAACTGCGGAAATGATTGAGTTAATACACATTGGTGCACCAAACATAGTCTGCACCCAACCGTTTGGTTGCTTACCAAATCATATTGCAGGGAAAGGTATGATTAAGAAGCTAAAGAAAAACTTCCCGAAAAGTAATATTGTAGCTATTGATTACGACACGAGCGCAACTGAAATTAACCAACTTAATAGAATTAAATTAATGATTAGCAACGCAAAAAATAATTTATAACTAAAATCCTCACAATTTGAGGATTTTTTATGTATAATATATGTGGTGATAAAAATGGCAATAAAATATGAATTAAAACACGTTTGCAAGCAAACAGGAGCACGATTAGGAGTACTTCATACTCCACATGGTAGTTTTGAAACACCAATCTTTATGCCTGTTGGTACAAAAGCAACCGTAAAAACATTAGAAAACAGTGAAATCAAAGAAGCATCAGATGGATTAATCTTAGGAAACACATATCATTTATGGTTAGAACCAGGTGATGAAATTGTAAAAATGCATGGAGGAATCCGTGGTTTTAGTAAATGGGATGGTGCACTACTTACTGACAGTGGTGGGTTCCAAGTTTTTAGTTTAAGTGGAATACGCAAAATCAAAGAAGAAGGCGTTGAGTTTCGACATCATAAATCAGGGGCTAGACTATTTATGTCTCCTGAGGATTCTATAAATATTCAGAACAATCTTGGAGCTGACATCATCATGTCATTTGACGAGTGTCCTCCTTTTGATTCTACATATGACTATATGAAGAAAAGTGTTGAGAGAACGATTCGATGGGCAAAACGTGGAAAAGACGCTCATAAGAATACTGATAATCAAGCTTTATTTGGAATTGTCCAAGGTGGACCATATATGGACATCAGAAAGATGTGTGCAGAAGAACTTATAAAAATGGATTTTCCTGGATATAGTATCGGAGGTTTAAGTGTTGGTGAATCAAAGGAAGAAATGTATGTAGTCCTTGATGGACTAAAAGACATTATGCCAAAAGATAAACCAAGATATCTAATGGGAGTGGGAACACCTGATGATTTAATCGAAGGAGTAATCCGTGGAATCGATATGTTTGATTGTGTAAATCCAACAAGAATGGCACGACACGGAGCAGCAATGACAAGTGAAGGAAGAGTAACAATTAAAAACAAATCCTACGAAAAAGATATGTCTCCTTTGGACTCAGAATGTGATTGTAAAGTCTGTACAACATATTCTAGAAGTTATATAAGACATTTATTCAAAGCAGAGGAGTATTTAGGGCCAAGATTAGTTAGTTATCATAATCTTTACTTTTTAAAGAATTTAATGAAAAAAATAAGAAATGCAATAGAAAATGACCGTTTACAAGATTTTAGAGATGAATTTTTCTCGAAATACTATAAACAAAGCCGTTAAGTAAAATTATTCTTACAATTTTATGAAATAATATGATATAATAAATTAACAAGTTAATTGGAGGTATAAATATGTTTGAATCAATGGATAATTTTAATCAAAAACCTACAATTAAAGTAATCGGTGTTGGTGGTGGTGGAGGTAATGCTGTAAACCGCATGATCGAAAACGAAGTTCAAGGAGTTGAATTCGTTGCTATCAATACAGACGCACAAGTACTAAGACTTTCTAAAGCAGATACCCGACTTCAAATTGGAAAAATGTTAACACGAGGACTAGGAGCAGGAGCAGATCCTGAAATTGGAAGACGTGCCGCAATTGAAAGCGAAGACGAATTACGTGAATTGTTAGGCGAAGCAGATATGGTATTCATCACTGCAGGTATGGGTGGTGGAACTGGTACAGGTGCTGCACCAGTCATAGCTCGAATCGCAAGAGAAAGTGGATGTTTAACAATCGGGATTGTAACAAAGCCATTTAGCTTTGAAGGAAGAAGACGTGTAGCTACAGCATTAGAGGGGTTAGATGCACTCAAACCTTACGTAGATACACTAATCGTTGTGCCGAATGATCGTTTACTTTATATTGTTGATCGCTCTACTTCTATGTTAGAAGCTTTTAGAGAAGCAGATAAAGTCCTACGTCAAGGGGTTCAAGGTATTGCTGAAATTATTACAGTACCTGGACTAATAAACGTAGATTTCGCAGACGTTAAGACTGTTATGAAAGATAAGGGTACTGCATTAATGGGTATCGGTATTGCAAGTGGTGAAAACCGCGCTATAGAAGCCACTAAAAAAGCAATTCATTCCCCATTATTAGACGCTAATATCGACGGAGCAACCGACGCAGTTGTCAACATCGCAAGTGGTGTAGACATCGCATTATGGGAAGTTAATGAGGCTGTAGAAGCTATTCAAAATGCTAGTTCTACAGAAATCAACATAATCTACGGTGCTACCGTTAATACGGATATCAAAGACGAAATTATCGTTACTGTAATCGCCACAGGATTTGACGAAAACAAATCTGTTGAATTCAGTGATATTGGTTCAAAGGAATACGTTGAAGAAGAAGTAATTGAGGAACCAGTAGCTGTTGAACCAGAGAAAGATAAGAAGTCAAAGAAACGCCGTAAAAAACAAGAAGACCCTGAAGAACCATCTAAAACTAAAATCCCTTCATGGTTAAAATCTAGATTTAAATAAGCGCTACACGCGCTTTTTTAATAGTTATTGAGGTGAAATATATGAGCAAAAAAGGAGTCTACAATATCATCTACGCAACATTCCTTGTTGCTTTTGTTGCTGTATTAATAGTCTTTCCAAATTTGGACGATACACTTACTTTTATATTAGCGAGTATAGCATTCGTACTAACAAGTATATTTACCTACTCAAATAGGAGGAAACGATGAAATTTTATACACAAGATATCTTAAAGGACATTCCAAAGAATGTCACTGTGGTTGCAGCTACAAAATACTTTAATCCTAAAGAGATGATAGAACTATATCAAAGTGGTATCACACACTTTGGAGAGAATAGAGTAGAAGCACTTCTAGAAAAGCAAGAGCAACTAGCTAACACCCCAATAACATGGCATTTTATAGGTACCTTGCAAACCAAAAAGGTTAAGAAAATGATTAATAACATAGATTACCTTCACTCTCTTAACACATTAAAACTTGCAGAAGAGATTAATAAAAGAAGAACCTCTCCATTAAAATGCTTTATACAAGTTAACATAAGCAATGAACTAAGTAAACATGGTTTTGAAACAGATGAAGTAATCCCATTTTTAAAGCAACTTAAGCCTTTAGAGAATATTGAAGTCATTGGGTTTATGGGAATGGCTGAATACACAGAAGATCAAACCATAATAAGCAAGGAGTTCCAAGTCTTAAATGACTTGCAAGAGAAAATTAAAACGACATTAAATATTGATATTCTAGAACTATCAATTGGAATGAGTAATGATTACCTAATCGCGTTAAAGCATAACGCTACATATTTACGCTTAGGTAGTGTATTATTCAAGAAAGAGGTGTCATAATGGCAAAAAATAAAAAAGCAGTTGATCGCATTGAATTTATCATGATGGATAATGACCTTGATGTATTTAAACTTGCTGATAAACTATTAAAGGGAACCCCATTAATGATGAACTTCGATGAACACAATGTTATCGAAGCAAACAAAGTTATAACATTCCTAAGTGGGGTAACATACGCAATTGATGGTGAAATTGAAATGATTCAAGACAAAATTTTCCTTTTCGCTACTAAAAAAGACTACAAAGACGGTTCTTTACGAAAATTTGTTAAAGAATATAAGGAGTAATTTACATGGTAACTTTATTTTGGGTGATTTATTACGCTTTACAAGTATATTTCTATTTCCTCATCGCATATGTGTTAATGAGCTGGATTCCGGAGTTAAGAGGATCTAAAGTACATCATTTTGTACATAAAATCGCTAATCCATACATGCGTATTTTTAGAGGACTACTAGTAGTAGGGATGATGGATTTCACACCTATTCTTGGTTTCTTTCTATACAATTTAGGGATGGGTTATTTAAAACAGGCAATCATGATTATGGAAGCAGGTATGTAATGCTTCGTTTCACTGATATAATCAGCAATATTATAAATAGTAGAAAAAGCGTATGTCTACGCTTTTTAACTTTAGATGAGCAAACACACCTTTCAAGAATCAAGGATGCAGTTCTTGATGGTGGATATAAGGACGCAGAACGAAAAAGAGCTTATTTATTTGGAGCAAAGTTAGGAAACATAATCCCAGTAAAAATTATATATAATCAAAAATACTTAACTTTATCCCATCAAAATATACTTGGGACACTCTTAAGTTTAGGGATTACACTAGATTCAATTGGTGATATATTACCAAAACAAGGCGTTTTCTTTATTACTGAGGAAATCAGCAAAGAAATCTTCACTTCATTTAGAGAAATCAATCATGTCGCTATTGATTTAGAAGTTTTCAAAGGAGATGTACACTCAGAAAAAGAACTTGAGGAACACCGTACAACAGTTGAATCAATGAGACTTGATTTAATTATCAGTAAAATATGTAAGACAAGTCGATCAGACGCACAAACTTTGATTCAAAAAGAACTGATTAAACTGAATCATCAAATACATATAAAACCAACAACCCTTATAAAGAATAAGGATATAATCTCAATTAGAAAATATGGAAGATTTCAAATTATTGATAGTTCAAGTCGTTCAAAAAAAGGCAAAATTGTATTAATTTATGCGAAATATGTATAAAAGGGTTGAAATAAAGATTTTATTTGTTAAAATATTTAATGTTAATATACTGTGACGAGGACAGGTATAAAATAAATACATTTAAAACAGAGACCAAGGGTGCTGAGATCTTGGAAAAATTATTATTTTGTATATCACCTCTGAGTTAAAGTCTGAAAAAAGTAAGACTTTAGGTATCTCTGCCTTAAAGAGTTTAAGTGCTAGATTTATTCTAGAACAAAGGTGGTACCGCGGATTATAATATTCGTCCTTATTTTAGGACGAATTTTTTTTATATTTAAAAAAGGAGTGAAATGATATGAGTAAAGACTACAAAGAAACTTTACACATGCCTAAAACAGCTTTCAAAATGAGAGGTAATTTAGGAAACAACGAACCATTAATGCAAAAAGAATGGGAAGAACTTGACCTTTATAATGAAAGGTTAAAAAGAAACGAAGGAAATACGGAGTATGTATTACATGATGGTCCTCCATATGCGAATGGAAACATCCATATTGGACATGCTATGAATAAAACATTAAAAGATTTCGTTCTTCGTTACAAAGCAATGAGAGGATACTATACAAGATACGTACCTGGTTGGGATACTCATGGGTTACCAATTGAAACTGCTTTAGTAAAAACCAAAAAAATCAATAGAAACCTAATCGACAAAATCGACTTTAGAAAAATGTGTGAGCAATACGCTTATGATCAAGTAGATAAGCAACGCACACAGTTCAAACGTCTTGGAATTTTAGGTGAATGGGATAACCCATATATCACATTAAAACCAAAATATGAAGCATCACAAATTAGAGTGTTTGCGGATATGGTAGAAAAAGGATTAATCTTTAAAGGATTAAAGCCTATTTTCTGGAGCCCTTCAAGTGAAACTGCATTAGCGGAAGCTGAAGTTGAATATCATGATAAGAAAGATGCTTCAATCTATGTAGCAATGGATTGTACTGAAAACTTAGGACTTGTTGATTTTGATTTTAAATTCTTGATCTGGACAACCACTCCTTGGACAATTCCAGCTAACTTAGCGATCGCCGTTGGTGAGCAAATTGAGTATTCATTTGTTAAAGTAGATAACAAAGAAGTATATCTTGTAGCTACAGACCTATTAGAGAGTTTAACTGAACTATTAGAATGGACTTCTGTAGAAACAGTAAAAATGGTAAAAGGTCGTGACCTTGAAAACATGAAATATAAGCACCCTTTATATGAAAGAATCAGCCCAGTTGTACTTGGACATCACGTAAGTACAGAAGGTGGTACAGGATTAGTACATACTGCTCCTGGACATGGGGAAGATGACTTCATGATTGGACAAAACTACGGACTTGAGACATTATGTCCTGTAGGACCAAAAGGTTATATGACAGCAGAAGCTTTACAATATGAAGGATTATTCATCGAAGATTGTAATAAAGCTGTTGTAGAAGATTTACAAGAAATGGGATACTTACTAAAATTAGTATGGATTACCCATAGTTATCCACATGATTGGCGTACAAAAAAACCTGTAATATTCCGTGCAACTGCACAATGGTTTGCCTCAATTGAATCATTAAAAGATGATATGATCAAAGAAATCAAAAACGTAACTTGGTACCCTAAATGGGGAGAAGTTCGTATGGAAAACATGGTTAAGGATAGAAAAGCATGGTGTATCTCTCGTCAACGTACTTGGGGAGTTCCAATTCCTGTATTCTATAATGAAGACGGATCAGAAATCCTAGACAAAGAAGTAATCAACCATGTTGCAGACATCTTCGAACAAGAAGGTACAAACGCATGGTACACAAAAACAGCAAAAGAACTATTACCTAATGGATATACTAACTTAAATTCACCAAACGGTGAGTTTACGAAAGAAACAGATATTCTTGATGTTTGGTTCGATAGTGGTACATCACATCAAGGTGGGATGTCAGACTTTGGTCTACCTTATCCAAGTGATTTATACTTAGAAGGTAGTGATCAGTATCGTGGTTGGTTTAACTCAAGTTTATCAACCGGTGTAGCTCATATGGGAAAAAGCCCTTATAAAACTTGTTTAACTCATGGATTCGTACTTGATGGAGACGGACGCAAAATGTCAAAATCTTTAGGTAATGTTGTAGATCCATTAAAAATCATCAAGCAAATGGGTGCAGATATCCTACGTTTATGGGTAGCTAGTGTTGATTATCAAAGTGATGTTAGAATCAGTAATGATATGATGAAGCAAGTAGCTGAAAGTTATAGAAAAATCCGTAATACCTTCCGCTTTATGTTAGGTAATTTAAGTGATTTCAATCCTGCTACTGACACAGTTCCATTCAACGAACGTCCTGAAGTGGATAAATATATGACAATTAAAGTAAACAACTTAGTAAAAGAATGTCTTTACCGTTATGATCACTTCGAGTTTGACGCAGTATATAGAGAAGTAACAAACTTCGTTACAAGAGAACTAAGTGCATTCTACTTAGACTTCACAAAAGATATCCTATATATCGTTAAAGCAGATGATTTATCTAGAAGAAGTGTACAAAGCGTATTCTATGAAGCCATCCTTACATTATTGAAACTATTAACTCCATACCTACCTCATACTACTCATGAAGTATACAAACACTTACCATATCAAGAGTTCAAAAACGTATACTTAGAGAACATGCCTGAAGTATTAGACTTAGGTAGTGAAGGATTAGAAGAAAAATATGATAAGTTCATGTCTGTAAGAGACAATGTCTTAAAAGCATTAGAAGAAGCGCGTAACAAACAAGTAATCGGAAAATCCTTCAATGCTAAATTAACTCTTTACCCTGAAGGGGAAACAAGAGAATTACTAGAAAGTCTTCAAGCAAACCTAGGACAAATCTTCATCGTTTCTAAATTTGAAATGAAAGAAGGTAAAGGTGAGTACGAATTCGACGGATTATCTATCGATGTAGTAAAAGCTGATGGTGAAACTTGTGATAGATGTTGGCAAGTTGTTGATCACACAGAAGAAGGACTATGTCCTCGTTGTACAGAAGTACTAAAATAACACATAAAAAGGTCTAAATATTTAGACCTTTTTCTATTATTCACCGTTTTCGATACCAAATGTTTGCAATATCGAAGTATCTATAACATTACACTTGATTTTTCCTATATATTTTGTAAAATATATATTGTCGTTAATCCTATAATACGGTTAGGAGTTCCACAAGTCCCCTGAAATTGACTTAAGCGATAATTTTAGGAGGTGAACCTATGAAAGTAAGTAAAATTGAGTTCAGTATTAAAAACATTTCATTTTACATTATTGGAGTCCTAACGATTGGATTTAGTATTAACCTAATGTTATTATCCGAACTTGGTGCAGGTGCATGGGATACGCCATCAGCCAATGGAACAACATTCTTTAACCTTATATTAGGTTGGGAATGGGTAACCCTTGGTATGATTAGTGCGTTGATCAACACCATAATTTTATTGATGATCATCTTTTATCGGAAAGATCTAAAATATTTAATAATCTTGATTCCCATTATAGTTATGGGAAGTGTAATAGATTTATGGAATGTTTTACTCTTTGACGGAAAAGATGTTGAATCTATGATATTCCAGGTTCTTTTTTATTGTATCGGTGGTTTATTATTACCATTTGGTTTAGTACTAGTAGTAAAATCGAAGTTCCCTGCATTTGTCTTTGAAGAATGGACTTTCATGCTTCAGGAACTTACAAAGCTTAGTTTTCAAAAAGTTCGTATTGGAATTGAACTTATTGGTGTATTATTAGGGTTAACATTTTCTCTACTGACATACTTCAGTACTTCTGATCCAGATATTACAATGTTCGGACAAGTCGGAGTTGGTACGATTATTCTTGCATTCTTAATCGGACCGTTAATTCAATTCTATATGAAGGTGTTAGGTGTTAAAAAAAATGACAACTAAAATTATTAATGAAATCAGACTCACAAGACTTATTAAATATGGTGTAGGAATGTTCTTTATCGCATTTGGTGTTTCATTTATGCTAAAGAGTGATATCGGTAATAGTAGCTGGGACACACTACATTACAGTTTAGAACACTTACTCAATATTTCTTTCGGTACTGCAACCATAATTGTTGCGATGAGCTTCACAGTACTTGTTATTCTGCTTAATAAGAATCTCAAGTACATATTTATGGCCATACCAATAGCAATTGTAGGTCCACTAATCGATTTAATGAATCAAATTTTTAGTAGCAATGTTATTCCAGAGCATTTTTATCTACAAATCATTTATTTTATTATCGGAATTACCGCATTACCACTTGGAGGAGCATTCTTACTTATCTCCACTTATCCAGCAGGGGTATTTGACGAGTTTAACTTGGTAATCGTTAGAAAGTTAAAATTAAAAAGTTTAGTCCCAACTCGTGTTATAATGGAGTTAACCGCAGTTGTATTAGCTGCTGTTCTCGGTTATCTAGCTGGATTCGAGTATAGTGATTTTACATTTGGTAAAATCGGAATTGGAACAATAATATTTGCTATTACAGTAGGAATTTACTTGAAATTATATCTAAAACTATTTGAAAGGATTGGTTTAAATGAAAATCAACAAACTAATTGATCACACGTATTTAAAAGCGTTTGGTACAGATGTAGAAATTAACAAATTATTAGAGGAAGCAAAAGAATTTGACTTTAAAAGTGTTTGTGTAAATCCGTTTTGGGTAGAAAAAGCAGCACAAGAATTAAAAGGTACTGATGTACTAGTATGTACAGTTATCGGATTCCCTTTAGGAGCTAATACAACTGAAACAAAAGTATTTGAAACTAAAGATGCAATTCAAAAAGGTGCAAATGAAATTGATATGGTATTAAATGTTGGTAAAGTTAAAATGCAAGATTATGACTTTATCTATAATGAAGTTAAAGCATTAAAAGAAGCTTGTGGAACTTTAACATTAAAAGTAATCTTAGAAACTTGCTATCTAACTAAAGAGGAAATTAGATTATCAAGTATCGCTTGTATTAAAGCAGGAGCTGACTTTGTTAAAACTTCAACTGGTTTTGGAACTGGTGGAGCTTTAATTGAAGACGTTAAAATCATGAAAGAAATCGCTAAAGATAAAGAAGTAAAAGCATCAGGTGGCGTTAGAAGCGCTGAAGATGTAGAAAAAATGATAGAAGCAGGAGCTACAAGAATTGGTACTTCAAGTGGAGTTAAACTAGTTCAAGGTCAAGTTTCTGATTCAGATTATTAATAGGAGGAAAAATAATGGCAACAGCACATATTGAAGCAAAACAAGGACAAATCGCAAAAACAGTCTTAATGCCTGGAGATCCATTACGTGCAAAATTTATTGCTGATACATACTTAGAAAACGTAGAGCAATTCAACAATGTACGTGGTATGTTAGGATTTACAGGAACATATAAAGGAAAAAGAATTAGTGTAATGGGTAGTGGAATGGGAATGCCAAGTATTGGAATTTACTCATTCGAACTATATAAGTTCTACGATGTTGAAAACATTGTAAGAATTGGTAGTTGTGGAGCTTACACAGCTGACTTAGATTTATATGATGTACTACTAGTTGACAGAGCTTGGAGTGAATCAACATTCCCTCAAACTCAATCAGGTGTTGAAACAGGTGAATATACATTCCCTAACGCAGATTTAAATGTTAAACTAGAAGGAATCGCAAAAGAGTTAAATATTCCAGTTACAAAATGTACAATTCATTCAAGTGATGTATTCTATAGAGAAAATTTCTCAGTATTTGAAAAAATCAGAGATGAAAAAGACGCACTTGCTGTTGAAATGGAATCATTTGCATTATTCCATAACGCAAAAGTAACAGGTAAAAAGGCAGCTTGTTTATTAACTGTTTCTGATAACTTAGTTACAAAAGAAGAAACATCTTCAGAAGAAAGACAAAATGCGTTCACTCGTATGATGGATATTGCATTAGGTTTAGCTGAGTAACAAAAATAACAAAAAGTGCATTATGCACTTTTTTAGGATGATAATTATGAACATAAAACATATAAAGCAAGATAATTTCAATTTAAACATCATAGAAACCGCTAAATTCAAAACAACAAGAGTTGAAATTACCTTCGCAAATAAGCTAACTAAAGAATCTGCAACGAAAAGAGCACTATTACCATACTTGATGCGTGCTGTAACAAAAAAGTATCCAACAAGATCTGAGCTGCAAATCGCAGTGGAAAATATGTATAGCGCTAATTTTAGCGCAGGGATCAAGAAAATCGGACTTACACAATTACTAACATTCGATTTATCAATCATTAATAATAAATACACGTTCAATAACGAGGATTTACTACTTGAAGGTATTGAGTTCTTAAAAGAAGTTCTGTATAACCCATACTTCACTGAGGAGATTTTCAAAGAGGAAAAAAGATTTCTCGAAGAATACTTCCAAGGTATTTACGCAAATAAAATGCGTTATAGTGTAAAAGAGGCTCTAAGCAATATGTATCAAGGTGAAGATTACAATATTGACGCATATGGAAACGAAGAGGACCTCAATGAGTTAACACTCAAGGACTGTATTGATGCGTATACTGATATGATAAACAACGATACAATTAATATTAATATTGTTGGTGATGTAACTAGTGATGAAATGACAAGTTTAGTTCACAAAGAACTCCAATTTTCAAATCGTCACAATGACCTTGTATTGGTTGATGATTCAATTAAACAAGATCGTGAACACCAAGTAATTCTTGAAAGTCAAAATGTTAACCAAGCAAAACTAGTAATAGGGTATCAATTTGATGCATACTATAACACAAAGGAATACTATCAAGCAGTAGTACTAAACACTCTTATTGGTGGTGGACCTGAAAGTCTCCTCTTCAAAAAAGTAAGAGAAGACCTAAGCTTAGTATATTTCATTGGTAGTGCGTATGACCAAAACAAAGGAAGCTTCGTTGTTTACTCAGGAATCAATCAGGACCACTATAAGCAAGTGGTTGAAGAAGTTGAAAACGTATTAAAAAGCGTTGAAAACAAGGATTATGATAACAAGTTCTTAACCATTGCTAAAAAAGGTATAGTTAGTGGTCTTATGCAATCATTTGATAACGGTGGTTCTCTGATTAACAGACTTAACTCATTGTCGTTATTTAACAAGGAGTTTGATACAGATGAACTTGTAAGTAAAATCAATAATGTTACTGAAGAGCAACTATCAGTTCTTGTAAAGCGACTAAAAAGAGATACAACTTATCTATTAAGGAATGATGAACTTGAAAGCAATTAACTATAACGATATCAACGAAACACTTTATCATGAACAACTTCCTAATGGTCTATCAATCTATTATTTACCAAAACAAGGTTTCAATAAAACCTACGTAACAATATCAACACCGCTTGGTTCAAACGTAACTGACTTTACTGTCGATGGTACAGAAATGTCAATTCCCTTAGGAGTAGCACACTTTTTAGAACATAAACTTTTTGACAAAGAAGGATATGATTTAAGTGAAAGATTCGCATTAAATGATGCTCAAGTAAATGCTTATACAATGAATACAAGAACAACATATCTATTTCATTGCACAAGTAACTTAAACAAAAACATTGATACGCTACTTGATTTAGTTTTTAACCCTATATTTACAGAAGAGGGAATTCAGAAAGAAATTGGAATCATCGAACAAGAGATTAAAATGTATGAAGACGATCCAAACACAGTACTCTATATGGGTGCAGTTAAAAATATGTTCGCAAATCATCCTGTAAGAAACGATATATTAGGTACCGTTGAATCTATAGGTAAAATAGACAAAGCCATGCTAGATACAGTACATGGTGCATTCTACAATCCAGCAAATATGATTATGTTTGTAACTGGAAACTTCAACCTAGAAGAGATTAGTGAAGTAATTCAATCAAAAGTACCAAACATTGCAAAAAAAGAAGTAATTCTCAACTCAATAAAAGAAAATACTGATGTTGAAGTAAAAGAAAAATCAGAAGAATTAGAAGTAATGATTCCAAACACTTTACTTGCTGTAAAACTACCAGAAACAAACTATTTGGAAGAAAGTATTATCAAGAAAGAACTAACATATTCAATTTTACTAGATATGATACTAGGAAAAAGTAGTGAAAACTTCCAAAGTTTACTTAAAAAAGAACTTGTCAACGATACATTCGGTCTTGACATCACGTTAGAGGAATCGTATGGTTTCCTATTATTTGGTGGAAACACGATGAATCCAAAAGACTTTTATATTGAACTGAAACAGATATTCAAAGATGCGAAGGAAGCAGATTTAGATATGATACACTTCAAACGTGCAAAAAGACAAATTGTTGGTGGATTTATATCAGCACTTAATAGTCTTGAATATATCGCAAATCAGTTTACAAAGTATCATTTCCAACACGCTTCGTTGTTTGATTTACTACCCGTAGCTAAATCAATTACACTCAGCGATGTTAAGGAAGCATTATCCATTCTTAAAAACGAGGAATCTTTTACAACATTTACAGTTTATCCAAGACAAAAATAAAAAGCGATTTTCATCGCTTTTTTTTATATGTTTCTTGTAATCCAATCACCAATTAACTTGTAATGAGCATGTTTATCTTGTGCATTTATGATCTCATGTCTTGTGTTATTTAGAATGGTATACTTCACATTTGAATAACCACAATCATGATACATATTATATAATTTCTTCGCATCGATACCGTAATGTCCTAATCCGTCTAAATCACCAGAAATGAAGAAGATTGCAGTAGCACTAGCACTCGATTTTATCATTCTTTTATTCTGAATTTCAGGTAGGAAACGTAAAACATCTAGTTGTGCTCCTATCGTAAATGGCATCCCACAGTATTTATCTTCTTTAACAGCTCTTTGAATGTTCACGTCATCAGTGATCCATTCAATACGACGGTTAATAATACCATTCTTTTGCATGCTTCTAACATGTCCATCCGCAACTCTGTGATTAAAGAACTCACTTACGTATGTATCTCCTTTAATCATGGAAATCACTTTGGCAATAAGACGACCAAATGTTAAGTGGAATGAACTAAATAATCCTGTACCACTAAAAATAGCTTGATTATATCGTTTATGATCCTTCAAAATTGTATATCTTCCCACAAAAGATCCCATAGAATGAGCAAACATAATAACAGGTAACTTAGGATAATTTTCCTCAATATAATCACGTACGGTTTTTACACCTTCATATAATTGATGAAATCCAATAGTAGATTCGAAATATACATAATCTAAATTTTTTGATGTTTTTCCATGTCCAAGATGATCATTTCCAATTACATGATATCCAACACTACATAGATACTCCGCAAAATCATGATATCTATCAGTATATTCTGCAGCTCCATGGATTATTTGTACTACACCTTTTGGCTCTTTTGCTGTTTCCCATAAATATGTATGTATCTCATGTTCGTAAGGATCAACAAGTTTGAACTCTTTTTTCATATTACCAACCCCCTAGTCAATATTATATCATAAATAATATAAATAGTTTATTAAATCAAATAAATTTGGTAAAATATGAAGTAATAGAGGTGATTATTTTGAAAAAGTACGTCATTGCAATCGACCAAGGAACTACATCTACAAGAACAATAGTTTTTAATAAACAAGGTCAAATCGTATCTTCAAGTCAACGTGAAATTGAGATGATTTATCAGAAAGAAAATTATGTAGAGCAAAATGCGTTTGATATCTGGAGTACCGTATTAAGTACATTAGCTGAAAGTTTATTAGCTGCTGAAATTCTACCTGAAGAAGTAGCAAGTATTGGAATTACCAACCAGCGTGAAACCACTATTTTGTGGGACAAGCGAAATGGAAGACCTATATACAAGGCTATAGTATGGCAAAGTAAGCAAAGTAACGACATTTGTGATGAATTAAAAAATCAAGGCTTAAACGAGTTTTTTAAAAAGAAAACAGGCTTACTTATAGATCCTTATTTCAGTGGTACAAAAATTAGGTGGGTTTTAGATAATGTAGACGGTGCTAGAAAGCTAATGGACGAGGGAAACCTTATGTTTGGTACAGTAGACACTTGGTTGCTTTATAAACTGAGTGGCAATAAAATACATAAAACAGATTACACAAATGCATCAAGAACCTTACTGTTCAACATTTTTGAGAAAAAATGGGATACAGAAATTCTAGATGTTCTAGGTATTAACCCTAACATTTTACCAGAAGTCTGCGATTCTAACAGTATTTTTGGTACAACAGCTAGACAAACATTCTTTGGAGCAGAAATACCTATAGCAGGAGTACTTGGAGATCAACAGGCTGCGTTATTCGGTCAATTATGTCTAGAAGAAGGAACCATTAAAAACACTTATGGGACTGGGTGTTTTATGCTTATGAATACCGGAACAACTCCAACTCTGAGTTCAAAAGGATTATTAACAACAATCGCATATACAATCGATGGTGTAACGACATATGCATTAGAAGGAAGTGTATTTGTTGCCGGAAGTGCAATACAATGGTTACGTGATGAACTACAATTCTTTAATGATTCAAAAGATTCGGAGATATTAGCTACTAGTGTAGAGGATAATTATGGTGTGTACGTTGTTCCAGCATTTGTTGGACTTGGTACACCGTATTGGGATAGTGAGGCAAAAGGTGCAATCTTAGGACTTACTCGAGGTACTACTCAAGCTCACATCACACGCGCAACACTAGAAAGTCTCGCATATCAAACAAAAGATATTATTAATGTAATGAGTGCCGAATCTAATATCAAACCAACATTCTTGAAGGTTGATGGTGGTGCTTCTAAAAATAATTTCTTAATGCAATTTCAAAGTGATATTTTAAACATCGATATTAATCGACCTAAAATTAATGAAACAACCGCACTTGGTGCTGCTTATATAAGTGGGTTAGCTTCAAACTTCTTCAGCACTCTTGATGAGATTAAGAAATTATCCTCTTTGGATAAAACCTTTACTCCATCAATGACAAATGATGTTAGAAACACACTTTACTCCAACTGGATTAAGGCTGTAAACGCTACTAGAAAATTCAAATAATTATTCCCTGTTAATCCAGTAAAATAGCCAATACGACTATATAATAAATATAGTTTAAAAATTAAACGAAACATAGTATAATAGTACAAGGGTGATAAACAATGGTTAACGATTTACAAAAGTATATTGAAACAAAGAAACAAGCTGAGAAGAAAGTAATGATTGGTAGTGGACTAATTATATTAGGCGCTTTAGGTCTCTTACTAGGAGAGCAATTCGGATTTATAATTCTAGGAATTGGTTTAGTAGTTGGTGGTGTATTAGCAATCGTTGGTGGTAGTCAGTTCTCTAAACTATCAAAGAGATTTAAAGTAGAAGTTATAACACAACTGATGGAAGACTTCGTAGAAAATGGTAGATTTGATCCACATGGTGGATTATCTCAATCAGATGTATATTCATCAGAGTTCATAAAACGGGCAGACAGATTCCATACAGAAGACTACTTAAGTGGTACAATGGAAGGTGTAAATTTTGTTTCTAGTGATGTTAAGTTAGAAGAACGTCACGTAAGACATACAAAAAACGGGACTGAAACGTATTATGAAACATATTATTTAGGTAGATTATTCATATTTGATTTTAATAAGCCATTTGATGGATACCTCCAAGTATTAGAAGGTGCAAGACCTACAAGAAATCGTGGATACAAAAAAGTAAAACTAGAAAGTGTACAGTTCAATAAGAAGTTTAAAACTTACTCTACAAGTGAACACAGCGCATTCTACGTTCTAACCCCACACTTCATGGAAGCACTAATGGAGCTAGAACAAAAAAACAGAGGGAAAATATATTTCTCATTTATCGATAATAGACTCTATATCGGTATAAACAATTTTATCAATACTTTCGAGTTAAAAATGTTTAGAAAACTAGATGATAAAGTATTTGATGAGTTTAAAAGAGAATTATTTATAATTAAAGAAGTAATCCAAGAATTAAAACTAAACAATAGTATTTTTCAATAGAAAGAAGGAGTGAAAGAAATGGATCCATTCGTAGTAGTATTAATAGTAGTTGTAATTTTAGTAGTAAGTATAGCGGGATGGTATATTGGTACAATGAACCGTTTACGTCAATTAGAAGTTAAAGTAAATGAAGCTGAAAGTGGAATTGATGTGGCTTTAACAAAACGTTTTGATGTATTAACTAAATTAGTTGGTGCAGTTAAAGGATACGCCAAACATGAAGCACAAACATTTGAAAATGTTACAAAATGGCGTGCTGGTTTACCTAAAAGCTTAACA
The DNA here is from genome assembly GCA_965601585.1 of uncultured bacterium. GTDB lineage: Bacteria > Bacillota_I > Bacilli_A > Izemoplasmatales > Izemoplasmataceae > Xianfuyuplasma. Next base: position 22,907 of record CBFCWH010000001.1, read on the forward strand.
TTACAAGAAAAACAAGAGTTTATGGGTAAAATGGATGCTGTACAATCAGGTATCAATGTTCAAGTAGAAGCATACCCTGAGTTAAAAGCTGAAAAATCATTCTTAAATCTACAACGTTCAATTGCAGATGTAGAAGAGCATTTACAAGCAGCTAGAAGACTTTATAATGCAAACGTATCTACAATCAACTCAAGTATCGTTACGTTCCCAACAAGTATTATCGCAAACGCTATTAACATGACAAAAAAAGAATTCTTTGAAGCAGAAATATCAAAACGCCAAGACGTTGAAATTAGCTTCTAATTTACTATAATAAAAGAATTTTAGTAAAAAGGTATTAAAAAGATACCACTAAATCCAATATTTAAATTAAAAACCAGGTTTTCTATAGAATCCTGGTTTTTTATGTACTTACAGTAGATTTTCAGTGTTTCACCAAATTACTAAAACAAGATATACTCTACCTAGTAAAGGAGGAGTTATGTTAAATCAAGTCATATTAGTAGGTAGATTAGTGTATGATCCGGAATTAAAGACATTAGATGATGGAAGAAAAGTTACTACGATTACTCTAGCCATTCAAAGACCTTACAAAAATGCAGAATCAGGTGAGTATGATACAGACTTCATAAAATGTACATTATGGACAGGTATCGCAGAGAATACGGTAACCTATTGTAAAAAGGGAAGCGTTATTGGCGTTAAAGCCCGTCTTGCCCAAAAATTTATGGAGTATTCAGAGGGAAAAACATTCTCATATCCCGAAGTAATCGCAGAAAAAATCACATTCATCAACACAAAAAAGGAAAGTAACTAATATAAAAAAAGTAATATGTAAATATATTACTTTTTTTGCTATTATAGGAATAATATATTTAAATATTTATAGATATTTGTTATAATGATTTTAGTTTAGAAATACATGGTGAGAATTATGAAAAAATGGCTTAAAGAAAACATATTTGTAAAAGATATGTTTGTATATATTTTAGTTGCTGCGTTAATATTCTATATCCCAGTTTGGTTACTTGGGTTTTTTGGAATTATAACCGATGATAATTGGTATTACGGTGGGGCTGCTGCATGGATTATTTTTTGGGCAGGACCTTTTACTCCAACAATTCCAATCATTCTTGCAATCGCAGTCTTTTTGAAACAAGTAGTTAAAAAATTTAAAGGACAAGAGGAGGACGAATAATGAAACAGTATTTAGAGTTACTACAACATATCTTAGACAATGGTGAAGTCAAAACAGACAGAACTGGTACTGGAACAGTTTCAACCTTCGGATATCAAATGCGTTTTGATTTACAAAAAGGATTTCCCCTACTAACAACAAAAAAAGTACATCTAAAATCAATAGTTCACGAACTATTATGGTTCATCAAAGGTGAAACTAATATTAAATACCTCGTAGACAACAATGTACGTATTTGGAATGAATGGCCATATAGAGACTTTAAGAACTCTAGTGATTATCAAGGCGAAACTTTGAAAGAGTTCGCAACAAAAGTAAAAGAGGATACTGAGTTCGCAAAGAAATATGGTGAGTTAGGTCCCGTTTACGGTAGACAGTGGCGTCACTTTGAAGGACCAGAAGGTAAGTTCGTTGATCAACTAGCTGAAGTTATCGAGATGATAAAAACAAATCCTTCAAGTAGAAGATTGATTGTGAATTCTTGGAATCCACCACTTATTCCGGACATGGCATTACCTCCATGTCACATGATGTTTCATTTTTATGTTAACAATAATAAACTGTCTTGTCAGCTTTATCAACGCAGTGCAGATACATTTTTAGGTGTTCCTTTCAACATTGCTAGTTATGCATTATTAACAATGATGATAGCTCAAGTTTGTAATTTAGAATATGGAGACTTTGTTCACACCATTGGTGATGCTCATATATACAAGGACCATTTTGAACAAGTTCAACTTCAATTATCAAGAACACCTCGGGAATTACCACAAATGCTTATAAACAATAAAATAAAGAATATTGATGATTTTACATATAGTGACTTTGAACTCGTTAATTACGATCCTTACCCACTGATTAAAGGTAAGGTGAGTGTATAATGGTTAATCTTATTGTCGCAATTGGAAAGAACAATGTAATTGGAATAGGAAATAAACTTCCATGGCATTACAAAGAAGATCTTCAATACTTTAAAACTACAACTATGAATCAAACCGTAATAATGGGTGAAGCCACTTTTAAATCCATACTAGGATATTTAAATAAACCTTTACCTAAAAGAACAAGTGTCATTGCAACAACGAGTGGTTACACATATGATGGCGTTGAATCAACTGATGATATTATCACTTATCTGAAAAACTACCCAAAAGACAAAGATATCTTCATTATTGGTGGAAAGATCATTTATGATTTGACTCTCAATATTGCTGATAGACTATATATCACTCATATTGATAAAGAATATGAGGGTGATGTTTTCTTTAAAGAAATCGACTTTTCGAAGTATAACAAAATTAAAGAACGCATCAGCGGTGAACTGAATTTTTCAGTTTACGAAAGGAGATAAGTTCTATGTATATTGCAAGTTATTATATATTTATGCTTATTTATACGTACTTATTTACAATAGTATTTAATCTAGACTTCACAAACCTTAGTAATCCATTACTATACGTTTTTCTATTATCATCTTTACTTATTGGAGCGATTCTTAGTTTCCTTACACAAATCCTGATTTTACAGATTGTTGGAATTTTCAGGAAAGGCAAAGCTATAGACGATAAGTTTAACCACAAATTTGCAAATGCATTGTTACGTTTAGGACTACATATATTTCGTACTAAAGTAACGGTAACTGGTAAGGAAAACATTCCTGCTCCTGATCATAACTTCATTCTTGTCGGGAATCATCAGGAAAACTGGGATATATTTATTTTAAAACCAATATTTAAAGATCACGTTATTAACTTCATTGCAAAAGAAGCATTGACAAAACTGCCAATATTTGGAAGATGGATTGGAGTTCTTGGTAATGTATTCATTTCAAGAAACGCTGATAGAAGCGCTGCAGAATCTATCGTAAAAGGAATCCAAAACTATAAAAAAGGTACTTCAATGGGAATATTCCCTGAAGGAAAACGTACTTTCGGTAATGAAATGATCGCTTTCAAACCTGGTGCGTTTAAACTAGCTATGAAACCACAAGCAGATATTTTAATTGCTACTCAATATGATACATGCAAAGTCTTTAAGACTTTTCCTTGGAAAAGATACCATGTAAAAGTTCATATTCATCCTATACTTACTTTTGAGGAGTATGACGGATTAAAATCACAGGAACTAAGTGCAAAAGTAAAGGCAATCATTCAAGAACAACTAGACAAATTTAACGCAGAGTCAAAAAAATAAAAAAAACGGCTATTAATAGCCGTTTTTTAGTTACTTGTATTTAACCACTAGTGAATGTATTAATGTATTATAGCTATATTCAATAGAGTAAATAACCGACTTGAGCTTAAAAATAATATTATAGTATCAAGATGATTACATTCAATGACTAAACTAAAAGTAATTACCTATATTCCTTTATTTAAAAGCGCTTTTTATGATATAATATAAAGGTTTCAAGGAGTGATAAATATGAGAATGGTCGATTTGATCGAAAAAAAGAGAGAAAATCAAGAACTAACAAAGCAAGAAATTGATTTTATTATTAGTGGATACACTAATAAAGAGATTCCTGATTATCAAGTAAGTGCACTATTAATGGCAATTTACTTTAATGGGATGACAAATGATGAAGCTACTAATTTAACAATGGCAATGTTAAATAGTGGTGATACAATTGATTTAAGTAAAATCGATGGTATCAAGGTTGACAAGCACTCAACTGGTGGCGTTGGCGATAAAACTACTTTAGTTTTAGGTCCATTAGTAGCAAGTGCAGGAGTGAAAGTAGCAAAACTTTCAGGTAGAGGATTAGGACATACAGGTGGAACATTAGATAAATTAGAAAGTATTCCTGGATTATCTATAGATGTTGAAATTGAGGACTTTATTAAGCAAGTGAACACATTAGGTATTGCTGTTGCTGGGCAAACTGCTAATTTATGTCCTGCTGATAAGCTATTATATGCATTAAGAGATGTAACTGCGACTGTACCTTCAATCCCTTTAATTGCATCAAGTATTATGTCTAAAAAGCTAGCTAGCGGAAGTGATGTAATTGTACTAGATGTTAAAATAGGTGATGGTGCATTCATGAAAACCATTGAAGAGGCTAGAGAATTAAGCAAAGTAATGGTTGGAATTGGAACTAGTGTTGGTAAGAAAGTTGTTGCTTTTATTACTGATATGGGACAACCTTTAGGTTTATCTGTTGGTAACAAATTAGAAGTTATCGAAGCAATCGAAACCTTAAAAGGAAATGGTCCAGAAGATTTAACTGAATTATGCAATGAAATTGGTGCATATATGATTTATTTAGCAGGTAAAACTGAAACACTAGAAGATGCTAAAAAAATGATTTTAGATGAAATCACATCTAATCGTGCAAGTGAAAAACAATATGAGTTATTTAAAGCACAAGGTGGAATTTTACCAAGTCTTGACGAGTTCGTAACTGTAAAAGAAGTCGTTGAAGTAGTATCACCAACAGAAGGTTACATAGAAGACATTGATGCATTGGCAATCGGTGTTGCTGCTATGAAACTAGGTGCTGGTAGAGAGACTAAAGATCAAGACATTGATCCAGATGTAGGAATCATAATGAATAAAAAAGTGGGAGATTTTGTAAATGAAGATGAACCACTAGTTTATGTCTACAATAATAAAGATGATATTGATAGCATTTTAGAAGAGATTAGTAATGCATTCATATTATCGAAAGAAGAAGTCAGCAAAAAACCAATAATTTTTGAAATCATCACAAAAGAAGACCTTTAAGAAGGTCTTTTTATTTGCATATTATTTAAATAATTTATGTTAATTACTATATAATGTAGTAAAGAGGTGGTTTTATGAACAAAGTTGACAAATTCAATAAGTTTGAAAAGATATTTCTTCGAATCCATCTATCAATACTAGGATTTGGAATGGCACTATTACTTATGTCATTTGTGGCAATGGACTCAGTTGAAGCAATCGCTCGCTCAATTTGGGCAATAGTTTACTCATTACTATATGTAGTCATGATTCTCTTTATTATTAGTGTTGTTAGACTCATCAAATACCTAATTGTTTTTCGAAAGAGTGCAGTTGCTCCAACAATCAGAAGAACACTTATAATTATTTTGACTTCACCTATTTCCCTTGGTATTTACTTCATATTAACCTTAGTAATATCACTATCATTAGCTAGTTGCTCAGTGCAATAAAAAACTGTAGACAAATGTCTACAGTTATTTTTTTAGAATAATGCACTAAGAGTAGCAAAAATATTGTTTAATAGTTCTCCAACTTCATTTATTACCATAATGAAGTAAGGCGTTAACCACTCAACTAACCTAAACAGATAATTTGCAGCTATACCACTCACTAATCCTCCAATTGTATGAGCAATAATTGCCTTTGATGTAAGACTTCTTGAATGTAGTGCATCCATCATACCTACGTGAGTACTTAAATATCCACTCCATGTTGTACCAATAGCTGTAAATACTGCAATATCTCTAATTCCAACATATCCTTGTGTTAAGAACTCCTCAACAAATCCTACAGCAGCACCAGCAGAACCTAGTGATGTAAGTGGGAATGCGATAGCCTCAGGAGAAGTAAATCCAAATAAAGGTTTGAATAACCACATTAAGTGTTGTCCTATTTGTGGTAACCACCCAGTACCTTCTAAAGCAGCTCCACTAAATCCATCAACAGGTGGTTGATTAGTAATCATAATTACTAAAGTAGATATAATTAGGATCCCCGGAATAATCTGCAAACCAATTTCAACACCGTTTTTACCACCGTCTAAAGCACTTTCTAGTAAACGATTTACGAATGATCCTTCTCTAGTCTCACGATGAAACTCATCGTCTTCAACCTCTTTAATTGGATTCTCACCCTTTGGTACATTATAGTGTTTTTTAGAATAGTATGTTAATAATCCAACACTAACTGCACTACCAACTATACTTGCAATAACACCAATTCCAACTGCTAAGAAGAAGTTTCCTTCAAATTGCTGACCTAGAGAAATAAATGTGATAGCAATTACTAATCCCATCCCAAAACTAGTACCTAAGTTACATAGAACAGGGATTTGATATTCTTTAAACTGTTTTCTAAATTCTCTTTCCTTATATAAACTAATTACTGCAGGGTTATCTGATAAGTAAGCACTAACTGCTCCTATCCCAGCAACTCCAGGTAATCTGTAAATCCATTTTACGAATGGTCCTAATACGACATTGAACAAAGCTACAATACCAAATTCACTAAATACTCCAGCAACTGCTCCTGTTAATACCGCAACTCCCATAATCCAAAATGCAATGTTTAATAATAAGTAATATCCTGTATTAATTGCTGTTCCTAAGAAGTTTGCGAGTCCCATTTCAAATGAGAAAACTGTGAAAACAGCAATAAAAACTCCTAAGACCACATAGGTCTCAGTAGTAACTGGTTTTTTCTTCATGATAACCTCCAAATAAATATAATTACGAAGAAAATTTTATACCTTTTTTTAGAGAAATACAACCTTTTTTTTCTTTTTTTATCAAGCGCTTACAATTTCATATTTCTCTTGCATTAAAAAGACACTTACTATATAATTAAATTGCCGTAAAGTCGGGGAGCTTAGAGAACTAGGCTGAGAGTATTCTTGTAACTAGAATAGACCTTACCTGATCTGGATAATGCCAGCGTAGGATGAACTTTTAAAGATTCTTTTTAAAATACATTTGTCCTAGGTTTCACGGACAAATTTTTTATTTTAAAAGGAGAGAGAAATGAAAAACACAAAAAATCTAACTGAAATCGCCATTCTAATTGCAATGGCAATAGTTCTTGAAGTTATCTTCACAGGACTTGGAGCATTCTTCCCATTCTTAGCCTTACCTTATGGAGGACGTGTTTCGTTATCAATGTTACCATTATTCATCATCACATATCGTCATGGTATGTTACAAGGTATTATTGGTGGAGCTATTTATGGAATCTTAAACTTGTTACTTGATGGACAACTTTGGCACTGGGCAAGTTTACCACTTGATTATATCGTAGCATTCGGTGTAATCGGATTTGGTTACATCGGAGTTTCTTTATTAGGTAAAAACTTTAAAGGCTTCTCATTAATGGTAGTAATTGGTGTAGTGTTACGATTCTTATCACATTGGGTAAGTGGTTGGTTACTATTTGGTGACTATATGCCAGAGAATTTTAACAATGAAATGTATTATTCATTAGTTTATAATGGATATTACCTATTACCAACAATGTTACTAATTATTTTGGTATCGTATTTCTTATTTGGAAGACTTCAAAAAGCAAAAATCTTCGAATAATAATATGTAAAAACTAAAACGCACAGAAATGTGCGTTTTTTTTTTACATTTGTGCAATTTTTTCTTATGAAAATCTTTACATCGATTATACCTTTTTTATTAATACTCATTGCGATATAATAAGAATAGTGAGGAGGAGATTTTTGTGAAGATACTTTTTGTAGGTAGCGAGGCTACTCCGTTCAGTAAAACGGGTGGATTAGCAGATGTTTTAGGTAGTTTACCTAAAGAACTAAATAAACTAGGTGTAGATGCGCGTGTTGTTTTACCTAAACACATGTGGACTAAAGAGAAGTTTAACAGCTTACTTGAACCAGTATGTAATTTTAGAATAAGTGTAGGACCAAAAGAGGAATATGCCGGGATTGAGACTACTGTTTATGAGGGAGTAACATTTTACTTCATTGATAATGAGTACTATTTTGGGTACCGCAACACTCTATATGGTCATTATGACGATGGTGAACGTTATGGATTCTTCTGTAATGCTGTTTTAAAGATGTTAGAAGAACTTGATTACTATCCTGATGTTATCCATACACATGATTGGCAAGCAGGACTAGTTCCTTACTTATATCAGAGGAAATATATTGATAAAAAGAAATATAGAGGTATTAAAACTGTCCATACAATTCATAATATTGCGTATCAAGGTCGTTTTAGTAAAGAACTCATGCCATATTTGGACGTTGAGTATAGTAGTGATTTAGAATTTGATAACGTAATTAATTTTCTAAAAACTGCTTTAGTAACTTCTGATTACATTACAACTGTAAGTGAAACATATGCTGAAGAGATCCTTCATGACTTCTTTGGATATGGGATGCAACATGTCCTACGTAATAGAATAGAAACTTTAGGGGGAATCGTAAATGGTATTGATTATGATGACTTTAACCCCAAAACAGATAATAAAATAGATTATAACTATAGTCTTTATAATTATATTAAAGGAAAAGCACTGAATAAAAAGGCTTTACGAGACTATCATGGTCTTGAAGATAACAAACGTCCAATTATTGGTGTTGTCTCTAGATTAGCAGATCAAAAAGGATTTGATTTAATTGGAGAAGTAATTGAAGGCGCTGTCGCAAAAGGCGATATTCAGTTAGTACTATTAGGTAGTGGAGACCCAGGAATTGAAAAATTCTATAATGAGTTACATAAGAAGTACCCTTCTCAAGTTGGAGTTTACATCGGATACAGTGATGAAATGGCAAGAAAAATATATGCAGGAAGTGATATGTTCTTAATGCCATCACGTTTCGAACCTTGTGGACTTGCACAACTAATAAGTCTAAAATATGGTACCGTACCTATTGTACGTAAAACAGGTGGGTTAAGAGACACTATAGAAATCTACAATAAGTATACAGGTGAAGGTACTGGATTTGGTTTCGAGAATTATGATGCAGGTGATATGCTTTATGCAATCAACAACGCTCTAGAAGTTTTTGGAGATCCTAAAAGTTGGAAGCAACTAGTAAAAAGAGGAATGCAACAGGATTTTAGTTGGCAGGAATCTGCAAAGAAATATATTGAACTATACAAAAAACTGTAAAGGGGGAAACAAATGGAAACATTAGCATTAATTTTAGCCGGTGGACGCGGAAGCAGATTAGATATCTTAAGTGAAAAACGAGTAAAACCAGCTGTACCATTTGCTGGGAAGTACAGAATTATTGATTTTACATTAAGCAATTGTGCAAACTCAGGAATATTTAATATCGCAATATTGACACAGTATTTACCTTTATCCCTAAATGAGCATATTGGTGTTGGGAAACCATGGGATTTAGATAGAAGAGATAGTGGAGTAAGTTTACTTCAACCTCATAAGGAATGGTATGCAGGAACAGCAGATGCTGTTCTACAAAACATCAAGTATATTCGTAGAAACAACCCGAAGTATACTTTGATTCTTAGTGGAGACCATATTTATAAAATGGATTATAGAAAAATGATAGAACATCATAAAAACAATAATTCACCACTTACCATTGCAGTTCAACCTGTCCCTTGGGAAGATGCTCATAGATTTGGTATTTTAAGTGTTGATGAGCAAACGAAAATTACGAAGTTCGCAGAAAAACCAGAAAAACCTGAAAGCAATCTAGCATCAATGGGTATTTACGTCTTTGATACAGAAGTACTCTTAGATGCAATTACAAGAATAGAAGATCCTAATCTTGATTTTGGGAAACACATTATTCCAGCACTTTTATCAGAAAAAGACTTATACGCATATATATTTGATGATTACTGGAAAGATGTAGGAACATATGATTCATATATTGAGTCAAATATCGAGTTAACTGGTACCGTGGATAAAATACCATTAGATATGTATGATAGAGAATGGCCTATATATACAAAAAGTGAAGAACTTCCAAGTGTTAAAGTAGGTTCGAAAGCACATATTTCTCAAGCATTATTATCAAACGGCTGTATTGTCGCAGGAACAGTTAAAAAATCAGTATTATCACCTGGAGTAATTGTTCATCCAGGAGCGACAGTAATTAACAGTGTTATCTTAAACGATACAGAAATCATGCCTAATGCATATATAGAGAACTCTATTATTGATAAACGTTGCAAAATTATGGAGAATGTTATTATTGGTGATGGTAAAGATAACACTCCTAACAAAGAACACCCTGAACTACTTAGTAGTGGAGCAAACGCAATTGCTAGTAAAGTAACAGTACCTGCAGGTACAGTTATTAAGCGTAATTGTCGAATCTTTAGTACTGCTAAGTTCACTGAGAAAATTATAGAATCAGGTTCAACATTAAAATAAGAAGACTGCGGTCTTCTTTTTAATTATTAAATAAATATTAACTCTGTTTTGGAACTCTTTTCTCATCTTCATCCTTTGGTATAATACCAACAGGTGATGGAAATGAATTCAAAAGGTTTAACTTTAATAGAACTACTTATTGTAATGGTTATTACTGGTATAATAGCGACTTTCGCTATTACAGCATTTGGTGATACTATTACAAACTCAAAAATAGAAGCTGATTCTCATAACTTAATGGTTTTAAACAAAGCTACATATAAATATGCAACAACACTCACAGTAACTGATGACATTTTTGATGGGCTTTCAAATGATGAAGTACGTATTAGCGAACTGATTTCATCAGGATTTATCGATAGAAAAGTTGAAGCACAACAAGAAAGTGCATACTTTGAATGGAATATTACGAATCAAAAGTGGACATTAAATGGTGGCGAGTTGAGTGATACATACTTTGATGTTTCACTTGAATCATACGACTGGAGTTCACACACAATCCAGGAAGCTCAAGGTAACGGAGTTGTATCAAGTAATATAGACAAATGGTCTACAGATGATGGATTACTGGAAAACGATACAGGACAATCGAATCTTTTTATGCCTATCACAAGAGAAACTTACACAATAACAGTAACAGCAGCTCTAACAGCGGGATCTAATGGAGGATATGGTATCTTCTTTGATACAACACTTCGAGATGGAGATCCTGATCATGATGATGGATATGTATTCCAATTTGATCGTGGTTACGCTGAAGGTGCAATGATAGTGAGACCAAGAAACAATGGTAGAGAAAGTCGTCCTATATGGTCACTTCGTGCCAACAGAACTGATTTATTCCCAAGTGAAAGTGAGAATCCAGACTGGTGGACAGAAACTCATACAATAAAAATTGTAGTCTCAAATGTTGATGACACTACAAGAAAAGCAACATTCTATATTGATGATGAACTATATGGAGCTATAGAATATACGAATAAGTTAGAAGATATGCAAATATATACAGGATTTAGGGGATGGCATAGAAGTCCTACCGAGTTTCACACAATTGATGTAAAATAAAAAGGCTAAATCTAGCCTTTTTTGTTTATTAATACATCAACTGCTTTTAAATAATCAATACGAGGAGCATATGCTTCTGTAATCAAATATCCTTTTTCTCTTATTTCATCAATTGTTATTGATTTACGTCCTGTCTTACTGCGATTATAATAACTCATTAAATCATTGGACTCTAAAAGGTAAATCTCATCCAATACTTTGAAGTAGATAAGTACAAAACTAATCCCGCCATGTTTATGAGTCCTATTTAAGTGCTCAATCTGATGAGTATGGATATTTTGAAGAGGAAAACTTGTTTTATTAATTGTTTCCTTTGCTTCAAAATCTATATATTGTCCTTTATATATTCCATTATAATCCGTTGTTGAAGGAATCTTATAATATGCTTCTTTAATAACAGCTGCGCTTCTAGATGGATAATCTACTTTAACAATCTGAATCGGAATTGGTTTTTTATGAATAATGGCAACATCATTAACTAGGTAATACTCATTACTTTCATTAATCATTGATTCAAAGTTCATACCACGATTCTTTTGACTAGTCTTCGGTTTTGAAAAAGACGCTTTTTTGTTTGGATAATTCACCATATTTGTCACCTCAATAATTTAGTATAACATATATTTTTTTAAATTTTAGTGTCATCCTTGTGAAAAAAATCAAAATATTCAACACGAAACAAGAATATATGTAAATATATGTTATAATATTAGGGAGAAGAAAAGGAGGTGTTTTTATGGCTCGAATTAAGATTTTTGCTCTTGGTGGACTAGGAGAAAATGGAAAAAACATGTATTGTGTAGATGTTGATAACAATCTTTTTATTTTAGACGCTGGTTTAAAGTACCCAACGACTGAATTACTTGGTGTTGACAGCATCATCCCTGATTTCCAGTATTTAGAGAAAAACAAGAAAAGAATTGTTGGACTCTTTTTATCACATGGACATGAAGACCACATTGGAGCAGTGCCAAAATTATTAAAAACACTAAATATCCCGATATATGGATCATACTTTACTTTAGCTATTTTGAAAGACTCTATTAAAGATTATGGTTTGGATCTAAATGATTATCAATACAATATCGTTTCAAGTAAAAAAACACTAAGCTTCAATGGTATAAGTGTTGATTTCTATAACGTAACACATAGTATTCCAGAAAGTTACGGGATTGCAATAACAACAAAAGATGGTGTAATCGTATATGCACCTGATTATAACTTTGATCAAAATGTACACAAAAGTTATAAAACTGATTTCGAGAAACTATCTCGTATCGCAGGAAAACCTGTTTTAGCATTACTATCAGAAAGTCTTGGTAGTGAAAGAAGTGGTTACACACATAGTGGTAATAAACTAGACTATGCTTTAAACCAAGCTTTCTATCAAGCAGAAAGCAGAATCATCGTGACTGCATTTAGTACCGATTTAGTCCGTATTCAAAAAATCATTGATACTGCATTAAAATATGATAGAAAAATCGTAATCATTGGTCGTAAAACACAACGTACCGTTGATATTGCAGTGAATTTAGGATATCTAAAAATTCCAGAAGAGAACTTAGTAAACCTACGATTCATTGATGATAAAAATAAAAATGAACTCAAAGACGCTGTTGTCTTAGTGACAGGAGATCGTCATGAACCGTTCTTCATGTTACAAAGAATGGTTAAAAAACTCGATCGATTAATTCATACTAATCTAGAAGATACTATTATCTTAATGACTCCACCTGTACCAGGAACTGAAAAAATCGCCGCAAGGACACTGGACATGTTATACCGCAATGATTTAAACGTTGTCAAAATAAGTAAAAAAGTACTTCCACCATCACATGCAAGCAGTGAGGACATTAAATTGCTTATTAACATTCTAAATCCTCGATACATATTCCCAGTAATCGGTGAATATCGTCATCAGTACGCATTAAAAAAACTATGTACAGAGTTAGGATATAAACAAAGCAATATTGTAATGCTCGATAATGGTGTTGTTGCTGAAATCAACAATAAATCCATTGTAAACTCCAAAGAAAAAATCCCTAGTGGTGAAATTCTAGTTGATGGAATCCTTGATAGTGACGTAAGTGATGTTGTACTAAGAGACCGAGAAATGCTTGCCGAGGATGGAGTATTACTAATCATCGCAAACATTGATGCTAGAAACAGAAAAATAATAAATGAACCCGAAGTAGTAAGTCGTGGATTTGTATATATGAAGGAAAACGAAGACTTAATTAAAGGTGTTACGGATTTATTCCATTCTGTAAGTAAAAATGAGTTTACCGGTAAATACATTAACTGGAGAAACTATAAAAACAATGTAAGAAGTCACATTAGTAAATACTTATACAAGGAAACAAGACGTAGCCCTATCATTATTCCTGTATTGATAGATACACAACTATAAAAGACGAGAAATCGTCTTTTTTTATTGACACATAAGAAAATGAGGAGTATATTATAAGTGTGCATATGCACATAGGAGGTGATTTCCTTGCCTACAAGAAAAAAAAGGTATGCAAGAAGACTGAGTGATGAAAGATTGTTAAAGCCAGTTGGTATCGAAGTAACTAGTGTAAAGATAAACACTTTGAACCTTGATGAGTTTGAGGCTTTACGCCTTGTCGATTACGAAGGATTAAGTCAAATTGATGCAGCAGATGATATGAGAGTGTCACGTGCTACAATTCAACGTTTACTTCAAACGGGAAGGAAAAAAATCACTGAATCAATACTTCTAAACAAAGCAATAGAAGTAAAAAATGATATTAAAGACATTCGATTAAAGGGAGAGAATAAAATGAACAAGGAAGACAAAAACAAAAAAATCATAGCATTTCCAACAAGTGATAGAATCACAGTAGATGGACATTTCGGTCACACAAAGGAATTCGCACTATACACAATTGAAGGTACAATTGTTAAAAACGTTAAGTTTGTAACACCACCTCCACATGAACCTGGTGTTTTACCACGATTCCTAGGACAAAACGGTATCGATGTTATCGTTACTGGTGGAATGGGACAAATGGCTGTAAACCTATTTAATCAACAAAATATTGATGTAATACTTGGAGCAAAAGGTTCGATTGAGCAAAACCTATCTGAGTACATCGGTGGAATATTAGAATCAAAAGGGAGTAGTTGCGATCATAAACACGGAGAGCATCATGGACATTAAGTATACCAAAATCGTAATATGTGCTGATGACACAAGTCCTGAAAGCACCGTATCTTCAAGATTCGCACGTTGTGAATACTATGCATTATACAACCACGAAACGCTTGATTTTGAGTTCCATAAAAATCAGGCAAAAGATGAAATGAGTGGTGCGGGTGGGAAAGCTGCGAAGCAAATCGCAGAACTTGGAGCTCAAGTTGTGTTAGTTCCTGAAATTGGACCAAAAGCCTTCAAAGCACTAGAGGCCTTTGATGTTCTGATTTATCGATACAAAGACAGCTATAGTGTTCGAGATGCACTATATGATTACTACGAAAAGAACTTAGGGCGTGTTCTCGCTTCAACAACTAAAGGAAAGCATTAGTGAAGATATCCATACTATCCGGTAAAGGTGGTACAGGAAAAACTACTCTAAGTGTGAATCTATTTGCCTATCTACAAAAGGCAACACTAATTGACACCGATACAGAAGAACCAAACTCACATATATTTATTCAACCAAAACATGAGTCTACAGAAGATGTCCTAAAAAATCATCCTATTGTTGATGTAAGCAAATGCACATTCTGTAAGGAATGTGGAAATCACTGTAATTTCAACGCAATCATCCCGACAAACTCAAAGGTACTAATTTTTGAGGACTTATGTCATGATTGTGGTTTGTGTGAACTTGTTTGTAAGGAAAAGGCGATAACCTATCAAGAAAAACCAATTGGAACAGTCAATTCATTTGTAGACGAGGAACGTCATTTCCATTATGGAAAGTTGAACATTGGTGAAGTAAGTGGTGTAAGAATCATTGATGAATTAATCAAAAAAACCAAAAATGATGATCTTGTGATAACAGATTGTCCCCCAGGGGTTTCTTGTTCAACCGTAGCTGCTTTACAACATACCGATTATGCAATTATATGCGCAGAACCAACACCTTTTGGTATCAGTGATATGAAAATGGTGGTACAACTACTACGAGAGGAAAAGATTAATTTTGGTGTAGTGGTGAATAAAAGTGGGATTGGGAACCATGATATATATACTTATCTAGAAAATGAATCAATACCTCTTATTGAAGACATACCATGGACAAAAAAACGAGCTGAATTATATAGTAAAGGGTCGTTATTGATCGAACATGATGAAATCTTTAAAGGAAAGATCAAAAATATCCTATCAAGAGTATTTGGTGAACTACATGGTTAAAGAAATTGCAGTAATAAGTGGAAAAGGCGGTACTGGTAAATCAACCTTACTCCTTTCGATGATTCCCTACTTCGAGCAAATAGTAGTCGCAGACTGTGATGTAGATGCTCCTGACTTAAAGATCTTGCTCAGTAAAGAAATCGTAAAAGAGGAAAACTTCATCGGTTTTAAAAGACCTATAATAGACAAAATACTGTGTCAGGATTGTGGATTATGTTATGAGAAATGCAATTTTGACGCAATTACAGAAAATATTGATGTGAAAAAAGGATTATGCGAGGGGTGTGGAGTATGTCATTATGTGTGCCCACATGGTGCAATCACAATGAAGGATCATGTGATTGGAAAACTCTACAAAAGATCCACATCATATGGATCGATGATAGATGCTCGTCTTCACCCTGGTGAAGAGTCAAGTGGTAAACTCGTTAGCGAAGTTAGAAAACGCAGTAAAGAAGCAGCTTTAAGAGAAAATGCAAAAACCATACTTATAGATGGGTCACCCGGAATCGCATGTAATGTGATTAGTACAATAAGTGGTGTCTCGAAGGCTCTAATAGTTACGGAACCCACAAAAAGTGGGATTCACGACCTAAAAAGAGTCTTAACACTATCAGAAATGTTCAGTGTTACTGCGAGTGTTGTAATTAATAAGTATGATTTAAACACTAATATAACAAGAGAAATAGAGGAATACTGCAAACTATCTAACTTAGATGTAGTATTAAAAATACCTTTTGATAAGAAGATCGTTGAAAGTATCTCAAACTTAAAAATACCTTCAACACAAGATATAGTATTCTTTCAAAGTAATGAGTGGTTATCCTTTATAGAACACATAACAAAATAAAAAAACTTCCATAGGAAGTTTTTTTTGATATAAATCACTATTTCTTTAATACCTTTTTAATTATATTGTTTCTTTCGTTTAATGCTCTTTCATATTTACCTGTATCTTTTGCGAAGTAATAGATCTTATCTTTAATTTCATCAGGTAAATACTGTTGATACACAAGTGCTCCATCATAACTATGAGGATAGATATAGGCTTTTTTATCTTCAAAGTTCGCTACATTGATTAAATGATTCGGTACCTTGGGTGTCACACCCTCCATAACGTCCTTTAAAGCAGCGTCTAACGCACTATGTGCACTATTACTCTTAGGACTTAATGCTAAATCAACAACCATTGTACCAAGAGGTATACGTGCTTCTGGAAAGCCAACACGTTCACAAGCACGAGCGCATGCATCCATTCGAGATACTACTTGGGGATTTGCTAATCCAATGTCCTCCCATGCAATTACCGTTAATCTTCGTAAAATACTTGGTAAGTCTTCCATAGCTATCAATCTTGCTAAATAATGTAGACTTGCATCAACATCACTACCTCTAATTGATTTCTGTAATGCACTTAAGACATTAAAGTAATTGTCCTCATTCTTATCTAAGCTAAGACTAGGAGATAATAAAACACTCTTTGCCTTATTTAAATCAATTTCCTCACTAGGGAAACTCATATTTAAGATTTCTAGACTATTAATTGCAGTTCTAATCTCATTGTTCGCACTAATTGCGATATACTCATACACATCATCACTTAAAACACTGTTTAATTCGTCTTTAAACTCTGTTTCTACTTGTTTCAGTCTCTTTATAATGTCATCTTTACTAATCGGTTTAAGCTTTAATACGTGCGTTCTACTACGTACCGCTGGATTTACACTATGATAGGGATTATTTGTAGTAAGTCCTATAATCTTTACTGGGTGCTCTTCAATGATAGGCAGCAAAAAGTCTTGCACGTCTTTATTAAGCCGATGTATCTCATCAATTATGATCACTGCACCATAGTTTTTGCAGTGTTTTACAATTTCTCGTAATTGTGCTTTAGTATCTGTTGAAGCATTAAACTTATAAGTTCCTAACCCTACCATCTCAGCAATTGCCTCTGCAATAGTTGTTTTACCAACTCCGGGAGGACCGTATAAAATAAGACTAAATAGTTTATCACTATCTAACATTTTCTTAATTACTCCATTTTTACCTAGTAAATGATCCTGTCCTACAATATCTTCAAGTTTCTTTGGTCTAGCTCGATAGGCTAAGGGTTTTTGAAAATTCATAATTATCACCTAATAGAATTATAACATATGAAGATAAGAATGGGTCTAAAATATTGATATAAATCGGAAACACCAAATTTTATTGACTTTAATATTATTAAAGATTACAATAATATTATTAAAGTTATTATTTAAGAGATGTAAATTTAATTAAAGGGAGTGGTTTTATCGAAACATCAAGCAACTGGTTCGAAAAATTGTCACTAGATGAACAGAACTTTATCAAGAATTTCATATTATCTTCTGGATCATTAAAGAAAGTCGCAAAGGATTATGAGGTAACCTATCCAACTGTAAGACTGAGATTAGATAGATTAATCTCTAAGATTCAAATACACTCAAACAATCAAGAGGATAATTACATCAGTTACTTAAAGAATCTTGCGATTGAAGAGAAGATTTCAGTTTCATTGGTTAAGGATATCATTGGTGAATACAAAAAAACAGTAGGGGAGGAATAAAATAATGTCACCATTAGTAATGTTATTTTTTATATTTATGTTTTTATATCTATTTTTTACTATATTTAAGATCAAGAATATCATTCTAGGATTATTTCTTGGAAATCTGTCTTGGATATTGATGTTGTTTGTTTATTTATTAAGGGATGATCCTCTTGGAAACCACAAAACTGATTTAGAGTTCATTTATGTTGTGTTGGGATTATCAGTTATAATGACAGTTATTAGAATGTTTAAATACTACAGAAATGAGAAAAAGAAAAAGAAACTACAAGAAATAGATATAATGAAGTTGAAAGATATGTAAGAAAAGACGAGAAATCAATAATCTCGTCTTTTAAATTTTTAGGGGTGTTCTGTAATTGGTTCACTGTAGTAAGTCCAATCATAATCACATTCCCTTCCTCAACATGAGGTAAAAGGAAATCCTGTACATCTTTATTCATTCTATTTATCACACCATTGCTTCTTAAAATGTGATCCTGTCCAACAACTTCATATAAGTTTTTAGGTCTTTCACGATATGCTAAAGGTCTTTTAATTTCCATATATATCACCTATAAGTATTTTACCATATTATTTCTCTTATGTGATATAATATATTCAAGAAAGAAGGGATTTAAATGATAAAATATTTGTCTGTTATACCAGTAGCCATTTACATCATATTATTAGTTATTGAACTCATAATTATTACCAAAAAGGACCTGACAAAAAAACACAAGAACTTAACGCATCGTAACTCATATATTTTCCGATTTGGTATTAGTTTCTTTTTAGTATCCGGGATGATTCTTGATGTTGATATAAATGGAACATCACTATTCACACTTATCTTTCTCGTGCTCTTCATTTTCTCAATAGTTCTTAATATTAAAGCAACTCTTAAAAACAACTATAACAAGCACGTATACTCTATCAAAGTAAAAATACAAACGAAGGAAGTATACGATATTTTGAGAGACTTTGATAAGAAAAATCCTAATTGTGATATACAATTTTCTGAATATGGTTTCCCAAAAATAGTGATAAAAAAAGAGCATTATGACAAAGAGAAGTCAATACTAGAGAAAGTCAGTAATATTGATGGAATTTATAAAGTTAAGTAGACAGTAAAAAAGAAACAAAAAAGCTATGATATAAATTCATAGTTTTTTTTCACTTTCATTGTATACAAAATCTATAAGTGTTAGAATAATGCTTGAGGTGTTTACAATGAAAGCAAACTATCATACTCACCACCAACTTTGTGGCCACGCAGTTGGTACTTGTGAGGATTATGTAGAAAAGGCAATAGAAAGCAATATAGAGGAACTAGGATTCAGTGATCATGCACCAAACTCTAGAGTCGATGATTTTGGTGTTCGGATGAAACCAAAAGAGTTTGAAGAGTATTTAAGTGATATAGAATATGTTCAAGATAAGTATAAAAACAAGTTGACCATCAAGAAAGGTATAGAAGTTGAGTTTTTCTATGACCATGAAGAATATTACAAGTTTCTATCCGATGAACTTGATTATATGATATTAGGGCAACACTATATTTCTCATACAAAAACAATGAATGACCTAAAAAGCTGCTTTGCGTTATCAACAGACAAAGACATAGACATATACGCAGACTTTGTATGCGAAGGAATGAAAACAAGAAGATTTGATATTCTCGCTCATCCTGATTTATATATGTGTGGTTATCAAGATTGGAATGAAAAAGCTATTAAGGTCGCAAGGAAAATCTTATCATGTGCAGAAGCAACAGATACAATAATTGAGTTCAATGGAAATGGATATCGTAGAGGAACCAGAAATACTCCTCAAGGAAAAACACAACCATATCCAAGAATTGAATTTTGGAATCTTGTGAAAGAATATAATGTAAAAACTATATTCGGAATTGATTGTCATTCACCAGAACAAATAGGAGACACACTTATAAGAGAAGCAGAAGAAGTATATAAAAAATTAGGTACGAATTCTATAGAGTTTCTAGTTAAAAAGTAGTAGAAAAACGGGTTTATTTCATACCCTTTTTTTTATGCCTAATTTCGTCTCTAAACGTGTTTCACTTTTAGAGACATTCTTATATGGTGAGAGGATAAAAATAGAAAATACTCAAAATTCACTACTTGAATTTACTTAGTACGAAAGAAGAGGTTTGAGTCGATATTAAATATAGTCATTGGGTATATTTGAATATGTTAACTAAACGATAGAGGGTGAATATCATACGATTTTTATAGCAAAACCCCATATATACATAGAAAAGAAATCAAATAGAGGCAAAACAGTGTTGTTGATTTAGCTTCCTATAATATATATTATGTTAACTAATATGAATAGCTTAATATAGCCGTTTATAGTTATCTATAACACATATCTCGTTTTTTAATTCACACCCTCTCTTCAATGGAATGTCACACTTCTTAAAATCAAAATAAAACACAACTATAGACATTTATATTTTCCTATGATAAATCGAGTATTAAAAACATCACTTTTCACTATTATAACCACACAGGGAATCATGGTCATTTAAGATAGTTTTTGCTCCCTGTATTTCAGTCGAGTTATGTTTACTTGTACTGTTATATGATTCACTTTTATCGTGTTCCATAATTTTACATTTTTAAGTATTCTTTCTTCTTCCTTTATGTTATGATTTATGTGAGGTGATATCATGAAGAAAGTTGCATTAATTTTTACAGGTGGAACAATCGCTATGAAAGTTGACAAAGATTTGCATGGTGCAATACCATCTTTATCTCCAAACGAGATTGTTCAGACTCTTTCTGGTATAGATGAATTTCAAAATTTATTGGTACATGAATTTTCAAGAAAACCGTCTCCATCCATCACACCTAAGGATATGAGAAACTTAGCAAACGTTGTGAAGGACTATTTAGATCAAGATGACATTACTGGTGTTGTAGTTGTTCATGGTACAGATGTTCTTGAGGAAACTGCTTTTTATTTGAACTGTGTTACAAATTCAAAGAAACCTATTGTTCTAACCGGTTCTATGAAGAACGCTTCTGAACTAGGATATGACGGTTTAACGAATTTAGTATCTAGTATAAAGGTATGTATGTCTCCTGATTCTAAAGGAAAAGGTACTTTGGTTGTTATGAACGATACAATTAATAGTTCTATTGAAGTAACAAAGACACATACTATGAGTTTAGATACGTTCAAATCATTTGAATTTGGACCACTCGGAATAATTGACCATAATGAAGTAATGTATTACCGTGATATAACAAACTTCAAGAAGTATAAACTAAACAACAAATATAACGATTCGGTATTCCTAATTAAATCATACGCTGGTATGGATGGGGAATACATTGATTTCCTTATTGAACGTGAAGCTAGAGGGATTGTTATCGAAGCTTTAGGAAGAGGGAATTTACCTCCAACTATGTTAGATGCAATTGAACGAGCTATCAATGTTGGTATTCATGTAGTAATTGTTTCAAGATGTTATTCTGGTAGAGTCCTTGATACATACGCATATCGTGGTGGTGGAAAAGACCTCACAAATCGCGGTTGTATATTAGGTGGTAACTTAAATGGACAAAAAGCAAGAATCCTATTAAGTCTCGCTATCGCAAATGACTATGATTTCGATGACATAGTTGAACTGTATAAAGTATAAAAAAATCTAACCGGTCGGTTAGATTTTTATTTTGTCTAAATTCTGATAGTTGATGTGTTCACTACTTTGAGTAACCTTTGCGATAGCCTTCACTATTCGCCTTTTAATAAACCCAAGTTTCTCTAAATAATATGCTCCTCCACCATAGATAATTTCAGCGTGATTTCGAAATTGCTCGTCAATATTTTGTTCTACCATAGCGTTAAATCCTTCTACATTCATTCCACAAAGTACAATATACAGTTTCTTACTTAATAAAAGTTCTTTGTTTCTATTAAGTATTTTTAGAACTTGATCATTCACTTTTCCCATGTATACAGGTCCCATAATAACGATTGATTCATAGTCATTCAAAGTCCCTTTAAAGTTCGTTATTTTACTATGTTCAGACTCATTGTTTTCTTTTATATATGCTGCGCATTTTTCTGTACATCCTGATTTTGATTCATATAATATAATTGATTTCATCATTTTCCCTCCAATGCATTTTCTATTGCTAGTTTTATGACACGTGATGATGTGGTTGCTCCTGTTATATCGTCTACGTGTAGTGATTGCTTCTCTATAATATCTTCTACAATTATTTCTGCTTTATGTCCTAAGCCTGCAATGTGTTCGATAAACTCTATTTTCACTATTAGCTTATTTTGAACGTTTACTTTTACGGTAACCCCGATTTGCTCTTCGTAGTAATACTTACCAATATACTCTCCGTCTTCTAGATTTTCTTGTGAGAGTTCATGAATTTCAATTGCATTAATCTCTTTCATATTATTAGTTAGTGTCACGAACATTATTGTCGCCCCTGCAATTATCACTCCTGCAAGAATCAACGTTATTCTTAATATTTTATTCATTTCTTATTACTCTTTTAAATACCTTTCTTCAAAACATCCAATTGATCAAATAACTTGATTAGTGATTCAATCATGTGGAGTAGACTTTCATCTGATAGTATATGAAATATACTGTTCATACTTTCGGTATCTCCTTGATCTCTAGGAGCCCAAAACTCATTAGCCTTATTCGTGAACATCACTCTAGTTATTCGGGAATCCTTCTCGTCTTTGAATAGATTTATAAGACCCGATTTTTCAAGTTTAAGCAGTACTTGTTTGACGTTTTGTCTTGATGTTCCAAACCTTTCACTTAATTCCCCAATTTTTGGTGCATACTCAAATGATCCCAAAATAATCATCATAAAAAATTGTTTAGTTGTTATATGATCCTCCTTAAGAAGTTTGTCCATATATGTTTGTAATGCATTTGATGTTTGGAATAACCTCACAATAACTTCACGTTGTAAATTTTCTCTATTCATGATTCCTCACCTCGATATGTAATATGTTACCTTTATAATACGTAATATATTACATATTTAATAGTTTGTCAATAAAAAAAGGAGAAATTCTCCTAATTTATTTTTCTGTTATAGAAATGAATCGGTAGATACCACACCGTAATAACAATCATGGTTAACCCTATACAACCAGTTATATACAAAATATAGCTTCCCCCATAGAAAATGCTAAATGGTGTATTTTCTGGATATAACAAATACATATAATTCATATTAAATATGTTATTAATTGGAATTATAATTACAGTTGCAAGTAAAAATAATGCAGCAAAACTTTTCTTCCATGATTTAAAGTTTAGCGTTAGTTCATTAACAAATAATAGGTACATATACATAAAGAAGAATAATATATGACTGATCATAAAATGGTAATATCTGTATCTATCAGGACCATGAAGAATATCAGGGAAAAGGATACTTACAACACCTGCTAAACTCCAAAAATACGCAATATCAAATACCTTATTATTTTTCGTGAACATAATATAAATACCTAAGTAATTTGTCAATCTACAAAGATGTAATGGTAGACTTTCAGCAAAGTTCCATGTTCCATGAAATCCTTGCCATAGTTGAAAAGATACTTCCGTTATTATAGCTATAATTGCAATACTATATCTAATATGTTTCTCGTACTTTGATTCTCGTAGTCTATCCTTATTTAAGTAGATTAGTACGACTCCAACTATTATTACAAAAATTGGAAGAATATGATTTAAACTAAATGTTTGAAACGTATTTATCCCCTCTGTGTAAGAAAAGAATCCACTCAAGACAATCACCTACTTTAACATTTGTGATAATGCATCTTTTAATAACTGATTTGTTGGTTTAGAACCATCTAAGTTCTTTACCGCTTTCTTAATTTCTTTTGCTTTATATCCTAACGATTTCAAAGCTTCTTCAACCTCACTTATATTATCATTAAGAACAATACGATCAACTTCTAAATTGAGTTTCCCTTTTAAATCAAGGATAATTTGCTGACTTGCTTTTGGTCCAATCCCAGGAAACTTACTTAAGAATTTTACATTCCCAATTTCGATAGCACCAATTACATCATCAACATTTCCAGTTGCAAGAATCGCAACAGCACTTTTAGGACCAATACCTTTAACACTTAGTAACTTAATAAATAACTGCTTAGCGCTTTTTGTTTTAAATCCATAAAGTACATTAATATCTTCTCTAACATAATGAAATGTAAATACTTTATCCATTTCATTCAGTTTATACTCATAAGGGTTCGGTGTGAAAACTTCATATCCAACTCCATTAATATCAACAGTAATATAATTTGGATGAACTTCCGTAATTTCACCTTGTAAATAGCTATACATATATATCACACTCCTATTTGTAATTATATCATAATATCTGATTTTAATGCTTGTATAATTAAAGGTTCCTTATTAAGTAAAAAAAAACTGATTTCAAATATGAAATCAGTTCTTTTCTTTTTCTTCTATTGTGATCTTTCCTTTTTTAAACAACAACCATGCAAAGAATATAGTCATTGGAGCTGTGATTATTAGAATTACTCCTGAGTATGCAGTAGTATTTATGATAACAATATTCACAATAATCAACAGAACAAATGGTACAACACCTGCGAGTATTTTATTCTTCACAATAACGTCACCACTTGGTTTTAACACACTAATTAATAACGCACCAAACAATGCAGGCAATACATATCCAGCAGCATCTTGAACAACTTCTTTAGCAATTATCGGTTCAAGAGGAATAAATAATAGAACTCCTAAACTTAGGATTAAAATTGTAACCATTGAACTTACACCGATTGCTAGTGTCGTTATTACATCAGCTTCCTCGGTACCCTTTGTTGTGCTCGTTAGTTCTTGAGCATTATTCGCTACTGGAACTTTTAAGTTTAGAATATTACCAGTAATGAAAGTCAGGTAACTAGAACTACCTAGCAATGGTGAGAAAATAAACACTTCACTAATCCCGATTGGAATATAGATTGCAAACAAACCAACACCAGCAGTGAAGAAATCACCTAAAGTTGGCATAGCCCCATGGTACAACCCAAACACGGTAGGAACCATAAATAATAAAGCAATAGTAATTAAGATACCAATTCGACCCAAACGAGTCATTTCTACAGAAAACTTATTATTCATATCTTTCACCTACCCTAGCCAACTTAACCATAGAATACTCGAAGCCATACCACCAAGCAACGCTAATGCTAGTACGAAATCTTTTACCCATGATAGTTTCTTATATTTCATTGATAACATTCCAAAAGTTATCGTTATCAATAAACTTGTTAAAAAGGTTAAAAACGATGTCCAATCAGCCAATAGAAACGCAGGTAAGAATGTTGCTGCTAAAGCAACCATTAAGCACTCAATCGCAACAAATCCAAATGACTTTTTATTACTACCCAGTTCAACTACTCTACCTTGAATCTTCTTACCGAAGAACAGCAATGTGAATAATCCTGAAGTAATCGCAGTTGTCATAACAAACATAACAGTTACATAACTCTGAAGATTTGCACTTGCAAGTGTTTGCTGTGCACATACCGCAGCTGACATATCAGGATTACATAGTAATGCTGCTCTAGCAGTTTCACTTGCCACAAGTTCATATGCAACACTACCGATTACACTTAAACGCAACCATGGGAATGGTATCCCCAAAGAGCTCACAAGTGTAACTAAACCAATTACAATCGCAATACTTGGTACGATTGTTGCACTAATTGTTGATTTAATAACTTTTAGTAAATCTTTCTTAGTGAATCCTAATTCTAATGCTCTGTTCCATGCCTTCTTTGAAAAAAACAAAGCAAGGAAGAAAACATAAGTAATTACAATAGCTACTAAAATATATAGTAAACTACTATTAACAATTTCTGTGAAATCCAATTTAAGTTCCCCCTTTTAGTCATAATTCTCTTATAAACATAATACCACTTCTATATATTAAAAAAAAGGTGCTTTCGCACCTTTTAATCTATAAACTCAAATTCAAACTCAAATACTCTTACCGTATCTCCGTTTTTTACACCTTTATCACGTAATCTAGCATCTACACCTAAACCACGTAACACTCTACTGAATCTTTTCACTGATTGATCTTTTGTGAAATCCGTCATATCAAATATCTTCTTCAGTGGGTTCCCATATACTTCGTAAACTCCATCTTCACCAAGACGAATATTAAATATTTCTTCATCAGCTTCAAATGTATATTCTACAACCTCATCATAGTCTGTATCATCATATAAATCAAAACGTTTTGTATTCTCTAATAAATCCATCGTTTTATATAATAATTCTTGAACTCCTGATTTTGTTGCTGCGCTTATTGGGATAATTGGATAATCTTCTTCAAGTTCCATCTTAAACATTTCAAGATTATCTTCAGCTCCTGGAATATCCATTTTATTCGCAACAATGATTTGTGGTCTTTTTAATAAATTATATTTGTAAGAAGCTAACTCATTATTAATTACTTTATAGTCTTCAAATGGATCTCTACCTTCAGAACCACTCATATCAATAACGTGTAAGATAACTCTCGTACGCTCAATATGTCTTAGGAACTGAAGTCCTAATCCTTGTCCTAAAGATGCTCCTTCAATTAATCCTGGTAAATCCGCCATTACAAAACTACGTTGATCTTCTACACGTACTACACCAAGGTTTGGCTTAAGAGTAGTGAAGTGGTAACTTGCGATTTTAGGTCTTGAATTAGAAACAATACTAATTATAGTACTTTTCCCAACACTAGGTAACCCTACTAATCCAACATCAGCAAGAACTTTAAGTTCACATCGAATCATACGTGTGAATCCTGGTTCCCCTTTTTCAGCAATTTCTGGAGCAGTGTTTCTAGATGATGTAAATTTCACATTCCCTCTACCACCACGTCCACCTTTTGCGACAAGGACTCTTTGCTCGTTTTCTGTGATATCTCCAATAACTTTACCAGATTCATCATCATAAATAGTTGTACCTACTGGAACTTGAACAATCAGATCAGTTCCACCAGCACCATTCATTTTTTTGGGTTTTCCGTTTTCTCCGTCTTCGGCTCGTAATACCTTATTATATTTTAAGTCCACTAATGTAGACAATCCTTCACGACCGACAAAGATGACATCTGCACCTCTACCACCATCTCCTCCAGAAGGACCTCCCATTGGAACAAATTTTTCTCTACGAAAAGCGACTGTACCGTCGCCACCTTTTCCTGAAGATATTTTTATCTTTACTAAATCTACAAACATTATAATTCCTCCTATAAGGAATGATACCAATTATTTAACTCTTCACGAGATTTAAATACAAGTACCTTTTTCTTTTTATCATATTTTTTTACAGTCGCTTTTAAGTATTTTGATTTAAATCTACTAAAGCTTGCGACATACTTTAAAAACACTTGATCAATACCCTCTACACAACCTTCAGCCATATCACTTCTTACTAGATGTTTAAACTCATGAGCTCTTTGGTAAATACCTTTTAAAGACTGATTCGTACCAAAATCCAAGAAGATGATTGTGTCTGCAAGATCTAAACGATATTTAAAGTGTTTATTATTTGTGTAATTTCCATCAATTACAAATTTCGGGTGTTTCGTTAGAAAACTTTTCATTTTAATATCAAAAGTTTCTTTGTCAATATTTTTCCAATCCTTAAGCCAGTATACGGAATCCAAATGTAATTCTTTAAGACCTAGTTTTTCACCAAGGCGTCTACATAAAGTAGTTTTCCCAGTGCCACTTGGTCCCAAAATAATAATTCGATTCATTAAATCGTAATGACTTCCCAATCAGGACTATTTAATTTTTCAGCAAGATAATTTCCAGTATACATAACATTCACTCCAAGGCTTTCTAATAATTCTGTACTCATTGTATCATCAGCACACATTTTACATGCGTAAACATTAACTTCATTATGAATCAACGTTTTTACATATTCCTGATATTTGTTCGTATCACGAACTACTACTTGAGAGTAACCCCAAATTAGTACTTCCACATCAGTGAACCAATTTTGTGCTTTTGAATTATAACTGAATGGTACAATAAATTTTGAAATATCAATTTCATTATCACTTTTCCAAACAACAAGTAATTTTTTCATTGTTACTCCTCCAATACTTTTTCATATGCTTGTCTATTAATACAAGCTAAGTATCCTATTTCAATGAAACCATTCTTATGTAAGAAGTTTCTCATTTTATAGTTTTCTAAGTGAGTATCGATTTTGATTGATTCGTATTCACATGTTTTACCTAACTCAAATACGTAATCAAGTAATGTTTGTGCGATTCCTTTTTTTGCATAATCAGGATCTACAATAACACGGTGGATTACTAAACTTTTTTCTTTTAGCCATCCGTCAATTGTTTTATAGGGAGGATCATTCTCAGGCAAAACTGTCATTGCGCCAAGTATTTTTTCATCTTCCTTATAAATATAAAGAGCATTATTAATTACATCCTTAAAATAATGATCTTTCCTAGGGTAATTCAATGTCCACTGTGGAATATTTGATGTAGTCATGTGCTTAATTGTTTTCACTGCTAACGCATCTATTTCTTCTAAGTCTTTTAATAACGCTAAAGAAATCATTAAATCACCACCTTTATGATAATTTCATTATACATTTTAAGAATTAAAATGGCAAATCACAAAGTGATTTGCCATTAATTCGTATGTTTTATTATTCCGGGTAAACTGAAGCTTGTTTTCTATCTTTACCAACACGTTCGAATTTAACGATTCCATCAATTTTTGCAAATAATGTATCGTCTCCACCAATTCCAACATTGTTTCCTGGATGAACTTTTGTTCCTCTTTGACGATAAATGATAGATCCAGCTTTACAGAATTGACCGTCAGATAATTTTGCTCCTAAGCGTTTTGATTCACTGTCACGACCGTTCTTAGTAGAACCTACACCTTTTTTAGAAGCCATACATTTCAGAATATTAATTTCTAATAACATAATAGTCACCTCCATAAATTTTTACTATCTATTTATTTTTGTTACTGTTAATTTTGTATATGGTTGTCTGTGTCCTTGTTTACGACGATATTTTTTCTTAGGTTTCATTTTATAAACAATGATTTTCTTTTGTTTTCCTTGTTTATCAACTGTAGCTTCTACAGATACACCATCTACATATGGGTTTCCTACAACTACATCATCTCCACCAACCATTAATACTTTGTCGAAAGTATAATTACTTCCAGCTTCAACATCTAATTTCTCAACGTAGATTACACTACCTTCTGATACTTTTACTTGTTTTCCACCTGTTTCGATTACTGCGTACATAAAGCACCTCCTCATTTTTTTTATTAAGACGCGCCATTAAGGTAGCCTAAGCTTTCAAACCTTCTCTGTGCGGTATGCCTCTAATCAGCGTTAAAATAATACCATTTATGAGTCTTTTTGTCAATAAAAAATCTCATGGATATCAAGATAACCAAAGTTATTATACATTAACTAAACTATAATGCAAGTGAAATCACACTTTATCGCTAAATATATTGATTTTCGCTCTCTAAAATCGATAAATATGAGTTAGTTAAACATATAATAGATATTGTGTTGATGGTATTGACGAAATCCTCGTGTTGTCGATGAGTAAAAAACATTTATAGAATCAAAGAGGAAACCACAATTAATTAAAATGTAAAGAACCTCAAATCTACTTTCACAAGTGCCCTTTTCTACCTAAATAGAAGGTTTTTCTGTAATTTCAACTAAACAAGAAAAATCATTTCATTTTATGATATAATTGAACAGAGGTGATAAGGATGAGTTACAAAAGAAAAAATCCAAATCGTAAACCAATCGTCTTCTTTATATTAACAGGTATTGGTTTTGTTTCATTAATTATAGCAAGTATCAATTTATTACAGAATGATCTAATTGTATTTAGTTCAGATGAAGAATCTACTTTTGAAATTACAGAAAAAGGGGAATATTATATTCTACTTGATACTGACGGAGTAAGATATAGTAGTGAAGTTGAAAATATTGGTGTATCAATCAACTTAACTCTAACATCACAAGATGAGGAAGAAGTATTCAAGTCATCTTTACTATTAAATACTGAGTCTGATACATCTGCTACTTCAATCAATAACATTGAGTTTGACAAGCAAATCAGACATAGAGGTTATTTAGGTTTTGGAAAAGTAGACTTGAAAGCTGATACTTATTCATTTAACGGTGTTGTCGTTAAAAATACTGAAGATTTCGGACAATATGCATTGTTATCCATGAATTATGTTAATCGAATAGGATTATTTAGTTTAAGCGCAATACTAACATTGTTATTCGCATTACTTGGATTCAAGTATTTCAAAGAAGCAAAAAAGATACCATTGTCAAAATATCAAAGAAAACACATAAAAGGTTAAGCCATGAAACTTTCAATTAGAGGACTTAGCGTCTTGTTTATTATACTTTCGTTTATAGGTTACCTTGTTTTACAAGAACCGATTACAACAGTTTCTCTTGATGATTACTCTCAACTTCAAAATAATGAGATAGAGTTTCATTCTGAGGAAAAAGGAACTTTGCTATATATCTATAGTAAGGAAAAGAATAAAGTAATTGATATTCAATTTGATTCATTCGTAGAACTCACTTTCAATACATCAGTACGTAATGATTACCATCAGATGTTTATTGAACCTATTGACACAACTACCACAGACTATATTAAGTTCCATAACTTTACCGCATACTACTATCCTTCATTTGAGAAGTATGATGTACTTGGTAGTATTGAGTTTGATAAAGGTGATTATATAATAACAAACTTTTTGGATAATGGTGATTATATTATCTCGTCAAATCTTCCAGTAGAAACGAATAAACTTTATAGTAATTATTCATATATCCCCATGATCAGTGGAGGAACTAGTTTGTTAGTTATGTTCCTTACATTACTTAGTTTTGGTGGAGATTATAATAGTGATCGATACCAACAAGGATATAAAAAGCCACAACGAGGAAAAAAAGAACGATACTAAAAAGACATCACTTTGTAAGTGATGTCTTTTTTTTGAATCTATTTAATACTATTTCTTTTTTTACTTTTTTTCTTAATTTGTTTAGTATAACGTTTTTGAAATCCCTTTTTAGCGAACATTTCACTAGCAGGATTGTATACGCTATTAAACATAATAATTGGGTACATATCTTTTTCCTCCATACAGTATAATGTTTAAATCCTCCTCTATTATAGTAACAAAAAACACTTTGTAAAGAGGTTTGTTTATAAAAGCGTTTTCATATGAAAAACCCCTTTATTAAAGGGCTTTAAAGAGTCTAAATATTCACTTTTATTTCATGAAATCGCTAACACTGTTTTGAAAATGAGAACTTAAATAATTCCCTTTTCTTTGAAAGAGAAATACTTATTTCTACCAATCACAATATGATCCATTAAGTGAATATCCATCATCAAACTATTCTTATGGATAATCTTTGTAACTTCAATGTCGTTTTTACTAGGAGTTGGATCTCCACTTGGATGGTTATGAACAACAATGATATTAGCAGCACTACACAAAACTGCATGTTTAAAGATTTCTCTTGGATGAACTAAACTAGAATTTAGACTTCCAACAAATAGTGTTTCTTTTTTTATAAGTTCACCTTTAGTGTTTAAGTAAAGAGCTATGAAGTGTTCTTGTGTTTTCTGTTCAAGATGACTTCTAAGATATTGATAAATACTTTCTGGAGATGTTAATCTCTTTTTTGATGTGAATGTTTCATTACTTGCTCTTCTACCAAGTTCAAAGGCCGCCATTAGCTCAACAGCTTTCACCTTCCCAATTCCTTTTATCTTTAGGAGTTCTTCAATATCCACAGAACTAAGTTCTTTTAGCGTTGAATATTTATATAGTACCCTTTTACTTAAATCAATTACACTTTCCTCTTTTGAACCAGTTCGTAGAATAATCGCAATCAGTTCATGTGTTTGAATTGAATCATTACTATACTTTAAAAATCTTTCTCGTGGTCTCTCCTCAATCGGTATTTCTCGAATCATAAACATAATATCACTCCTCAAGTGAATAATACGTTTATACCATTCTTTTTTCTATAAAAAAAAAGAGATACTAGATCTCTTTTCTCATATAACTAATAAAATATAATGAACCTGTGATGAGTAATATCTCATCATTTTTTAGTTGCCTTAGTTTTTGTAATGCTTCGATTGCATCTTCGTGAATGAACCTTTTATCAAACTTTGAAGCATTATATAAATTCTCTGCGGTTTCGCATCGTGGATAATCAAACTGTGTAAAATGAATTTCATCTGCAAAACGTTCAATGATTTCAATATTATCAGTGTATTCTTTGTCAGCCATTGATGTAAAAAGCACCTTTATGTATTTATCACTAAATAATGACTTCATACTTTTTTCTAAAGCTTTTACACCACCAATATTATGGGCACCATCTAAAACGATATTCCCAAACCTTTCCATTCTACCTGGCCAAGCAGTATTATATAAACCTCGCGATATACTTGATTCATCAACCTTAATTAAGTTTCTTTGTTCAAGTTGGCGAAGTATTTCAATTGCGAGTGTAGCATTATATACTTGATGGTTTCCAAGCATGCTTATTTGATAACTTTTAGTTTTGTATACGAACTTTGTTGTGTTACCATACTCTATGTTTGTAATTTCGTTACGTCGAATAATCGTTAGCTCACTATTGTGTTTCATCGTATGCTCTTTGAAGACTGGGAATAACTCTTCTTGATCAATTGCAGTTACAAGGGGTGTACCATTCTTTACAATACCGAGTTTTTCCTTAGCAATTTCATCTAAAGTATTTCCAAGTACTCCCATATGATCAAAACTTATTGAAGTAATTGCCGTGATAATTGGAACAACTACATTGGTCGCATCTAATCTACCACCTAATCCAACTTCATAAAGAACATAATCTGGTTGTTTATCTTTAAAATATAGAAATGAAATTAAAGTTATTAGTTCAAAGAATGTAATAACTTCATTATGTGTATCCAATACTTCGTTATGCAAACTATATACCTTGTTTATATAATAAAGTAAGTCATCATTTGAGATATCTTCAAAATTAAAAGTAATGCGTTCGTTAAAGCGAACAATGTAGGGACTTGTAAATGTCCCTACACTATAACCTTGTTCAAGTAAAATATGTTTTAAGTATGAAACGGTTGAACCTTTTCCATTTGTACCTGCGATGTGAATCACATTTAGTTCCCGTTCTGGATGTCCTAACATTTTTGTTGCTAGTTCCATACGAGACAAATCTAGTTTGTCTCCGAACTTCTTAACAGATTCTATCCAGTCGACTGCGTCTTTTATTGTCATAAACATTTTATTTGAGGGCTTCTAAGCGAACTTTCACAGCAACGTATTGCTCTTTATAGTTTGCTAGTTTCGCTTTCTCGTTATTTACTTTTTGCTCTGGAGCTTTATTAATGAAGTTAGGATTACTTAACATCCCTTCTCCACGTTTTATTTCTCCATTTAGTTTTTTGAGTTCTTTTTCAAGACGTTCGATCTCTTGACTTATATCAACCAAACTACCTAAAGGCAGATACATTTCAACGTCATTTAGTACAATTGAAACAACTTCCTCATCAAGGTTTAACTCAGTTATATACTCCAAGTTTTCTGGATTTAAGAATCTTTGTAAAATATCGTTATTTTCCTCAAGTAATGTTTTGATTCTATCACTTGAAGGTTTTAAGAATACTTTAACTTGTTTACTAGGTGCAACATTATATTCAGCGCGTAAATTACGCATTGATTTAATCAACTCTTGAATGATTTCAAAATCTTTGATTGCTTCATCATTCTCAAATTCTTCGATTACTTCAGGCCATGATGCAATCATAATTGATTCTTCAACATGAGGAATTTGTTGATAGATTTCCTCTGTAACAAATGGCATAAATGGATGTAATAGTTTCATAATATCTAGTAAAACATATGAAAGAATTGATTTTGTACGATTAATTGCCTTTTCATCATCGCTATTTAATGCGATTTTCGCGATTTCAACATACCAAGCAGCGAAGTCTTCCCAACTGAAGTTGTGAATACTACGAGCTGCTTCACCAAACTCGAATTTTTCGTAGTTGTAATCCATATCTTTAATAGTATTATGTAGTTTTCCTAGAAGCCATTTATCAACTAAAGTTAACTCATCTGTATCAATTTCTACATCTTCAATTTTGAAGTCTCCTAGATTCATCAATGTGAATCTTGAAATGTTCCATAGTTTATTTATAAAGTTCCAACTAGATTCTACTTTTTCGATTTCAAAACGTAAATCCATACCTGGAGCACTGTTTGTTGTTAAGAAGTAGCGTAATGTATCGATACCATATTTTTCTTTGATAACTAATGGATCCACACCATTACCTAAGGATTTAGACATTTTGCGTCCATCTTTATCACGAATCAATCCGTGAATTAAACACTTTTTAAATGGGCTTTCTCCTGTAAACTCTAATCCTTGGAAGATCATACGAGCTACCCAGAAGAAGATAATATCATATCCTGTTACCATTGTGTCTGTCGGATAGTAACGTTCTAAATCAGCTGTTTTATTTGGCCAACCTAGTGTGCTAAATGGCCATAAAGCAGAACTAAACCATGTATCTAATACGTCATTATCTTGTTTCCAACCTTCTCCTGTAGGAGCTTCTTTACCTACGTAAACTTCATCTTCTTTATACCAAGCAGGGATTCTGTGTCCCCACCATAATTGTCTACTAATACACCAATCAAATGTCCCATCCATCCAACGTAAGAATGTTTTCTCAAATCGTTTTGGTACAAACTCAACTGTTGATTGCTCTGTAGCTTGTGTGCTTAGTGGTTCCATTTTAACGAACCATTGTTTTGAAAGACGAGGTTCAACAATAACTCCTGTTCTTTCACTATGCCCTACATTATGAATTAATTTCTCTATTTTTGTGCAAAGTTCAGTTTCCTGTAAGTCCTTAACACATGCTTTACGGCATTCGAAACGGTCCATACCTTCATACTTGTGAGCCATTGCATTCATAGTTCCATCATCGTTCATACATAGAGGCATTTCTAAGTTGTGACGTTTTCCGACTTCAAAGTCATTAGGGTCATGAGCTGGAGTAACTTTTACGCATCCCGTACCAAACTCCATATCTACATAACTATCAGCGATTACAGGGATTAATCGGTCAGTCCCTGGTATGTACGCTCTCTTACCTATGTAACTAGTAAATCTTTCATCATCTGGATGTACCATTAATGCTGTATCAGCATACATTGTTTCCGGACGAGTAGTAGCGATTTCTAAGAACCCAGATCCATCTTCTAACATATATTTAAAGAAATAGAATGCTCCTTCAATTTCTTTATGTTCTACTTCAATATTACTTAAGGCAGTTTTCGCTTGTGGATCCCAGTTGATAATACGTTCACCACGATAAATAAGTTTTTTCTCATATAGCTTAATAAAAACTTCAGTTACCGCTTCATATAACCCTTCATCCAAAGTAAAACGTTCCTTATCATAATCCACACTTATACCAAGTGCTTCCCATTGTTCTCTAATATGTCCAGCATATTCATGCTTCCAATCCCATGCAACTTCTAAAAATTTCTCTCTTCCTAATTCGTATCTAGAAATTCCTTGCTCTTTCAGTTTTGCATCAACTTTAGCTTGCGTTGCAATCCCTGCATGATCCATACCTGGTAAATATAATGCATCAAATCCTTGCATTCTCTTTCTTCTAATAATTAAATCCTGCAAAGTATTGTCCCAAGCATGTCCTAAATGCAACTTCCCTGTGACGTTGGGTGGAGGAATTACTACAGTGTATGGTTTCTTACTTAAATCACCACTTTTAAAGTAGCCACCTTTTAACCAAAAATCATACTTACCTTTCTCAACTTCTAAATGATTATACTTCTTTTCTAACTCTTTCATTTCTTTTCCTCCTATATTTATGAAATAAAAAAAGCCCGTCCTAAAATAAGGACGAACTTAATAATATCCGTGGTACCACCTTTGTTCCTAATATAATATTAGGCGCTTAATATCGTAACGTGATCAACGTCTATAACTACTATTAGTTCATTATAGCTACTCCCTGGCTACCTTCAATTAAACTATCTATTAGCTTTCACCAAATGCTAACTCTCTACAAGAATCATCTAATTTACTCTTCCATTTCACTGTATTTACCGCTATATTAACATACTAAATTTAGTTTGTAAATAAAAAACGACCTAAAAAGCCGTCTTCTTTAAATAATAAAAAATAACGATAAGTCTTTGTTTGATTCCTTTTTTGATTTAGATCCATTTTGTCTATAATCTGGTTGATAATATCTATAACTATTCATCTTCATAAATACCACCTCAATAACATTTTATCAAAAACCCTTACATAAATCAATAAATTTTTTTTAACGTGTAAAAAATTTTTGTAAAAAAAGGTGGAACTCCACCTTTTGTATTATTTTTGAGCTTCAAAATCCTTTATGCACATATCATATACTGAATTGAAATCAGAATCTATGCTTTGAAGTGATGAATCCTTTTTAAGTCTTTTTATAGCCTTTTTAACGACGTTACCATAATCAACTTCACTACGGTAACTAGGCGCAACTTCCTTAATTTTTGAGTTATCAAAGAACAATGAGTTATTTTTGTCTCCAAGTAGCTCAGATTTATATTCTGGGAAGTACTTTAACGCAAAATCTGTTGGAATATAGACCGGATTCGGTTTGCGATCACAAGCTTCACAGATTAATTCATAAATTCTTTCCCAGGAATAGACAAAATCACTTGTTAAATGATAAGTTTCTCCATATGAAGCTTCATTTCCTAACAAATCAGCAAATGCATAGGCAAAATCCTTACTAGATGTTAGCGTCCATAATGACATTCCACCATCTAACATAATTACCTTCTCATTATTCAAGATACGATTTACCATGGTATATGGATGATTTCTACTTTTTAACTGAAATACAATTTTTTCCTCATTATATGTATGACTCGGACGTACAATTGTGACATTGAAATCATCAGAATCAACAGTATGTAGATATTCCTCACACAGTTGCTTGTTTTTAGAGTATTCCCAGATGTCATTCCCTAGTGGTGTTTCTTCTGTTACTGGGAGTGTTGGGATTGGTTTTATATATGCTGAAGCACTAGATATGAAAATGTATTGTTTTGTATGTCCTTTAAACAGTTCATAATCTCTTTTTACGTCATCTACTGTATAAGAAATCCATTGAACGATGACATCGAACATTTGTCCCTCAAGTAAATCTCTCATTTCGGTGGTATTATTGATATCAGCAGTAATTGTTTTTGCTTTTCTAGGCACTTTGTGATTATGTTTACCACGATTTAGTAGCCATAAATTAATCTTTTTCTTTAATACTAATTTTGAAACCTCTGTACTGATTACTCCAGTTCCTCCAATAAACAATACTCTCATTTTAGTCCTCCACAATTTGGTCTAAAAGATCGTATACTTCATTAAGATTAAGTTTTGTTACACCAGAGTATGGTAAAAACATGTCTTCGTCAATCCCTAATGTTTCCATGATTAGTTTTTCGCATTTTCTACGTTTTGTTTTTGGGACTTTATCGACTTTTGTTCCAACGACAATTGTTGGTATTCCGTAACTTGATAGGAAGTTATACATTAATACATCATCTTCTGATGGTTTATGTCTAAAATCAACGAGTTGAATTACAATTCGAAGTTGCTTTCTATTCACTAAATATTCCTCAATCATTTTTCCAAACGATTCACGGTCTTTTTTACTTA
Organism: uncultured bacterium; assembly: GCA_965601585.1. GTDB lineage: Bacteria > Bacillota_I > Bacilli_A > Izemoplasmatales > Izemoplasmataceae > Xianfuyuplasma. The sequence continues at coordinate 61,098 of CBFCWH010000001.1, forward strand.
CTCGTGCATAACCGTATCCAGGTACATCTACAAAATAGAATGAATTATTTACTAAATAGTAATTTAGTGTTTGTGTTTTTCCAGGTCGTCCTGAAACATGAGCTATATTTTTACGATTAAGTACACTATTAATAAATGTACTTTTACCTACGTTACTTCGCCCTGCTAACAGTATTTCAGGTAGATTATCCGTTGGATAATGTTCTAGTTTTGTACCACTTGTTATAAATTTTGCGTCTCTTATTATCATCAAATCACATCCTATGGTTTATTTTAACATAAAAATACACAAAAACACCCAAAATATGTTATAATTATTATGTTTTTAGGGGGTATTAGTATGACAGTAAAAAAGAGCAAAATGAATATTAATAAGCAAGAAATACGTGAGGAACTTGAGAAAAAGCAAATTCTAGATATTCAATTAGAATTAATAAGGGATCGACGTTATAGAATATGGATGATGGCGTTCTTATTATTCGCATTATTGTTTACAATTTCCTATGGTTCTATTGAAAATCCATTCCAATATACTTTTAGTAAAATTGGGAATAGATTTGACATCACAAATAGAATCGTGTTTATTGTTTGGGCAATTTCGACAGGTACCATAATCCAGCTTTCTATATTAGCTCTATTCAAGACAGAGAATTATCACAATACGAGACAAGTTATCTTTGTTGCATCAGGGTCTTTCTTCTTAGTGGCTTCTTCCGTAGCACCATCTCTTCCGGATTTACCATTTTGGACATGGGTGCATCTAATTACCGCAGGATTTTTCGCATTATTCCTTACATTAGGATTCTTTCCATTTGCTATATGGGTTGCTAGAGAAAATCCAAGGTTACGACGTGTAATTTACGTATGGATGACAATCACATGGGGTGGTGGTTCGTTTTGGTACATTGCACTTGGTAATACAGGGATGTTTGAGATGTGGTTCTTTGTTTGTTTAATTGTGTTCCTACTCTACTTATCATTAGTATTGTTTGAGGAGAAAATAGTGAAGCAAAGTATCATTTTGTTGAGAGATGAGGAAAACCTCAACATTGGAATCGAGAAAATTTTTATTGATCTTGAGATGAAAAAGAAAACGAAACCAAAAATAAAACAAAAAGGCTAAATTAGCCTTTTTTTATTTATTAACATAAAATTATTTTGTGTAATCAAAAAGAGTATAAAGCTTCATTGGCTCTTTTTTTATTTCTATCCTGTAACCAAATAGGATTTATTCATAGAATCTTGATTTATTATGATGTTCTCTTTAGATAGTTTACTATTTCCTCTAGAAGAAGATCAATGATATCCTTTGTAATGTCATTGTGAGTTACAATACGTAGATATTCTCCTTTATATCCTCCTAGAAGGATATCCTTTGTATGTAGATATTTCTTTAAATCTTCAAAATCAATAGTGCTTTTAACAAAAACCATATTAATATCTAAGTGATTGTAATCTACTTCAAATTCTTTCATTTGAGATAGTTTATCTGCTAAATACTGGGCATTTTTGTGATCATCTTGTAGACGTTTTGTCATTTCTTTCAAACTAATCAGTCCAGAAGCTCCTAAAATCCCTACTTGGCGCATCCCTCCTCCAAGTAGCTTACGACCTCTTCTTGCACGTTTAATAAAGGATTTACTTCCACATAGAATACTTCCAATTGGACTAGCGAGTCCTTTTGAAAGACAAAATGTAACACTGTCGACATATTTTGTGATGTCTTTTACATCTACATTGAGATGGACTGAGGCATTAAAGAGTCTCGCGCCATCCATATGTACTTTTATATCATATTTATTCGCAAGAGAGCTGACTTTCTCTAAGTAATCTAAAGGAAGTACTACTCCACTACCATGTGCGTTCTCAAGGCAAATTAGAGAGGTATCTGGATAATGTACATCTTCTCCTCTAATTCCTTGTTCGATATCTAAAAGAGGCATCATTCCATTTTGTTCTTTCACTAAATGGTAGCTTACACCACTAATCACAGCGGCTCCTCCTACTTCATAGTTCTTAATATGTGATTGTGTTCCAACAATTACTTCGTCTCCTCTATTTGTGTGAGAATATATTGATAATTGATTCCCCATTGTCCCACTAGGTACAAATAAAGCAGCTTCAAACCCAGTCATTTTTGCCGCAAGGGCTTCTAACTCGTTTATCGTCGGATCATCTTCATATACATCATCTCCAACAACCGCATGAAACATTGCCTCTCTCATTGCTTTTGTTGGCTTTGTTACAGTATCACTTCTAAAATCATACATATTTTCACCTCTATAATTTATTTATAAATCTTAAAATATATTATTATCTTTATTATATCAAAAAAACTTACTTATTAAACTTAAACATATAGTATGAAGCACTAAAGATTACTATATATCCAATAATGCTTATATAATCCGGAAATTCTCCTAATACGGGTATCGCGATTAATGCGACAAACACTAAATTACTAAAATTAAATATTGAAATATCTTTTGCGGGTGCATACTTATAAGCAAGTGTAGTCCCAAACTGGCCTACTGTAGCAGCTAATCCAGTAAGTACCATATAGAATATTTGCTCGAGTGACATAGGTACATACGTTAGAATCACCCATGGTAATAGTATTAATACGCTAAAACTAGAGAAGAATAGCACCATCGCATAGAACTTCACATGATTTCCCAATGCCCTTAGTATTGTATAGGCACCACCAGCACACATTGCGGCGAGAATACTTGTTACATATGGGAACATTTCTTGATTAAATGATGGCTTTATGATTAATAATGCCCCAACAAATGCAATAAGTATTGCGATTATTTGACTGAGTCTAACTTTTTCTCTTAAAAAGATAAAACTAAATGCGATAAGGAAAAATGAACTAAGCTTATTCAATGCTTGTGCATCAGATGTTATGTCAAGATTATCAATAGAATAGAAAAATAACAGCATCCCAACCGTACCAAGACTACTTCTTAAAATCAGTAAAGGAAGATTCTTAGATTTAAGTCCTGTAGGGGCACTAGTCCTATTTACCATAATAAATGAAATGATCATTGATATGGAATTTCGGAATACAACCTTCTGTTGAAATGGTAAATCACCGGCTAATTTTACGAAAATAGACATAAACGCAAATCCTAGTGATGCGATAAGTAATGCAATAATTCCTTTTGTTTTATAAGTCATGTCCTTTACCTCTTAGAAGAATCCACGTTTAAGAATTCCTTTTTCTAGTACTAATAATTGTTTTATATAAAGCTCTTTTGTCTCACTTTTACCTAAATCATCGATTATCATCTTCAATATTGTATTATTAGTGATATTTCGTAACATATCAAATACAACTATAAAATCATCTTTTGATTTAATGTTATATCCTTTGAAGCCAAAGCTCATCAATATATCATACATATTTATGTATATGATTGATCCTTTGGAACTAATACGTTGCACTACTTCCATATATGAGGATTTGTATACATTCTTGATAACATTTTTATATTTAGGATCATCAAACACATCTAACATACGATTAAAGAGATGTTCTTCGGTTATAAATAGATCTCCTTTGTTCTTTTTTAGTTGCTCTTCATATTCCCCAACATGTCCCACTATAATGTGCATTACAATATACCAGTAAAAATCACTTTTATCCTCAAAATATTGATAAAAGCTACCTTTAGAAATATTCGACATTCGTACAATCGTGTTTACTGATGCATCATTAAACTCATGATAACTGAATTCCAAGACTCCTGCGTTGAAAATGCGCTCTCTTTTGTCCTGAGAAAGATTAAAGTATGTTTTCTTAGGCATATTGTCCCTCCTCTTAACTAGGCTTAATACTATTATATATGACCAGTGGTCATATGTCAAATATTTTGATTTTCAAAGTTTCCTGACTAGAGAATACTAAATAATTATGTTACTTTATCTAGTCAGTAGTGGGATTGTATTTTGATTATTGATTTTGAAAGTTGAATTTATTTTATATTTTCGATTTTACCTCACATTTCAATATCTATCACCAAACTGTGCTAAAACATAAAAAAAACTAGCGATAAATCGCTAGTTATTTTAATGCTCTTGTGATAATTTCATCCACTGTTTCAACAGGAATAATTTCTAAAGACTTACGAACTTCTTCGGGGATGTCTTCAAGGTCTTTTTTGTTGTCAGCTGGAATCATAATTGTTTTTAAACCACTTCTATGGGCAGCAATTGATTTCTCTTTTAATCCACCAATTGGTAAAACACGTCCACGTAATGTGATTTCACCTGTCATTCCTAAGAAATGATCGACTTTTTTGTTTGTTAATGCACTTACGATAGCTGTAGTAATTGTTACTCCAGCACTAGGTCCATCTTTTGGTACAGCACCTTCAGGGACATGAATATGAATATCGTTTTCTTTGAAGACTTTCATATCAATACCTAGACGTTCTGCGTTAGATTTAACGTATGAGAGAGCTGCTTGTGCACTTTCTTTCATTACGTCTCCTAGTTTACCTGTTAGTACAAAGCTTCCTTTACCTTTGTAGTATGTTACTTCTACAGGTAATGTGTCTCCACCAAATTGTGTATATGCAAGTCCATTTACTAATCCAACTTGGTCTTTTGTTTCAGCTTTTGTATTAGAGAATCGTGCTTTTCCAAGGAAATCTGTGATGTTGTCTTTTGTGATTGTTACTTGTTCTTTCTTATCACCTAAGATAGTTTTAATTGATTTTCTTATTAGTGACCCAAATAAACGATCTAATTGTCTTACACCAGCTTCTCTAGTGTATGAACGAATTAATTCCATAACAGCTTCATCATCAATATTGAACTTATTAGGGTCTAATCCATGAGTTTCAAGTTGTTTATGAATTAAATGCTCGTTTGCGATATTTAATTTTTCGATTTCAGTGTAACTAGATAGTTCAATGATTTCCATTCTGTCACGAAGTGGCGCTGGAACATTTCCTAAATAGTTTGCTGTAGCGATAAATAATACTTGAGATAAGTCGTATTGCTCTTCAAGATAGTGATCACTAAATTTTGAGTTTTGCTCAGGATCTAGTACTTCTAATAGTGCTGCACTAGGATCTCCTTTATAGTCAAATCCTAATTTATCAATCTCATCTAACAAGAATACAGGATTTACTACTTTTGCTTTTTTCATACCTTGCATGATACGTCCTGGTAAAGCACCTAAATATGTACGTCTATGTCCTCTGATCTCTGATTCATCTTTCACTCCACCTAAACTTTGCTTCACAAATGTTCTACCAAGTGCTTTTGCAATTGATTGAGCTAATGATGTTTTACCTACACCAGGAGGCCCAACTAAACATAATATTGTTTGTGGGTTTTTACCTGTTAGAATTTTAACTGCTAGGTATTCGATGATACGTTCTTTCACTTTTTCTAAACCAAAGTGTGTTGAATCTAAAGCATCTTCTGCTTTTTTGATTTCTGTCTCATCTACGCTTACTTCATACCATGGTAAATCCACTAGGAAATCTAGATATGTTCTAATTACTCCACTTTCCCCACTTGATGCAGGTAGTGTTTGGTAGCGAGATAGTTCATATAATGCTTTCTCTTCTATATTTTGTGGCATTTTTTTGTTTAGAATTTTTTGTTTTAGTTCTTCAATATCACTTTCTTTTTTTGCTTTGTCACCAAGTTCTTCTTGGATGGCACGCATTTTTTCTCTTAAGTAATATTCTTTTTGGTTTTCATCAATATTTTTCTTAACTGTCATATTGATTTGATTTTCAATTTGACCCATATACTTTTCTTTTTCAATATCTTCAAGTAAGTATGTTAGTCTTTGATTTAAGGATGCTGTTTCAATATATTTAAACTTTAGATTTTCACTAATTTTTAAACTGTTTGATACAATATCACATAGTTTATCGCTTGAAACACCTTTTTGAATAGCGTCAAGGGATTGTTTTGGATTTTTTAGTAATGTTTTTGAATTGTCTACTACTTGTTTTGCAAGCATGCGTACTAATGCAAGTTCTTGATCAATATTATCTTGAACTGTAGGCATTGTTTTAAATCTTGTAATAAAATATGGATCCGTTTGTTGGAACTGTAATAATTCTGCGCGTATGATTGGATCAAACTTCACTTTAAAGTTACCGTTAGGTAGTTTTATTTTAATTCCAATTTTTGCTACGACACCATGATTAAGAACGTTACTCTCTGTAGGAGTATCGTGCATTGGATTTTCCTGAATCAATAATAAAACGTGAGAATCATAGTTTTTCTCTGCTTCTAGTAATGCTTTTTTAGAAACGTTACGACCAATTTCAATACGAAGATCTGTATGAGGAAATGGCGCAATCCCGCGGATCGCGATACTTGGTAAGATTCCTTCTGTTAGTACATTCATTTCAAACATATATATCACCTCTTTTTTAGATTCTTCTATATCTATATTATACTAATAAGTATGTGGTTTTACAACTTATAAGCAAACAATAGACTTTTGTAATTATAACTCATTATAAACAATAAGGAAAGGGAAACGACTTAAAAAAAAGTGAAATTTTTTGAATTTCACTTTTTACTTAAAATTACACTAAACGATGTTCTTCTAAGATATTTTCTAATGCAGTAAATACTTCAACAGCGTCTTCCCCAACAACTTCAATAGCAATAGTGCTATTTTGTGGTACACCTAAACTCATTACTGCCATGATTGATTTTAAAGTTAATTTTCTTTCTTTAAACTCAATAAAGATATCATTAGGATATTTCGTAGCTTCTTGAACTAGTAAACTAGCTGGACGAGCATGTAGTCCTGCTTCATCAACAATTTTATATTCTCTACGCATAATCTTCTCCTTTACTTGATTTTATCTTCTACAAATGCCTTAACTTCTTCATGTGTTCCTAAAGTTAAGCATGTTTCAGCCATTTCTTTCATTTCTTCATAAGATAATTTACTAAATGAAAATCTTGTTTGAAGAATTGATGTTGCACTCATACTGAACTCATCTAATCCAAGACCTAAAAGGATAGGTGCAGCGATTTGATCTCCAGCCATTTCTCCACACATACCTGTCCAAATACCTTCTTTGTGTGATGCGTCGATAACCATTTTAATTAAACGTAGTAAAGATGGGTTATATGGTTGGTATAAATATGAAACTTTTTGATTCATTCTGTCTGCTGCAAATGAGTACTGAATTAAATCATTAGTACCAATACTGAAGAAATCAACTTCTTTAGCAAATTGATCTGCAAGTATCGCTACAGCAGGGATTTCAACCATGATTCCTACCTTAACATCATTGCTATATGAAACACCTTCAGCTTGTAACTCATTTTTACATATATTTAATACTTCTTTAGCTTTTCTCACTTCATTAAGCGTTGCAACCATAGGGAACATAATGTGTAAATCACCATGTACACCTGCTCTAAGTAACGCACGAAGTTGTGTTTTAAATAAATCTATTCTTTCTAGGCATAGACGTAATGCACGATGTCCTAGAAATGGATTTAACTCTTCGTCCATTGGTAAGTAATCCAAATGTTTATCTCCACCAATGTCTAAAGTACGAATTACTACTTTTTTATCTTTTAATGATTCCAATACCATTTTGTATGCGATATATTGCTCATCTTCTGTTGGGAAGTTGTCATTGTTCATATAAAGGAACTCTGTACGATATAGCCCAACACCTTCTCCACCGTTTTTAAGTACACTTTCAACATCATCTGGGCTACCGATATTCGCAGCGATTTCAACGTGTTTTCCATCTACTGTAATTGATTTCTCGTTTACGAACTTACTCCAGATTGCTACTTTTTCTAAATATTCTTGATGTTTTGCATTATATTTAACAACATCTTCTTCTGATGGGTTAATTATAACGTCTCCATCAAGTCCATCAAGAATAACTTTATCGCCGTTATTCACAGATTCAAGAATATTTTTTGTACCAACGATTGCAGGAATTTCTAAACTACGAGCCATAATTGCACTATGTGACGTTCTACCACCAATGTTTGTGATAAACCCTTTTACGAAGTTACGGTCTAATTGTGCAGTATCACTTGGTGTTAAATCCTCGGCTACTACAATTACTTCTTCATCAATCATCGTTGGATCACTAAGTGTCACGTTAAGTAAATGAGCAATAACTCTTCTAGCAACGTCACGTACATCAGCAGCACGTTCCTTCATATACTCATTGTCCATGCTTTCGAACATTTGTGCAAACATTTCGCTTACAGTTTTAAATGCATGTGCACTGTTTACGTTTGAGGATTTAATCATATCCTCTACTTGTCTAGCGATTTCAGGATCTTCTGCGATTTGAATATGCGCATCAAAAATCATTGCATGTTCCTCATCAAGTTTTTCTGCAGTTTTGACACGAATAGATCTTAACTCCTCAACACTTTTCTCAATTGCAGATTGAAGTTTTCCTAATTCATTCTCTACATCAGTAATTTTAGCATCCGTTACATCTAGAACTACTGTTTCTAATTTAAATACTTTACTAATGGCAATACCATCGCTTGCCGCGATACCTTTTATTATCATAAGAACTCTCCTCTTAGTTTTTTATCTACCTCTAAGATTTTCTTCAATGTTAAATCATCGGATACTAGCGTGTTTACATAGCCTCCTTTAAGGACTGCATAAAGTGCTTTGCATTTCGTCATACCACCAGCAACTAACATAATTTTGTTATTGCGGATACTTTCTGTTTTGATCCCGATAATTTGATCATTGATATGATGTTCGATAAAACGACCATCTTGATCGAAGAAATGAGCGCATAAGTACCCTTCCGCCCCTTTACTAATCAATGTATTTCTTGCGGATTCGTCTACATGAGCGTCCCATATACGTTGTGGGTGTTTTGAGTTTACAACACCTATTGACGTAACTATTAAATCACACTCATCAATCATTCTCAAGGTATTATCAATGATAGGGTTTTCTAAAAGGATATTTCTTGTGTTCTCATCCTTTATATAAAGCGGTGCAGGTAATGGATAGAAGGTCCCATTTACTTTCTTTGAAAACTCGTATCCAATGCTTAAGAATTCCTGTGATTCTTCACCATATTCGACAGCACCAAATAATTCAATTACTTTGATGTCTTTTAAGTTTTTCTCCTTAAAAGAACTTACCATACTACTAACTGTTCTTCCCCAAGACATACCAACTTTAATTCCATCATTTAGATGGTATTTCATTTCAGAAGCAGCCGCTCTACCAATTTCTTTGATTGTTTCAAGCTCATTTGATAAGGTTTTAACAACGACAACATTTTCAACACCAAAACGATGTTGAATTTGCTTAATAACGCGATTAAAGTCATCACTTTCATAATTGATTTTAATATCAACGATATTTAAATCACGAGCTTTCTTTAAAAGACGTGACACTTTAGGGCGAGACATAAACATCTCTTTTGAAATCTCTGTTTGTGTTTTACCCTCTAAGTAATACATAACAGCAATTTCTACTAACAAATTACGATCTCGTGAATCCATCATATATTCACCAGCTTTCAAATTTATTTTTGTCCATAATAAGCGTTTTTACCATGTTTACGTAAATAATGCTTATCTAATAAGTCCTGTGAAACTTTTCTTGCATTTGAATTGATTTTTTCAGCTCGGTAAGCCATTTTAGCTACTTCTTCCATAACTTTTGCGTTATGTACTGCATCACTTGGACTTGTCCCCCAAGTAAATGGGCCATGATGTCCTACATTGATGCCTGGTATTTCTAATGGTTTAATATTCCCTGTTTCTAATGTCTCGATAATTACTAGTCCAGTATTATATTCATATTCACCATTTATTTCTTCTTTAGTAAGTTGTCTTGTACATGGAATGTCCCCATAGAAATAATCACAATGTGTTGTTCCATATACGGGAATACTTCGTTCTCCTTCAGCCCATGATGTAGCCCATTCACTATGTGTGTGAACGACTCCACGAAGTTCTGGATATTTCTTATATAATGCTACGTGAGTAGGGGTATCACTTGATGGACGCATGTTGCCTTCAACGACGTTTCCATCCAAGTCTACAACTACCATATCACTAGCTTTCATTATATCATAACTTACACCACTTGGTTTAATTACAATCAATTTTTTTTCAGGGTCATATCCTGAAACATTCCCCCATGTATAAATAACAAGACCTTGCTCTACTAGTTCTAAATTTGCTTTAAATACGGACTCTTTTAGCTTTTCTAACATGTTTCAAATCACATCCTACTACTTAGCCAATTTTTGGCTTTCTTGATTTCTTTTACACTTTCCTCGAAAGTATACTCCTTATCATTATCTGCCCACATTTCAATTAAAAATGGCTTTTGATAATTAAGTGAACGTAATGTGGAAAATAGTTCTCCAAATTGTACAGTTCCTTCACCAAAGGGCACACATTTGAAGACACCAGGTAAAGTATCTTTTAGGTGAATTGCCTCAATGTTATCGATATGTTTTACTAGTTCACCACTTGGATTATCTGTCCATTGTGTTAAGTTTCCTAAATCCGGATATACTTTCAAATGACTACTCCCTACATAATTACAGTATTCCATTGCGCGAGTAATCGTTCCACAAAGCCAGGTGTCCATTATTTCAATAGTTAACATAATGTTGTTTTGCTCTGCTTTCTTTGCACTATACTGTAATCCTTCTTTAAAAAGTCGTAGAGACTCCTCAGTACTTTCCTCGTAATATACATCATATCCCGCTAACTGAATATTTTTAACACCAAGATCAAGAGCTAGTTCAATTGCCTGATCCATGATTTCATAAGCTCTTTTCCTTGTTAGCTCATCACTAGAACCAAATGGATATTTACGATGTCCACTTAAACACATTGATTCTAAGTACATATCATTTTCTTTTAATAGCTTCACTAAGTTATTACGTTCTTCTTTTGTCCAGTCAAGTCTTGATAAACGTGCATCGGATTCATCAACACTAATTTCAATAAAATCAAACCCTGCAGCTTTGGCTACTTTTATTTTTTGCTCCCAGTCAAATGCATTAGGAATCGCTTTTTCATAGATTCCTATCTTATTGTTTTGCAAGCTCAAAATTAACCCCAGATACGCGCGATTTCTGCCTTAAAGTTTTTCGCTGCTTGTTCTGGATCCTTTGCTCCTCTAATACTACGACCAGCAATAACTCCATGTATGTTTAATCCTTTGAATAAGTCTAAATCCTCTACATTTAGTCCACCAGTAATTGTTACTTTTATTCCCATTTCGATTAGTTTTGCAATTTTGTCTAGGTCTGATTGTCCCCATTTTTGTCCTGCTAATTCTGCATCTCTACTTCTGTGATATACAACTTGAGTAATACCGGCATCTAACCAGCTTTGTGCATGTTCAAACGTCCAATCTCCATATAACTCAACTTGTACATCTCTTTCTGCACCATAACTTTCTCCAACTTTTTTCATAGCGATCATTGTATTCACATCAGCGCTACAGATAGCTGTCATTGTGTCTGCTCCAGCTCCAAAACAAATTTCAGCTAATGTTTTTCCTGCATCTGCACCTTTGATATCATCTAATAAGATTTTGTTAGGATACATTTCTCTTAATACGCTTACTGCTTTTGCTCCTTCTGCGTAATGTAGTATTGTTCCTACTTCTACAATATCAATAATATGTCCATATTGTTTTACGCTCTTTACAGCGTCTTCTAAACTTGTTTCATCTAAAGCTACTTGTAATAACGGTAATTTCATTTTATATTCTCCTCTTATTTTGTAATAATGAAGCGACTAAAAATTGATTTTAGTCGCTCATTTTTTATGTTATATTGCTAATGCTTCTTTTACTTTTTGTTCAATTTCTTGAGCACTTAATAAGTTTATTAATCCAACGACTTTACAAGATTCTGGTACATTTGTAAATTCTTTAACTAATTGCTGAGCAACTAATACTAAATCATAGTTCTTCGCTTGTCCTTTTGCTTCCCCAACACTAGCGTGATCTACTTTAAACTCTAGTCCCATACCTTTTAGTACTTGTTCGATTCTCATTTTAATGATTTGGCTTGAACCCATACCATTACCACATGCTGCTAAAACTTTTAACATAAGTCTTTTCTCCTTTATCTATTATTTTTTATTATAGTAAAGATTTGAAAGGTAAGTCATTTGGATTTTCAAATGCGTCTTCAAATCCGCGACGGTGCATATATACTTCTCTTAAACGATCTTGAGGATAAACGAATTTACCTCCTACTTGCCAAATGAATGGAGTGAAATTATATTGTAATCTTTTCTTACGCATATTCCATAATACTAAGATTTCATTTGGATCTGCTTGGAAGTTACTCCAGATATCATGATGTATTGGAATAACTACGTCTGTTTGTAGGCTTTCTGCCATACGTAAGATACCCATAGCTGTCATTTTGTCAGTCATACCAATTGGATTTTCACCAAAACTTCCTAATGCAACATCAATTTTATGATCTTTCCCGTGTTTGCAATAGTAGTTTGAGTAATGTGAATCTCCACTGTGGTATACATTTCCACCAGTAGTTTCAAATAAGTAATTAACTGCAAGTTCATCCATATCTCTAACTGGTTTATCTTTTAGAACCATACCTTCTGGTGCAGTAACTAATTCAGTTCTATCAAATGATTCTAATACTACTATGTTTACGTCACCAACTTTTACTTGATCCCCTGGTTTTACTGTTTTTAAACGATCTGCGGGTACTCCCCAACTTCTCCATAAATCAGTACAAGCTTTTGGTCCAATAAACGGTACATTTGGATGATTTTGAACGACCGCTGCTGCAACGTTTTCATCAATATGATCTCCATGATCATGAGTTGACATTACTGCGTCTAAATCTTGTAATTGGAATGGATCAATTACTACTGGAACATTACGTAAGTTTGGTTGTGTAATTCTTGCTCCAACTGCTCTTGTATGTTGATGCCATGACTTCATTTGTTTTACTTTTTGTGTTCTTTTTCCTGACTTAACCCATAAGTCTAATAAAATATTTGTATTACCTTCTGATTTCAACCACATACCCGTACAACCTAACCACCATAATGCGACACTTCTAGGCTTTACTACTTCGTTTGCAATTTCTTCATTTAACCATGTTCCCCATTCAGGAAATGTACTAAGAATCCATGATTCTCTAGTTATATTATCGATTTTTGCCATTGTATTCTCCTTTATTTAAATATCTCTAAGATTTCCTCTTTTGTTTTCGAGTTTAATATTTGCTGGAACTTCACATCATCACCAAGTATCCCAACAAGTGCTTGAAGCATTTGCAAATGCGTATCTGCACTAACACATGATAGCGTTACAAATAATCTTGCTTGATGCTCAGGTGCTTTTGAAAAACTTACTTGCTCATCACATAACATTACACTGAATCCTACCTTATTGCTTCCAGCTTCAGGTCTTGCATGTGGCATTGCTATATTTGGTGCAATTACTATATATGGACCATATTCTTTCACGCTGCTAATCATTGCATCAACATATGAATCCTTAATATATCCTTGATCTAATAATCCTTTACTAGATGCTTTAATTGCGTCTTCCCAACTATTGAACCCTTTTTCAAAGGAAATTAACTCTTCTGTTAAATTAAATCCATCGATCATTTTTTCAACTCTCCTAACAGTTTATTGCTTTATAATTGTTTACAATTACATTTTATTATATCAGTGCACATATGTAAACAAAGTTTCAAATAGTGAACAAAATTTCACTTATAATAAATTCTCGTATATCCATTTAGCTACACCTGATTCGTTATTACTTGTTGTAACGTAATCTGCAGCGTTTTTTGCATTCTTACTGGCATTCGCCATTGCAACACTTGTTCCCGCAACTTCTAGCATACTTACATCATTGTCTTGATCTCCAAACGCAACTATTTCGTCTAGTTCATAACTAAAATGTTTCGCAAGTATTTTTAATGCATTCCCCTTTGATGCCCCTTTTGGGTTAATATCAATAAAACCCTTTTGTGATGATGCAATTTCAAATTGTGAAAACTGAACTACAAAGTCCATTACCTTTTTGAACTTATCTTCATCATTCTCTATTAATAGAATTTTATTAACACTATTCTCATTTACTATCTTGTTCAAATCTCTTATATCTTCAAATACGCATTTATTTTTTTCTTCTAGAGACTCATTTCTCTTTTCAAAAAAGTCCACCCTATAGTTGGGTTTACTAATGATTTTATTTTTTGTATAAGGCATATAAATAATATCATTACTTTCACAGTATTCTATAATTGATGTAATATCATTTTCCTCAAGTTTTAACTCAAATAGTTTTTCCTCTTGAAAAGGATGCCCTATAACACTTCCGTTGTACATAATGAGTGGATCACTCATACGAAGTGGTTCAATATACTCTTTTATGAGTTGTTCTGGACGACCTGTGGCGATACAGAACTTAATTCCTTTTTCCCTTAATGCTTCAATCGCATTTAAGTTTTCTTGTGATATTTCTAGATCTCTGTTCAACAGTGTTCCATCCATATCACAAACTACCATTTTTATCATTAGTCTCACCTCTTTATATATAGTAAATCCCAAGATTAAATAAAATCTTGGGATTATCCTATAATATGTAACTTATTTAATTATTATTCGTCCCTCATTGTAGTGAAGTAAGTTTCTTTATGTCTTCTATATTGTAATTGTGGAATGATTAACATTAATGGGATTAATAAGATAGGGATTAAAATTCCTACTACGTCTGTTAATAATACAGTTCCTGCCCATAATGTAGCCCAGTCAAACATACCCATCCAACCAACGATTAGTGGTGAATCTTTTAATACTGTTAATACAGCAGCTGATCCTAATACTTGGATAATACCAGCAAAGAATGGAATGATTGCAGCAGCTCTACGTCCACCTGATTTGTTAGCGAATACTGCTAAAGTACCGTTATCGAAGAACAAGCAAATGAATCCAGCGATGATTAAGATAGGGCTGTTCATTAAGATTAATAATCCGATTGCTAACATTTGTCCGAAGAATCCGAAGATGAATCCGTAAGCAGGTGCATTTGGACTAAATCCGAATGTAACTGCACAGTCTACTGCAGGTACAGAACCTGGTAATAGTCTGTTAGAGATACCTTGGAATGAGTTAGTTAACTCACCAACGAACATTCTAACACCTGTTAAGATGATTGTGATATATACTGCGAAGTATGCAGTTCTTTCAAATACATAAGTTACGAAGTAATATTTAGTAGTATCGTAATCAAAGTTACTTGGTCCAATAATAAACATTAGTGTTCCAACAAATACTGTCATGATTAATACATTAGATACTACATTGTCATTGAATAGTGATAACCAACCTGGTAAATGTACTTCATTAACATCATGTTCCTTGTTACCAATTTTACCAGCTACTTTATAAGCGAACCATGCACCAAACATTTGTTGATGCCCTACTGTGAACCCAGCTCCATCAGTAACTTCGTTAGTAGCTTCGATGATTAAGTTTGAGGCAACTGCCCAATAAGTACCAATTAATAAACCTGAAACGATTACTACACCCCAGCTTGCAGGTTCTCCAGTAACACCCATGATTACCCAATAAAGAGCCCATAGTAATACTGCTGATTGTTGATACATAATGTGTCCAGTTATGAATAATGTTCTGATTTTTGTATACTTTCTAAAACCAACGTAAACGATGTTTAGTAAGAATGCAATAAGCATAACATAACCAACATAACTTAAACTACTTACAGTGTCTAACATTTCTGTTGCACTTGATTGCCCATAATATGGGTCAATTACTAATGCAGTAATACCAAATTTAGCAGTTAGTGCTTCAATGATTGGACGGAAAGTTCCAACTAATCCACCTGTACCAACTTGTAAAATTTTGAATCCTACATAAGTTTTGATAAATCCAGCTAATGCGTCGTACCATTTCTTTTTCAGTAACATGTACCCAACGAATACAACGATACCTAATAGTAATGGTGCTTGTCCTAGGAATTTGTTAATAAACCCTAAGAATAATTCAAGAATAACTTCCATTTCATAACCTCCAAAATATTTTCATGCGTTTTTTTGTAAACGCTTTTTTCATACTTTAACTATGCAACAATACCTTGAATTTTGTAAACATTTTTTCCTTTCTTGCACAAATGTTCACTTTATTTGAAGACTATTTTAAATAATTTATAAATAAGTTTTGAACTTCAAACAATAGTTACACGTCTTCAATAAGCGCTCTATAATTTTATGAAAATTCGCTCATATGAATTTTACGTAACAAATGTTTCATATTATCATTACACATTTTTTTACAAACGCTCACATTTTTAATCCTACTTTTCCTATTAAAAAAAGCATGTTCTTTACAGATCATGCTTCATTATTATATTACTTTTAAAGTATTTCTCCTGAAAGTGAGTCTGTCTTTTTATTTCATCTTTTGAGTAAACATTCTTCTCCCTTGCGACTACTAACTTATCTTCACAATCGTCTTCTCTTTCAATGACTGCAATTACATAACCACTGAACTCATCAAGGGGTTCTGTCTCTCCTAGTATATAAGCATCTATTTCCATACCATCACCACTTAATGTGTTGGGTATGTATCCATAGTTGATTGGATAGATCATATCATATTTGGGATGTTTGGATCCTAGAGGTCTATCCATCACTACTTTTACTTTCTTATATATATATTGTCTCAAAACTATCACACCTTTCAGATTAGAGTTAAAAAAAACCTGAATAAATCAGGTTTTTGGTTATTAGTCTTCGATTACTAAGTTTTCTACTAAGAAATCAATTGTTTTTCTGTAGATTACTTCGCTATCAACAGCGTATGGTTGAACAGCAGCTTTTACTTGTTCAAGTCCCATATTGTATTGTTTAGCGATTTCTTCGAACTTAGCTTCTCTTTCTTCATCAGTTACAGTCATTTCTTCTGCTTTTCCGATTGCTTCAACTACTAAGTTGTAAGAGATACTTCTTTCAGCGTCTTTTAATAAGTTTTTCTCGAAGTCTTCTTTCGATACTCCACTAAATTGTAAGTATGTATCTAATTCTAAGTTATATTGTTTCGCTTGTTGCGCTACATTATCCATTAAACGATTTTTTTCTTCTTCAATCATTTCTTCTGGTAATTCATAACTAGCGTTTTTCGCTGCTTCAGCTACTGCGAAATCAATTTTAGCATTTTTGTTTTGTTGTTCTAATGCTTCTTCTAATTTCTTTAATGTATCTGCTTTTAATTCTTCAACAGTATTGATTCCTTCTTTTTCTAATTCTTTTACGAAGTCATCGTTTAACTCAGGTAATTCACGAACTTTCATTTCGTGTAATTTCACTTTAAATACTGCGTCTTTACCTTTTAAGTTTTCTGCTTGGTACTCTTCTGGGAAAGTAACAGTTAAATCTTTTTCTTCTCCTAAGTTCATACCTAACATTTGCTCTTCAAATCCAGGGATAAATTGTCCACTTCCGATTTTTAATTCGTAGTTTTCAGCTTTTCCACCTTCAAATGCTTCTCCATCAACAAATCCTTCGAAATCAAAGATTGCAGTGTCACCATTTTCAAGTGTTCCTTCTTCTTTTAATACTAATTCTGCGTTTTGCTCTTGTAATTTTTGTAATTCAGTAGTTACTTGATCTTCTGTAACTTCTGTAGTTTGTTTTGGCATTTTTAATCCTTTATATTCTCCTAAAGTAACTTCTGGTTTTACAGCTACTTCAGCAACATACTTGAATCCTTTACCTTGTTCAACTTTTGTTACATCTAAATCAATTTTAGGTTGAGCTACTACTTCAACACCATGTTCTGTAACTGCCCCGATGTATGTTTCTTGTAATACGTGATTGATTGCTTCTTCATATAATGATTCAACACCATAATGTTGTTCAAATATTTTTCTTGTAACTTTACCTTTTCTGAAACCTTTAACTTCAACGTCACCTTTGATTGCTTCAAAAGCGTGTGATAATCCGTGTTCGAATTGATCTGCTGAAACTTCGATTTCAATGCGTACTTTGCTACCTGATAATTTATCAACTTTAGACATTTTTATTCCTCCTAAAAATTTTTAACAATTTATTATAACATAATAACTTTTTTTGTAAATAAAAGTGTTAGATTTTTCGTAATTCTTTTAAGATCTCTACCATCGCCCAAGTATCTTGTTTACAATACTCTGTTAATGCTATGCGTTTTTGCTTTAGTTCTTGTTCATTTAGTTTAGGAAATCCTGCATATGCGTATACAGCTTCCATTCCATTTCCAACTTCCATACCTTTATATGTTAATTCACTGAAAATTGGTAGTACTTTTTTAATACTAAAACTTCCATATAGTTCCTCACTATAATAATTGTATGTTTTAGCTCGATCTGTGTCAAAGCCTAGTGCTTCATACATTTTTGTATTTGTTTTAACGATGTGCATTAAGTCGAATAATCGACTATTTATATTATGTAATTGGTCTGCATACTCAGGGTAAAACTTTGCCAACTCTTTAATTCGTGTTTTCTCAAATGCTTGATTATAAACTAAAACACTTCCCCCATCTGGTTCAATGTATTCTACAAGTTTTTGAACAAGTTCTTCTCTAGTGTCCTTATGATTATAAGCGAGAAACTCATAGTGATCTTTCTCTTTATCACATACTCCAGGAGCTCTTTCAATATGAAGGCTAAACTGGAAAAGACTTTGCATATAGGAACGTTCTCCTTTAAACCTTGGTAATGGGCATGGAAATGATTCAAAATCAAGATGGTAAATTGGATACTGTAATGTTTCAATTCCCTGTCTGATTTTTTCGAAATCATAGAATGGTTTATGCGTAATTGCACAATCACGTTGAATTTGATTATTTCTCCGATTCATCAGTTCATGAGGAAGATCTGTCATACTGTAGTTTCCTTCTTCAATCAGATCCCATAAATCGTGTTTAACCCCTTCTTCATTTTTGAAACCATGATGTTTGTCGGTAAACATAAGAATGCTATTCTTTTTTGGGAATTTGTCGTAACAAATATCCTTATAGATACATTGTCTTTGTTTCTTTAATTGACAATGGAGTCCTAAATGAACTCTTGAAGTATCGTCATTCAAGATTCTTTCAATTACTAACTCAATGTCTCTTTGCACTTTTGGAAGTAACTCTTTGGTAATTTTTGTTAAATCGATAAAGCAAGTAGAATCATTAGTATATACTGGTTCATCCTCATAGTAGGTCCCATCAAAAACGTACTCATGATTCAGTACTCCTAAATAAAATTTAGCATCTTGTACATCTTCTTCTATTACATACCTTTGAAAAGCGAGGTCATATACATAAACCCCTTCAGCTGTAAAACGATCAAGTAACCTTGCTCGTTTTTTCATATATTTTGGATCACTTAACCAAGAAGGATCTTGTTCCTCTTTTAGTTTAATAATTCCTCTTTCATCTTTATAAAAAATACTGATAAGTTCTCCTTGTACCTTATACCCCATTGACATATATTTATTTGATGTCGTCGCCTTAACTTCGATTATGTTAACCTGTGATTCATCTTTATTGAAGATATCTACATAACACATTAGGTTAAAGTTATTATAGTCTCTCATAAATAACTTCTGTGTCCCGTATTTCGTCCCGTATTGGGTTTCTCCATGCCATTCACTCATAACTTTTCTAGCTGCTAGAATCTCCACCATGTTGTAATAAGGCATCATAACTTCTAAATGTTCTAAATCTGGTTCTAAAAAGTCTTCATCATCGAACTCAAAGTTTTCTAACGTATCGATTAACTCATAAAAACGTTCTTTTTCAAGATCGTCAAGGTCTTTACGTTTATGGATTTTATTTAATGCCGGATATCTATCACATCTAATATATTCCATAAACTTACTTTTTGTAATGTTCATTGAAGACATAAACACCCTCCTTATAAACTATGAATTAGTCCTAAAAACTCCCTATTATGTATATTTGGTCCATACTCGTGTAATGTCATATTATTCTCAAATGTATCCAGTAAATCATCTACTGTAACCCATAATGTATGTAATCCTGTTTCTTTTTCTTCTTCAACTAAGTTTGTTTTTCCTGTATCTTCAACAAACTCACATAGAAAGTAGATATTTGTCCATACGCTATCGACAAAGTACTCTTTTACTCGTACTTTTTCCTCAAGAACTTTTACTTTAATACCTGTTTCTTCTAATAATTCTCTAACACAACATTCTTCAATGGTTTCATTTTCTTCTAAACCACCACCAGGAAATGTTGTTATATCATATTTCTTTTGGTTTACAACTAAGAGTTTTCCATCTTTTTTCACAATACCTCTACAGGCTGTTCTATGTGGAAGGTTTACTGTTTCCTCTTTGGTAATACCCATATCGAAAATTTCTAAAAGCATTCTTTCACCTCAAAATTAAAATGCAGTTTACACTGCATCTTTTATTAGTTCTTCTATTTTGTCTTGTAGTTTGTTCACACTAAATGGTTTTAACATATAGTTTGTTGCTCCAAGATCTATCGCTTGCATAACTTGGTCTTTGTTTTCAATTTTTATTAAAACTAAAATAATGACATCTTTATACTCATCCATGTTACGAATATTTATCAATGTCTCTTTCCCACTCATTACTGGCATCTTCCAATCAAGAATTACCATCTTCACGTGATCAATTTCTTTTAGTTTCTCTAAACCTTCTTTTCCATTCTCTGCTTCATAAAAATTAAACCCTAAATCTAAAACACAGTCCATAACGATTTTTCTAATTGTATCACTATTGTCCATACATAAGATATTAGTCATAATCGGCCTCCCAGTTATTTCTCACATAAATAATTTTATCATATCAGGAGACTTTATTTAAGAAAATATAAAAAAAACTACTATTTTAGTAGTTTTAGTCTAATAATTTTACTCTTTTTGGTTTTAAGTTCTCTCTTAGTTTTGCTTTAATGAAGTTTAAGGCATCTTGTGAAAGAGCTCTTTTAATAATTAACATACCACGTTGTTTGTTTACATAAACGTATAAATAATTCTCATTTTCGCTTACACTATAAAACTCATACCATTTTTTTGAGATGTTACCTTCTTCAATAATATAAACTAATGCTTCATCTGTAACTTCATATTCCATATCAAAGCTACCCATTGCTTTATCGTATTGTCTTCCAGCAGCTTTTTTCCCAAAAATAGTTAAAGCTATTAGCAATAGAATTAGTCCTAACCCAATTAGTGTAAAGGTATAGTTTCTTTCATCAGCTGCCATTAGAAATGGGCTAATCATTAAATATCCAATACTCACTGTAAATAATACGACATTTAATGGTTTAAAGAAACTTTGTTTCATATGATTTGTTACAAAAGATACATAATCTTCTTTTGATACTTCTTGCTTAAAATTATATTCCATAATATTGTTCTCCTTTTATTATCTAAAATCATTTTATCATATTTAAAATATATAACAAATTTTTTCATCAAACTTCCACAAAAAAAGGGAAATTCCCTTTTTCAATTGTAATAATCGTCATCTTTTCTTGATTCTTCATCAATTCCTTCGTAATAATCATCTCTTAATACATCATCTTTTTGCTGTTTATGGAAATTATTCCTTTGTAAGTTGTATGGATCACTTACTTCTTTTACTTCTTTTACAACATAAGTATTCATAATCATATCGTGAATACTCTTTCTATCTGATTTAAGTATTACGATAATAAATGAAATTAGACTAATTGGCATGAGGAAACATTTTATGATTTCTCTAATAATTAGTTTGTTTTGATCTAGTTTTTCATAACCAGAAGATGTGATTTTTAGTTTTAGAACCATTTTACCGATAGTAATTCCACCGTTAAAGATTGCAAAACCAACAAAATACACAACATATAAAAGCATATCTTGCCAGTACGTTAATGTCTTAACTGTAAATCCTGGTAAATATTCTACTTCACTACCTACTCCGAGTGAGACTAAAAAGGTACTAATTGTTCCTATAATAAGCATATCAATTAAAAATGCTACTAATCTACTTCCTACACTATGTTTGTGATACATAACATAACCTCCTAATAATAATCCTTAATAAACTTTCTATGATAAGTATAATATATAGCCCAAGTATTTACAATAATCAGTAAGAACAATAAAATTGCGAGATAAAGTCCAGCGCCATATCTAAGTTGACTCGCTAACTGATTGTAATCGTCAAAGTTCATTGGACCTGGATAGTCCTCAAAATAATAAGCTGAAAATCTACTACCTAGTTTATTATAATACCATCTATCTCTTTTAAATACTCCCACTAGGACATTTATAATCCCTGTTATTGCAGGATATGACGGTAGCAATAACATAAAGAATAAAAATCGATTATGTAACCAGTCCTTCTTTAATAACCCTATTAATGTAAATACCACAAGTAACACTACCGCAAAAATAAGCGATGCTAAAAGTGAAGGTTCTATTTCACTGCTATACTGGATGATTGTAATATATTTTGATGTCTCTACATGATATAAATATCCTGTATGAACCATTAAGTAATATAGGGCGCTATAGATTACGATACTCCCTACACCCCATAGGATAACTTTTTTGTTCATAACTCTCTCCCCTTATTTAGTAACCAATCTGTAATCCTATATATAGAAACACAAGTGCTAGTATCACTATAACACCTTGTAATAATAGTGTCCATTTAAACCATTTCGTATAACTGAAGTTCGCTAAACCTAAAGAAACAAGTAATACGGCGTTTGTAGGATAAAACAGATTGCTAAACCCATCTCCAAACTGGAATGCTAGTACTCCAAGTTGTCTTGAAATCAATGATAAATCCAACAATGGATTTAAAATTGGAATCAATAGGAATGCTTTTGCACTTCCGCTTCCAATAAAGAAATTAGCGAGTAACGTAAACCCAAATGCACCTGCAATTACAGTAAAGCTTGAACTGTTTTCCAACGAGGATACAAGATTAAATAAAATCGTATCCATTACACCACTAATAATAATTATATGTTTTACTCCAGTTGCTAGTAATATAAGAATCACTCCAGGAGCCATAGATAATGATCCCTGAACATATACTTTTAACCCTTCCCGCTTGTTCTCATAGCTAAATAGTAAAGCTCCAATACCTGCGATAAGGAAATACACTGCAATCAAAATTAAGTTATAATCTTGTAAGAATGGTACAAAAGGACTTACAACAATACTTATAAACATCATTACAAACCAAATACTTACCCAAATAAGAGCTTTCTTATTTGGTTTCTTTTCTAAAGGTTCTAATACAACTTCGCCTTTTTTCTCTTCCACTCTTTTTGCATTTATTATCAAAAACGCAATTAATATAAGGTACACAATGATAAAAATAACAAGACGGTATAAAAATCCACTAAAGACAGGTAAGCCAGCCAGTTCTTGTGCGATACCGATTGTAAATGGATTTGTCACTGCTGCACTAAATCCAAACCCGGTAGCTAAAACACTCATCCCAAGTCCTATTTTTGTATCCCATCCTAATTTTTTACTTAGGATAATCATAATGGGAACTAAAGGTACAATTTCTTCAAACACACCAATAAAAGCACCAATTGACATAAATATTAATGTAATCATTGATAGTAATACATATTTTTTGTCTTTAAATACGTCAATGATTTTATAGATTACATGTTCAATAATTCCTACCTTATTTAATACTGTAATACTTCCTCCTATAATCAAAATAAATAAGATAATCGCAATCACAATAGTATTTCCCTCTGCGCCTAACACTTCAAAAGGTGCAGTAAAGATTCTATAAAACGCGATATTACCTTGATCCGTATAAGAAAAAGTATCTGGTATAATTGTTTTAACTCCATCAATCATCTCATACTGATAACTTCCACTTGGAATAAAATATGTGACAATTCCTGTCCCAATTAATAACATTAGTAAAATAATAATTGCACTAAGAAATACTTTCTTTTGTAGTTGTAACGCATTATCCATTCTATCACTCCCTAACATCTATTATATCAAAAAAAGTCTATTTCTAGACTTTTTCTTTTACACTGTTATTGTATTGAAATGAAGGATTTTCTTTTTATATCCTTTGATTTCCAATGTCGTGATAGAACCGTTATCAATAACTAGTTTTGAACGATCCTTTAAATCCATATTTAGTATTGTGCAAATAATTGTCTTTATGACTGCTCCATGTGTTACTACAACGACCTCTTTATAATCTTTTTTTGACAGTTCATTAATAAAGCTCATTACTCTATTTTGTAGATCGATATAGGATTCACCTTGCGGAGCTGGTATATGCACAGAATCTTTGTACCATTCCTTTAAGAAGTCTTCATATTTAATTGTAACTTCTTTCCAGGTAGAACCTTCCCATTCTCCTAAATATATTTCGTTAATTCTTTCATCTTTATGCATTTTTATATTGTACTTTTCCTTGATTAAGTTTCCTAGAAACATTGCTCGTTTCTTACGACTTGTATATACTACTTCTACATTAGATAAATCAACAACATCAATAAATTGTCGACTTTGATTCAATCCTACTTCATTCAGTTCTGAATCAATACTTCCTTGAAGTTGTCCTTTTTGATTCATATGTGTTTCCATATGTCGTACTAGTTTTATTATCATTGTTTCATATCCCTTCCTGTGTTGTATTTTAGTTCTATATAATCATCAGAACTTCCTGTTTTCTTAAACCCTATCCCTTCAAACAATTTCAATGAGTTTAGGTTCTTTGAATGAACCATAACCATGAACTCAGAGATAGAACTAGTTAGTAATAGATTCCTGTTACTTATCAACTCTTTTATAATCTTCTTTGCATGCCCCTGATTTAAATGTTGAGGGTGAACCACAATAGGGTTTATATTCGCTTGGGTGCTGTTTTTAATGATACTTACATTACTTATTACAAATGCGATGATATCGTCATTAAGACTAACTACAAAGATTCTATTCATATAATTAGAAATAGGGTCATTAGGATTCTTGAGATACCATTGATTTATATCTGAAAGTGTATCATTATATAGCGCATACTGATTAATTTCAGGATGTTGATTATTCCACAAATCAATGCTCCAATGCTTGCTTTTGTCATAAATTTCCCATTTATAAGTCATTATATTCCCCCTTTATAATAAGTATATCAAATATCTGTACTTGAAGAGAACACATTTTTCTTTTATAATGTAATTAAACAAATCAAGGAGGGCTTTATGAAAAAATTCTATAGTTTAATCGGTTCATTATTAGGTTTTCTAATTATTTTACTTTATGCATTTGAAAATGCTCAAGCTTTATTTAGTTTTGATTTTAATGGTATGGATGATATCCTTGGTTACTTCAACCTAGTTCAACAATACTTGATTTACGCATTAGCTGGTATTGTAGGTTTCGAACTAGTTGCTGAGAGAAAACTACTCGCACTTATTTTCTTCATTATTCTGGCGTTCGTTGTTGTATCTACATTCTTCCCAGACGTTATCAATAATGTAATGTAGTAAAAAAGAAAAACACTATCGGTGATAGTGTTTTTTTATTTACCTTCTATAATCTCTTTTTAACTCTATAAATTGCTTGTACAATGCCGTTTACATTTTCTATTGAAAGTAGTTCTAGTTCAGTTTCTCTTTCCACTTCATTAAACAAACGAACACCATTTCCAATAAAGATGGGAATGGTCGTGATGATGTATTCATCAATTAAATTAAGTTCTTTACATGTAGCTATAAAACTCCCTCCACCAAATAACCAGATATCTTTACCATTTAACTGTTTAATTGTATTGAGAACTTCTTTTGGGTTTTCATTAATAAACTGAATATTCGTGGTACTTTCTAAGGCTTGTTTTGTAAAGACTATTGTCTTTTTATCAAGAAATGGCCAAGTACCATTTCCCAGTTTCAATGTAGTCTCATATGATTTTCTTCCCATAATTATCGTATCAATTCGTTCTAAAAATGCGGAAAAACCAAGATCACTCCCACCCGTATCTAAATCATCCAACCAATCTACTGAGTTGTTTTTTCTTGCGATATATCCATCTAAGCTAACCGCAAGGTTTAGTACTATTTTCCTCATAAAATCACCCTTTATTAGTTCTTATAATTTTTTTGAATTAGTTCGTCCAGATTTAGGTTTTCTCTATTTCTCACATCAAAATGACTATATCTCGTATCTTGAAAATATAAGTACCCATACGTGTTTTTACTTACTTTTTGATATTCTTCTTTCGTAACTGTAAAACTCTTATAGCCCTGGAATGTCTCAAATGTTAAATAGTACTTCCAGTAGTACCCTCTTTTACGGGTCATAGGTTCAACAGCATATCTACGGTATCTTCTTTGGGAAGATTTATCGATTGTTTTTCGAACCAATTTACCAATTTTTCTTTCTAATGGAATTTCTTCATCAATATCATCTAACTCATAGAACTGATCCTTTTCAACCGCTCTTTCCCGTTGTTCCTTATGGAGATAAGGAAGTCTCATAAATCCCCACACAACGAAGAGAAACAGTATTCCGAAAAAGAAATACAAATAAACAACATCGTCCATATTATCCCCGTTCCTTTCTTATAACCACTGTTTTCTATACTCTTCTTCTTTGAATCCTGTTCGTACATAACTACCATCAACAACTAGTGGTCTTTTAATAAGCATTGGATTTTCTGAAAGTAATTGATAAATTTCTTCTTCAGTCATCTCTTTATATTTACTCTTTAAATCTAACTCTCTATAGAGTTTCCCTGAAGTATTAAAGAATTTCTTGATATCCATACCACTTAACTTGTGATAGGAAGCTAACTCCTTCAAGGTAGGAGCACTTTCTCTTAAGTTAATTACTTCGATATCAATTTCATTTTCTAAGAACCACTTTACTGCTTTTTTGTATGTACCACATGTTGGTATTCCATATACTTTCATAACTATTCGTTCCTTTCGTTCAATAATCATAATTACTCTTCTAAAAACTAATCTCCATAAAACTATTATACTATATTAAGTTTTTCTTTGGATATACTTTGTATATCCTTTATTCTCTTATGTCTCTTCGCATCTTATTGTAGATTAGTGCGACGTTAATAATAGCGATACTATGTAGTAGTAGAAATAGATATACGATTGGTCTAAAGAATAAATAAAACTTTGAAAGACCTCCGTCTTGTTCTAGATTTGGAAGCAAGATTATGGTTTGATAGTACAATGGAAATCCTGTGAGTAATAAGAACCCGATAAGTCTAAGAAACATATTCCTTTTTGACTCGACATTACTAAAGATTGATTCGTTTTCATTACTTGATTCCTTACAGAAGTAATACCATCCACCAAACCTAAAGATAAACTCCCAATCTTCAAAGAGATCGAGATACTCTTTCTCTTCTTTTCTACTAAACATTCTAAAATCAAACTGATACACTAGATTTTTCGGTTCTGTTTCCTCAAAATAGTATTTACCAAGCGTAACTTTTTTAAGTTTGTATCCTTCTTTTGCTTTTTCCTCTAGGTATTTTTTTTCTTTATCAAGCTGCCACGCAAAAAACAATTTTTTCTCAACAATCATTTCAATACCTCCATACCATTTTCATACATTTCTTTTAAACGGTTAATTTCATACTGTAATAACAGCTTACCTGTATCTGTAATATTATATGTTTTCTTACTTCTTCCACCCTTTATATCCTTTAAAACAATTAAATCATGTTTTAGAAGACTTGTAATTACTCCATACAAAGTTCCTGGAGCTAAAACGAGTCTATTACTTGTCATTTCTTTTACTAGCTTAATTACACCATATCCATGATTTTCTTCTAAGAATGATAGTAGTACATAATAACTTGATTCTGTTAGGGGACTCAGTTGTTCAATTGATTTCATAATCTCACCTCATTATATCGGGTTACGATATATCGTATATCTATATATCAATGCATATCACTCATAATTTCAAGTGAAAAGTAAAAAAGCCCAAGTTGGGCTTTTTATATCAAACTACAAATCCTTCTGTAAGGAATATATAAGTTTATTGATCACTTTTGTTGCAGTTTTTGATAAATCACTTCTATTAATCAGGATTTCAAGAAACCTCTTTTTATCTTTATTCTGAATGATTTCATTTACTATTGTTGCTCTCTTTGCAAAATCTACTGCCCTTGTTTTCTCTAGCACATCTAGTAAAAAGGGGATATATGTCTCATAAGAAGCGTCTTGTCTAGATATATTTGCAATTGTCTTATAAGCCCAAACTTGAGAAATCAATGATCCTTTCTCAAATGTGAGTAAAATGTCTTTTATGTATTTTTCAACAATGTTTGGCTCAACTTCACTAATTGTTGATAATGCAATCATACCACCCCAAACCATCCTGTTGTTCTTATGCGTAAGTAACTTATGGAAATCATCAGTTAAATCAAAAATCATTTCAGGTTTTTCATACCCAACATGATACAAAACAGCTATGCAATCTGATGCTATTGTTTTATTTTTATCAAATAAATACGTAGAAATCTCCGTAATTGCGTCTTGTAGATTTTCCTTTGCGATTCGAGAGGCTAACCGTTTATTCGACTCCTCGCTTCGATCATTTTGATAATATGATATTTCGTTTATATATGACATTTCTATCACTTCCTTTAGTACTATTATATCAAAAAAAGTCCATTTAGGACTCTTTTTCTTTATCAAATATGTTCAAGAAAACTCCCTCATCAAGGATAGTGATAATGTCGTAAGTGGGGGAGTGTTTACGTTCCACAATATGTTATGTAGTCCTCATCTGATTCTATAGGTTCTAAATACTTATCTGTATGTGATATTGTGTAGTTGTATGGATTTTTAAGTTGATCTAGCAGTTTATGAAAGAAGTTGAAATTATTGTTTTCAGATGCTTCTAATAAAGCTTCTTCAACAAGATGATTTCTTGGAATCAAAGTAGGATTGTGTTGTTCCATTATATTTATTCTAACTTTGGGCTCTAGTTTCCTGTATCCTAGTTGTCTTGTCCATTTCTGAAACCAAATCTTCCATTCCTCTGTTTTGTAAAAAGGTAGTTTTTCATATTGATCCAAAGTAAGTACTCTAAATGTGTTTGTAAAATCTGCTTGATTTTTTTCCATTATGAGTAACAACTCATCTACTAGATGTTTATCCTCCGATGTTGGATCTTTAATTCCTATTTTTTTTGAGAAGATATCATAATATGACTCTTTAAAATATCCCTCATACTGTTTGAGTTCCTCATTTGCAATTTCAACTGCGGATTTTATATTTTCGTCTAATAATAGAAGAATACTTTCAGCGAACTTCATTAAATTCCACGATCCTATATATGGTTGGTTTTTATAAGAGTACCTTCCATTTTGATCAATACTACTGAATGATTTCCCTGGATTATATGTATCTAAAAAGGCACAAGGACCATAATCAATCGTTTCTCCCGATATTGTCATATTATCGGTATTCATTACACCATGAACAAACCCTAAAGACATCCATTTACTGATAAGAGATGCTTGTTTTTTTATGACTTCTCTTAAAAATAATTGATACTTGTTCTTTTTGTTATTTAGTTCATGGTAGTGTCTATTAATTGTATAATCAGCAAGTTCTTTCATTAAGTCTTTATCATTCGTTGCATTTGCGAACTCAAAAGTTCCCACTCTTATGTGGCTACTTGCTACACGGCAAAGCATTCCACCTACCTCTTGTTTGATTCGTGTCACCTTCTGATTTGTGTTAAGTACTGCTAGAGATCTTGTTGTAGGGACTTTTAAATGGTGCATAGCCTCACTAATCAAATACTCTCTTAACATGGAGTACAAAGTAGCTTTTCCATCTCCTCTTCTAGAATAAGGAGTAGTTCCAGATCCTTTTAACTGTACATCCAGTCTTCTTTCATCAACAATAAGTTCTCCTAACATCATTGCTCTACCATCGCCTAATGTCGTGAAATGTCCATATTGATGTCCTGAATATGCCTGACTAAACAAATCACCATTTATATTAGTAGATCCTGATAAAAATAAAGTTCCTTCCTCACTCAAAAAATACTTCTTATCTAATTTTAGTTCTGTTATTAAGTCCTCATTCAGTAATGAAATTGTACTTTTTTGATTATTATATGGTTCAATCCTACTAAATAACTGTTTTGGTAAGGATAGATAACTCTGTTCTAAATGTAGTGTTTTTTTCATAATGTCACCTCAGTGTCATTATACATACTATTTATAATAATTCCTAATAGTCTGCTTCTATATTCTATTTACATATTTATAGTGACTTTTTTTCTCTTCACAACACCTAACATGTATTTAATTTTTAAAAAAACAGTTAAACCATAAATGGTTTAACTGTTCAATTTCAATTTATTTTTTATATGCAGTCCTCATAGGACCAATATAGGGAAATATCGTTATTAAGAATATATTCATGAATGAACTAATTCTGTATATTATCTCAACTAGTCTTTAATTATAAAAATATATTTCTCTTTTTGGATAAAATCGGATACCCATTTAATAAAATCGTCTAAAAACCCTTCAAACTCATCAATTCTTTCACTTACTTCAACAATTGGATTTTTAGGATTAATTATATTGAACTTCAATATTTTTTGCATTTCATCTGTACTAGAAGTTTGTAATTTATCTTTTGCTGTGATAAATCCCTCTACTATTCGTTTCCACTCTTTAGAGGATATTTTAGTTTGATTACTGCTTCCATATTCGCGATGTTTATCCCATATCATACCTTCTAAATACGAGAAAACGTAGTTATCAATATATATCTTTGAGTAATCTAATTTTCCTTTTCCTGCACAAAGTTTGATAAAACCATCTGTGTTGATTTTTGAATCTTCATACTCCAACTTAAAATCTACTGAATTCATATCTTCCACCATTAATCTCTTTCTAGTCAAAATGACTTTCACAAGTAGTTTTAATGTATTATTTTCAGATACACGAACTCATAAGTGATAACTTATTATATCCTATATGACCCTATAAACATACATATATCTGTAAATAGGAATAAACTCATTAAAAGAGTTGTTAGAATATTTCAAATTGGCAAACTCATTATCTAGTATAACTACTTAATTTGATATGTTAATCAAACGGACTTACATCAAATTAAAATGATAATAGGATGTATTAATAAGTAATTACTTGTTGCGTTTATTGCGTTGCTTATTATCATGTCTTGAAAAACCTTTTGGTTCTAGTTTCTTCTTTTTAGATTTCTTTCTTGAATAGGAGTAAGTCTTTTTGTTTTTATTTGATGAATTTCTTGATTTATCATTTGATGTTTTACCTTTTTTATTGTCTGATTTATTACTTTTCTTTGCTTTTTGTGATACCACTATCTTTGATGGATCAATAGATAACTTAGAATCTTTAGACATTGGGATTTTCATGTTGATGTGTTTTTGAATATCAAGTAGTAAATCATATTGATTAGGAGAGCAAAAGGCAATGGTAACTCCACCATTTCCTGCTCTACCAGTTCTCCCTATACGATGGATATATGTTTCAGGTACTTCTGGTAAATCATAGTTAATTACATGTGATAATTCGTCTATATCAATTCCTCTAGCTGCGATATCTGTTGCGACAAGAACTCGTATCTCTTTCTTTTTAAATGCGTTAAGAGCTTTTTGTCTTGCACCTTGTGATTTATCACCATGGATTGCTGAGGACTTAATACCTGCGATACCTAAGTCTTTTACGATATCATTAGCTCCATGTTTTGTTCTTGAGAAGACCAAAACAGATTTTAGTTCCGCTTCTTTCAAAAGTTTAATTAATAGTTTTATTTTTGATTTCCTAGAAACATAATATACTGATTGTTTGATGACATCTATTGTTTCTTCAACTGGTGTAACTTGAATTCTAACAGGATTTTGGAGTAGTTCATTCGCTAATGCCTGGATTGCCTTAGGCATTGTTGCAGAGAAGAACATTGTTTGTCTTTCTTTTTTAACCATTGAGACAATTTTCTTTACATCATTAATGAATCCCATATCTAACATTCTATCTGCTTCATCTAGAACTAAATAATCTACATCTGATAGTGATAGTTTTCCTTGGTTCTTTAAATCTAGTAGTCTCCCAGGCGTAGCAACTAAAATATCTACACCACGCTTTAGATCTCTTACTTGTCGTGCTTGTTTAATACCCCCGTAAACTACCGTTGCGTTGATGTTAATATACTTACTATATTCAATAAAACTGTCATAGATTTGCAAAGCGAGTTCTCTTGTTGGTGCTAAGACCAAAGCTCTAATCTTTTTCTCTGTTGTATTTTTTTCTAGTTTTTCTATATATAAGTTTTGTAAGATAGGAATCGCAAAAGCGGCTGTTTTACCTGTTCCTGTTTGTGCACTCCCTAAAACGTCTTTTTTATCTAGTAACACTGGTATAGATTTCTCTTGTATTGGTGAAGGCTCTGAATATCCTTTTATAGACAGTGCCTTTAATACTGGTTCGATAATATTTAGATCTTTAAATTCCATTATAAATGTACTCCTTTATATAAGGATAGTATCCATATCATTCCGAATTACTATCCATTTCATTATTAAGATAACCTAGACAAGCATAACATAAGTAATTCAATTATCATAATAAAGTATTCAATTAAGAAGTTATTTCCAATAATCAATACCATTTATAGAGAATTTCTGCCTAACATCAAAAAAAAAGAGAACATCTTTCTCTTTTTTGAAGTTATTTCGTGAAAAAACGGAAATTCTGTAAATACCATTTTCCAATATAAGACATACACCATCAAAACTTATTTGATAAGTTACCCTGCATGGCTTGAGCAGAATCAGGTGACTAATAAATATATCCAGTTCTTAATTTCCTCAATGTTATCCATCCTATTTTAGAATCTTTCAGTTCATATCTCCTGATTGAATAATATAACACTATAAAAACACCATTGAAATACTGTTATTAACTGACAATGCTATTAGACAATTAGTTCTTTTCTCATTTCACTTATGAACCACTCATACTCCTCCATATCTTCATATGGGCTAGGTTCATTTATCCTATAGTCTATAGGTGCACTAGGAAAATCATCATCCAAATATCTAGGAAATAAATGGCAATGCAAATGTGGACCACTATTACCATGAATTTCGTAATTAATTTTAATTGATCCTGTTACTTTATGTAATGCTTTTGCGACTTTTTGAACATCTGACATAAACTGAATCATTTGCTGTTCAGATAAATCGTAAAAATGAACATTGTGAAATTTTGATCCAACTACACATTTCCCAAATAACCTCCCTTGAGCTTTTGGTTCTGCGACAACCCATGTATGATCAAAAACATGTAAATCCTCCAACCCATCAGGCATTGGAGCAGAGTTGCAGACTGGACAGTTCTTTTCAAGAGATTGCTCATTAAATTTTCTATAATTATAGTGAAAACTCTTTGCAATTGGATTAATTTGGTTATTTGCGCACTTTAACAGTTTTTCCTTAATGAGTTTGTCTTTATTTAAATCAAAAACGTTAGATTTCAAAATCATTTTCCTATCAGCATCGAAGGTTACAAAACCCAAAATTTTATTGCTTCTTCTATCAGTTGCGACTATCACAGAAAATTCATGTACTTCTTCTATATCAAGTTTCTCAATCTCTTTTTTTGTGGCAAATCTAATCAACATAGATTTCTCCTCCTTTTTATGACTATTTTCATTATACCATAATCATATTCCCTATTGGTGTTACTCTAAAAAAAATAGCCAAACCGTAAATGGTTAACTATTTAGTTTGAACTTGCCTTCTAAATGGGGTATGAGCCTGTATCAACGGAGGTGGAGACCAAAAGGTCATAGAAAGTATCAAATTATATACTATCAGACTGTAATCTTTTCACATCCTCAATGTGCTTATTTTTAACATCTTCCGACATGTTACACTTATCAAATAGCTTAATCAAAAATTCTTTATTCTCATCAGTAGAAAATACGTTATCTGAATTTTTTTCATTCCTCCTAACAAACTTCATTGCTTCATTATATTGGAATACTTTTTGATTAACTCCAACATTTATTTTACTCAATTTACTATTATTTGAGAATACAATTACAGGAATAACAGAGTCATTACTAATTTCCAAATAATTTTCAACAGCTTTTGAGTGAGCATAGTTTTGTCTTAACGGGTTATAAAACTTATTCTTAGTCCACTTATTTAATACTTGTGTCCAATGTTTATCTCTTTCAGATCCATAGATATAACCAGAATAATTCTTGACCTCAAACACATAGACACCTTTCTCTGACACTGCTAAAACATCTATTTCTGTCGTCTCTGTATTCACATTATCTAAATATATATTTGTAAATACATTTTCCTTTCCAAATACTCTTATAGCTTTTCTATAAAACAGAAATTCTCCATAATAACCCTTGTTAAAATACATTTTAAAGAATCCTACTCCAGATTTAGCTTTATAACTACTAGTGAAAAATGTTATTACATCAAATGCAAACACTAATATTCGAATTATTAGATTTATTACTAATCCCAATAAAAAAAGAACTGCTATTGCTAGTTCATCTGAAGTACTTTTCTTTCTTCTTCTACCCATAAAATCATCCCTTCTTTATATATTATTTTCTTAATTTTATCATAAAAAAAGAAGACAGTAAATGTCTTCTTTGTTCGAAATTGTGTTGGAGACCCAAAAGTCAACTTAACTAACGTTAATTTTAGAATCGATTATAGACTTCATTTGCTTGGTGACTATCCACCAACTATCTTTGTTTTTAGACTGTATTGAAGCATATAATATCTTATAATCAGATAAGTCGTTACTTATCAACTCATTCATTTTATCAATACATTTATTGACATCACCATTTGGTTTATCGCACCTTCTCCTTAATTCACATTTATACTCTGGAATGAACTTACCCTGATATAGTTCAATCGGAGTTGCAGCAATATTTATATAATATGTATCAGACTCATATATAGATGTTTGTATATTAAAAACCACATAAAAATTAGGTAGAACTTCATACCAACTGTTTCTTATCTTCTTAAACCCTAATTGTTTAAGTTCAAAACGTGTAATATCTATTGCATCCTGTTTATTCATTACATCATCTCCTTCTTGGCTATTATAACATATAAAAAAGGACCCTAACGAGACTTTATGTGGTGGGTCCTTTTTTATATGTTTTGTGCTAATGGTGTCGTTGCCCTAAAAGTCATTCCATTGTATAAACTATTTCTTTTTTTTAGGCTTATGTTTAATCGCATAAGCTTTTTGACTAGCTTTATGACTTTTGTTTTTATCCTCAAACGATTTATATGTTTTTCCACTTTTAGATGTTACACTCATACTATCATCTCCTTCCTTACATAGTTAGTACTATTTTAACATAATGAAAAAGAGCAGTAAACAACTTCAGTCGAACGGTGTCGCAGATCAAAAAGTAAAGAAAACGATCACTATCTGTTACTTTTCTTTCCAACTCCTCTTTTTTCTTATTTCAATTAGAACATATATGAGTATTACTACAGACATAAAAATCACCATAAACCAAAATTCACCCAAACGTAAAATAAAGTTTCCAACAATTTCAAAAGCATCAATGAGTTCCTCTCCAAAAATTAGATTACCCAGACCAAATGATACGGTAAAGAAAATAGATATCCAAATTAGGATTTTAAGTCTTCTTTTAAGATTAGTTACTATATAGTTCAAAATCGTTTCTGAATACTTTATTATAGCTTTTCTATTACTAATTTTTAGAGTTATCTTATGGCCATGTTTTAACATAATCTGATGCAACCTCAAACTCTCGCTTTTATTTTGATACATCTCAATACCATTATCGAGACAAAAAGCCATTATTTCTATGGAATAAATGAAACCAATATTATAGGATTTATCAAGATAGAACAACGCTTTCTGAACATCCTTCGGACATCCAACTCCTAAATAATAGCAAATAAACAAATAAAATTCAGACCAGAAATCATCATCCAACTTACCATTAATAAAATGTTTATACGCATCTATATATGATAAATCGCCAGTTAACGATTCGATTCCTTGTATAAAATGTTCATTTAACCCTACATGTTTCTTGTGTTTATTTATTAATATCAATGGATTTGCGACTAAAAACTCTAGGTAATTTTCTAATTTAACTTCAGACTTAATGTCTGTTATTAGATTTGTCATATTAACCCCCCTTTTTATCACTGTACTTTTGATGTATATCAAGGGTGTTGGAGACCTAAAAGTCAGAACAATTCCCTAAAATTTCTTTCTTTACTAAATTTTTTTTATATTATTTGGAAACAACGATTTCAAGTTAGTAACTTCATCTCTCGATACCTTATCTTTGTTTACAACATAAGCTTGAGCTTTAGATATATAAATATAAATATATTTATCACTCTCTCCTATTTGCACTATGTTTTCCCATGAGTAATTACTTGTATTTGTCTCGCTTACCTCTGTCAAATTACTTTGATTCATTGTCAATATTGATTTTTGACCCATCAAAGGTGATTCATTATAGATTTTTTTTACACTTCTTTTAAGAATAGGATAATAAACTATAGAAAACAATAATAGGACCATCCCCAAATAAATGAATATCAAAAACTCATCAATTAATAATCCACATAAAACTGACAATAATCCAAAAACTCTCATTATAATTATCATCAAGTTCGATTTGTAATACTTATTCAAAACATACAAATTAAAAGTTATATAGTCATCTAGACTACATGTAACATCAATTCTTACTTCCTTCATATTATTTCATCTCCTTCTAAGCTATTATAACATACAAAAAAGGACCCTAACAAGAGTTTATGTGGTGGGTCCTTTTGTATATAATTGTGTGCTAATGGTGTTATCTCCCCATAACTTACTTGATCTAGCGTGAAATAATCGATACACCATAAACTGACTTTTTGTTAGTACACCTAAAAACATTGATACTCCAATTATGAGTATTAAACTACCTCATAAATAATTCTTAAGGATTCTCCTATCAAGATTAAAACTATATTAGTCATTACAATCGTTTATCATAGAAACTACTCTTCAATAAACTCAATCTCATAACCAGTGCCCAAATATTGCTTGATTGCTTCTTCTATCTTCAAGGACTTTACACTCGTAAAACCATCTCTATAGGAATACAATATTTTATTTGTGGTGCTATCATATGCTACAAACATACTAAGATTATCCGAAGAAGAAGAAAATAGTGTACTCATACCTTCTTCTATATATGGTAATAAATACTTCATATACTCTAAATTTTCATTGATAACTTCTTCATTATTTACACCCGTCTCGCTAATTCCTATGGTTACTTTACCAGAAGGCTCTCTTTCGTTTTTTAGAAACGCAAATGATGCAAAGCTATCAGAATTTAATGAAGAATCATTTCTGAACTGAAAGGAAATATTTATTAACTTTTCCCCTCGTAAATCGAGTTCATCTGCTGCTTGATACACCATATACGACTCGTCAATAATCAGTGGAATATCTTCCTTATCTCCAATACCAGAATACCCTACAAGTATTGAACTATTGAATACCTTATAAACTTGTTCATGATCAGAGTTCACTTCAAATCCATCATCTTTTCCGAATGCAACTATCATATTACTATCGTTAAATGGAAAATCAAAAGTTTCATCCTTGTCTGTAAGGTAATTCTGAAAATACTCTACCAGTTTTTCTCTACATGTATCATCATCATTAGCTTCCTCATAACAAACTTCTAAAAACCGTGAATTCTTTGATGATGTATCACATCCATTTAATAACACCGTTAAAATAACAACCATAACTAATCCAATAATTTTCCTCATACATAACATCTCCTTCTTGGTTATTATAACATATCAAAAGAACCTAAAGAAATCTCTTTTCGTTGATTCTTTTGATTTATTAAGTGATACAAATGTTGTTGAATACGTTTAACATGCAAAACAAAACTCCGTTAGCAGTCTTGTTTTGTGGTATTACCCAATTGAAGATTGATAATTTCTTGTTTCTCTAAGTATTTTATTTCTTCATTTAAACGACTTGTTTTAATTAATCCTAGTATTGCATATACCCAGCATGAAAATAGAAACGGAATAATGCATGCATATGTAATACCTGCAACACGATTAGATACATCAAGTGCTCTTAATAGCGTAAGTGAAACTACGAATGATGTTGAACCAATTGATCCAATTATAATAGCCCACATATTGGTTTTTTTTCGTTCTTCTTTTACTTGTGAATAATATGATGAACCTCTATATCTACTGTTTGCACCTAGAATTAACTCATCTAATGTAATCCGAAACATTTTTGCAAAAGCCACTGCATTGTAAATATCTGGTAGAGTTTCGCCATTCTCCCATTTACTAATGGTTTGACGGCTAACATTAAGTATTGCAGCCATCTCTTCTTGTGACATATTTCTTTCTTTTCTATAAGCACATAATCTTTGCCCAACTTTATGAATCATAAAAACACCTCCTACTTCTATACTAAGTTAAAAGTAAAAATGTCGCTACCACTCTTGGTTGACATCGCGTATAAATAAAGTGACATTGTGACAATATAATTATACTACTAGATACCCAATAAAAAAAGAAGACAATAAATGCCTTCTTTGATTTGAACGGCGTTGGAGACCTAAAATGCAGTATTAATTACTTAATATCCTTAACAAATTTCTTAAGGTCATTGATTCTCATATAGAAATGAAACTTAGCAAATTTCTCGTTTGATATTCTCTTTACGAAAAGGTATATGATATATGTAACCAATGTCACAGAACCAAAAATCAATGCTCCAGGTCCTGCCTCGTTGATAACTGCATTAAATCCTTTAGGTATGTAAAGTACAACAACAAATAGCATTAATAATGAGAAAACACCTATAAGCATTGGAAAAATCATACTTATTCTTTTTCTTGCCTTTTCAGAATACTCTGCCAACTTATCGCTACTTAATAGATTTTCATCAACTTGCTTCTTTATTATAGTTGTTTCACATAACATCATTTCATTCTTCCATATGTTCTTATTTGCAATCGGATTAGTGATACTTTCACCGTTAATTTCCATTACAATGTTAATTGAATTCTCGTTAAAAGTTACAGTCAGTTTAGTAGGCAAATATAATAAATGTCTTCTTTTCTTTTCAGTAACACGTTCACCTGAATATACATTCTCAATGTTGCTTACTAACTTAATCCCTCTACTTTGCCAATACTTAACTACTTCTTTGATTACAAACTCAGTGCGAGCAAGATTTAGTGTTTCCTCAGCAATTATTCGTTCATTTCTTCTAATCACAATATCATCTCCCTCTTAGCTATTATAACATACAAAAAAGGACCCTAACAAGACATTGCGTCGCAGGTCCTTTGCTATTTAATTATTGCACAAACGGTGTTGGAGACCGTTGTTTACTGGCATTCCGGGAGGGATTCAAAACCCCGAACGATAGCTTAAAAGGTCTTTCCAATGTAAACTAATACACTTATGACATATATTATTTTCCAAAACGTTGATCAACGGCTATCTGAATTAGACTTCTGGTATGTTCTTTTCACAAATTCACATCATTTTTTAGTCTCCCTTTACCACCGGTAAAGAAGGAGTAGTTATAATTGTGGTTACAGACAAGAGTAGCAATTGAGAACAATATTGCTGGATATAAAAAACCTATATTCTAGTTACAAAATAAATAGAAGCAAGATACATTTCCATCCCAATAATCCCAATTAAATAAGTCAACAAATGACTTTTATGTAAGATTTTTTGACTTATCATTAAGTTTGACATCATCTTCCTAAAAACCAATTATATCATTTGAAAGAAGGTGAAATAATAGTATTGCGATGACACACCTAACCTATAAAAAAAATTTACCCAATGCACAAATAAGCTCTATTAGGAAGCTTCTTTCTCTAAAAACACAAAAAGCTGATTGCTCAGCTTTCTTATATACTACTCGAATTTCTATTTACCTTTTTGTGATTCAACATTAAGTTTCTTTTTGGATTCGTTAGGATCTAATGATTTCCGATCAATGAACTTGTAAATACCAAACAATGCTCCCCCCATAATTGGATAAAATGCGTACACATGACTAATTGCCTCGTTAAAACTTACCTGTTTCTTCATATCACTAGGAATCTTCTTATAGAAATGCTCTGCAAGATTAATAACTATTTCATCGAATATATATGAAAATAGCGCGAATATGACAATAGAAAATATAATTAGTACTCTTATAGGACTAAGTAATTTCTGTTTAAATATTACCACAATAATTAGATAAGCTAAAAGGCAAACCGCAAGTGTGAATAGCAAATTGTTGATAAATGGAACAGGTGTTAAATCCCATTTTAAATAGTGTTTTAATACTACACCTGCAGCCATATTTGCCATAACTGCATAAACTATCATCAAAATATATATAATATTTTCATATCTGGGATTTTCTGCAACTTTAAAAAAGTCTATTACTTTTTTCATAATACTTATCCCTCCCTTTCATTTTTAATATTACTACACTTATTAATTAGGTTAAGTAACCTGTTATTCAATTCTTCAACTGAACATAGTTGAGAAATAAACTCATCTATAGACATGTTATTGTCAAATAGCAAATACTTACTTATTTTTACAAAAAGCTCTTTACTAGTTTCTTGATTCCTTTTTACTTGAAGTTGGTTCAAACTAATATAATTTTGCAATGATTCATCATGATTACCTAGTAAATAGCTATTTATTAGAATCAAGAATATTCTTCTATGCTGATATGATTCAAATAATTCTTTGTGTATAATATCTTGAAAAAGATCATTCTCATCGTTATTTAAAATATCTAAGAGAATACTTGTCAATGTTCGATAATATATTCTAGGTAAAATTCTATATCTTCCTAATAGATTATACGCTTCTCCAAACTTTTTTAACTCATTTTTCTTAGCGACTTTATAAAGTCTATACATGAGTAAGAAAGATGAAAATGCAAATATTCCCATAACTACTACAATATAGTATTCGATTTTCTCAATACTAAACCCTTCAACTCTATCCACCATAAATAATCCAACAACAACGATAATAAAAGCTGCTATTGGTAAGTACTTTACTTTGTTGTTCACATAGACCATCTCCCTTTGAATAATTATATCATAGAATTAATGATATGTAACAAGAACCCTTTAAGCAATTGGTCTAGATAATCAATAAACAGCTAAACCTTCAAAGGCTTAACTATTTAGTTGTAATATAGTATAAATGATAGAATTCAAAACTCTTAATTGTGAACTAAATAATCTGTTCTAAGTTATGTTTCTATGTTACCAACTCAGTAGGTAACAAATATGCCTTATTGTTCAATTTTAAATTGTGTATTACTAGTTTTTTTGCTTTAGGGTAATCCAGTAAAATATCACGTATCACTATGTTTTTTTTCTTATCTAATACTAAAACAATCCGTTCATATTTCTTTCTATAAATTACCTTATTTATTTCAGTCCATTTATATTCATTTATTGTAGGAGTTCTACTTGTAATTCCCATTGATGCAATACTATGTGTTTTAATTTTTTCATCATCGATTGTTACATAGGAGCTTAAATCACGATATGCCAATACGATTATATGTATCAAAAGACCGATATAAAATACACGGAAGTAGAACATATCTGTCACAAAAAAAGTAACTATCATTTGAACTAAAAAAAGAAATAATCCAAAAAATAGTATTCGAACTGATAAAAAATATGCACATTTTCTCTTATTGTAGTAAAAAGTCATAAACTCATCTCCTTCCAAAACATTACATAATCTGACTAATACGAATTGAATATGGTTCAAAACAGAAGTTCATTAGAAACATACTAATTTATAGGTACCGAATATGAAATTCCAATTTCATCTAAGAAACTACAACTTAAATTGTTATATTTTTGATGAAAATCCCATATATCAAAATATTCATCCTCATAATACACAACATATTGATACCTTGTTTGATTACCAATATTACATGTACCATTTTTTATCGATTGGATAACCAATCATAAAGAACAACATATCTTGCGGTACATCACGATACAGTATGGAGTATAACTCAGACTCATAGAAAACTTGCCAATCTATATCTACTACACTAACGTTTTCAATCTCAACACCAAGAACTTCGTCATCTTGTTGGTTTTGTTCAACAGGTCTAGATACTTCAAGTAATGCTTCCAAATCATAACTCTCGTTCACATCAAAATAGTTATTTATTTCCCCTTTAGAGCAACCAGATAACAGTGCAACAATAGTTAGTATTATTAACACTTTCAATTTTCTCATAACATCATCTCCTCTTCAAATATTATAACATATCTAAGAACCCTATATACATTTGATCTAGAAAAACAAAAAAATAGTTAAACCTTAACTGGTTTAACTATTTCGTTTTTAACTGGGATTCCGGGAGGGATTCAAACCCCCGACCGATTGGCTTAGAAGGTCGTTTAGAAGTAAATCTATCTTTGATTCCTAGCCTTTTTCTACTATATTGATGCGATGAGTTTTATATCCTGAATTGTATTTCATATACAGTGTTAAAAGACAACTCACCTATAATAAAAATTGCTTAATCTTTACTGCTGACACTTCTGTCAGTAGCAATATAATTGTATTGACAATGTTTTTTCTACATGCGATAATCACGATTGTAAGGGATATTCAAATGTCCTACAAAGAATTAAGAGAGGACTTTTATTTTATGAAAATTACTTGTTAAATGAAACTGATAAAAATCAATCGTAGACAGTCTTTGAAAAAACCGCTTCTGAAATGGTTGATGTCAACGGTGAAAAAGTCAAAAAAGTTAAAATTGAGCTTAAAAAGGATGAACTTTATAGTACTAACCTACCAAACATTTAATTTTGACATTGATTTTACTAATGTAAAATTTGGATTTGAATTTCCATATATTGAGTTACCATCAGGTGTACTTAACCACGGTTGGTCATATGATGGTGGAATAGGAGGGACAATCAATGCACCAATACAATAATAAATACAAAATAATTTCTATAGTCTTTTTAACTGTATCATTTTTATTCTTTTGCTTAACAACATTCTCGTATATCATTTCCCAGGATTATTCTCCAACTACTGATTATAGTCTTGCGATTATTGATACTGTTTATTTCTCAACAATATCAATATTATCATTAATTATTGGTCTAAACTTTAAAAGAAGTAAATAATATCTTAAAACGATTATCATTTGATGATCGTTTTTTTATACCTATAGGTATTATTATTGTTTATAAAACCAGTACTTCAATATACTAATTATTAGAAAGAGTGATGGAAAATGAATAAATTCTAGTAATATAATAAATGTAAAGCCCTTTCCATTAGTTCTCAATATAACGATAAAAATAAAAAAACAACTAATATCCAATAGAGGGCTTAGTTGTTTATTTTTAACTGGCATTCCAAGAGGGATTTCACTCATCCAAATACCGTCTTGACTATTATTTTTGTATATAATAAAATTTATTTGTGGGGATAAGTATAATTTTTATAAATGTTTAAAAAAATAATGATCCCACAAAACTGAGAGGTATTTTTATGAAAAAAAAATTTAGTTTTGTAATAGCAATCATATTAGTGTTTGGGTTAAGTAGCTGCAAAGAATATGAATTTGAAGAAGGAACTTTAGATAAAGGTCCTAGTGTTGCAATGGAGGATTTATCTTTAGCTGATATAACTGATGTTAATTTCGATTATGTTAAGAAAGATGCTAATGAAATTGCAGAGGTAGATTTTATTTGTTTCGCTGAACATGTATTTACATTTGCTAGTGAAAATAAAGCTCAAGGAATATTAACCCCTGATAATCAGCAATATCCAGGACCAACAAGTATTATGAATATTTATTATGATCATCCAGATTATGAAAGCATTAGTATTCATGTTTATTCAATGTCCTCATCTCTTTTTTATAAAACACCCTATCAAGTAACAATTCATTATCAAACGGAATCTGAAAGTATAGGACTTATTTATTATCAGTCTTTTGACGATGAAATTAGTAAAATTATAAAATAGGAGTTATACAAAGACTAAATTAAAGAACTGATGGTGGTTTCT
Organism: uncultured bacterium; assembly: GCA_965601585.1. GTDB lineage: Bacteria > Bacillota_I > Bacilli_A > Izemoplasmatales > Izemoplasmataceae > Xianfuyuplasma. The sequence goes on from CBFCWH010000001.1 coordinate 105,337, forward strand.
CTTAGAATTGAACCATGGACATACAGCCTTTTAATCGTTTACTTCAAATCTGTTTCTCATGTTGGAAAATACTTTGTGAAATAGTTATTTGTTATTTATATGTATTTAATGAACATTTTCAATATTGTATCTTCTAGGCATAAAAATGGCACAACTTATGTTGTGCCATTTTATTATAGAATTTATCTAAGTAAGTATTTCAACATTGGATTTAGGCTGTGTACTGGTTGTTGCGAATAATCTAACCTTGTTACAGATGTAAAATCAATCACACGATTATCCAAACAGTTCCAAAGACTTAAAGTTAACTTCTGGCTATCACCAAAACCATATTCACTTTTTGTTTTATCTTGCGAATACTGCTCAAGCAAATAGCCATAATTAGTTTTATGAATGAACATCGTATGATAATCAGTTTCCAACACTGTTTTATCACTATATTTAGAAATTTTAGTTACCCTACTCGTCGAAAGTTCATCTTCTCGTAAATAAAAGTCCTCATTTATTAAAACCTTAATACCAAAATCGTCTAATTGTGTATATTTGCTAATATTAAAAGAATAAGTATAATAAAAGTGTTTATCTTTTTCTAAGGATTCATCATTTATTGAATATGTATAGTTATTAGCTTGATTATTAGATATTACGCTATCAGGCCTATAGGCTTTTTCATTCAATAGGTAGTAAAGTTCTACTTCTTCTTCACTTGATTCAACATACCCACTATAATAGTCAAAATCTTCTGTATCATCACCCCAACCAATGTCTCCCCAACTTAAATCTAAATGGATCAAAAAATCTTTTCGGTTATCACTTGTTTCTGTAATAGACATCTCGTATGTTGTACTTTTGTTTGGTGAAACTTCTGTATAGTCTTTAAACTCAATATCCTTTATATCATCAATAGTGATGGGTGTATTTTCATCAAAATAAACCTTTTTAGTCTGTTTAACATATAAGGGTGAGTATGATGTTTCGATGATGATTTCTGCTGTATTAAGAAACTGGGTTACATAAAAATTTTCTCTATCAATCTCGTAGGACCCTTCACTACTCCTTTCATAGTTGTGTAACTCATAGTTAATCGCCTCTTGATACTTGTGTAATGTTATGTTGTGATCCTCATCATAATTGATTTCAATATCAACAATCCCATATCCATCATTGATATGATAGTATGGATCCTCATTTTCAGAGTGAAGTGAGTTTGGATTCGCTCCAGGATATTGATACTCTAAACAATATCAAAAACCGACAATATTATATAAATCAGATATAACATTGATAGTGAGTACATACCAAAAAATAATCTAAGTCTTAGTTTAAAGTTAATCTTCTCTTTCATGTAGGACACAGCAAGAACTAAATCTATAAATAGAAACACTCCTATTATTATAAAACTGATAGGAATAAACCCTTCTACTGATTGAGGTAGATATAACACAAAGAAAATAAACATGTAAAGAAATGACATTAACCAATTTGATTTCACTTCATTTTGATAGTTTGAGTTATTTGCTGTTTTCTCGTAATTATTTGCAGTAGTGAAATCGAACTCAACTGTGCTTTGTTCTCTATACTCCTGAATTACCTTCTCAACAACCTCAAGTTGTACATGTAAATTATTCATAATTTTCAGAATAGTAATTTTCTCATTTTTTGAATATTGGACTTGTAAATGTTTGTCTCTTCCAGTTCCCTTAACTACTATTTCATAGATTCTTTCAATAGGTAAAGTTACAGTGTTCCACATACCATACTTAACTTTTTTATCATCGATAACCAGTATTGGTTTTTTTGAAGTTTGCAGATAGAAAGTAAAACCTCCTGCACCTCCAAAAAACAGAAATGTCACTATACCTAGAACTACTTCCTCACCCATAGTGGTCACAAACAACCCCATAAGGGAAAAAATGAATGAACCGATGTAGATCCCTTTAGGTATTTTCAGATTATATGAGTTCATTGATATCATCTCCTTCTTAATCATTATATCATATAAAATTCAATCTAAAACAAGGGACCAAAACACCATTGGTCTAGGTAAATAAAAAATAGCTAAACCTTAACTGACTTAACTATTTAGTTCTTTACTGGCATTCCGGGAGGGATTCGAACCCCTACTGAAAACTTAGTAAACTAAATAAAGTGAAAAAAACTTCCTCTAAATGTAATTAGGAGTGAGTTCTTTTTTTGTCTCAATGAGGATTCGATTATTAGCAGATTTTGTGAGTGTCTTGATAGTATACCTAACAGTAATGATTCATCATTAGAATGAAAAAAATCACCCTCTTTTTCAGACTGATAATTGTTTTTACAGTATCCCATTATGCCCTTCCTTATTGACTAATACAACTTTTTAACTAATATTTTTAAGCACGCTACCAACATGTTATAATAGTGGTGCAGGGGATGGGATAAGTATAATCATCTTCTAGCTATGAAAGGAGATTTTTTTTATGAAAAAATTATTTGTTTTTACATTATCATTTTTATTAGCACTAACCATAGTTGGTACTAGTAATATAAATGTTAATGCTTTAGGTGGGGGAGATTTGTTTGATTGTCCTCCAGATCAAATCTGTGATACTAATAACGGAGATGACCCGGTTGGTCATTCACCAGTTATAATGGCATCACATGATACAGTGTACTTACAGAGACGCCAAGAGGAACCTAATTGGAAAAGTTATTTCTCTGCTACAGACGTAGAAGACGGAACTATTAGTGAACACAGAATTCACATTACTAATAACACAGTTAATATCTATGCATCAGGAACATACGTAGTAACTGCTGTAGTTACTGATTATGACGGTAATCAAGACACTGATACAATTACTGTTATTGTAAAATCTGAAACATGTGATTCAAAATCGATAGATTCTTTGGATAGTATAGATTTGATCTGCAAGTTTGATTTCACAGGTGATAATGATATCCTTACATTTACAGCTAAATTAACCAGAACAATAAAAATTGATGCATCGTTTGATAATGGTGGATTAGAATCGTATAAAGTATATAACCTCAATGGGGATATTTTACAGTCAGGAGTTACCTCTAATCAAGGTTATGAACTACATCTTGAGTTTGACGTAATAGAAGGTCAAGGATATCGTATAGAGTTAAATGGCGCAAACTCCTCTTATACCGTGAATGTTGTGCCACCTATAGGTACTGATTATTGGTACTCAAATCAAAATGTAATGCACTCGTTCGAGAAAGATGCAATTATCTGGACTACTGATATTGACAGTACTTGTGGGTTTGGTGATGAAAGATTAATGGAAATCTTCCAATATGCTGTAAATCAATGGGACAATTTATTGGAAATTGATTTTATACTGGCAACTACCGTTGAAGAAAAAAACGATGCTGATATCACTTTAGGTTGCGTTGATAGAGAAACTGCTTTAGATGTATATAATGTAAATGATTACTTTGCTATTGGTTTTGGTGGACCACAAGAACTTAACGAAGCTGAAGAAATTGTATTCAAATCAGATAAAGGGATTGAAATGACTTGGAGTCCTATCCTGAAGTCCAGAGCATATCTTATATATGAAGATAATTGGCCAAACATTTATTGGCAAAACAAAACATCTCATTTCGATGACTCTAAACTTAAGCGAATAATTATGCACGAGTTAGGACATGCTTTAGGTTACAAGGGACACAATGAGTATAACGTAAATTCACTTATGTATGCAACTTTACCGAGCAATATACCAACAAACCCTACAATAGATTTAGAAACCATGAGACATATAAGCAATGCATATGCTCTAGAATAGAGTAAACTACAGAAAAGAATTATAGAAATAAAATTGGCAAGAAATGTCGGTTTCTATGATTCTTTTTTTATAATCAAATATAGGCAAATCATATTATGAAGTAAGTGAACAATCAGTATTAAAAAGTAGTATGTGAAAGTTTATGGACAACAGGCAAACCACCAGAGAAACAAAAAAAGCCCTTTATTTAGGCTTTCATCTTATAATTTATATACTTCTTTAAAGTACTTATAGTTTCTTTAACATCCTTATCCTTTACATTATAACTATTGAATCTAAAATCTATCACATTACGAACAGATAATCTAAATATAAGGTCTTTTACAGAGTTCCTAGATTTTAACTCTGCTTTCTCAATTTCATCAAAAGTGATTTTCCTATTCTTCAATAAACTCTTTAAAATAATCTCATTTTAAGTAATTGTAATAGTGAGATTTCCATTTTGGTATAATCATAAGATAAAGGTAATAATAACAAAGGCTTTCGTACTGGAATAGATATGACATACAAGAAAGGGAATTCACCCTTCTAAAAGTTACTAAAGGATTAACCAAACCCAATAAAACTAGCTTCAAAAAAGTATAGGACCACATAACACATTTGAAATTGGTACATAAGTTCTCACACCAGACGGTTATCTGCAACTCAAGATAGGAGAACCGAACTACTGTATACGTTCTCACATATATGCATATATGCAGCATCATGGTAATATACCCGAAGGAAACAAAGTTATATTTCTTGATCAAGACAAATTGATACGAATTAAAAGGTGATGAACTTCAAGAAAAAATTTCACAATCAAGAGCAATATCAAACATTGTAACTAAAATCATCGAAAATGGCACTCCTGTTCTCCAAGCTCAGAAAGTTAAACTAGAGTACCATCGTACTGGATTCAAACCAATTGGGCTGCTAGAACAAAAAAACCAGGATTACTCCTGGTTTACCTAGTCGTTCTACTTAAGAATCTTCATTAAATTCTTATTTACATATAACTTAGAAGTACGTTCTCGCATGATACATCCCCTTCCACTTAATAAAGCTTATGAGAATTAATTAAGTATATCTTTCAATAATCTCGTATTAGTACTATTACAATGAGGACAAACAACTGGATCATTGTTTATGAAATCTAAGATTTTTCCATTGAAATCTAATATCACTTTCTTAAAGGCAAATTTCTTCATACATTTCATACAGAAGTACCATGAAGTTGATACTACCGAGTTTGGCTTTGGTATAGAAAACCCTGATGATGACGCTGTAAATCCTTGTTCTGGAATATCCAAACCATCTAGGATTTCGTGTATATCTTCAATAATATCATTTATATCTATGTCCTCTCTCGACATTCCAATATTGTGAAATTTTTTTCTGATGTCTTCGACACTGCCTTTATGCTCAACAACTAAGTAATCCTTGTCTAGTATAAAATTGTTGTGGAAATTTTTTACAAGAAAACTATCAATTACATCAAACTCAAAATCAGTAATTTCATTCTTCAGTTTCAGCAATGATAATGACAACTCTTACACTCTCCTCTCTTTTATAGGTAACCTATCCCTATTCAAGATGTAATTCTATTATAACATATGGGTGTTTCGTTTAAGAAAGACCTGGGAGTATCCCCATTCCCTGATGTGGAGTTCAAATTTCCTCAACACCCACCCCTTCCTAAATAAAAAGAGGATTTCTCCTCTATTTAAAATACTTCTTGAATGTTTTCTCAATATCAGTTTTAGCATAATCGTAAGTAGGTTGAGTCATGTTCATCTTTTTAGATTTAGTGAAAAACTCAAGTGCTAAATCTGTATGTCCACATTTACACACACCACGCCTTGCTTGACATCGCTTTCCATCTGTTGAAAATTTATTGGTTGAGTATTTCTACATTTTAGTTCTATAAGTTTTAAGACTCCTACCCTTTCTCATTTCTTACACATTATAAAAGTAAATGATCAAGTCTCATATATGTATTTATCATACTAACTTCATTGCACTTATTTCATTCAAATCTATATTTAATTTATATATTAAGTCATCATCACTTTTAACATACTTGAGAAAAATAGAGTAGGTTTGAGTATAAGTATTATTAAGAACATCTTTCAAACGAACATCTATATATATCTCCAAACTTCTAAAATTTCTTTCAATAAAAGTTTGATGTTCTGATTCTTGTAATATCCCTTCCATAGGTAATTTGAGTTCGAAGCAAATTTCCTCACCTCTTAACAAAGAAAATATTGATGAATCCTCAACTAACCAGAAAAGTTCATCATAAATATCTACTTCAAATTTATTCATATTGTTCTCATTATCAAGTGTACAAAAACTATAATCAAATGATAAGTCCTTAATAATTCGATTTGTGCGGTTCGAGACCTTTATATATCTCACATAGCTACTGTCTGTTTTGCTTCTTATTACATCAAACTTAGAAAGAGTAAACATCTTCTTAAATGCGCCCATCTTTTTATCAATCGAAACACTCAAAAATGGCATATTATTATACCTCAAAATATCCTCTTGTTTTGCATTATTGCTTCTTAACATTATAAATAAATACACAAATGGTAAAGTCATTGAAACAACAGATATAATAATTGATACAGTAGAAGGGTCTGCAGCAACTTCATTGGTAGAATCTACTCTATTAAGATAAAGTTGATATGAAAAATAAGCAATAACCACAAGAAAAGTAACCATTGATGTGTATTTAACAGTATTACTACCTAACTCCTTATATAATGATTTACTTGGGAACAAAGAGGTAAACAATATTAACACTACAAAGAACAGTCCTAAGTATGCTATGAAAAACAGTAATGTAAAAAGAAAAAAAGACACTCCATACAATAAAATAATCCAACTTAATGAATCAAATGGCACCTCAAACTCATCTCCAATTAAAATAAGTATCGACGAAGCAAAAGACAAAGCCAAATTTACTATTATCACGTATTTCCTAAACCTTTTCATAGATTCACCCCTTTACTTATACAAGTATTATATCATAGAAAGGAGAAATCATTATGAGTGATAAAGAGAAACAATACAAGTTCTACCTCAATCACAGTGTAGTATCTCATGACAACATCGAGGATCTAAACTTCAAGACAAAAGCTGAAGCTAAAACCTGGTTCAAAGCAAATACTAATAACATGTAATTAAACGCTGCTACTCCTAGGAGTGGCTCTTATCTATTTCATACAATCTCTCCTTCTTGAAAAGCACTCCTGGTAGTGCTTTTTTCTTAGCATATATATGTATAGATTAGAGAAGAAAAGCTTACAGGTTAGAATATAGAAATACAGGTTAGAGATAATAATTAACTGTTATTAAGTATATCGAAGATATACATATAACTTTAGTTAATAACTCTTCTAGTAATATCAATAGGGAACGCATCTATTGATGCTTATGATGTCATTCGTTACGATGATCAACTTCTTAAATTGATGCATTTTTGGATAAAAGTACCAGCAGTATAGAAGGTTTTGGAAACGGTTTCCTGCTCCGGTTCTTCTTTCAGTCGAGCCGGGCTGTATAAAAAAAGGCGCGCAAGTCTGCGCGCTATTTTCTTTTTATTCTCTTCCTCATGTCTCATTCTTCGAACATTCATGTTTGTTTCGTTACACTCATTAACACTTTGATTTCTGATTACTTCGTTCTCACAAAGCATCATTCATTCGCTGATAAGAAACAAAGGAGGAATCACTTTCGTTTGATTCCTTATAAACTACTACTACTCATCACTCTATACTAGTTGACTTAGACTGTCTAAGTCCTAGTATTCAAGATAGATATTGATGAGGAGCAAAAACATATGATATAATGGGAGTGCGGGGGATGAGGAAATAACGATTATCTCTTAGCTATGAAAGGAGATTTTTTTTATGAAAAAAACATTAATTGTTCTACTATTTTTTCTTACTTTTTTAGGAGGTAAAGCAACAGTATCAGCTAGACCGATTGAAGGGATTGGAATAGATAGCTGTCCACCTCCAACTATAACAGTTGTTGGTGCTGAATCTGAGTACATCTTGAAGAACGATTCTATTGAAAGTGACAGAGATTTTGAATACTACATTAGAACCACTACCACTTACAGAAAAAAAGTGTTCTATGAGAATTATGGTTTATGCAGTTCTTACACCTACACTTATACTGTAGATACTTTATCAGAACCTAGGAACATCAAGGATCTCAATAACTACTCTTGGTACTATGATACTTATAGTTTTCGTTATAATTCTGAGAAGGTGAATCAAGAATATGGTTTAGATTTGTTCTTCGGTGATATTTTAATTATTGAAGATAAAGATGGTATATTCTACGGAATTGATAAGTATACACATTATGATTTGAGAAGTGAACTCAATGCTGAACTTACTTTAAGTGTTGAAGAAATCAAAGATGAGTGTATCAAAAAGACTGCTTCTAGTAGTCGGCTTCATCGTATGCCATCAAAAAACAACACATACTCAACGGCAAACATCGATAACATAAAATATATATGTAATAAAACAGATAACTATAGTTATTCAAATGCAAATGAAGCTGCCTTTGGTGGACTAATAGACGACAAAGGTTCATACGAAGTAATTATCAATAGTGCTGGCGAAATTGTATATGAAGACATAAATATGGGTACATTCAATTTTAGAGACTCAAAACTTACAAATAGTACGCAACATAGAATTTATGATGTACTACCATGGCTAGTATTTGGGAACAGTGAAGATGATTATTCAAGAAGTAAAGAAAGATTCTATTGGTATGAAAACGACACATCTTACTTACCACGCAGATCGGGTACGTATTTTGATTATGCACTAGAGAACGGAGTTCCTTATACTGAAACTACTTGTTTTCTTGGGATATGTATAACTAAAGATAGAATTGAAACATACAATGACATAGCGATTAACTTCGTGAAGATAGATGCTCTAGTTAAATAATGAAAGAACTTGCTCTTTAAAAAGTAGCAAGTTCTTTTTCTTCTCTTCCTCATGTCTCATCTTTGAACATTCATGTTTATTTCGTTACACTCATTAACACTTTGATTTCTGTTTACTTCGTTCTCACGAAGCATCATTCATTTGATGATAAGAAAACAAGGGGGAATCACTTTCGTTTGTTTCCTAATAAACTACTATTACTCATCACTCGTCATTAGTTGTCTTCGACTGTTCTGGAAGTAGTAGACATGAAGATCCATTTGATACATATCCTAGATGTAATGTTTGATGTGATTTACTCCTATAACATGTTTACTATTATTTTGGATCTACATTAAGTTTATTCTGGATGCCATGAGCTATCTCTAACTCTTTTACTAGTATTTCCGGTTATTCCTCGAGTTCCAAGAGCATTCCAATATCTCTAATACGCTCATTCACATACATTTTGATTGAGTTTTGCTCTTCTTGGTTATCCATACTTAACATCTCCTTCTATAATATAATACTCATGAAGGAGAGATTTTACTCAGACTAAGCATAATGATCTGCATATCAATTCAGACCAATTAAAGACCGAATACGAAAGAATCAATCACATTCACCATTGCCCCCTGACCTATGGCCTAGAGACTAAAAGTATATAAAAAAAGCAAACCTTAATTGGCTTGCTTTTGCTTTCAACTGGCATTCCGGGAGGGATTCGAACCCCCGACCGATGGCTTAGAAGGCCATTGCTCTATCCTGCTGAGCTACCGAAACATTTAACAGCGTTAATAATTATAACTTAACGCCGTCGGTTTGTAAAGACTAAAACCGCATTTTTTTTACATTTTTTAATCATTTTTAAAATAATCACTAATCAAGAGCTTTTTCTGTAGTTCTGATTCGTTAATTTTGCGTTCTAAGGCCTCATCTAACGTCTCTAAATCGCCCTCGTTTCCATTAAATTCCTCATCTAAGTAAAGGATGCTTCTTCCGTCAGTAATAGCTAAATCAGCGAATAAAACGGTATTTTCGGAAGTTCCGAGTAAATCTACACCCATATAGTAATCGAAATTAGCATCACTATTTAGTAAATTTAGTATTGTTGGGGTGATATCCATAGTACTACCTGGTGTTGAAATCACTTCTTTTTCCATATTTGTTGCGTAAATAATCAATTCTTGTCTCATTATTTCATGAAAATCATCTTGAACACCAATATAGTCTTCATAAGTTTCATAGTTCATCATATATGGATAGTGATCTGGATATAATACAAACAGAGTATTATCCAGTTGTCCTTCTTCTTCTAATCGATCCATTAATAGACCTAGTAAATTATCATATTCAACCAGTTTTAACATATAATTTTTGATTTCTGGGTTTAATTCTTGATCAGGGTACGCTGCTTCTAATCGATCATTATGAACTTCAAACTCTGTTTGGTTATATGCTCCATGCATCGAATAGGTTAATAGATTCAGATGGAACGGATCATCATACGTTACATACTCATCTAAGAAGTACATCATTTGTGTATCAAAACGATCTGTGAAATCTTCTTCACTTACAACATTATCTCTAAATAAATCTTCTTGGAACTTCACAGTGTCGAATCCATAACTTGGGACCATTTCTTGACGGTTATAAAACCACTCAAAACCACTGTGGAAATAATAGGTATTATACCCCTGTGCTTTTAACTGTTGTGGTAACGCATATGGGACTGTATTATTACTGTATGCATCGCATACATTATTACTCCAGTCATTCGTCGTAATTGCTCCATAACCTGTAAGACTCATATATTCGCTATTACAAGTAGCACCTTGTTGGAATACAGTTGTATAGTAGTTATCAAAACTAAATCCATTTTCTCTCATCATGTATAAGTTTGGTGTCAAGGTCTCATCAATAAACCTTGTCTCTAATGTTTCACCTAATATGGTTACTACATTATATCCATTATATAAGTCACTATATTCGTTCTTTTGATGTTTTTCCTTATTCGCAAAATACTCATCAAGTTCTTCTTTGTACGCTTCTACATCAGGAACTTTTCTAAACCTTGTTAAATCAAGTAAATGATAATGATACCATCCATACTTCTCACTATATAAAACTCTGTCATGCATTGTCTCAAAAAGGTATGCATCACTTCTATAATAATCATTTTTTGTTTCAAAATCACGATTCCCCCAATAAAGGTAGAATCCAACCTGAACTAAAAACACACTACTTAATACAATAAAATCCTTTAAATAGAAGGTATCTTTTCTTTTATTTGCTATAATAAGATATATTGTTCCTATTAATAAAGGAGTTATTAAGTAGGCAACTAAAGGAATATGTAAATCGTATTCCATTGTATTTCCTTCTTGTAACCACTTTAAACCAGCAAGAGAACTTCTTGCACTAATTACACCAAAATAGTCATAGTAAACACTATCCCCAACAACAAATGCTGTAGCTAATAGGACAACGATAACATAAAAAATCTTTTGGGCTCTTTTGGTTTTCATAAAGAATCCAACTGCACCAACCCAAAACATCAACATTACTAAGTCGAGAATCATCCCAGTACTAAACGCACTAACTCCGACAGTAATATTTAGTACTACTCTTAAAATCATTAAATATAATAATACATATACATATCCATGGTATCTTCTTGTTTTCATATTTTCATCACTCCACGACTACATATTATAACATAGTTTCATTATTATACTTATGAAAATTTTATGAGTTTTTCTATGCAACTACGGGTTGCTTGAATGATAGATACAGTAAAGGTAGAATAAAGTTGTAAAGGAGGTAAAAGATGCTAAACCTAAAGCTTATAGGATCAAGAATTTCACAAAGAAGAAAAGAGTTAAGTTTCACACAAAACTATCTTGCTGACAGCTTGTATGTAACACATCAAGCAGTAAGCAAATGGGAAAACGGTAAAAGTTTACCTACGATTGATATACTTTTCGAACTAACAAAGCTTCTAAATATATCAATTGATTATCTCCTTGATGATACAGATATCTCTGAACATGATTATGAAACAAAGTTTAAAAACTTCAATCGCGAACATGTTTTAGGAGACTTCTTTATACAAGAGGACTGGTATCTGTATATCAACGATATCTTTTACTTATTAAACTCAGATGAACGATTAAAAGTCATTAACAAGATTGTTCAAGCGGAAGAGTGTTTCATTATTAAGAGTTTATGGCCATACTTAAACGATGAAGAACGCTTCTACTTGTTAGGAATGATTGTTGGAGGCAAATGTCAGTTTGAGTTAAACACTATTTATCATCAATTATCAGATCAAGAAAGACAATTCTGTTCAAGAAAGATTACGCACATCACAAAATACTCCAAAATAGACTAAAGGAGTGAAACTATGGAATACCAAAAATATTTGAAAGACGTTGTTGGATATGAAGTGCTTCGTTATAAGGAGTTCTCTATATGTTCAACAAAAACAGAAAAGAAATATCAAAACATTAAATACTAATAGGAGGAAAGAAAATGAAATTAATGAAATTATTACCATTTATGGATGATGAGGATTTAAAGGAGTTGGTAACAAAAATTAAAAACAATGAAGTAAAGGGAGTAAAACTTGTGCATTTGTACCCTTTCTTAAATAGAGATGATATTGATGAGTTAGTTGATGGAATTATAGAAAATGGAAATTCAAAAGACCTATATAGCGCATTACCATTTATGTCTAAAGAAAAATTAAACGAAATCTATGATCGAGTTCACGCTGGAGAACTTGAAGGATTTAGAGAAGAAGCATTACTTCCTTTCTTAGGTAGAAAAAAAATCAAAGAGTTAATTGATCAAGCAATTAGTAAAACTCAAGAAGAAGAAAAACCTGAAAAAGCTGAATAAATTATAAAGAAAAGTGGAAGAAAAATCTTCCACTTTTTTTGTTATATGAATATTCCAAATAATAAACGAACAAGCAAAGCAACGATATACGCTACAATAAATGGATACACTACTGCAAATAGCGTCCATTTACTACTACCTGTTTCACTACGAATCGTAGCTACTGTACTTATACAAGGAATGTAGAGACTTGCGAATACAACATATGTTAAAGCTGCAAGTGTCGTAAATGCTGCGGCAATTCCTGCTTCACCAGTATATAAAACAAGTAAACTTGAAACTACTACTTCTTTTGCTAAGAAACCACTTATTAGACTACTAGCTGCTTGCCAGTTCCCAAATCCTAGTGGTGTAAACACAGGAGCTATAAATCCAGCAATCATACTTAAGAAACTGTCTTCAGGAGATATATTGATTCCAGCTGGGCCAATATTACTAAGTAACCATAATACGACACTACCAACAAGAATAAAGGTTCCCGCTTTCTTAATGAAACGTTTCGCTTTCTCAAGTGATTGATAAAGAATCGTTCTTAGTTGTGGTACACGGTAGGGTGGAACTTCAAGTATAAAGTTACTTCCACTACCTTTGAAGTACGATAAACTAAAGATTTTAGCACTTATAAGCATCACAATTACACCTAAAATATAAATACTGAGAATAACAATTGCGCGGTATTGCTCGAAGAACAACGATACAAATAATGCGTAAATAGGTAATCGAGCACTACAAGATACAAAAGGAATTGTTAGAATCGTTAAGATTCTTTCTTTTTTATCACTAATCGTTCTTGTAGCCATTATCGCTGGTACAGTACAACCAAATCCACTAATGATTGGTACAATACTCTTTCCATTGAAACCGAAACGACTTAGGAATCGGTCCATAACGATTGCTACCCTTGCCATATAACCTGTTCCTTCTAAAATCGCTAATAAGAAGAATAGAACTACTATCTGTGGCAAGAAGACAAGCACCCCTCCAACACCAGCTAGTAATCCATCTACTACTAATCCATGAGCAAATCCGGTAATTCCCAGAAAATCTAGAAATTGTGATGTGTATACAAGTATGTAGTTATCCCACATAATCTCAAAGAGTCCGGTTAAATAAGTTCCTAATCCCATGAAGTTTCCAAAACTTATTTGGTATACCGCAAGCATCACAAACAAGAATATTGGGATTCCAAATACTTGATGTGTTAATACCCGATCAATTTTTTGATTAAAGTATTTTGAGTGTTCTTTCTCTTCTACTTGAATCATACAAGCATCATATACATCATTAATATACTCTCTTCTTGTATTAAAGATAGCGCCTTTTAAACTGAGTGCTATATTTTCATTAATAATTCTCTCTTCTACTTCTTTAACAACATTTCTGATTTTTTCTTCTTTACTAAGGTTTAAGAACTTAAAGATTCCTTCATTACCTTCTAATATTTGAAGCGCTAACCACTTTTTCTTCACCTTTACAGAATCGTGACGTAATAAATCATGAATACGCTGTAACCCCCATTTAATAGGTGTTGGATAATCAAGTTCTAATGCTTTAGAAGTAGGAAGTGTTCGTAACTGATCTACAACTTCATCAATGTAGTTTTCACTTTTCTCTTTTGCACTAATGCTTATTGCATTTACATTAAGCATTTTTTTCATTTTATTAGTATCAATTACATATCCATTTACCTTTAAAGCATCTTTTAAATTTAAAACTAGCAAAGTAGGAACTCCTAGTTCTAACAACTGTAAGGTTAAATGCATATTACGTTTTAAATGTGTTGAATCAACAATGTTGACGATACCATTGTACGCTTCATTAAGTAATGAATATGTTACAACACCTTCGTCCTCTCCACTAGGAGATACATTGTATGTTCCTGGTAAATCAACTAAATCCATCCCCTCATTATGTCTCGTATGAAACGAACCATGATGATGGTGATGATGTTTTCCAGCTTTTGTATGTTTAATATGGTGGACACGTTTTTCAACTGTTACACCACTATAGTTTCCGACATGAACATGAGACTGAGTCATCGAGTTGAAAAACGTACTTTTCCCAGTATTCGGGTTTCCTGCGAGTAAATAAATCATTGTTTCACCTCGATAAGTAAAGCGTCTTCTCTTCTAATACAGATTTCAATATCATCTACTTCTAATAAATATAAACGCCCCATTGCGATGGTATTTAATAGAGTTACTTCTGCGCTTTCGTAAATACCAACGTCCATAAGACGTTCTGTGTATTTCGTGTTTAAGTTTCGTAACGAGAGAACTTTTGCAGTTTCTCTAATTTTCATATCAGTTATGTTCATTTTTATCACTCCATAATTGATTATAGGTAACAAGTAAGCGAAATTCAATTAATTTAGAAAATTTTCTAATTAGCTTTATAAATAAATTTTACAAATAAGATTCCAAATAAAAAGAAAGGTTAATTTCTAACCTTTCCTAATGTACTTATGAAACATTTACCATCTTTTTTACAAGTCTCTTTTTCATAGTGACTACAAGATCCTTCCACTACTAGTTGTAGTTTACTGATTTTGAAATCCCTGAAGATTGAATTAGATTTAATTTCATCAAAGATACTTGAGTTATTAATCTCAATAATATTATTGTTAACTTTACAAGTTACATGTATATGAGAATCTGCATTATGGCTTTTCTCATCTATTGTAAGATCATAATGTTTTTTACCATTAATAAATATTTGTGTAACAATTTTATTTTCAAGTAAAAAATCGATATTATTATATACTGTACCTAGATTATTGAAGCCTTTATCTTTTAATTCTGAGTATATTTCTTGAATCGTTAAGTGCTTGTCTTCTAAGACATCAATAATAGCTCTTCTTTGCTTTGTTATGCGAACATTATTTTTTCTGAGTTCTGCAAATATTTTTTCTCTATCATCCATAATTATCACCTACCTCATATTAACATTTTTCTAAATAAAAGAAAAACAAAATACACTTAAAATATATATTATTCGTTCTATATGTACGTTTACTAGTTTTCCTTCATTTCTGAGAATTATAAATAGAGTTAAAACTTCTTCTTTAGTTGCTCTTCTACAAATGGTGGTACCATTGTACTTAAATCACCATTAAACTGAGCAATTTCTTTTACTGTAGTACTTGAAAGGTATGAATACTCATTATCTGTCATAAAGAATATATTATCTATTCCTTTTTCTAACACCCTGTTTGCATGGGTCATTTGGAACTCATACTCAAAATCTGTTACTGCTCGCAGT
Source organism: uncultured bacterium (assembly GCA_965601585.1). Classification (GTDB taxonomy): domain Bacteria; phylum Bacillota_I; class Bacilli_A; order Izemoplasmatales; family Izemoplasmataceae; genus Xianfuyuplasma. The sequence continues at coordinate 121,244 of CBFCWH010000001.1, forward strand.
CCCCTAACAATATGGGTAGCTCCCAGTTCTTTTGTATGTTTCACAGTTAAATCATTACTAGTTACTACATCAATTCGATCTAAACACGCTTTTAAAGCATCTTTAACCATATCAATACGTTCTTCTGCAGAAAACAAGTTCTGCTTATTCGGATTGACACTAATTAGAATAATAAGTCTATCAAACATCTTTAATGCACGTTTTGCAATATCAATATGTCCATATGTAATTGGATCAAAACTACCTGGATAAACTGCCATTTTCATATTATATACCCCATTTCATATAAGAAACATTTGTAACACCCATTGTTTTTTTCTTATATTCTATTATACCATTATTTTCTTCTTTTAATGTAGTGTTTTTACTGTATAAACATACGATTAACCCATCACTACTTAATAAGTTCTTTCTTGCAATTAGTTTGATGATATCATCAATAACATCAAGTTTATAAGGAGGATCTAGTAAAATCACATCATATTCATGATATGTTTTTTCAAGAAAACTACTATAATCCATAAAGTGAATTCCACTATTGCTTTCAATATGTAGACTTCGTATATTTTCTCTCAAAGCATTGATTGCAAGTCGTTCTTTATCACAGAAATCACAAAATGCACTCCCTCTACTGATGGCTTCAATACCTAAACTTCCACTACCTGCGAACAAATCTAGTACTCTTGCATCAGGGAGTGTTGTATTAATTGAGTTGAAAATTGATTCTTTTACTCGATCTCTTGTTTCTCTTGTAGAATCACTGTCTACTTCATTAAGAACTCTACTACGAAACTTTCCACTAATCACTCTCATATAAATCACCTCATAAAAAGGCCTAAAAAGGCCTTTTTTTGTTAACCAAACGTAATTTTATCTACTGTGTCTTGATCTAGTTTTTCTACCATTAATGTTACTAATTTAACCATTGCTTCATAGTCTTCTTTATGTACAATTGACGTATGAGAATGTAAATAACGAACAGGTAAACATAATGCGATTGAAGGTGCACCATCTAAAGCCATATGCATTGCTCCACCATCTGTTCCACCACGTTCTAAATATGTTAATTGGTATTTAATATCGTTTTCTTCACATAAAGCTACTGTGAAATCACGTAACCCTTTATGTCCAACCATACTACCATCTTTAATCATGATTCCAACACCGTTACCTAAAACAGTATTTTTACTTCCACCAGGGAAGTCATAAGCAATTGTTGTATCTAATGCAATACCGATATCTGGATTAATTTTATGCGCACTTGTAGTTGCTCCTCTTAATCCAACTTCTTCCATAACTGTACCTACTGAAAATAATACATTGTTATGTTCTTTATCTTGCATATTTTCTAATACTTCGATTGCAGCGGCACAACCAACACGGTTATCCCATGCTTTTCCTAATAAGTAATTAGGATTTGCTAACTCTTTGTACTCGATATATGGTGTTACCATATCACCAGGGTTGATACCAAGTTTTTTAGCTTCTTCTTTATCTTTTACACCAACGTCTAAGAACATCGTTTTCATATCAACTGGTTTTGCTCTTTCTTCTGCTGTTAAGATATGAGGTGCTTTTGCACCAATTACACCACGAATAATTTTACCTTCACTAGTAGTGATGTCTAATTGTTGAGCAAGCATTACTTGTCCCCACCATCCACCAGCTGGTGTAAATTTCACGTAACCTTCATCTGTAATAGTAGTAACAATGAATCCTACTTCATCCATATGTCCTGCTACCATAATTCTTGGTCCGTTCTCTTTACCGACTTTTTCTGCAATAATACTTCCTAAACCATCGTAACTTACGTTACCTTTACCTTCCATTTGCTCTGTCATATATTTACGAACTTCTCTTTCATTTCCAGGAATTCCGTTTAACATAGACATATCTTTTAGTATATTTCTCATAAGTTTCCTCCGTATTTATAATAAAATCAAACACATTATAACATAATATGTTAATTATTTTAAAGTAATAATATACTTTGTTTTAAATGTTTCTTTTGGTTTCAAAATGCGAATCCCATTTTTCTCTTTTATGTTCTTGTTATGGAAGACACAATCAGCGATACCATGCCATGGTTCTAAACAGATGAACGGTGCGTTTTGCCCATCTTTTACTGTACTCCATAACCCAATAAATGGAAATCCATCACAACGCAAAATAACTTGCTTTTCGTTGTCTTTCAATCCTACTTTATCAATATTATCATAGATAATCGCATCGTTGATAAAAGAACTATTATCAACAATGATTTCTCCCACTTCAACATCATTTGTAACAGTATGAACAAAAGGAGTATGATTTAACTCATATTTGTTTGTCACCTTATTTACTTCAATTCTTGATCCATTTAAGAAATTGAATGCAGGATGGGCTCCTATTTGAAAGTACATATCTTTGTCGTTTGCGTTTACTACTTTCCAGGTGACTTCAATGGAATTGTCAAATAGCTTATAACCAACGTACAAACTGAAATCAAATGGATACAGTTTCAACGACTCCTGTGTTTCTGTTAGGAGGTATAGTGCACTATCTTTTGTCGAATCTACCATTGTGAATTCCATATCACGAGCAAACCCGTGTTGTGATAAATTATACGTTTTCCCTTCATAAATATATTCATTGTCGAGTAATCTGCCTACAATTGGGAATAAAATAGGGGACCTTCTCTTCCAAAAATCTGGATTTCCTTGCCATAAGTATTCAATACCTTTATATTGGATACTTTGCAGTTCAGCTCCATTGTGATTTATTTTTACTTTTAAAACGTCATTACATAATTTCATCTGACACCACTTCATTTCATTTAAGAATCTTCATACTTCTTTTCTAATCCTTTTCACCTTGAATTATACCATAAAAAAAAGGAGTTTTAACTCCTTTTACGCTTCTATTTTTTTGATTTGATTGTCAATAAATTTATTTAAGATTTCAACAAAGAACTCTGCATCATCTTGATTAATTCCATCTAATAAATCATATATACAAGCTTCTTCAATAATACTCACTTCTTTGCAAATCTCATCGCTTCCTTCAGAAGTATAAATGTTACGAACACGTCCGTCCTTATCATTTTTAACACGATATATTAAGTTATCTCTTTCTAAACGAGATATTACCCCACTCAATGTTGCCTTATCAGTGTCCATTTGCATTAAGATTTCTTTTGCTGTTATACCTGGTTCGTTATCTACTACACGCAATACCATCAGTTGTGCATACGTAATATTCATTCTTTCTAAATGTTTTGACATTAACCTTTTATATAACATACTGCTTTTATTCAGCTTATAACACATTTCTTTAACCATAAAAAATACCCTCCTCGATAGTTTAGAATACAAAACAATTATACATACCTCTAACTAATTTGTAAAGCGAACTAACAACTATTTTGAAAAAAAAGTATTCAGCACTAACTATTTTTCAGATAGTGTTATAATTACCACGAACAGGAGTTGATAAAAATGCATACTATTCAGGATGGATTAAAACATATAATGCCAAAAGATTTTAGTAAAATATATCGAGATGAAAACATAAAAATAATAGATATTAGAGAACCTTTTGAACTTCAGGAACTCCCTTTTCAAAGAGGGATCAGTATCCCGATGAATCAATTACTTACCAATTACCAGTCCTTGTTGGATAAGAATATAACTTATTATATTCTATGTCATCATGGTCAACGAAGTTACCTGGTTACTGAAGTACTTACAAATAAAGGTTATAACGTAATTAATGTTGTAGGAGGTATTGATTTAGTCAATAGATTTGATAGCCCTAAGAGAGAATAAATGCATTTCCATTTAAGGGTATCAAATGCAGTTTTAAATTGGTATCTCAGTAAAGAATCTAACATCTTCTAATAAAAAGTTATATAAATTGAAAAGGAGTCCAAGACTCCTTTTTTTTAACTTACATGATCATGAACTTGATCAGGTTCTTCTATTTCTTTTTCTGGTGTAACTTCTGGAGTTACAGGTACTTTTTTCTCAACTGTATCTTCTTTATATTTTACATCTGGCATTGTCAATGTTTTTTGATAACGATAACTTCTATACCCTTTATATCCAGTATATGTTAAATATCCACCAGCAACTACACTAAAGAATAAGATAATATGAATTAATATTGCTGGACTAAAATCACCACTAAAGAATACATAACTACCAACGATTAATGCTGCTACGTGGAAGATATATAATGGAATATCACTATGTTCTTTAAACTCAGACACTCCAAAGAAGTGAACTGCCCCTCTTAACATTAAGTATACACCAATTAAATATCCAAATAGATTTCCTAATCCACCATCAACAAATAATGTTACTAATATTAACGCAAGCCCTATTGCGACATCAATTGTTATTTCAATGATGTTAATTGTTTTTATTAAATCACTTTTTTGTGTTTTCACAAATGGAACTAATCTAACTCCTGCTGAAATGATAATAACTGCTCCTATAAATGGTACTACAATACCTTCACCATTCTTAAATTCTAAGAATATTGCTAACCCTATTAACAATGCAGCTCCTATTATCTGTAAAACCCAACCATATTGCTTAATTGCTTTCATTCATTTCCCTCCTAATAATAACTTATATACATTATACTACTAATCAGTAGTTTTTTGAATTGAAGTATATAAAAATCCTAAGATCTTGGAAACCACCCGATGCAGAACCTCTGTTCCACTAATGCGGCAACCTCTTACTACACCTTTAGGGTTCCTAGATAAATATAGGCATCCACACAGGATAAGTCTCGGCACCTTTTCTAATACATTGGGGTCGCAGTTTGGGTGATCTCCAACCTCTTAGGATACCTAATTATAACCCTTTTATAGGTAGAAGTCAATTTCAATACCCAATAAAAAACGAGTATGAACTGTTTTTCATACTCGGTTATATTCCTTTTATTGGTTCTTTTATGTTAACCTCAATTACAGCTAGTACAAGTATGAGATAAACCATATATGTAGTGTAAAAGTACATAGGTTGGAACATTCCATTAACCAACGCTGTCACGTATATCATAATGAGTGCAAACCATTTAAACGACGATTTACTTAACATAATAAGTTTCGTTTTTCTTATGAAAAGAAAAATAACAGTCAATATACCTAAACTACCTAAAGATGATGATCTTGCAATGATATTATGATAGTTATGTGCTCCGTATTCCACTAAATGAATTGCTGATGAGTATAGCCCACCAGACCCAATTATTGGATGCAACTTAAATTGCTCGATTGCAATTTCTAGTAACACTGTTCGGTCTTCCGTTTTTTTCCAATCTCTTGATAACACGGCATTGATAACATCAGAAATAACATTTCCGTAATGTTCTAAAAAGTAAATCCCAATTACAATCACCATAACACATATGAGACCTTGTATAACTAGTTGTGTTTTATTCTTTTCCAGTAAGAAGATAATAGGTACTAACAAGAGAACATATACACCTACAGTTAGAATACTACTTCTAGATAACGTTAGAAAGATACCAACAACAATGATTAAACCAAATAACATATAGGGTAGTTTGAAACGTACTTTTGTAACAAGATACCCAATAAGTGGCAAGGATACTAGATTCACATAAATGATAATGTTTAGGTTTTCCCAACCTAGATTTATTCTTCTATGTTCGATAAACCAAATTGCATCTTCTCCTTGCATATATACTTGATGTAGCATTTGCATCGATACTACTAATGCAAGATACATCAACAATTTTGCTACCTTTGCGTAGTTATCTTGGCTTGGTTCAATAGTATTTATAAAGTAAACATAAATCACGAACATTACTATTGCAAGCGCAAAACCAACCATAGGAGTAAATCCATCTATTGCGTTTTTACTAGTGAATACACTTAAAATAATTAAGATTAAGAATGGTAAAAACAGATAACCAGTCTTAACGAACTTTCTATTACGTAAGATATCTACAATAATGATGACACCGACTATCACTGTAAATATGATAATTGAAGTAACATCATTCCGCAGTTCTGTTGTACTCATTGTCATAAACAAGGCGATTGGCAATATGTAGAAAACACTTCTTTTCGCTATTACCGCTAGAAATCCGATCCCTACATATAGTAAGACTATATAGTCGGATAAAGCACCGGTAAAGCTAAAGAAAGCCATTGCACCTAATACAATTAAGTATAGGTCATATGATATGTTTTTTAGTATCTCTTTCATAAAAATCACCTATAAAATTATACCATAATTTTTTGTATAAAAAAAGCAGTAAAACTGCTTATTTTAATAACTCTACTAACTCTGCTTTTTTAAGAGCGCTAAATCCTGATAATCCTTTTTCTTTAGCTAATGCTTTTAAATCTGCAACAGTCATTTTAGTTAAGTCGATAGCTTCTTCTTTAGCTTCTTCAACTTTAACTTCTACTTTTTTAGGTGCTGCTTTTTTAGGTGCTGTTTTTGGAGCAGCAACTACTTCACCAGCTAAACCTTTTTTAGCTAATTCGCATAAATCAGCAAATCCTTTTGGATCTGTAACTGCGATATCTGCTAACATTTTACGGTTTACTTCAATTCCAGCTTTTGATAAACCATTGATAAATCTTGAATAAGATAAACCACTTAATCTAGCTGCAGCGTTGATTCTTGTAATCCATAATTTTCTGAATTCTCTTTTTCTTTGTTTTCTATCACGATAAGCATAACGTAATGATTTCATTACTTGCTCATTAGCTGTTCTATATAATAAACTCTTACTTCCAAAGTATCCTTTGGCTAACTTTAATATTTTTTTACGTCTTTTTCTAGCGACATTTCCGCCTTTAACTCTTGGCATTCTTAATTCCTCCTAATATTACTTCACTTGTGAAATTTGTTGTTTAATTCGTTTATAGTCACCAGCGCTTATAAAGTTAGCTTTTCTGTGTGATCTTTTTGCACTTGTGCTTTTATGGCTTAGTAAGTGTCCTCTTTGAGAGTGTGACACTTTGATTTTTCCAGTAGCTGTTCTTTTAACTCTTTTTTTAGTACCAGAATGAGTTCTCATTTTTGGCATGTTTTTCACTCCTTATTTTTTGTCTTTGATTGGTGTTAATGACATAAACATATTACGACCATCTTTTTTTGGCATACTTTCAATTGTTGCGATGTCTGCACATTCTTCAGCGAACTTCAACATAACTTCGCGACCTTTGTTTGTATATGCCATCTCTCTACCTCTAAAACGAATAGAGATTTTTAGCTTGTCACCTTTTTCTAAGAATTTACGACCATTCTTTAACTTTGTATTAAAGTCTCCGATGTCAATCTTTGGTGAAAGTCTGATTTCTTTTAGTGAAACGATTTTTTGATTCTTACGAGCTTCACGTTGTTTACGTTGTTGTTCATACTTATACTTGTTGTAATCCATGAACTTAGCAACCGGTGGTTTTGCACCAGGAGCTACAAGAACTAAATCTAAATTCTTATCATAGGCTTGTCTTAATGCGTTTCTTGTAGGTACAACACCTAGTTTTTCACCAGTATCTGTAATAACCATTACTTCTCTTGCTCGAATACCTTCATTTAAGATGCTATCATCTTTTCGTTTCGCAGGTAATTCACGACTGTATTTCTTTATAATTACACCTCCCAAGGCTAATTTTTTTTATGTGGAAAGTATATAAAAAGTGCGAGTACATACTGTACCCACACCAAAGTTTTTATTTATACTTTGTAGCGTCTACCTAAAGATTATTTCAATCAGGTGAGAGTGGGTACTCTTCTTTCCACAATTAATTGCATATTTATTATACTATACTCAAATATTTTGTCAACTACTATTTATCATCTTTTGGGGTGATAAAGTTTTTCGCATAGTCTTCTTTGTTAATTTGTCTATTTCTAGCGATTGTAAATGCGCCTTCTGGGACGTTTTTTGTTACAGTAGAACCTGCTGCAATAAACACTCTACTACCAACTTCAACTGGAGCGATTAAGTTTGTATTACATCCTATGAACACGTCATCTCCGATTTTTGTTCTATGTTTTTTAACACCATCGTAGTTTACTGTAATACTACCACATCCGAAGTTTACATTACTTCCGGTTTCTGTATCACCAATATATGCTAGGTGTGCAGACTTTGTTCCTTCACCGATAATTGAGTTTTTAACTTCTACGAAGTTCCCAATACGAACATTTTCTCCAATCAATGTTCCATTACGTAAATGTGCAAAAGGTCCTATAATAGTATCACTACGCACTTCACTGTCAAAAATTAGACTGTGTTTTACACGAACATTATTATGAATTACTGATGAATGGATTTCACTGTTTGGTCCAATCTTAGATCCACTTTTAATTACGCTTTCTCCAGTTATATAAGTATTTGGATAAATAGTTACATTTCCTTCAATTTCAACATTTTCTCCGATTGTTACTGTTTCAGGAGTTACAATACTTACTCCATTCAACATGTGCATCTTGTTGATTTCGTTACGTAAGTATTTTTCAGCAACACTTGCTGAATATAAATCGTTAACACCCATTACTTTTTCGTTATCCCATAACTCAAAAGCATCTACTCGATACTTTGGTTTCATGATTTTAACGATATCGGTTAAGTAATATTCTTGTTTACGTTCATTGATTTTTATTTCATCTACTACTTTGAATAGAAGTTTATTGTTTACAACATATATTCCTGTATTTACTTCGGTGATACGTTTTTGATCGTTTGTACAGTCATTATGTTCTACGATTGCTTCAATGTTTCCATACTCGTTTCTTATAATACGTCCATAGCCTTTCGGTTGGTTGTATTTCGTTGTTAATACTGTTAAGTCATTATCTTTATCGCGATGATACTTAATTACTTTATTAATTACTCTGTAATCAATTAAAGGCATGTCTCCAAGCATAATGATTGTAGTGCCTTCTTTGTCAGCCATAAGCTCTTTTGTAACTATTACTGCGTGCCCAGTTCCTTTTTGTTGTGCTTGAACTGCATAATTAACTTTATCTCCTAAAATTCCCATAAGGATTTCTTTTTGATATCCAACTACAACGGTAGTTTCATCAATCATACTTTTTTCAATATTTTCATGAATATACTGAATCATCGGTTTTTTAAGAATTGGGAAAGCACATTTTGGCAATTCCGTTTTCATTCTAGTTCCCTTACCAGCAGCTAACACTATTGCATAATTTTTCATTATACTTCCTCCTTAACTAAATTGATCATATCTACGATTTTTTTCATATGTTGATCTAGTTCTTCCTGTGTTTCACAACTTAATGTAACTCTTACAAGAGGTTCCGTACCACTTGCTCTTACGAGTACTTTTCCATTATCTTTCAATGTTTCTTTTACTTCATTGACAACAGAGACAACTCTTTCATCATTGAGGATTTCCTTGTTGTAAGTACGAATATTTACAAGTTCTTGTGGCCACATATGAATATCACTTGTTAAGTCTTTAAGTGATGCTTCTTTATCGGTTAGTATCTTCAGTAAGATTAAACTAACGAGTAACCCATCTCCAGTATTAATGTAGTCTCTTAAGATGATATGTCCACTGTTTTCTCCACCAATTGAATATCCGTTTTTATTAATTTCTTCTAATACATATTTATCTCCAACATTTGTAAGGACAACGTTAATTCCCTTTTCTTCAAATGCTTTGATGATTCCTAGATTACTCATTTTTGTTAAAACAACTGTATCCTTTTTTAATAGTCCTAGTTCCTTTAAATAACAAGCAATAACATAGATTAGTTTATCACCATCAACTATACTTGCCTCGTGGTCTACAGCAAGTACTCGGTCTCCATCACCATCGTAACTAAATCCAATATCTAGATTTTCATCTTGAACTAGTTTGATAATACTTTCTAGATGGGTACTCCCTACACCATTATTTATATTTTTACCATCTGGGTTATTCCCAATCTGATAAAAATGATCAGCTAATTCAGAAACAATCCCTTTACTAATTAGGCAATTTGCACCATTAGCGCTATCAATTCCCACTCGTAAATCTGTAGAATGAAGATCTAAACTTTCGATTAAATCTAAATATAAATCAAATACGTCTTCTCCGTCGTATAGTTCTCCGATTTTGACAACGTTAAATTTATCATTATGATCAATATAGTCTTCAATCTTTAACTCTTGTTCTTCTGATAATTTATTTCCCTTATGGAAGACTTTGATTCCATTATCAGTAAATGGGTTATGACTAGCAGTTATCATAACTCCATCAACGTTTTTTTCTTTTGAGAATAAACTGATGAGTGGAGTTGAAACAACTCCTGCATTCATAACATCTATTCCAACACTTCTTGCTCCACTTATTACACTAAATAATAGTTCGCTGCTTGATTCTCTTGTATCCATCCCTACAACTAGTCTTGAAGTCCCCAAAACCGATTTTAATGCTTGTCCAACTTTGAAGGCAATACTCGTACTCACTTCAATTCCAACTCGCCCACGGATACCGTCTGTTCCAAAATATTTTGCCATTGTGGATTCTCCTATTCTACTGTAACGCTTTTCGCAAGGTTACGTGGTTTATCAATGTCATATCCACGATGTAATGCAGCGTAATAAGCAATAAATTGTGTTGGTACAACAGTTAGTAATGGACTGAACAACTCAAATACATCATCAACAACAATTTGATCTTCTGGTTGATGAACACCTTTTGTTGATATTACTAATGTTTTTGCACCACGACTTTTTACTTCATTTAAGTTACTTCTAGTGTTTTTACCGATACTTCTTTGAGAAATAATCGCAATCACTGGAGTACCTTCTTCAATTAAAGCGATCGTACCATGTTTTAATTCTCCTGCTGCGAATCCTTCTGTTTGAATATAACTGATTTCCTTTAGTTTTAAAGAACTTTCTAAACAACTATAGTAATCAATTCCTCTTCCAATATAGAAACAATTACGCTTTGTTAAATACTCTTTAACGAGTTCCTCTATATAATCTCTTCTATCAATAATGTTTTCCATACTGATAGCTACTTTGCTTAATTCTTTTCTTAGATCTAAGTGAGTATCATTTAAGTTATATGCCAAAATCGATAAAATAGCGATTTGAGCAGTATAAGCTTTTGTACTTGCAACAGCAATTTCTGGCCCTGCGTGTATTTCAACAAAATGATCAGCTTCACGTGCTAATGTGGATGTCTTTACATTAGTAATAGTTAAACTGCGATATCCTTTAGCCTTAATATTTACAAGTACTGCTCTTAAATCTGCAGTCTCACCACTTTGTGAGATAAAAATGAATAGTGGGTTCTTTGATAGTAAAGGCATGTTATATGCGAATTCACTAGCGATATGAACTTCGGTAGGAATTCCAGCCATTTTCTCAAATAACTCTTTACCAATAAACCCTGCATTCATACTTGTACCTGCTGCAATAATGTATAAACGATCACTATCTTTAAGTGCTTTTTTAATAGGACCATTTAATGTTACCTTGTCTCCATCAAAATACTCATTGATAATATGTCTAATAACAGCTGGTTGCTCATTGATTTCTTTTAACATAAAGTGTGAATACTCACCTTTTTCAATGTTTAAGTAATCAACATCAATTACTTTTTCCTCATGTTCTACATTTTTACCAATGATGTCTTTGATTGTATAACTTGCGCCATCAATTTCAACAAATGTCTTGTCTTCTAGTGGTACATAACGTTCACTATACCCAACACACGCCATAACGTCTGATGCAACAATGATTCCATCATCGTTAATACCAATTAATAGCGGACTTTTGTTTTTACAAGCATATAAACGATGAGGATTCTCTCGATCAATAATCGCTAATGCGTATGATCCTTCTAATAAACTCATAGTTTTTCTTATTGCTTCTGCAACGCTCATACGATAACTATATCGTTCTATTAAATGAGCTATTACTTCGGTGTCTGTATCACTTTCAAATACGCTTTCACCTAATTTTGAACTTTTTAGTTCCTTGTAGTTGTCAATAACTCCATTATGGACAACAAAAAAACGACCTGAACTAGAAGTCTGTGGATGAGAGTTTACCTGATTAGGAACTCCATGTGTTGCCCATCTTGTGTGACCAATACCTAAACATGGTTCTCCTTTTATATCAATAATGCTCTCTAAATGAGCTACTCTACCTTTATCTTTAAAAATACGAAAAGCACCGTTTTCACACAGTCTTAACGCAATACCAGCAGAGTCGTATCCACGATACTCCAAACGTTTCAAGCCATCAATAATAATGTCTTTTGCATTTTTGGTTCCTAAATAACCAACAATTCCGCACATCGAAATCACTCCCTTTTACATCACATAATATACCATAATAAAGGGACATATTCAAATGCAAAATTTCCTGCTTAGATCCTAATATCTTTATGAGTATAGTAATATAGAATGCATGACAGATTTGTCAGTAAAATAGAGAAAACGAAAATACTGCCGTAAACATATTCAAAACCACCATTTATGACTATTAAATCTGGGAATATGACGTTTAATAGTTTACTTGTCGCATTTAGTTCGTTCATTTTTATACCATAATCAATACTAAGATTACTAACTAAATATCCGATAAAAGGAATGATAATTATAAAGAAGTTATCAAAAATTATAACTAACAAACTAAAAAGAATAGTGAAATATATGATAAAAAGACTCATTTTTGTCAGAAAATAAATGATTATGTTTACTTCTAGGTTATTATCAATCATAACCCACAAGCACAAATAGAACACACCTAATACAATTGAAAACATAAGATTGTTCCTTAACACAACAACAATCTTTGATATGATGATTTCCTTTCTTGAAAATCTACTTATTAGGAAAATATCATACTTACTTATATAAAACGCGTACATACACATAAGCATTGAGTAGAGTACAGAAATGATTTTTAGGATGTTTAATCCCGTATATTTATACTCTGTTAAATAAAAGGCTTTATGAATCAAGAAATCAGGTGGACGATTCCCTACATTTGATTGAACGAGTAAGACCAAAAACGTAATAAGAATAAGTGAAATCGTCACCAGTTGAATTTTTTTTGTCGTAAGGAAGTTTGAATGTATTTTAAGTATGTTCATTGATATGAATTACCTTTCTATTTAATTCTTTAAACGAACGATCAATATGTGATGATATAATAAAAGACTTCTCACTTTTATTCATATACTCTATTAAGAGTTTTACGGATTGATCGTCCAATCCACTTAACGGTTCATCTAATATATATATATCCGCTCCTTTCATTAAACATTGAACTAAGTTTAGTTTTGCCTTCATTCCTTTAGACAATGTATTGATTCTTTCGTTCACCTTGTCCTCTAACTGGAAAAGAGCGATTAATTGTTTGTAATTATATTCATTTTCTTTTTTTTGAGTTAGATTACAAAGAAAATCGTCTAGAGTTATGTCTAAAGGAAAAAAGGGGTTTTCAGGCATATAGCTAAGACTATATGCATTCTCAATGTTTCCCTCATAGGAAATAAGGTTCATTAACCCCTTTAAAAGGGTACTTTTTCCTGAACCATTTTCCCCTTTTAGGATCGTAACTCTGTGATGAATCTCTAGGTTATGGATATGAATAGTCTTTGATGGATAAGTCTTCACAAACTCCTTAATCTTAATCGGACAAGTAATAGACATTGAAGTCATCCTCGTTAAATGTGGTGAATATACTTGTTTTCATGTATGGGAAATTATCGACAATGAGTTGTTCTACTTTGTTATTAATGCTATATTCAATTACAATTGCAAATTCATAGATGAAACTCGTATTGTTATATAGAAGTGGTAAGTATAACTCTAATGTATTATTTTTACCTACTAGTATACTAAGTTGTGACTGTAATATATCCTCATGAAAGTCATAACTTTCTCGACCTAGACATTGAGATACAGTAGTTGTATATTCACATGTTTTATTTGTTAGAACTGCATCATTATTCACTGTTACATCATTTGTTAATAATGAGATGTCTTTGAGGACGATGTTATGATCTGATGTGTTAGATAACTCTATGTTAACTCCTCCAATAGTATTATATCCATTGATTTCCTCATGGGTAGCACTTAAATTACTTAGTGTTATACCCGTGGACTGATTATCATTAAAAAGATATGCAATATCTCCAATAAGGACTGACACTTCCTCTTGGTTCTCATACAGTAGAACTAAGTCAGCATCTTCCAGTTCTAACAAGTACTCGGTACTGGTAAAGGGAAGTTGTAATCGTATGGTTACTACATAAAAGTCCTGATTCAGATATGAAACAGCGTGAGTGGACTTTTTGATATCTTTAATTGACGTGTGTATCTGTTCTTTTTCGTTCTTTAGTGAACTCGAAACAATATAATCGTTATCAAAATGATAACTATATGGTGCGTTGGTTAGAACTTCTATATCAATTGTTTCATAATTATCACTATGATAGATTGAATAGGGGTATTCTCGTGTAATAACAATTACTTCCTCTTCTTCCTTCACAAGTAAAAGTATGGTTAATGTTATTGTTAACATAATGATTAATACATAGAGTATATTACTCTTCTTCAACAGGGATAATCGTTTCATCAATGACTTCCTTTCTGATTGAGTAATATTCTGTAGTAACTAAAAATACTTCCCATCCACCTTTTTTTACATTGCGCCAAAAACGATAGTATTTAGCTACTCCGTTAGTGACTAAACCTTCTCCTTTTATTTCAATAACAAGTTTTGTGTTTGGATCAACCTTAATCTTTATCTCAAAATCCTCTTCTATGCTTGAATTTGTTACTGCGGTGATACTATAAGATAGTTTTTCATCTAACCCTAGTTTGATTCCCATCGCGTTCCCACTACCTTCAAGCCCAAGGTTTCCTGATACATTGTATTGCTTCTTTACTGAATCTTCACTACTAAATTTAAAGGTTTGATCAATTGACGTAAATCCTTCATTTTCAATAATCCATAAAGTCTCTCTTGTGTAATATACCTTTTCGCTACGGTAAGCTGTAAGAATACTCCACCCCCAAAATTGTCTCTTTGGGATCATTTCATAGTAATCTTCGTACATGTCGTCTGTATACTTATCGATGAAGTACATTCCATTATGTTCAAACTCGTAATCTTGAAAACTTGTGTACTCATTTGCGTAGACGGTTTTTGACGGTACTACACAGATGAGTAGTAATAATGATACTATTAGTAC
Source organism: uncultured bacterium (assembly GCA_965601585.1). GTDB lineage: Bacteria > Bacillota_I > Bacilli_A > Izemoplasmatales > Izemoplasmataceae > Xianfuyuplasma. Next base: position 136,458 of record CBFCWH010000001.1, read on the forward strand.
TTTCTTCATTAAAAAACACCTCCATCAATATAGTATTGATTGAAAGGTGTTTTTACTTACACTAATTCATCTTTTATTTTTTCTAGAAGCTTGTTCATATCCTTATATCCTAATTCAAATCTACGTTCAATGTGCTTATGATTAAAATCAAGTATTCCTCGTAAACTTCGTTTTGGATAACAGGTAAAAAGTTTGACTCCTTCGACTTTTTTAATTCTCATAGGACTAAATGTAAATAAATCGATAACAATTATTACATCACATCCTGCGTCGATTAACGGTTGATATGGAGTATTATCTAATATTCCACCATCATAATACGTTTCAGTACCAAGTTCTACTGGCTTGAAGGCAACAGGTATTGCACAGGAAGCAAGTAGGGTTTTTAACTTGTCTTTATCATTGAATGAGTTGAAGTTGATGTATTCAACTTGTTGATCATCTTTAAAGTAATGTTTGTAGTTTGTTCGAAGTAAATCTATAAATGTACTTTTATTATCACCTAAGTGAGTTGTAGCAATATAGATTTCTTTATCTTTTACTTTGTCAAAATCAATTGTTGATAACATCAGTTTTTCTAAACGTCTTGTGGAGTAAACTCCACGGTTTAAGAAACTCAGTCTTTCTTTTACTAAACGCTTTAATATGTGTTTTTCTAGATTGAATAAACTTTTCTTATCAAGACTCATCCATGTTTTATATGCTAAATCATAGTCATCCATTGCAAATAGTACTGCGTTTAAGCTCCCGACACTCGCCCCACTAAAAGCACTGAATTCTTTATCAATTCCGTGTTCTTTTAATGCTCTCCAAGCACCAATTTGATACGCACCTCTTGCGCCACCACCTGCTAAGGCTATCCCTAGTTTTTTCATATATTTCACCCCTTAGATAATGATTTCTTTGATTACGTCTCCTTGTTTAATCTCAAAAACACTTTCCATTCCACTTACTACTTTACCAAATACAGTATGTACTCCATCAAGATGTGGGAAACTGTCATAACAGATAAAGAATTGGCTTCCACCTGTATCTTTCCCTGCGTGAGCCATTGAAAGTGCTCCTACTTCATGAATATGTGGGTTGTTTTCTGTTTCACATTTGATTGTATATCCAGGTCCACCTACTCCTGTACCTTGTGGGCATCCACCTTGAGCAACAAATCCTGGGATTACACGATGGAACGTAAGTCCATTATAAAATCCATCATTTGCTAATTTTTTAAAGTTTTCTACTGTTCCTGGTGCTTCTTTTTCAAATAATTCTAGTTCTACTACTGCGTCATTTCTTTCTAAAATAATTGTACCTTTCATAATTCCTCCTAATATTTACGTAACTTTTTATCTTTATATACTTCTTTAATGAACCCTCCACCTAAACAAACATCACCTTGATAAAACACTGCGGCTTGTCCTGGTGTTACGGCTCTAACGTCCTCTTTAAATGTTACAAATAGATTATCACCAACGTATTTGATTTTTACATTGTTGTCTTGTTGACGATATCTAAATTTCGCTGTACATTCTAATTCACCTTCAAATTTCACTAAGTTGATAAGATTCACATCTTCAACAAGACAAGAATCACTATATAGTGTTTTATGATGGAAACCTTGTCCGATAATTAACTCATTAGTTTCTAAGTCTTTACCAACTACGAACCAAGGTTCATTTCCATATTTATTACTTCCACCAATTCCTAATCCTTTACGTTGTCCAATTGTGTAATACATAAGTCCTGAATGTTTTGCGATTACTTCACCTAATTCATTCACCATATTTCCTGGTTTTGAAGGTAAGTAATTATTTAAAAACTTATTGAAGTCTCTTTCTCCGATAAAACAGATTCCTGTGGAATCTTTTTTATCTTTTGTAGCTAAATCATATTTATGAGCAATGTCCCTAACTTCTTGTTTTGTCAACTCTCCAACTGGGAATAACACTTTAGATAATTGCTTTTCAGTTAACTGACTTAAGAAGTATGTTTGATCTTTATTATTATCTACACCTCGTAGCATTTTAGGATGTTCTCCATGTTCTACTCTAGCGTAGTGCCCCATCGCAATGTAATCAGGATTAAACTGTTTAGCGTGTTCGATAAAGGCATCAAATTTAATGTATTTATTACATAAGATATCTGGGTTCGGGGTTCTACCTTTTTTGTATTCTTCTAAGAAGTAAGTAAATACATTGTCCCAGTACTCTTTGATAAAATCGACTCTATGTAAAGGAATTCCTAATTTATCTGCAACTTTTTCTGCATCTTGGTAATCTACTTCTTGAGTGCATACTTCGTCATCTATTGTCGGATTACCTAAAACATCATTATTTGTAGTTGAATCCCAGTTACGCATGAAAAGACCTATAACATTATAGCCCTGTTCTTTTAATATTGCAGCAGCTACGCTACTGTCTACTCCACCACTTAATCCAACTACTACTGTTTTTTGTTGCATAATAAATCACTCTTTCTTTACTTTAAATAAGATATATCACTAGGTAAACGTAAATCTCCTCTTGGACTTACACTAATATCGAGTATTTTTGGTCCATCAGGTGTCGCTTGACGTTTAAACTGTTGTGAGTAAAAACGTCTAAAGAATTTACTAGCGTATTCTTTACTTGTTTCTTCATTAATATCAAATACAAATGGTAGTAACCATGCTACTCGATTTTCATTATCTCCATATCGTAATACTCTATGAACAATAAAATCATTTATTTCATACTTTCCAATCGTATCTTCTGTTTTTTGATTTGATGCTAGTTCAGGAGTTATTGGGGTATCCACGATACTTAATAACGTTCCTTTTACATCTTTATTAAATTTATGCATTGCATAATTATAAATCATAAATCGTACCAATGTTTTTGGAATTCCAACATTGATCCCATACATACTCATCTGGTCTCCATTATATGTACACCATCCTAAAGCCATTTCACTTAAGTCTCCAGTACCTAAAACAAGTCCTTTATGTTTGTTCGCAAGATTCATTAAAATCATTGTTCGTGCTCTTGCTTGAGTATTTTCATATGTTATGTCTTCTGTTACACCATCATGTCCAATTAACTTGAAGTGTTCTTTAACATGATTATTAATATCAATTTCTAATATTGTTACACCCAGAGCGTTCATCATGTCAAGTGCGTTTTTCAGAGTATGAGCACTTGTATGTAACCCAGGCATAGTAACAGCGATAATTTCTTTTCTAGATAATTTCAAATTATCATAAACACGACAAGCGATTAATAAGGCAAGTGTCGAATCCAGTCCTCCACTAATTCCAATTACTAAAGATTGCGCACGCACGTGTTTGATTCTTTTTATTAAAGCATTTTCTTGTAATGCAGCGACTTTTTCAAAGTCGTGTAAGATTTCTACTTTTGGAACAAATGGCGTGCTATCAAACTTTTTTGAGAAATTATACTCATTACTTTCTTCAACATTTATTAATACTTCACTAAAATTATGACGATACCTGTTTAAACTATCTCTATAACTTGAAGTAGTTCTTCTTGCGTAATCAATTTTGTTTAAATCTATATCTCCATATATAACTTCACTCTCTTGATTGAAGTTTTCTGTCTCTATAATTAAATCACTATTTTGAGCGACAATATTATGTCCACTAAATACGGTTTCACTAGTTGATTCATTTACTCCAGCGCTACTATATACATAAGCACCTTGATTTCGTCTTGAATGATCAAGAATCGCTCTTCTACGAATTTCTCTTTTTCCTAAAACTTCATTTGAAGCACTTAAGTTTAAAATGATTTTCGCTCCATTTAAACTTAAGATGTTTCCAGGACTAAATGGTGCCCACATATCTTCACAGATTTCTACTCCAAAACTTAATTGCTCTAACGTATCTTTAAATACAATATATCCAAATGGAACTTCTTGTCCTAAATAATCAACAAACTGATAATGCTCGACAATATTGAATCCACTTTGGAACCAACGTTTCTCATAAAATTCTCCCGTATTCGGTAAATAGAACTTCGGAACAATTCCTAAAATCTTTTCTTCCTGAATAACAAAGGCACAATTATATAAAACTCCATCAACTTCTAATGGAGCACCGAGTACTACTATACCACTATATTTGTTCTCTTGTAAAAAATATGCAATTGCTTTTTTTGTATTTACTAATAAGCTTTCTTGAAAGAATAAATCATTACAAGTATATGCCGTTACACTTAACTCAGGAAAAACCGTAATACTTGATTCAATATCCTCTAAAATACGCAACATTTCTTTTACATTAAAATCAGGATTTCCTACTTCTAACTTTGGTGTAACTGCAGCAACTTTAATAAAGCCATTATTATACATCTTCCTCACCTCGATATAACTCATTCTCTATAATATATTCATATACCTCTTCTGGAACAAGTGATGGATCAAAACTATCACGGAAACCAGTAGAGCTAATATTCATTTCAAAGTCTTCAAATATTATAAAACTACTTTCGAATTTATTCAATACATTATTTGCCTTAATCGTTTTCAAAGGATCAATACTATTTCTCCCAAGAACGATGATTTTGAACTCACTTAGGAAACCTTCTACATTAATCCAATCCTCCATACCAATTAGATTATCAGCACCAACTACAAAAGCAAGTTCCTCATCATAAAAATCCATAAGTCGGATTAATGATTGATAGGTTCCTAAAAAGTCACTATCACTGATTTCTAAATCACTTACTGTTACATTATCATACTTCTCCATTGCTAAATCTAGCATATTCAATCGATCATAATTACTCGCTAAATCGCTCTTAGTATATGCACTACTTACAGGTAAAAAGATAAATCTAACATCCTCAAATTTTGAATCAACATATTTATACACTTCAACATGTGCATTCGTCACCGGATTAAAGGCTCCACCAAAAACTACGATCACATTAATCACCTCCTTATTATTATATCATATATTCTAATTAATATATATGTATGTTATAATAACGTGAGGTGAAAAAATGAACATAAATAGAGACTATATATTACAACTAGCAAAAGAAATTTTACTGATCCCAAGTCCAAGTGGATACAGTAATGAAATTATCCCTAGAATCTTAGAAGAAGCAAACAAATATGACCTTGAATCAATGAAAACTAAAAAAGGAAACTTAATCCTAACTTACCCTGGAAAAGAAGACTATACTGTAGGTTTAAGTGTTCACGTTGACACACTAGGTGCAATGGTTCGCAGTATCTCAAGTGATGGAAAAATCAAATTCACATCAATTGGTGGTCCTTCATGGCCAACTTTAGACGGTGAATACTGTACCTTAAAAACAAGAGACGGAAAAGAATATACAGGAACGTTCTTAAGTACTTCTCCTGCGGTACACGTTTATAAAGACGCAAACACAAAAGCACGTAATCCTGAAAGTATGTATGTACGACTAGATGAAGTTGTGAAGAAAAAGGAAGACGTTGAAAAACTAGGGATTGGTGTTGGAAACTTCATCTTCATCGACCCAAAAACAACAATCACTAATAGTGGATTTGTAAAATCACGTTTCTTAGATGACAAAATCAATGTCGCAAGTATCTTTGGCTTAATCAAATATTTAAAAGAAAACAAGATTACCCCAAAATACACACTAAAATTCATTATAAGTACGTTTGAAGAAGTTGGCCATGGCGCGTCTTACATCCCAGAACTTGATGAATTAATCGCTGTAGACATGGGATGCATTGGGGACGACTTAACTTGTACAGAGTACGATGTATCAATCTGTCCTAAAGACTCAAGTGGACCATATAACTACGAATTAACAAACAAGCTAATCAAACTAGCCGAAGACAATAAAATCGCTCACGCCGTAGATATCTACCCTTATTATGGATCTGATGTATCTGCCGCAAACCGTGGTGGTAACGACTTCAAAGGAGCTTTGATGGGACCTGGTGTTCATGCTTCACACGGTATGGAAAGAACCCATATTGAAGGAATTGAAGCTACTATCAAATTATTATTTAATTACGTAAAATAGGAAATGACTTCTCATTTCCTATTTTTTTACTTATAATGTACTGTTAGGAGTGATGGTTATGAAACAATACTATCCAGATTATAAAAACTCAATACTCAATGTTTCAAACAGCATATTAAAACATTACGGAGTAATGACAAACTACAACACAATCCCCATCTTAGACAAAGAACTCAGTAAAAACTACAACCACATTATCTACGTATTACTTGATGGACTTGGTGTCAACATCATCAAAGAACACCTCAATGAAACACAAGCATTACGTAAATACTTAAAACAAGAAATCACCAGTGTCTTCCCTCCAACCACAGTAGCTGCGACTAACACTGTACTCAGTGGTCTACCACCAATCTCTACAGGTTATATTGGATGGACTCAGTATTTCAAAAATGAGGATACTGACTTAGTTGTATTTCTGAATGAAGACTACTATACACATAAAAAACCTAATGAAATGTTACGAGATAAATACCTTTCATTTAAAACCATCTATGAGCAAATTAACGAAGTAGCACCTGAAGTTTCAACAAACGAGTTCTTCCCTGCCTTCCGTCCAAACGGAAGCAAATCATTTAAAGAAGAAATTGAAAAAGTTCTACTTCTTACCCATAACCAAGACAAATCATTTAGTTATGTATACTGGACCGAACCCGACTTATCACAGCACCTATATGGTACAAACAGTCCACAAGTTAAAGAAGTCCTACAACATCTAAGCAATGATTTTGAATCACTCTTAGAAAACATCACAGATGATACTCTTGTAATTACAATCGCAGACCACGGTCTCACTAACATAAAGGAAATTAAATTATACGACTACAAGGAAGTAACAGACTTACTAGAACGAAAACCATCAATTGAACCCAGAGCGACTGCCTTCTTTGTTAAAGAAGGAAAACACGATGATTTCAAAAAAGCATTCACCAAACACTTTGGTGAACACTTCACGCTTTATACAAAACAGGAAATCATTCATTCAAAACTCTTTGGCGAAGGAACACCACACCCGATGATCAATGACTTTATTGGAGATTTCTTCAGTATATCAAAGGATAACCATATGTTCATCTTTGATAAATCTAAAGACTATATCGGACACCACGCAGGACTTACAGAAGACGAAATGATAGTACCATTAATTATATATTCAAAAAGCGCTATTTAGCGCTTTTTTTATTCACTCTTTTTCTATAATTTTTACTCCTGCTAATCTCAAGACTATGCTCGTGTCAAACATAAGAAACATTATTTCAAGCGGTAAAACAACTAAGGTTGTTAAATTGATTACTACACTTTTCATAGCGCTAATCATAGTTTCTGATTGTTTACTAATTAGTATAATTTTCATTTGACGTTTACCGTAAGATTGCCTCGAGTTATTAAGCGCATCCTTTACTATGAAGTATATAATTGGAGCAAATATGAGAAGTATTACAAATAGCAAATCTAATTGTTCAACCGGATTAAAGGTGAATAGAATAACAAATGAAAATCCCATGCTACAAAGAAAGAAGTAATCTATCATCAAAGATTTGAAGTACTTCCTTTTAATATTCATTTTAGTTTTCTCCTTCTTTCGTAATATAACCAGAGTGGAGCATATACAACATTCAGCATGACTAGAGTTACTATATATACAAAACCTTTGTAAAACAATATTGAATTAATTAAAATTGCTATAACAGCTCCAAAATAAACTGAGTTAATATAGTACTCACAAAGTATCGTTCTATCAATTTTTTTCTTAATTAGAAACCAACCTAGAATATTGACCATCAAAGTTAGACTAGTAAAATAAACTAAATACTCAACGCCTCCGTTCCTAATTTTAAAAGCAACATATAGTAATGGAATAAAAAATACTATACGTATAATATTAATCTTCTTTATCATCTCAATCCTTCTTTCTTCTGATATTTATTGCCATATCGTAACCAATAACATTAGAATAGAAAACCGTGCACGTAACCCTTCTCTTCCATAATACAGTTCACCTTCATACCGATTCCAATACTTACATTAGCATAGATAGATATCTCATGTTCACCTATAGTTAATGTTCTGGTTCAAAAAAGCTCAGCGAGGTTATTGAAAAGGATATTCATAGTCAACTGGTTCTGTCACATTTATTGTAATAATACGCAATACAGCCATTGCTAATACTGCCCATTCACCATTTGGATCTATATACATAACTGGATTATTCTGACAGTATGCATACATATTGTGTCCTAATATGTTTCCTTGTTCCCCTAACAATCCATCTGCACTAATAAATCTATGTGTTTCAGGGTTATAATATCTTGATTGTAAGTAATATAATCCTAATTCTTCATCATAACGATATCCTCTATATCTATATGGCTTTATATCAGCTAAAGAACCTGTTTTATATATTACATTACCCCATGCATCATATTTATACTCTGCTTTTACTAAACCATTTACATCTATTAACTTAATTACATCACCTTGCATATTTGTTACATAGTAATATTCAGTTCTATTATAGTTCATACTAGTTAATGTTCCATCAACATCATATGTATAATATATTGTATCTCCATCATTATACTCAATTAAGATTTTATCTCCATCCACTACAAACAAATGAACATCATTAATTGTGTACGTATCCTCTGGTCGTTGTTTTTTTGTTTAGAAATTCGCTCTATTTACTCGTAAGTAATTATTATAGTTTCATCTACAAGTATTCAAAAATACATAAGTAAACTAATCCACTTTACTGATTATAGGCGAGCAGTGTTATAAATACACTACTCTCCTTCTCAACTATAACCTAAAATGTATATTATTTTTCATTCGAATGATAATTAGATTTTGGTTTCTCAATAATGTATCAAAGTGAAACCCTCTTATTCACATCAACTAGCTATTATATTTTATAGATGATTTAACAAGTTTTTCTAATCTATCAAAAGTTTCATTACCTCTACCAAACAAGAATGAAGGGTTTAACATCTCAAAAATTCTTCTCAAAATGGAAGATTGCAAAGCACTCTTACAATCTTTATCATATTCAACCCTTAAACCAGTCAGCTTCTTTCCAACACTTGAATTAGTAACATAATCACTAGTACAGTGAAAAATCACTATTAAGAAAAAGTATAAAACTAAAAAGTATTTATATGTGTCTATCTCCTCAATTCCATATTTTATAACAACAAATAAAGTCGGAACTACAAAAAGAATATATGAAACTATATTATCAATCCAAACACTTTTAACATACAGTTTCTTTAATCTACTATTTTCCATTATTTATCTTCCTTCCTTTCAAATTGTTCAACAATTAACCCTAAAAAATCAATGTCATAGGATTCAAAGGCACTTCCTCCACCTAATGATGCCGAAGCAGAGAAGGATAAACCCAATTCCCATGAATTAACATTTGTAATATCATTAAGTTCTAGACTTCCATAAAAAACGAAACAAGAAAAACTTACACTATTGTACTTACCATCTTCTTTACTATATTCTGCTCCAAGGAATCCTATTGTCATTGAAGTATTCTCAATCGAACTGACGTTTCCTGTTCCATCTAATGTATATCCCATTTGAGAAACTGCAACTTCCAGTCCCATTCCTAGAAACTCTATTCCTAAGCCACCGTTCGGAGAAACCCCTCCAGATACAGAAACATTGCTAGCGGCTTCCTCTCCAGTGCTTGATGTCCCAACTAGTGTTAAAGCTAGAACACTTGCTGTAAAAATTATCATTAACATCAATGCTGATTCACCATTAGGATCTATATACATAACTGGAGTAATGTAGTTAGAGATAAGCATTATACTAGTCCAATAAATGTATAATGGACTTTAACTATGCGCTTTTTGCTTTTATTACGTTTTTCGAGGATAACTACTTTTTCAATAAATCTAGTTATGTCCACTCTTAAACCACTTTAATATCTAGCTCCAAAATATGTTAGTATAAGCATTATTACACACGCTAACCATGTGAAAAATAAATGAAGAAATGTCATTTTGAAGTTTGTCTTAGGTATAAGTACCTCTTTTCCATTTTTTGTTTTGCTATGCAAGATTACATTACTACCTTTAATATATTTCTTGTCCTTACCAAGAACAGCTGATTTTACAGGCTCTTTATCGTTACTTTGAACTGTTACTTTAATAAGGTTTTTACTTACTAAACAATCTTCAACAAGGATGATTTTATATATGTTGTAAGTCAATTTATCAAAACGATGTTTCTCGTAGAAAATAAAGCCAATAAAAATTACTGTAGCAAGTAAAAATAGCGCTATATAAGGCCCCATACTATACTCCTCCTATTCTCTAAGCGTACCAAAATCATATTTAATCGCATTTACAACAACTCTACCAGTTCCTGTCAATATAGATTGTAGAACTAGATAATCAGTAATCACTAGTGCGTTATCGGTGAAATGATCCAGAAATGCACCTCTAATTGGAAGATCTAGGTTGTATGGATTTATTGAATTATATGTAAACAGAGCTGTGATACCAAGGTTTATTGTTGTACTTAATGTTATATCACCAAACGAATCACCTTTCACTATTCCTGTACTAATTGACCTAAAGAATGATAATCCCATTCTAGCCCCAAAGTATGAATAACCTGTTAACCCAGTACTCATTGTTACTGCTGTCATTGCAAAACCATAAACAAACTCAATCCCTGTTTCATAAGGGTTAAAATAATCTTTCCAAAAATCACCTTCTGCCCCACTCAATTTGTATTCATGATGTTGTTGCGCCACATTGACTCCAGCAGTAATTAATCCAACTATTAAACTACAAGCTAAAATAGTTAAAATTGGGAACTCTCCGCTTATGTCTGAATATATTACTGGATTATTATGAAAGTATGCAAATCTGCTTATGTAATAGGAATACATAATTAAAAACAGTACATAAATATGTACTGTAAAAGATTATTATTTTCCCTTAATAGCACATATATGTGGTTTTTCTTCTACTTCTATTTTACTGTTTATGAGGTGATATGTAAATATGTATAAGAATTAAATAAAAAAAGCGCCAAGTAGCACTTTTTTATTCGATTAAATCTATTTGATATACTGTGCTGTGGAAGAAACCACTTAGTCCTGTGTTTGGTTCCTCTGTAAAAGTAAACTCATAAACTACTTCATTCTCTGTTTGTGAATCTGTAAATGTGATACGGGCTTTATCTCCAACTGTAACCAGAGTATATGTTAAGTTGTTGTTTCCTTTGATTAAATCTTGAAAATTGGTACATACTGTTTTTGTTTCTGGATTAAAATGGGTATCACATATATCGGCAGCTTCTATATTCTCTATGAAATCTTTAGTTAATGTAACACGATCATTGTTAAAGTCAGGTGATACTACGAATAAGAAGAACACATAGCCTATTGCTCCTACTGCGGCAATTATCCCAAATAGTCTTAAAACTTTACTCATTGTCTTCTACCTCTTGTTTTTTCGCCTTCTTCTTAAAAGGTCTTGAGAAGATACTTGCAACTCCTTTTGGGAATACTGCGAGTCCTTCTGTGATTATTTTCGGCATTAGTTTAAAGGTATCTTTATAAGCCATTCTTCTTATTTCTTTTCTATTTAATAGTTTGTTGTCGTTATATAAGTATTTCTGTGTGATAACACCGACACGGCATGTTAACATACTGTTGGCGATTCCGCCAACAATACTACTACTTATTGTTTTAACAAAGGGAATATCATTTAAGGTTTCACCTAGTTTTGTAGGCATATACTCTGTCATATCAATTTCTTCAATACCTTCAGCAATTAAACTCGTTACTAATACATTAACGCTTAACTTTGCGAGATAAGGATAACTAGGTCTAAATCCTGATAGTTCAACGATCTCTTTAATCATCTTTAAATTAATGATGATAACACTTAGCATATCTAAGTTCCCGTTTTGTGATAGGGCAGTTGTTACTAGGACACTTTTTGAGTTTTTTGTGATACACTCATTGATATTTTTTCTAATTGAAGACTGAAAGACTGTTTGTAAGGAATTACGTAGTTCTTTAGAACTATGTAATGTTTTCCTCAATAACTCCTTGTCCTCATCTGTAATATTTTCATTTGTGATTAAGACCTTTGCTGCATCTTTATAGATTTTATGACGTTTATTATCGTCACTTAACATTGCATCTACTGTGAATGTTGGAGATAGTACAATTACCCGTAGTGGGTTAAATACTAAAAACCATAGTAATATTACGCTTAAACCATAAAATGAGTATTCTACATACTCATGAATATTACGTAATTTTTCTCCGACATCTATAATATTACTTATTAGGATAAACATGATAACGATTAATGAACCGATACCTATTAGTACCCAAAATCTCTTTTTACCCATATCATCACCTCTAGGATATATTTTACCACATAAATGTGGATATTTTAAGAATAGAAAAGTTCACTATCTATTAGTGAACTTAATTTTTAACTTCTTCTTCGACACCCTCAACCAGATTTACATCGTAGAATATTTCCTCTTCCTCTTCAATCTCCTCGATACGTACTTTTCTATTTACAATGAAGTTATATACAAAATAAGCGATTGAAAGAGCTAATGTACCAAAAATAACATGTACAGTAGAACTTGCTCCTGTTTGGAACGTGAATAAAATATATCTGTTTTGAATAAGACCACTTATGTTTTCAGGAATCATTAATACAAATGCGATTTGTCCGATAATTAACATTAAGGTAATTATCACATTATAAAACACAACAGTTTGTAGTGGTTTTTCTTCTACTTGAGATGTATCCCCTACTCTAAATAGTAGAAATAGATTTAGTACTAGCAATGTTATAAACACGATTAATGGTGTGTTTAATAGAACAATGTTTCCAGATAACTGAACAAATGTGATTGAGAATACATTTGTTTCCACTAAACTATTAAACTCTTTTGGTAATGTAGACATAAATATAACAACAAACAATATAAGAAGTACTCCTATATAGATGTTAAGTTTTGTATAAATTCTTAGAAATCGTTCTTTATTCATTATTTTTTACCTCTAAATATTTTTTATAGTAACTTCTTATTGTTTCATGATTAAAAGGTTCTTCTCTTTTTTCAATCATTGTTTTTAATCTATTTAGTTCTTTCTCTAGTATTTTTTTTAGTTTCGTAGGATAATCCATTTTTGCTTTGTGTTTATTATACTCATTACGATCTAGAATGTTATATTTAAAGTCTTCAATCACTTTAATATCTAAATCATAATCAATATATTTCAATGCTTCGTCATCAATCAAGTAAGGGGACGCTATATTACAGTAAAAATGAATACTATCATGTTTGATAATCCCAATGATGTTAAACCATTTATCTTTAAAGAACCATGTAACTGAAGGTTCTCTTGTATGCCAAAAACGACCATTCGCTTCAATTACTTTCGTTCTTTTATTGACAACCACTACATGATCATCTGTTTCTTCAATTACCGTAGCTTTTTCCCAAATACGATGAAGTGATTCATCGTGTTTGTAACTTTGTATTTGAATATCTCTAATTACATCACTCATGTATCTCACTCCTTAGTCTTCAAATATCCAATCTTTCCCTTTTAAACTATCTGGTTCTACCGGAGATAACCCTTTATAATCCTGTTGACGTAATACTTCATATGCAAGTATCGCAACAGTATTACTTAAGTTTAAACTGCGTACTTTTTCAGTCATTGGTAAACGTAGACAAGTATCAAAATATGGTCGTAGGATTTCTTTTGGAATTCCACTTGATTCACTACCAAAAATTAAATATACATCTTCTTCACAAGTATAGTCCATTTTATCCGGACTTTTTTGTCCATACCTTGTTAGGAAGAAGTATTTTCCTCCTGGGTTTTCTTTCATAAAATGATCAAAATCTTTATATACTTTGTAGGTTACATGCTCCATGTAATTAGCAGCACTTCTACGTACTTTTTTAATGTCTAAATCAAACCCTAATGGTTCAATTAAATGTAATGTCATGTTTGTTGCTGCACAGGTTCTCATAATATTTCCTGTGTTTTGTGGTATCTCTGGATGGTATAAAACTATATGATTCATAATATCACTCTCTTTCAAGCCTTTTAAGGACAATATTAGCTGTTTTATTATACCATAAATTATCCTTATATACACTCATACTTTTCTTTATTTTTGGGATTAGATAATCTAATTTTTGATTTCCAATTATGCAAACAGCGTTTCTTCTCATTGTACTAACACCAATCCAATGAGATGTGTTGCCTCCGAACTTTTCTTTAAACTCTTTCTTACTCATAAACAGCATTTCTTCAAGCTCAATATTCTCGATTCCATTTGGTTCAAACTCAGGAATGTTATGAATATCGATTCCTTTGTTTTTCGGACAAGCTTTTAAACATATATCACAACCATAAATTGTCTTTTTAAAATAGGAGATTTGTGTTTCATTAAATGCCATTTTTGTTTGTGACAAATGACTGATGCACATCTCTCGTTCAAACCCGTTATCCAGTGCATTACTTGGGCATGCTTCAATGCATTTGGTACAATCACCACATTCGTTTTTTAGAATGTGATAGTCTTCTTCTATTTCTTTGTCTATAAGGATTGTTCCAATAAACATATAGCTACCATAAAGAGGATGAATCAATATACTATGTTTTCCAAAATACCCTAGTCCACTTAAACTAGCCGCATACTTTTCATCTATACGACTCACATCAACACTTGGATAAGCCTTAATATTATAGGGTTTCATTTCCTCGATTACTTTATTTAATTTCTCTAAAATTACTTTATGATAATCATTACTATAGCTAAACCTAGCAAGCATACCATACCCTTTTCCCTTATAAGGTTCTTCTTTTTGTGGATAAGGAAATACTAGTGTAATTATTGTCTTATATTCATTTAAAAATGCATAGTTATCAAAATAACCATGTGTACTATTCTTCTGATGATTATCAATATACCTCTCGATACTTAGAAAGGCAAAAGATGATGTGTATTTTTCTATTATTCTACTAAGTTCTTTCTTCATAAAACCACCTATATAAATAATATAATCTTATTGAATAGAAAAGTCAAAAAATCCCATATAGAACTCTATTTTATATTCACTTTTTCTTGTTTAAACATCATTAAACTCAAATCAAGCTTATTTTATGTGGAAAAAAAAGAAACAAGATTACTTGTTTCTAATATCATTCATAATATTTTGATTAAACTGTTGGTTTTTAAACATTTCAATTTCCTCTTTATATGGTGGAAATTTCTTGTCTTTCGAATCTTCAGTTTCAGTAACATATGGCGTCTCTAATATTTTTGGTACATCGATGAAATCTTTATGATTTACAATATAATTTAAGGCTTCAAAACCAATAAATCCAAACCCAATATTTTCATGACGATCTTTAGAAGCACCTAAATCATTTTTGGAATCATTGATATGAAATACACTGATGCGTTCTTTTCCAATAATCGAGTCAAATTCTTTAATTACACTGTCAAAATCTTCTTTTGTTTTGTACCCGGCGTCGTGAGTATGACATGTATCAAAACAGATACTAATACGTGAATTATCTATAACACCATCAATGATTGCCTTAAGTTCTTCAAAATTACGTCCTACTTCTGTCCCTTTACCAGCCATTGTTTCTAAAGCGATTAAAACATCAAGGTCTTTCGTATTTTCAATTACTTGATTTAATCCATTAACAATATGTTCAATTCCTACTTCAGGACCTTGTTTAACATGTGCTCCTGGATGTAAAACAATTTGTTTAGCGCCAATTGCTGCAGTTCTTTTAATTTCTTCTGTGAAGAAATCAACTGCAAATTGTCTTTTTTCAGGATCTTGATTAGCAAGATTCATAATGTATGGAGCATGAACAACTACATTTTCTAAAGATAAATTGTGTTCATTCATTAAGGCTACAGCTTCATCTATTTTTAATTCACTAGTTGGTTTTCTTCTTGTATTTTGGGGAGCACCTGTATATATCATAAAGCAGTTTGCATTATAGTTTAATGCTTCTTTTACGCTTCCAACAAGCATTTCCTTACCATTCATTGAAACGTGACTTCCTATTTTCAACATAGTTTATCTCCTTTTTTTACGTATTGCTCTCTTCTTCTCAACTTGGAGTTTAAAGTGATACTTCTTCTTATATCCTGGTTTCACTTTTTTGTTCTTTTTCTTAACATTTACAGTGTTTTTGTCGAATCCTGCGGTAACGTGTTCACGTTTTGCACGTTCTTTACGTTCTCTACGGTCAACAAGTTCTTTATTTTTGATATCCTTATATATAATATGAATCCCTTTATTCTCTAGGAAATCAATATAATCATCATCATTTACATTGTATAAACTTATTGCTTGTCCTGTGTAATTTGCGCGACCTGTACGACCACTTCTGTGAACATAGAATTCCATATCTTTGGGAAGTTCATAGTTAATAACATGACTTACACCATCAATATCAATACCTCTACTTGCGATATCACTAGCAACGATGTATTGGAATTCTCCTCTATTTACACGTTCCATTACACGTTTTCGTTCACGTGGTGGAATGTCTCCGTGGATTTTTGTAACTTTATATCCTTTAGCGTAAAGGTCTGTTCCTAATTCTTCAACTGTTTCTTTGGTATTACAGAAGATAATAGCAACGTATGGATTGATTACTTCTAGTAAGTTGTGTAAAACTCTTTGTTTATCCGAAGATTTGATTGGGATAAACATATGTTCTATGTTTAAACTTGATAACTCTTTTGGTTTTATGTAAACTTCAAATGGATTGTTCATGTACTTACGTAAAAATGGTTTTAGTTTTTCAGGAATTGTTGCGCTAAATACCATCATTTGAAGGTCATCTTTCATTAATCCAGCAATCGTATCAATATCTTCTAAAAATCCGATTTCTAAAGCCATATCAGCTTCATCAACGATAAATGTATCTGCTTTATAGATATTTAGTACATTTTCTTTTACTGCAAGGTCTTTGATTTTCCCTGGAGTACCAATTACAATACTTGGTTGTGATTTTTCTAAACGTTCAATCTCTTTCGTTCTATTTGAACCACCCGTATATTTACGGATATCGATGAAAGTTTCTGATTGTTCTGCGATTTGCTTCGCGTTCTTATAGATTTGATTAGCAAGTTCTCTTGTAGGTGAGCAGATAACAACTTGAACGTCTTTGTTTTCTAAATCTAAATTCTCAAAAATTGGTATTAGAAAGGCATGGGTTTTACCACTACCTGTTTGGCTACACCCAATGATATCTGTTCTCTTTCTTGCAACTGGGATTACCTTCTCCTGAACCTCAGTAAATTTGGTAAATCCTAGCTTTTTAATAGCTTTTAAAATATAGTCTTTATTCACATTCATAATTATCGCTCCTCTAGTTAATTATTATACATAGATACGTAACATTTTTCAAATCATATAACTTAATGTATAATACATATAGGTGATGATATGAAAACTACTAAATTATCTCCCCGTGGATATTGTCATGGGGTTGTAAACGCAATAAATACTATATCAAATCTCGTTCATTTGTCAACAAATAAAAAGATTACAATTCTTGGAATGGTAATTCACAATAAGCAAGTTGTTGATTTTTTTGAAGAGAAAGGAATTAAAACAATTCATTCAACTTCAAAAACGAGATTACAATTACTAGATGACATTGATGAAGGGATTGTAGTATTTACTGCTCATGGGGTGAGCCCAGAAGTCCATAAAAAGGCTTTAGAGAAAGGTTTAGAAATAATTGATACAACATGTGATGATGTTACAAAAACGCAAGACAAAGTACGTGAGTTTGTTGATAAGGGGTATGATGTCCTGTTCATTGGAAAGAAACGTCATCCCGAAAGTGAAGCGGCGAACGGAATTAGTAAAAACGTACATGTGATTGAATCACTTAGGGATATTACATTTCTTGATTTACAAAGTGAGTTCATCGCACTAACAAATCAAACAACGATGAGTTTTTATGATATTTACGCTTTAAGTGAACAAGTCAAAGAACTCTATCCAAATGTCGTATTTATCGATGAGATATGTGATGCGACAAGAATTCGTCAGGAAGCAGTAAGAAATCAGGATCAGTCAATTGATCATTGTTATATTGTAGGTGATAAACTTAGTAATAATAGTCAAAACTTAGTTCATGTTTCGAAGACGGTAGCTAAGGTAGACGCGAGTTTAATTGAAACCATTGAGGATATTGATGTTGAAGAACTCAAACAGTTTAATCATGTAAGTATTTCTAGTGGAGCTTCTACTCCAACGAAAGTAACCAACGAAGTTATTGCATTCTTTGAACGCTTTAATAAGAATGATCCAAAGACATTTAATACGAAATCCTATATATCAAACGACAACCTAATAACAATAAAAAATCGCTCAAAGTAATGAGCGATTTTATTTTGGTTTAATTTCCTGCGTTAATATATGTTCTTGACGCAACCATTGTTACTGTTTCAGCTTCATAATCAGGATCAGTTGAATCTAGTTCATGTAATTGAAGTGCTGCAGTAATTACTACAGTGTATGTATGAGCTGGATCTGTATGATCATATCCTGTAAATGTAACACTTGTAGTTCCATCTTCTGGATTTCCTCCAATAGCGTCAATATCTACAGTATCCACTACGATTCCATCTTCATATAATACTGCCCACCATTCAGTGTCGGATGCAACATTATGAGTATCTGCACCTATTGCCACTTGAACTGTTAAATCTGGTGAAGTCCATGATGAGACAGCATTTATAGATACTGTTGGAACATCAAGTGGTAGTGTTGTGAATGTATGCGTATATGTATATGGTTCGTCAACTCCTGTATCAGGATCATATGTAGTTGTTAGAGTAAGTTCATACTCATTATTACTTAATAGATTTGATAAGTCGATTGTGGTTGTAGCGTTTGGAGCAATAATGAATGTCATTACTTCATCACCGTTATATTGGCGTAAAGTAGCTTCGATTTCATCTGTTAAATATCCTTCATCATCTACTACTGAAATATCAAATGACGCGGTATTAATGGTTATATCCTCACTAGTAAACTCGATAAGATTTTCTGTTGGTGAAGGCGCTTCTTCTGTAAACTTAAACTCACCATGAAGCTCGTAATCATCAATTTCGCCTTCTTTTGTTTCTAAATCAATATCTGCTTCGATAACGATATAATATTCCGTATCTGATTCTAAACCTTCAATAACGATTGTTTGCCCTTCTCCTAATGAGAATGGGACAGTTACCATAGGTACTCCATCAATATAAGCAACTGCTTCTAGATTTTCTTCATAAACACTTTCAGTATCTACTGCATCTAAATCAATTTCGAATGTCGTTGATGTTTCTCTTATTTCGATAACGTCAACATCGATAGGAGCATATCCTAATGTTTCATAATCTCCTTCAACAAGCACTTGCTCTTCTGTAAGAACAACTCCATCATTGTAATCTAACATTGAAACGACACGAACAGAATATGTTTCTTCTGCATATAGATTATTGAAGATAACAGTTGAGTCTGGTCCAACATTTATTGCTTGTTTTGTGGAATCATCTTGAACATTATCTACTACTAATACTACGAATAATGTACCAAAATCAGTAACACCATCATCATCAACTACTTCAACTTCTACTTCAATAGATTTTTTTGTTACAGTACTATCAGTGATTGTAGCTACTGGTTCTGTTTTTGCGAGTGTTGTGAACAATGTACCTATGTTAATTGGATCCTCTTCTACAAGTTGAATGGACTCATCTTTAAGGGTCATTTCATAATTTGCTTTTACAACAACTTCATAGTCACTGTTTGATAATAAACCAGTGAACTCCACTGTCTGTGTACCGACAACTAGATTATCAATAAAATCAGCTATAATTCCATTCTGTAATATATAAACGATTATAGTTCCTGGTACTACTGTATCATCAGCATCAATAATATTGATGTCAAACTTCAATGTTTCTGTACCTATTATCTCATTCGATATTTCAGCTACTGGTGCTTTATCTTCTTTTGAGTAAGAGTAAATAGAACTTAAAACTTGTTCTTCAATAATTCCATTACCATCTCTTAAATCATAAGTACCAATGATTTCAACATGATAGTTTAATCCTGATTTTGTTGCGTAATCAAATACGACTGAATTGTCTTCAATTGTAAATGTTGTACGTCTTACTTCAACTTCTTCTTCATATAATACTATTGTGAAGTCTTCTTTCATTGTTTCATTCAGGTCTAACGGATTTAAGTTTACTGTTAAATACCCTTGTTGGACAACGATATTTTCAACATCTACCGTCGGAATTTCATTTATGTTTGTTGTATATTCAACGCTATGAATCACTTCTCCATATACTGTTAACTCACTTGGATCCCCGTTATTCAAGAAGTAATCTGCGATGATTTCTATTTTAATCACACTGCTTGCAAATAGTTCAGTGATATATAAATCAACTAAGTAATGATCAACATTTGGTAAACTTTCATAAGAATCATCAACGAATAGTTCGCTTGAATCTGTTAGTTCACCATCTACATATAGATTTACCAATAATGAATCTTCAAATATTACATCAAACTCATCATTAATTTCAATACCAAACTCGATACTGTTCTCAAGTAAGTTTAATCCGACAATTTGAGGTGTTGGTACCGTTCTTGAGTTTGTAGTGAATGTATATGATGTTAAGACACGGTCTTCATATACAGCTTCTCCTGTTTTAAGATCATAATCTGCTACGATTTGAATTGTATACTCATTATCATTTAACAAATCATCAAAGACTATGTTTGAGGTAGTGCCCTCTAATTGAATAATATACTCATCATCTGTTAGTTGTTCTGTTCCTTTAAAGATAATTGCATGTAAACTTAATGGGTTTCCTTCGATATTATCAATTGGAATCACGACATTATCTTTATCCGTAAATGCAACATCAAATGTCACTTTATTTGACTCTACTTCTGACTCTGGAATACTTGCACTTGGTGAAACATTTGATAATGTTAAGTAATTCTCTGTATACAATGTTGTATTTTGCTGTACTCCATTGGAATCATCAATATCATACGATGCAACAACTTTAACTTCATATGATTTATTTGATAACAGTTCATCAAAGAGTACTTGTCCTACTCCCCTTTGCATATTGATTGTTTCAACTAATGTTTCTCCACTGTATAATTCTGCGCGTAATGTTTGCACGTCAACTACAGCATCTTCATCAATTACACTAAAATCAATTTGAACTGAGTTTTTTGTTAATGCGTAGTTTTCTCTTTCTACTGCTGGTAAATCTTTATAAACATAAACTGTAAACTCATTATTTGAAAATCCTTCTATGGATTTTGTATTTTCTCCATCTAAATAGCTAATCTTATCGACACTGTAGATTGTCTCTCCTAATTCTGTTCCTACTCCCATTTCAAAGTAGATTGTTGAGAATGTCGATTTCTCTAAAAATCTATGTGAGTTATATGTAATCCCATTGATTACAACACTTTTGATTGTTAAATTATCTGGATTAGTAAGACTAACCTCTATTTCAACCGTATCATTTTTAGCACGATAAAAAGGTACAAATTCTGTACCATCTACAGGATTTGTTGCTTCTACCTGAAGTCCGGTATAGCTAGGTGGTGTATTTACATCATTACCTGTATTACACCCTACTAAAACTAAACTAATGACCATAATCCCTAAAAATATGAATAGTTTACGCATAATCATTCCTCCAAATCATTGGTTATTATTTATAATAATAATATCTGTTTTCCCAAATTAATTATGTATTGATATCTAATAATAAATTTTACCATAAAAATGACCATATATCAATGTGTAAAGAATTAATATAAAAAATGAGCCTAATTTTTAGACCCTTTTTTAATGATTTTTTGACCATAGGCATTATTTATACTATCAAGCAAGTTCTTAACTGCTTCCTCTTTTGGTGTATACTCATCTACTTTGAAAATATTTAATTGTCTGATATTATCTTTACTTTCTATAAGGTTTTGAACACTGACTCCAAGTAGTCTAATTGGTTTTTCACTTTGATTATCATCATATAATTGTTCTACAATCTCGTAGATTTCAAAGAAGTTATCTGTATAAAAATCCAAAGTGAAACTTCGATTGATTTGTGTGAAGTCGTTATATCTTACTTGAATACTGATTGTTTTACAAACTGAGTTGTCATCTTGTAATCTTTTTGTCACACGTCTTGCAAGTACAGTAAGTTTTTCCAATATATCTTGGTATTCATATAAATCAGTATGATATGTACTACTATTCCCTATGCTTTTCATTTCTACATGACGGTATGGATCTACTTTACTTGAGGCAATTCCTTTTGCCTTGTTTTTAAACTCCTCAATGCGGTTTCCAAGGACAATTGATAGTTTTTTATCATTATCATATTTAACTAAATCACCGATTGTGTGAATTCCTAGTAGTTTTAGATTCGGATATGTCTTTTTTCCAATTCCATACATTTCTTCAATCGGTAAAGGCCAAAGTTTCTCCTCGACGTCACGTTTACGTAAGACCGTTATTCCAAGTGGTTTCTTCATATCACTAGCCATCTTTGCTAAAAACATGTTAGGAGCGATTCCTATGCTTACTGGTAGGTTGTGTTCTTTCAATAAACGATCTTGGATTTCTTTTGCTAATTTTAAAGGATGTACTGTATCACTTAGATCAGTAACATCGATATAACCTTCATCAATACTCCCTTTTTCAATCTCTGTAACATACTCACCTAAAAGGCTAAAAAACTTCTCACTATAGTCATGATATAAATCAAAATTTACGGGAAGTAAGATTAAATTAGGACATAATCTCTTCGCTTCAACAGAGCTCATTCCGCTACGTACTCCAAATTTCCTTGCGACATAATTTGCCGTAGTTAAAACACCTCTATTAGAATTACCACCAATTCCAAGAGGTTTATCTCGTAGTGTTTCATCTTGTGCCATTTCGCAACTTGCGAAAAAAGCATTAAGGTCTATGTGAAAAATAATACGATATTTTTTTTCCATAAAAATCTTTCCTTTTTTGTGAATATAATATATAATTTATTGTAGTGAAAAATAGTAAGTTTAGAGGTGAAGATATGCCAACTAGTAAAAAACGAGTTAAAAAACAACAACAAGAAGTAGCTCCTATAACAAAGAATATTGTTAAAACAAGATGGGGTCGTGTAGTAATCGTTGTGTTAGCATTAAGTTTTGTACTTTCAGGACTTGTTGGACTAATTTATACATTAGTCATGGCCTTACAAGCCTAATAATAAATTTAAAGCCTATAAGAATAGGCTTTTTTTATTGCATTAATAGTTCTTTTGCAGTGTTAATACTTGCATCTGTTACTTGATCTCCACTGATCATTTCAGCAATCTCTAAAATACGATTATTACCAAAAAGTTCTTCAATATGAGCTTTTGTTCTACCATCAGTAACGCTTTTACTAATCTTTACATGATTATTAGAGATACTAGCTACTTGCGGGATATGGGTAATACAGATTACTTGAGTGTCTTCTGATATCTCTACCATTTTTTTAGCTACTTGGTTTGCGACATATCCACTTACTCCCGTATCAATTTCATCGAAGATAATTAGACTTAATCCAAGCGATTTCGTGAGTAGGTTCTTAAAGCCAAGCATGATCCGACTCATTTCCCCACCACTAGCACTTTTACTAAGTGATTTCTTTGGTTCTCCAACATTGGTTGTAAGTAAGAAATCCACCTCATCAACACCGTTTTCTAAGAAGATACTAGACGCTGTATAGTTATCTTTAGTTACTTCATTAAAGTGCACTTCAAACTCTGTTTTACTCAGTTCTAAATCTGATAGAATTTTCAGCAACTCAACTTCAATATACTTTGATGTTTCTTTTCTCAAAGTCGAGACTAACTCTGCTTTATCCAGAACTTGTTGAAAGCTTTGTTGTACTTTGATTTCCTGGTCTTTTATTACTTCATCAAAGTTGTCAACGTTCACAATATCTTTCTTTATTTTCTCGTAGTATTCTACAATTTGTGGAATACTTTTTTTGTATTTTCGTTTTAAGTGATCAAGACTATTAAGGCGGTCCTGATATTGGTCGAGTAGACTTGGATTAAAATCCAAACTATCGGCTTCGTCACTCAGTTGTGTAAACGCATCATCAAGTTCAAAATAACTTGAGTTAAACCGTTCTAAGAGAGTCTTATATGTTTCGTTTATATCACTAATATCCTCTAACTGCTTTGATGCGTCGTATATTGTCGCAATTGCGTTTGATTCGTCTAATAGTGATTTTGCCTGTTGTAATGACTGATATATTTTATCGAAGTTTTCTAGTTTCTCTACTTCTTTTTCTAGTTCCTCTTCTTCACCAATCTCTAGATTAAAAGAATCTATCTCTTTTACTTGAAACCTCATTAAATCAAGTCTCTCAAGTAAATCATCATTTGAGTTCTCTAATCGTTTTAACTCTTTTAAATCGGTTTTGTAGATTTGCAGTACATGATGGTACATCTGTAGTAGTTTTTCTGTTTTTTCTTTATTAAAACCATCAATAATATCGAGATATGTTAGTGGGTTAATTAGTCTATGAGTGTCCATTTGAGTATGTATATCAGCAAGTCTTCTTGTGATTTCCTTCAAGTCTTTTAGTGTCACTGTTTGGCTATTTACTTTTATAATGTTGTTATTTGTAGGTGTAATTTGTCTTTTAATGATTATTTCATTATTCAGTGCTTCAATCCCAAGATTGTTAAGAATCTTCGTAATGTCTTCATTGTGATATTTAAAGATTCCTTCGACTTCAGCTTTTTGGCTTCCTGTTCGTACAACATTACTCGTCGCTCTATCACCCAGTAAAAGACCAATCGCATCGATTAGTAAACTTTTTCCCGCCCCGGTTTCACCAGTTAAGGATGTCATTCCCTCTTTAAACTCAACTTCTATATTTTCAATGATTGCGAAGTTTTTTACACTAATGTATGAAAGCATTGTATCACCCTACTTCAATAGTTCTTTTGTCTTCTTAATAATACTGTCTACATCCAAGTTTAACTCAGCTAAAATTTCTTTTTTCGAACCATGATTCACATATTCATCTCCAATACCCATTAGATGAATATGATTAGATGGTAAATTGTTTAAACTTATGTGTTCAAGTACGCTACTTCCAAAGCCACCTAATAATGCACTTTCCTCATAGATAATTACTGGTATATCTAATGAAACAACTTTTTGAATCATTTCTGTATCTAGTGGTTTTATGGTTTTAGCGTTAATTATTTTAACACTTAAGTTCTCTTTTATAACTTGCTCTTTAAACTCATCTAAAACACTCCCAAATGAGATAAACACAAGGTCATTACCTTCGTGTATTGATTCCCATTTAAGTGATGCGATTTTTGAAGTGATTGGTTTGGATTTATCAAGTTCTACAGTTCCACGTTCATATCGAATCACAAACGGACCTGTATTTTTCTTAAATCCATAGTTCAATAACTCGTATGCTTCTTCTTTATTTCTTGGGTGAGTTATTGTCATATGTGGTATATGTCTTAATAATGGTATATCAAATACTCCTTGATGTGTTTCACCATCTGCGCCTACTACACCAGCTCGATCAACACCGATAACTACTTTTAGTTTTTGTCTAGCTACGTCATGATTCACTTGATCATACGCTCGTTGAAGGAATGTGGAGTAAATAGGTAAAAAGACATCAACATTCTCCATAGCAAACCCACTCGACATTGTAACAGCCATTTGTTCAGCGATTCCTACATCTATAATTTTATTTGGATACTTCTGTTGAAAATCTTTTAATGCACTACCACCAATCATTGCTGGACAAACGATTGTAAAATTATCATTGTCATGCGCATAACTTTCCATGTAATGAGAAATTACTTCACTCCATGATGCAGTGTTCTCTTGTTTCGGAGTTAGTGGTAATCCTGTTTCTGTATTGAAGGGACTCACACCATGCCAAGAACCAGTCTTGTCATTTTCACTGAACTTATATCCTTTTCCTTTTACCGTTAAAACATGGATTACACATGGTTTATTTGCCTTCTTAGCGATTTCTAGATATTTGATTAACTCTTTCATGTTATGACCGTTAATCGGTCCATAATATGAAAAACCTAAATCATCAAAAATTGTATTATTTGTTAAGAAACCTTTAATTCCTCGTTCTACTTTAGAGGTTAGCTTTCTCATAAATTTAGGCATAAATTTTAATGTTTTACGTTTAATTTTACGATAGGTAACTTTTCCTCGAATCTCATTCAATATACTTGATAAATACCCTATGTTCTCACTGATACTCATTTCGTTATCATTTAATATGATGATGGGTTGGTGATCTGTATGTCCACCTAAAAAGTTTAATGCTTCAAAAGCCATTCCACCAGTTAATGCTCCATCCCCAATAATTGGGATAATTTTATGTGAGTTTTTAGTGTATCGTTTACTAAACTCCATCCCCGCAGCTGCTGCGATAGATGTCGAAGAATGCCCTGCTTCATAAATGTCATGAGGGCTTTCACTACGTTTTAAGTATCCTGAAAGACCTTTATATTTACGTAATGTATCAAAATCTTTTGCTCTTCCTGTAAGGATTTTATGTGTATATGCTTGATGTCCAACATCAAAAATCAATTTATCACTAGGTGAATCAAAAACTTTATGTAAGGCCACAGTTAACTCAACAACGCCTAAATTGGAAGACAGATGTCCTCCGGTTTTTGAAACATTATTAATGAGAAATTGTCTAATCTCTTCACTTAGTTCATGTAATTCTTTTGTGGACAACTCGTTTAAGAATTTTGGATCTGTTATTTTGTATAAATCCACATGCAACACCTCTTATTCGTTAAAATCTACTAACTCATCATCTTTCATCATTTTCACAATTACGCTTTCAGCGTCTTTTAATAAATCGTGACAATGTTTACTTAGTTTCATACCTTCATTGTATTTTGCAACAGCTTCACTTAGTTCAATTTCACCGTTCTCTAATTCTTTTACTAATACTTCTAATTCTTCTAATGCTTTTTCAAAACTTTTCTCTTTACTCATGCTACTCTTCCTCTCTAATGTTAATTACTGTAGTTTCAATAACACCATCATTAACTAAAATATCTACTTTGTCTGAAATTTTTACATCTTGAACTGTTTTCACTATTTGTCCATTTACTTTTGAAAGTGAATATCCTTTTTTCATGATTGAAAGAGGATTCACTAACTCCAGTTTATTGATGCTCAATAAATACTTATTTTGCTTTTGATCGAGAAGTCTACTGAAATAAGTATTAAGTAACTTCGTTTTATGGTTTACATCTTCTTTGGATTGCTTTAATTTGTTTCCAGGATGTAACAATTCTAATTTTTCCATTATGTGATCTAATTGTCTAGATTTCTTTTCAGTTAAGCGTAAAGGATCACGGAAAATATAACTTGTTAAAATATTATCTAACGCATCTCTTTTACGTTTAGCCAATCGTTTTAGACTTAGTTCGTTCTGCGATTGTATTTGCATTAAGTACTGAAACAAATCAGCCTTATTGGGAACAGCTAGTTCTGCTCCTCCTGAAGGAGTTGGCGCTCTTAAGTCTGCAACAAAATCACTAATAGTGAAATCTGTCTCATGTCCAACACTTGATATAATTGGAATCTTCGACTTGAAGATTTCATATGCAACGAGTTCTTCATTAAATGGCCAAAGGTCTTCAATACTACCTCCACCACGACCTAGTATAACAACATCGCATGAATTGTCCTTGTTCACTTTTTGAATGTTCTGAACTATGTTGTCTTTTGCGTAAGGCCCTTGCACCAAAGTTGGATAAACAATGATTTCTGATAATGGAAATCTTCTGTTTACGATATTGATAATATCGCGAACTGCTGCACCAGTTGGTGATGTTAGAACTGCTATTCTTTTTGGAAAACGAGGGATTCTTTGCTTATGTCGTTCATCAAACAAACCTTCATCACTCAGTTTCTTCTTTAATTGCTCATACGCTAGATATAAATCTCCTACACCGTCTTCACTCATTTTATTAACATAAATCTGATATCCACCACTTGCCTCGTATACAGTGATATATCCTTCGACTAAAACACTCATCCCATCCTTAGGTGTAAACGGTACTTTTTTACTACTAGACGCAAACATAATGGCACTCAATTGTGACTTGTCGTCTTTGATTGTAAAGTAAAAATGTCCTCTTGAATGATGTTTAAAGTTTGATATTTCACCTTTTAAAAGCACATTTTTCAAATGTGCATCTTTATCAAATTTATATTTTATATATTTCGTTAAAGCGGATACTGTTAAATAGCGTGTCTCTTCCATGATATCCCTACTTCTTCAAGTACTTCTTGATTTTGTCTAAAACCTTATTAGTGAATCCAACCATTTTATTGTCACCTTCATCACTAAACTTTCTTGTAAGATTTAATGCTTCGTTAATTACGATTTCATGAGGTGTTTCAGTGTAGTACAGTTCATAAGTCGCAAAACGAATAATCGCACGATCAATATACGTCAATCGATTAATCTTCCAGTTTTGTAAGTTTTCTGTGATAATTTCATCAATTTTTTGATTGTTTAAAAGAACTCCATTAACCATTTTGTCAATGAACTCATATTCACTAGTAAACTCTTCTTCAATCTTGTTTATATCAATTTCGTATAAACTTTTTATTACTTCTTCACGTTGTTCTCTTCTCGTTAATTTCTTATTTTCGTCCATATTTCTACCTCTATATAAATTATATACTATAATATATCATATATAAGCCTTTTTTGAAAGGTAAATGAGTGACAATGTTGTGAAAAACAATACATATTTTTGAACTGAAATTATATGGGTAAGGTAATAAAACTTATCCCTCTTTTACTGATGTTAATAAATCTGAAATTATTAACTGGACTTATCTCTTTAAAACATCAATTTTAGTTGCATTTGCTTCGTTCTTATTATAAGAAATCTAACTATATTTAAATATCCTATATCACTGACCTTTACTATTGTATATCAGCTTACTCCTCGTCCATGTCTTCAGTATATCAAATTATACGAGACTCACTAAAATCATATACAGTTGGTTCAAATTAACGCCCGTGACTAATATAATCTTTTTATTTAGCAATAAATTAGTATTAACCATAATGAACCGCGTGCTATTCACTAGATAATTAGGACTTGTGTAATTCAAAGTTTCCAGGTTAATTATCTAATTGACCAATAGTGAGTCATACTTTAGATATATCCCACAACTCATATCACTTCAGTTTAAGTTCAGTATTTGAGTAAGTGATTATTGCATATAATCTCATAATAAAAAAAGAACAGTTCAAATTAAACTTGAACTGTTTTTTTATGTATTATTTATTGATTCAGTGAACTGTTCAATAACTCAAAAATGATTAATCATTGAACATATACTTTATAATACTTGGAAATCTTTTTTCCCAAGCTGATTCATGATGAATTCCATCTTCTACGATGACAAATTTCAAACACGATTCGTCTATTTTTTCCTGTAGTAATTCGTACATATCCTGATTCGTATCAACATATAAGTTACTAATTGATTTATGTTCTGTTTCTCTAGTTCCAACATCCATATAGAATTTCTTTACATTTGTAAAAGTACTGTTTTCAGCTAGTGATTTTAAGCTCTTAAAGAATCCTCCGTAATGGAATGCATTACTTACACATCCAAAACGAGTGAAATACTCTCCATACATAAGTGCTGCATATGTGGAGTTAACTCCACCAAAGCTACTTCCCATGATTCCAGTGTTTTTTGGTGATTTAAAAGTACGGAATGTTCTATCAATATACGGTTTAAGGCTTCTTGTAATAAAACTCAAGTATAGGTCTGCTTTTCCTCCAGCTTTTGATCCATCTTGATATATAAATTCGTAAGGAACAAGCTCATCATTACGATCCTCATCTGATTCTATACCTACTATAATGACTTCAGGTAAATCAGGATTATTTATATATGCATCCATTATGCGCCAACTACGACTCATATATGCGGTTTTATCGTCAAAAAGATTCTGTCCATCATGCATGTATAATACTGGATAATATTTATCCGTATTGTGATAACTTTTTGGTAAGTAGACATAGATTCGCTTCTCTTTATTTAGTTCTTTACTAAACAATGTTAGAACACGATACTCTTTCATATAATCACCTCTATTTTTTTATATAAACAACTGATTCATATGGTCTTAAAGTCATTTCTTCTTGCAAATCAATTCTACCATAGTTTGACATATGATACTCATAACTTAACAAATCTTTACGAATGTTAACTTTGATTTCATTCCCTTTAAAGTTAGACAAAACAAAGACCTTACCTTTAGGTGTTTCATTTAGATACATAAACGAATCTTCACCCTCTAAGTCAAAGAAAGTAATTGTTCCTGATGCAAGATCTAACTCTTTACGTAGACGAAATACTTCTTGATATACTTTGAATATTGAGTTTTCATCTTCTTTTTGATTCTCTAAGTTAATTTTTGGGTAGTTTCCAACAGTGTTTATCCATGGAGTTGTCTTACTAAATCCACCATGAACATCTCCAGTCCATTGAAATGGACTTCTTGCATTATCTCTTGAGCGATCACGTAAGGCTTTCATTGCGACTTGATGTGAAGCTCCAAATTTCATAAAGTTATCGTATTCAGTAAATACTTCAACATCCCTAAAATCATTTAGATTCTCGTAATCTACATTCGTCATACCAATTTCTTCACCTTGATACACAATCGGTGTTCCAGGCATTAAGTACAAACTATGACAAAGCATTTTCCCTGATTCTAACCAGTATTCTTTATCATTACCATAGTGGCTAATAATACGTGGCTGATCATGATTATGCCAGTAAACTAGGTTCCAACCTACACCTTTTAACATTTTTGCCCAGTGACTAAAACTCTCTTTTATTGCCTTAAGATTCATTTCACCCTGAGCCCATTTACCCGGTGTGATTTGATTGCTATTATCAGTATCTTGCCAACAATGACCAAACTGAATTAACATATCAAACTCAGTGTTATTGAATCCAACATACATTTCTGCCTCTTCTGGAGTACCTCCACCTGCTTCACCCATTGCCATAACATCATTTGGTACAAATAACTCGCTTCCAAACTCACTTAAATATTCATGATGTTTTGGTAAAGATGAGAAGTGTTCATATCCGGGATATGCATCTGGGAAATCCCAGTTCTTCTCTAAGTGATTTGAGGCATCTACTCTAAATCCATCGACACCTAAATCGATTAGCCATTTTGTCATCTTCTTTAAGTCTTGAACCATTTCTTTACTTCGCCAGTTTAAGTCCGGCATTTTTTTACTGAAGATATGGAGATAATACTTATCTACCGCAGGTACATAATCCCATACTCCTCCACCAAACCAACTTAACCATCTTGTTGGTTTTTGTCTATTACCCTGCTCATCATATTTTGGATCTTGCCATATATAATAATCATGATACTTCTCAAACTCTGGGTGAGTTGGATCACATGCAATTTTAAACCATTCATGTTCATCGGATGTATGATTTAACACCAAATCAAAGATTACCTTAATATTATGCTCATGAGCTACTTGAATAAACTCTTTTACATCCTCTAACGTTCCATAATCCTCGCTCACTTGATAGAAATCACTAATATCATATCCATTGTCATCCATTGGTGATTTATAGTGAGGACTTACCCATACTGCATTAACCCCCAGTTCGTTAAAGTAATCAATCTTTTCGATTAACCCTTTAAAGTCACCTATACCATCATTGTTCTTGTCATAAAAGCTACGAATATAACATTGATATATAATCGCATCTTGCCACCATTTTCTTTTCATACGTACTACTCCTTATACATCTATTATTACATTTTAAATTATACACCAAACAAAACTATAAATCTCAATAAGGTTAAAAAATGAAACCGCTACCACAAAGAATATGCTATATTTATGGTATATACTTGACTTGTCAAAGGAGTTGATGACTATGAATTACACAATCTATCACGAAGGTAAAAGCAAATATGCATACCTTTATGACAAGGATACTGTTCACTTGCGACTATTCGCAAGTAAAAATAAATGTAGTAAAATCGAAGTTATTTTTGGTGATCCTTTCAACTGGGGACCAAATGAAATAGATGATAAATGGGAATGGAAAACAGAAAACAACGAGTCTTCTATTATGATTAAGGAGTATACAACAAATCAGTTTGATCACTTCTTTGTTGAAGTGCAACCAAAATACAAGAGAATGCGTTACGCCTTCTTAATTGATGATACCTATTTATATGGTTCAAGGGAAATCATTAACATAAAAGAGAAACCTGAACTATTAAAAGACCACTTTAACTACTTCAACTTTCCATTTCTGAATGAGGAGGATATTTTTAATGCTCCTTCTTGGGTTGAGGATCAGATATGGTATAGTATCTTTCCAGAGCGTTTTTCAAACGGGGATGCTACCATAAACCCAAAAAACACTTTAAAGTGGGGAGAAACAGAAGAGTACTCAAATAACCAAAGATTTGGTGGAGATTTAAGAGGAATTATAAATAGACTTGACTATATTAAAGAGAGTGGTTTCACAGGTATTTATATGACTCCTATCTTCGAAAGTGATAGTTCACATAAATATGATGTTAATAATTACTTTAAAATTGATAAAGCATTCGGTTCTAATGAGGTTTTAGGAGAGCTTGTGGAAAAAGCACATAATCTTGGTTTAAAAGTTATGCTAGATGCAGTATTTAATCATTGTGGATTCCGACACCCCTTCTTTTTAGATGTTGTAAGGAATGGAAAAGAAAGTATATACTACGATTGCTTTTATGTGATTGATGAATCAAAACCTCTAATAAATTTTGAATTAAATGAGGACAATACAATCAATCGTGAAAGCGCAAAAGCGATTTTCAAAGATAAAGATAAACTCAACTATCGTACTTTTGCCTTTACTCCATTTATGCCAAAAATGAACACCAATCATCCACTTATGAAAGAACACCTCTTAAACGTAGCCAAATACTGGATTGATGAATATGATATTGATGGATGGCGCTTAGATGTTAGTGATGAAGTATCTCATAAATTCTGGAGAGATTTTAGAACTGAAGTGAAATCATCAAAAGATGATGCTTATATTATTGGAGAAAACTGGGCTAATTCAATTCCATGGTTACAAGGAGATCAATATGATGGAGTAATGAACTATGAAATTTTATTTCCATTATGGAATTATTTCGGTACGAATATCGATCGTCATTCGCAGTATACTTCAACTGAGTTTAAATATAAGGTAAACCAAGTACTTACAACATACCCTAAAAACGTTCTTAAATCCCTGTATAATCTAGTGGATTCTCACGACACAACACGAATTCTAGAGATTTGCTCTAATAACATTAACTTAGTAAAACTTCCTTATTTATTCATGTTTACACTTCCAGGTGCTCCAAGTATTTACTATGGTGGTGAAATAGGTCTTACTGGAAAACATGACCCTGATAATCGCAGATGTATGGAATGGAATGTGGATAATCAAAACCTTGATATCAAAACTCATATCAAAACACTTATTAATCTTAGAAACACATACAACGCTTTTAAACATCACACAATTAAATGGTTAGAAACGAATGATAAAGAGGAATACCTAATTTATCAGAAAGAGGATTTAACTTTTATCATTTCTAAACGTTATAAAGAAAATACAATTACCTTACCTAAGGAGCTACAAAATAAAACATATGTTGATGTCTATACGCAAAATGAGTTGGAAATCGCAACTGTATTAGATATCCCAAGTTACGGTTTTTATGTACTTAAACAAAAATAAAGAGAAACTCAGTTTCTCTTTTTTTATGCACTAAAATAACTTCCTAAAATACTTATAAATCTACTTTTTACCTTAACTATATTTAATGCTTCTACTATTATTTTATCTTCAATGTTGCCATCTACTTCGATATATACAATACTGTTCTCAACCTTTGATTTTTGAGGTGAAGATAAGATCTTTGTTATATTCACACCTCGAATAACAAACTCATGAATGATATCGTATAAACTACCCGTTTTATCAAACTTAGGACTACAGGCAATAAGTGTTTTATTATGAGCACCATTTACTTCAAGATTCTTTGTGATATATGCATATTTATGGGTATTTTCCCTTGTATCTCTTATATTACTTAAAATTACATTGTAGCTACCTAACTCTTCATAGTTTGATAATACACTAGCGCGTTTAATAGTAGATTCTTCATTAAGTTTCTCTAGTGCGATTTTGTCAGTTTTTACTTCAAATCTTTGGTATTTCCCAAACTCGCTTTTTAGAGTATTATAACATTCATTAATACTATGTGTCGTCGCATAAATTTGATCAATACCCTGTGAAGTTGCTTCTTTTGAAACAACACTTAATTCAATCTCGAGTACCACTTCTTTTGAAATATGATAGTGATTCTTTCGAACTCTACCTAAAACATCAAAACTAATACCTTCTTTCATATTCTCATATGGAACTAATATTCCAGTAACTTCATGATTTTCAAGAGCGTAAAATAGCCTACCAATATTATAATGAGGAATCAAATCATCAACAGAGTTAAAAGTAAGTGCTGCAAAATACGTATACGAACCCTCAGGCCCTAAATATCCAATCATATTACACCTCTATTGTGCTATTGCTAATGGAATCCTTTATCGTCCAAGTAAGTTCTCCTTCAGTAATATCAAGAATTGCATATGTTGGTGGTAACGTGTTTCTTGGGCGTGCACATGAGCCTGGATTTAGAAACTGTACCTTTCCTATTTTTTCTACTTCTAGAATGTGAGTATGTCCAAATAATACAAGATTATAATCATTTCTGTATGCTAGTTTTGCAAGAGGATCTAACGACTTTTGAACTTTGTACTTGTGGCCATGAGTCATAAATATCTTTACTCCATCTACTTCTAACTCACGTTCATATACAAAACCTGGATCACTTCGGTAGTTCCCTTTAACCATAACAATATCGTTATGCATTAAAAACTCCTCTTTCAGTTCAGTATCGCCAAGAGATAAAAAATATTCCGCATCAGGATTCCACTCCAATATACGTTCAACTACTCCTTGATCTCCGTGAACATCGCTAAACACTACTAATTTCATCATCATCACATCCTTTTACTCTATTATATCAAAGAATTACTGATTATGATAACTAAAACAAAAAGTGAAGATTTCTCTTCACTTTACTGTTTTTAGTAATTAGATTTTTTTCTTTCGAAATATGCTTTTGGATGCATACATACTGGGCACATTCCTGGAGCTTTTTTCGCAACATGAATATGTCCACACTTACGACAGAACCAAACAGTCTGTTCTTCTGTTTCAAATACTAAATCTTCTTTTAAGTTTGATAATAGTTTACGGTATCTTTCTTCATGATCCTTTTCAATTTTTGCAATCATTCTAAATGAAGCAGCAACTTTTGGGAAACCTTCTTCAGTAGCTATTCTTGCAAATTCTGGATATAAATCAGTCCATTCTTCCATTTCACCATCAGCAGCAGCTAACAGGTTTTCTTGTGTAGTACCTTCAATACCAGCTGGATAAGTAGCAGTGATTTCAACTGCTCCACCTTCTAAATGTCTGAAGAATATTTTTGCATGTTCTAACTCATTATCAGCAGTTTCTAAGAATAACTCTGAAATTTGCTCATAACCTTCTTTTTTTGCAATTTTTGCAAACATTGTATAACGATTACGAGCTTGTGATTCACCAGCAAACGCTTTTAGTAAGTTCTTTTCTGTCTTTGTTCCTTTAATTGACATAACTTCATACCTCCTTATTTATTCGTATAAATTATACTACATATTAGACTGTTTTTAAATAGGTAATTAGCTTTTGCATACACTTTCCGCGATGTGAGATTCTATTCTTTTCCTCTAATGAATACTCTGCTAAATGTCTATTATCTCCTTCTGGAATAAAAATTGGATCATATCCAAATCCGTTCTCTCCTCGATACTCTCTAGCGATTGAACCATAAAGGTAGTCCTCAAAGAAAATTTCTTCTTTATCAACAAAATAGAGACATATCGTTGTGACAAACCTTGCCCTTCTATCTTCGACTTCTTCCATGTTCTTAAGAAGTAGTTTATTGTTATCATCATATGTAACGTCTTCTCCTGCATATCTTGCGCTATATACACCTGGATCATTGTTTAAGGCAAAGACCTCTAACCCACTATCATCAGCAATAACATCTTTGTTAAGATATTTACTTAGTGTTTCAGCTTTCTTTTTCGCGTTGCCTTTAAACGTATCCTTATCTTCGATGATTTCTGGGAAATCATCTATATCTTTCAAAGTTAGAACGTTATATCCTAAAGGTTCTAACATCTTTTTCATCTCTATTACTTTATGGGGATTTCCTGTCGCAATTACAATATCTTTCATATAATACTCCTTTTTAAATAGTTATTTATATCTTCATTAGATAGATAAGTGTGTGTATTGATAAGTCCTTGTCTTATGACATTTAAATACTTTTCACCTGGTGTTGTTTCCTTGAATTTTTTACTAGAAGTGAACGTATATAATGGATAGCCATTATATTCTCCTAGAAAATACTCATCGTCATACCAAGGCCCTTCTTGTTTACTAATCTCTAAATACTGTTCCTTCGTAATTAAGTATCCTTTTGTATAACTATGTCCTTTTGTAGATACATCCAAAAAGGCAACGCCTTTATTTTCCCATTTACTTGACTGTTTTGCGAAGTATATGTTGTAAGGTAACTCAAAAGGAATCGCTTCTATTGGGAGAGTTTTATCCATGCAACCTGTTTGTGTTATGTTTAACTCCTTATGGTTTCCCCCAGTTATGTAAAGATGAAACCTCTCTTCTAATAAGTTACTACCATAACAGATATAATAGACAAATTCATTCATAAAAACACCCCTCTAATGTTATTTCATTGTTCAAACAGTAAGTTATAACCTCATATTATGAAACATCTAGTACTTACATTTTAAATTATAACAAAAAAAATAAGCATTTCTGCTTATTTTTTTAACCATGTGTTAAATTTCTCTAAATCAACATTTGATCCAATTAATAATAATTGATCATTGTCTTCAATTACTGTATCAGCATTTGGAATAATAATGTCTCCATTTCTTCGAACTGCTACAACATTAATTTTAAACTTGTTACGTACATCTAGGTTGATGATTGTAGAATCAATAATTTTCTTTGTTGCATTAACAACGATAAAACTATGACTCTCATTTAAATCAATATAATCTAAGACGTTGTTACTCACTATTTTTTTAGCAAGGCGTTTCCCTGATTGCTGTTCTGGTTGGATTATTTCGTCTGCACCTAATTTTTCAACTATTTTCATATGATTAGTATCTTGTACTTTTACAGTTACTCGCCCTACACCTAAGTCTTTTAAGATTAGTGTAGTTAAGATACTACTTTGCAAGTCTTTCCCTATTGCAACTACTACATGATCAATACTACTAATACCAACCTCTTTTAAGGCTTGTACATCAGTTGTATCTAATGTTACTGCATGTGTAGCAATTTTGCTCATCTTTGCAATTCTTTCAGGATCCTTATCAATAACTAATACGTCAACTTCTTGTTTGATAAGTTCTTCAACTACGCTTTGTCCAAAACGTCCCATTCCGATTACTGCAAATGATTTTCTTGGCATATATATCACCCTTTTTTTGTTTTTAGTTATGTAGCCTTTGACTCTATAATATATTACCACAAAAGTACAAAAAGTCAAATACACAAGATTATCATAAGAAAAAACCCATAGGTATGGTATAATCTTATAATGAGGTGTTAAATATGGTTAAAGATAATTCATCAAAAATACTATTTTCCTATGTTATTGGGTACTTTTTGTTAAACATCGGAGCGATAACATATATCTTAATCTTTAATAGATTTGGTACATTAGAAAACGCAGCTATAAATTTGCTTTTTTATCTATTTATGGCAGTTGTAGTTCTTCGTTTAAGTAAGTCTTATTTAAAGAGTCAACTTGCTAATATAAAAAGAGATTGGAAGTCATTATTGTTCTATATATTTATAGGTGTTGGTATGATTTTTGCTGCTAGTATTCTTGTTAGTATAATCTACGGTCTTATTGATTTCAATGAGACATCGGATAATCAAGATGCTTGGAACACGCTTATAGATTCTGGTACATTTGGGGTTGTTGCAACGATCCTAAGCAGTA
Organism: uncultured bacterium; assembly: GCA_965601585.1. Lineage (GTDB taxonomy): Bacteria > Bacillota_I > Bacilli_A > Izemoplasmatales > Izemoplasmataceae > Xianfuyuplasma. Next base: position 174,864 of record CBFCWH010000001.1, read on the forward strand.
TAGTTTTTGCTCCAATTGTGGAGGAAATAGTATTTCGTTATGCAGGATTTGGAGTACTAAAGATAGCTTTCAGAGATTTTAAATACTTACCATTATTACAAATTGTCATAACCTCTCTTGCATTTGGTTTAGTTCATGTACTATCAGACAACATCTTACAAATTCTCTTTTATAGTGGATTAGGGGCTGTTCTTGGATATATATACTATAAATCAAAAAATATTTTTGTTCCTATCACCATTCATCTACTATGGAATTTGTTTGGTGTATTATATATGATTCTTGCATAGTATACATAAGAAAACGAAGCTAAATAGCTTCGTTTTTTAATATATTATATATCTCTGTATCTTCTGTATATTTCGCATATTCTAAGACAGTATACCCATGATACTTCTTATCAAGATTAACTTGCTTCTTCATTATCGCCTTAACAATGTCTTTGTTTCCAACTAAAACTGCATAATATAAAGCATCTAGGTTCATATTATCTATTGCATAAATAGATGCGTCATATTTAATTAACTGCTCTACAAGGTATGATTCTTGGTTCATAATTGCATAGAATAGTGCAGTATTACCAAATATATCTTTTGAATTAACATTACTTCTTGGGATTAATGAATCCGCTTGATCAAAATCACTTCTTACGATTGATAAAGTAAGTGCATTTGATTTCAGTTCTGATTGATAATCCATATCATTTTTTAGTTTATTAAAAAGTTCTACTGCTTCATAATTATTTTTTTGAATAGCTTCATCGTATGGTGATAACCCAAATTTAGATTTATCATATGATGTTAACCCAAATTCCAAAAAGACATTTACCATCTCAAAATCCGGATGTTCTACAGCTAAATGTAGTGGTGTCAATAAGTAATTAGACTTGGAGTATGGATTTACACCTTCGTTTATTAATAGTTTTACAATGTCTACAGTAGAATATAATGCAGCGTAGTGCAATGTTGATTGATTTCGAATATCTAATGAGTTAATGATTGCCCCTTGAGCAATTAGATATTTCACTGCTTTGATTTTTTTGCTTCGTACAACATATTGCATTATTGAGGCGTGAAACTCATCAGTTAGATAAATATCCGCTTTATTATCAATTAATAGTTTTATGACCTCAATGTTCCCTTTAAAGCATCCCTTATGAAGTGGGGTTTCCTTACGTGAGTTCGGGTAGTTTGGATCAGCGTTATATCTTAGTAATAACTCCACCATTTCTGTGTTACCCATATGACTTGCGATATGAAGCGGTGTATCATCATATTTGTCTCCTTCATTAGGGTTAAGTCCTAATTTAAGAAGTAGTTCCAATGATAACAACGCTTTGTTTCTTGTAGCTAAATGTAATAATGTCTGATGCCGTTCATCTTTTAAATATAGATCGTTACCAGCTTGATGGTAATCTACGATATATTTAGTGTCATTTGTTAACGCAGCGATATAGATGGATTCGCTATGTCCGTTTCCATGGTTAGTAAATTTCGTAAAGTCCACTTTCTCACCTCCCTGTACTACAATAAAGATTGTAATATATAGACAAAAAAAATACCACAATAATTGTGATATTTTTTATTATTATGTCGTAATTTATCTAACTGCTTCTTTTAAAACTTTACCAGCTTTGAATGCAGGTGATTTTTGAGCAGGAATGTGAATTTGTTCGTTAGTTCTTGGGTTGTGACCAACTCTTTCTTTTCTGTTACGTACTTCGAAAGTACCAAATCCAGTTAATACAACTTTTTCCCCTGCAACTAATGATTCTTGGATAGCTGCTAATGTAGAATTTAAAGCAGTTTCAGAATCTTTTTTAGTTAATCCAGATACTTCTGCGATTCTAGCGATTAATTCAGTTTTATTCATAAAATCTTCCTCCTATAATTTTTTTCTAACCTAATTATACCAGTTAGAGCGCTTTATTGCAAGACTTTTCAGCAAATGGTCAATAAAACCACAGATTTTTAAAAAATCTGTGGTCAATTTTATTATACGGCTAAATTACTGAATGAAAGCATATTCATTAGTTTACATAAAATCGTATTGGTACTAATGTTCGCTCTTTGTTTGTCTCTCTAATAGCTTTTTATATGCTAATTCTGGGTCTAATTTATTGAATAAAACATCATATATTGCAGATATAATCGGAAGGTCTAAATCATGTTTAACGGCGTACTTAAAGGCTGCTTCACAAGTTCTTATTCCTTCAACGACCATGGTCATTGAATTTAAAGTCTCTTCTAAATCCTTCCCATGTCCAATTTTATACCCTGCTTGATAGTTTCTTGAATGCGGTGAAGTACAAGTCACGACTAAATCTCCTAAGCCTGTAAGCCCATTTAGACTTTTCGTATTGGCACCATAATGAAGATAAAATTTCTTCATTTCTACCAATCCTCTAGTAATTAATGCTGCTCTGGCGTTGTCTCCTAACCCTTTTCCGGCAATTAATCCAGAAGCTAGAGCGAAGATATTTTTAAGAGCTCCTCCAAGTTCAACACCTTTTAAATCTGTTGATGAGTATACTCTAAAATAGTCATTATTGTTGAATATTTTTTGAGCGAACATTGCATGTTCCTCATTCTGACTTGCTGTAGTGACCAGTGTTGTCATATGCTTAATGACCTCTTCTGCATGAGATGGACCACTAAGAGCAACAAAACCTTTAAGGTACTTCTTAGGAATCATCTCTTCAAAGATTTCACTAACACGTAAGAATGTGTCCGGTTCTATACCTTTTGCGGCATTAATAAATAACGTTGGTCTGTTTAGATATTTTATTACATCTGCTAAAGCTACTCTAATAACTTTTGTTGGTACTGCAAATAATATTGTGTCACTAAACTCCAGTACATCTTGTAAGTTTGATGTAGCTTTTATGTTCTCATTGATTGATTCATCAAGTTGATAACAGATGTGTAATTGATTAATCTTATCTACTACGTTTTCATTGGCATCATATACTAGGACATCATGATTATTATGTGTAAGCACATTAGAAAGTGCTAATCCCCATGATCCTGCACCTATTACGCTTATTTTCATTTAATCACGCTTTCTTAAAATCAGTTTGATTGGAGTTCCTTCAAAATCAAAAGATTCCCTTAAACGGTTTAATAAGTATCTTTGATAACTAAAATGCATGACATTTTCATCATTTACAAACAATACAAATGTTGGTGGTTTTGTTCCTACTTGAGTTGCGTAGAATACTTTAACTTTTCCTCCGTTATGGTTTTTCGGTGGATTCACGTAAAATGCATCTAGAATTACGTCATTTAATACACTAGTTTGAACTCGTCTATCAAAGTTATTATAGATACGTTGTATTTCAGGGAATAGTGTTGAAACACGCTTCTTTGTTAAAGCACTTAAAAATACAATTGGTGCATATGTAATAAACTGGAAGTGTGAACGAATTTCTTTTTCCCAACGGTTCATTGTGTTTGTATCTTTTTCTACTGTATCCCATTTGTTTACAACAATCATAATTGATTTTCCTGCTTCAATGGCATAACCAGCGATTTTTTTGTCTTGTTCTCTGATTCCTGTTTCTGCATCTATTAAGATTAGGCAAATATCACTACGATCAATTGCACTTAATGCTCTTAACACAGAGTATTTTTCAGCATTCTCATAGACTTTACCTTTTTTACGCATTCCAGCAGTATCAATAACAACATAATCCTGTTCTTTATAGGTGAATAAACTATCAATTGAATCTCTTGTAGTTCCTTCTACCTTTGATACGATAACTCGGTTTTCACCTAGTAAGGCATTTGTTAATGATGATTTCCCAACATTAGGACGCCCAATTAAACATAACTTAATACGGTCGTCTTCATATTCTACATCTTCGATTTGAGGAAGTTTATAAACTATTTTGTCTAATAAATCTCCAAGTCCAACCCCATGTAAACTTGATACAGGAATAGGATCTCCTAATCCAAGTGAATAGAATTCATACATTGTATCTGTTAGGTTAATATCATCTGCTTTGTTTAAAGCGATAACCACTGGTTTGTTTGATTTATATAACATGCGTGCTATATATGCATCATCATCAGTGATTCCACTTCTGATATCACAAACCATCACAATTAAGTCTGCTTCTTCAATTGCGATTTCTGTTTGTGACTTTATTTCATGAATAAAAGGAGCATCGTTAAAATCGATACCCCCTGTGTCAATTATATTAAACTCTTTTGTTAGCCATTCGGCTTTTGAGTAGATACGATCTCTTGTAATACCCGGTTCATCATCAGTGATACTTAAACGTTCTCCGATAATACGGTTAAATAAAGTAGATTTACCTACATTTGGTCTTCCAACGATTGCTACTGTCGGTAACATAAGACCACAACCCTTCTATTTAAACTCTTTGAATTTATCTTTGAATAAATCTCCTAGAGTTTGTTTTTTCACTTGCTCTTCTGATTTTTTATAATTTTCAAAGATAGCTCTTTCTTTTTGCTCTGCTAGTCCTTTGATTGAAATCTTCATTCTCCAGTTACGTTTGTCAACTTCTAGTACTAACGCTTTGATAACGTCGTCTACTTTTAACACATCTGCAACTTGGTTTACTCGATCTGAATTAATTTCACTAATTGGTAAGAATGCTTTTACACCTTGTACTTTAACTAAAGCACCTTTTGTTTGAATTTCTTCTACTGTCCCACTTACTTCTTCGTTTACTCTAACTGAAACGTCATTCCATGGGTTATATTCTAAGTGTTTTTTCGATAAAGACATTCTTCTTTTTTCTGGATCTAAAGTTAATATTTTGAAAGATAATTTGCTTCCAACTTCTACATTACCAGCTAAGTTTTCACGAGGATTCCATGAATAATCACGTTCGTTGATAATACCAACAACTTCTCTTTCAACTTCTACTAGCATACCATTCGCCATTTTACGAATGATTACACCTTCAACTTCGTCTCCTACTTTTGCAGTTTCACTGAAAGTTTCCCAAGGAGTTTTTTCCATTGATTTAATACTTAAACCAATTTTATTTTTCTCTTTTTTGATTACTTCAACAGTAAACTTGTCTCCTTCTTTAACAACATCTGAAACATCTTTCACTTGATAATGTGAAATCTCGCTTCTATGTAGTAATCCTTCAACTAAACCTAAACTTACAAATGCTCCAAAATCTAGAACTTTTGTAACTGTTCCTTCTACTTTATCTCCAACATTAATACTTTCTAATGCTTCTCTTTTTGCTAAACGTGCATCTTCACGTAAAATATCTCTTCGTGAAACAACAATTTTTCTACCGTCATTTTCGATGATTTTACATTCTAATGTTTTTCCTTTAAAATCTTCTAACTCAACACGCTTTGTGTCTACATGACTAGCTGGCATAAATAACTCTATATCGTTATAGCGAAGTTGTAAACCTCCTCTAGTTACTTTTGTAACTTTAGCTTTTAATCTAACATCGCTTGTCATTTCCTCGTTAAATTTAACTCTGTTTTCTTCACGTAACATACTTAATCTTGAAAGAATAATACGTTGGTCATCGTAGTTGATTTGACTAACTTTAAATGTTAATACATCTCCCTCTTTTACGACCTCTTTACATGAATTGATTGGTGTTAAAGATAAATGCTCTTTGTTAACTAACCCATCCGCAAATGCTCCTAAGTCTACATAACATACGTCATCGCTAACTTGAAAAACTGTCCCTTCAACAACTCTTCCCACTTTGACATTGTTCATTTTAAACTCCATAAAACTCTTCCTCTCTTATTCTTAAAGTAATTGAAGATACTACCTCATCGATTGTTAAATTTGATGTGTCAATTATTACTGCGTCTTCAGCAGCTTTCAACGGACTGTGTTCCCTTGTTGTATCGAGATAATCTCTTCTTGCTATTTCTGTCTTTAACTTCTCTAAATCTGTTTTGATTCCTCTTTTTAAGTTATCTTCTAAACGTCGATTTGCACGTTCATCAATTGATGCAGTTAAAAAGAATTTATAATCTGCGTTTGGAAGAACGATATACCCAATATCTCGGCCTTCCATAACGATATTATCGTTTTTAGCCATTTCTTGTTGTAACTCTACTACTTTTTTTCGTACCGTTAAATAACTTGATACTAATGATACATTGTTTGAAATATCATGCTCTCTTATTCTTGCAGATATATCTTTGCCGTCCATATGTAGGTGATTATTTACAAACTCGAAAGTTGTGTTGTGTATAAAACTGAAATTCGTTTCAACGTTTAGATCAATCTTATTTTCCAACGCTTTAAGAGTAACACCTCGATACATTGCTCCTGTATCAATATGAGTAAAATGTAACTCCTTAGCAACTAGTTTTGCAATTGTTGATTTTCCAGCTCCAGCGGGACCATCAATTGCAATTTGGATATTTTTCATAAATTCACCTCTTAACGTCCTTTAACATTATAACAAAGTATTGCACTTTTTCATAATATTTATTTTACTTTTGCACTTTCCTTGAGTTGTTTGAACTCATATGGTTTTAAACGTCTGTACTCACCTTTTTTAAGGTCTTTCAATGTTACGACACCAAAACGCACACGTTTTAGTTTTAAAACCGGATGTTCTACTGCTTCAAACATCTTCTTAACTTGATGATACTTTCCTTCTTTTATGATAATTGTAGCAAATGAGGTTTCATTCTTCTTGTTGTATTCAACATCCTTAACTATCGCACGCTTTGTCGTATAACCATCGATAACGACACCACGAGCAAGCTTTAAAGATTCTTCTTTTCTTAGGAAACCTTTCACTTTTACACGGTACTCTTTTTCAACATGATGTTTTGGAGATGTCATTTGATTCATAAACTCTCCATCATTTGTCATTAAAAGTACACCACTTGTATCATAATCAAGTCGTCCTACAGGGAAAATCCTTTTTTCATTCGGGACTAAATCAGTAACTTTGTTTCGATCGTGTTCATCTTTTGTAGTAGAAACATACCCTTCTGGTTTATGTAAAACATAGTATACTTTTTCTTCTTGTGCTATTGTTTTTCCATTCACCATTACGACATCTTTACTTGAAACTTTAGTTCCTAGGGTATTACAAACAACACCGTTTACTTTCACTTTATTCTCTAAAATCAAAGTCTCGGCCTTTCTTCTACTTGCATATCCACTTCTTGCTATTACTTTTTGGAGTCTTTCCATTTCTTTCACCACCATACAAGACAAAAAGAGGTTTCCCTCTTTTATTCTTCTTGTTCTATTTCTTCAATTGTTAAGTGAACATAACTAATACGACGTTCCTTTATGTCTTTCACTACAAATCGTAATGATAGCTTAGTTGGTTCATCATCGTCGTGTTCATAATTAGGGATTTCTTGAATATATGTGTATCCTTCATCAACTTCAGGAATATCCTCAAACATCTCATATAACCATCCTTGTAGATTGCTATATTGACTTTTGGGAGGATTCCCAATTTCCAATTCCTCGAATAAATCTTCTAAATCAATTTCAGCGTTAATTCCAAACTTGTTTTCTTTAATTTGTTGAATAAAATCTCCTTCTACTTCATCATGTTCATCGTAGATTTCTCCAACTAACTCTTCTAACGCATCTTCCATTGTAACAATTCCACTTGTTCCCCCATATTCACCACTAACAATGGCCATATGTGAATTCTCACGTTGCAATGTTTCAATCAGTGTGTCGACACGCATTGATTTCGAAACAAACATTGGTTCTTTCATTAATTTTTTGATTTGAACTTTTTGTCCTTTAATTATTTTAGTGAATAGATCACGCTCATGTAATATACCAATTACATTATCTCTTGTCTCTTCATATACCGGAATTCTTGAGAATTGATATTCAAAGAACATTTTGACGATGTCGTCGATATCATCTTCAATATCAATACCAACCATGTCCACTCGAGGTGTCATAATATCGTATACTTTTTTCTCACTTAAATCTAAAACACTTTGTAACATCTCAGCTTCGTCTTCATCAATACTACCTTCTTCTTCCATAGTATCGATAATTGTTTCTAGTTCATCACCCGTAACACTTACTTTCTCTTCGCCACTCTCTTTAATCAACCAACTTTTAATCTTTAGGAAAACACAAGTAATCGGAGTTAATACATAAATCAACCAATACAATATTGCACTTAGTCTAAGTGCCATAGTATCTGCGTTGTTTTTCGCAAAACTCTTCGGTATGATTTCTCCAAAAATTAATACTATCGTTGTAATAACTAAAACATTCACAATCTCAACTAAATTAGGGTTTGTAAATAAATCCGCAAAGAAAGCGACACTCACTGTCGTAAGTGCGATATTCGCAAGGTTATTCCCTACTAAGATTGTTGTGATAGTTTTGTCAAAGTTTTCGGTGATCCATAAAGCTTTTTTACTACCACCAACACCGTCTTCTATCATTGTTTTTAAGCGGATTTGAGTCACGCTACTAAATACCGTTTCACTCATCGAGAAAAACGCTGAGACGAATACTAAAATAATCATTAATGCTACTAATCCAATAGAGATATCGCTTATAGCTAATACTCTAAAATCAATAAAATCTAGCAAAAACCTGGACTGATATTCCAATTTAATTCACTTCCTTATAAATTATGCTCTTGTGTCATATTTTCCTGTATTTGTATTAATAACGATTTTGTCTCCCTCGTTAACAAATAGTGGAACTTGTAGTTTAAATCCTGTTTCTACGATACAGTCTTTTGTTGCACTTTGTGCTGTATTTCCTTTAACAGCTGGTGCTGCTTCTGTTACAGTCAACGTTACTTTCTCAGGGATATCTACACTTAAGATTTCACCTTCAAAACTAATAACATTTACTTCCATACCTTCAATAACAAAGTTTAATTGATGTTTAATATTTTTCATATCAATTTCAACTTGCTCATAAGTATCGTTATTCATAAATACTGCAGTTTCTCCCATATTGTATGAATACATCATTTTCTCTTTATCAATATGTGCAGTAGCTACTTTTTCTCCAGCGCGCCATGTCTTATCTACAACTGCACCTGTACGTAAATTTCTTAATTTACTTCTAACAAATGCTGGCCCTTTCCCTGGTTTAACGTGTTGGAACTCCATTACAGACCATAAGTTCCCTTCACTTTGAATTGTAACTCCTGTTTTAAAGTTATTTGTTGTTATCATTTTTTACTCACTCCTAATCATAGATTATATTATATATAAAAATGTATAATTTGTAAATAAAATACACGAAAACTTTCATATATATTTATTATTGTATATTACTATATGAAAAATCTTCACAAAATTTCCTTTTGACTAAAACTTAAGAAGACCGTATAATCATATTTGAGGAGTGATTCAATATGGACTTTTGGAGTTTAGCATTAGCAGTAGTATTAGGTCTTGGTTTAGGTTGGTTAATGATGCGAAATCAAGGTGTAGATTTCTCTAGAATATCAGTTCTAAAGAAGAAAGATTTCGTTGATAATATGAGAAAGGGTCAACTTGTAGATGTCCGCAAGAAGGATGAATTTGAACAAGACAAGATCAAAGGAGCTCGTAATTTCACAAAAGGTCAATTAACCGGAAAGATATCAAAGTTAAGAAAAGATCAACCAGTATACTTATATTGCAAAAACGGTAAAAAAAGTAAAAAAGTTTCTAGAGCATTAGTACGCAAGAGTTACCAACAAGTTTATGTACTTGATGGTGGGCTAGATGCCTATAACAACTATGAGACAAAATAAAAACGCACTTGAGTGCGTTTTTTTTATTTTAAGTTAAACTTCATTGCATTATTGAACTCAGTAAACATATACAACGTATAGCAACCAATTCCAATATTCAGTAATAATATAAAATATAAATAAATCAAATCCATATTCAACGGTAATAACTCTCCATATGTTGGTGACAGCTGTAGCACTATCAAAGTAACTAAAGCCAGTACCCACATTGCAATTACAATAATAACGAATGGTTTTAGTTCCGAAGTCCGTGGTGTTGGATATCCAAAATTCGTTTTTTTCGCATCAATGTTGGCTACCATAGTTTCAGTAAATGTTACAACTCTTTTCAAGTACATAAGATTTACAATCGCAATCGCGAATAAAACTAAAATGAAAATAAATATTATTAATCCGTTAGTTGTTTGATATGACATCGCGAGTAGATATAGAATCAATATTGCAATACCTCCTACTACAAGTCCAAATACGCCTAATGCATATCCAAGTTGGTAAATCGATTTAAAGATGGAGATACCACTTCTTGCTTTGTGTATATCATTTGTATGACTTCCCTTTCGAAATTTCAATATTCCATATATCAAAATCATAGTAACAATAATACCAATAAATAGTTGAGTTGGTAAATATCTTCCAAACTCTTCCTCTGATAAAAACAATAAATCAATAAAACTATATACCGAAATCACTAATGAGATAACTTGTAACAGTGCAAAGGTACTAAACACCTTTGTCTTCCCAAAACATAAAATACGTTCTTGTTGCCATGTGAATTTACCGTATACACCTGTGTATACTGGCTTTACAATTTGAACCTCTTCTGATACTTCTAAATCCAATACATCCTTACTTTCTTCCTGCATGTTCCCTCTCTCTTTCCTGTTGTTTTATTGTTTTATACTTACATTTGATAAAATAAAGAAAACTAAAATTATTGTGAGAAACTATTTATTTATAGAAGTGAAGTATATCTCCATAAAAAAACATGCTCTCACCCCTTTAGTTTTCTATTATATTATAACATAATGAATGACATTTTCAACACTCAAAGGAACATAATACTTATGTCCTGGTCATAAATAATATATGCTTCACCAAATCAAAAACGCACTTTCTAGTGCGTTTTATTTTATGTTTGTACTAATCGAAGTAAATACTCAAACATACTTCCCAACTTAAAAGTAATATCTCCATCAGAAACTAATAATTTCTTCATACTGAAAAAATCGTAGCTGTATGCATCGTAGTGTGTAAAATCATGATGCCAATAAAAATGAATATAGTCAAGACTATAATAGTCCTCATAATTGTCTTTATTTATTGAATAATACTCAAGGCAAAAACCATAACTTTTTCTGCGTAATAATTTATCACTTCTATTGTCATCAATTTGGACTATATCGCTATGTTCCATTATTTTGACTCTGTTTCTATGATAATCATGGATGCTTCTTCTATAGGAATCACTAATAAGATACAATGATGTAGTACTGTTCAAAGCATACTCCCGAACAGAGGCTCCATTATTCATAAAACTATAGTCATACTTAACTTTGTTGTTCGAAGAATCAAATTCTAATGTATATTTGGATCTTGCTAGTTCACTTTCAGAGGTATCGTAATCGTATTTTGAAGTTATACTATAGACTGCTAATGTTGTTAGTGCACTTCGATCCAAATAACCTCTATAACTTAATTCAGGTTCTTCGGAATCTTCATCTGTATGAGATTGAGTAAACAGCTCAAAATCCAAGTATTTTACTTCATCCAAATACTCATCACCAATAAAAGGAATGTTATATATTAGAGTTGTTTCAAGATCAAATATGAGATCTGTCTCTTGAAATTCATACGAACTTCTATCTGTAAGGTTATCAAACCTATTCAATACAAGGCGTTTCTCGTATGTTGTTTTTCTTTGTGTTATCTCAGAATCACTAAATGTATACTTTGATTTGAACTCCAAGTAATTTGACATTTTTTCAGACTCAACAAAAGTATACTTTTTTTCTCCATTATCGAGAGTTTGTTTAGTGTATTTCTTTAGAATGTAGTTTAACTCAAGTTTAAGATTATATTCTTCTATTAAATCACTATCATTATATGTTATAGTGATTTCCTCATAAAGATAGCCTTCATCAGCACGAACATAGTAGTTATCTAAACTTCTGTCTGTTAACTCATTTCGCTTCGTTAGCTGATGATATACTCCTTCGTTCATGCCTGGGACATCATATTGAAAAGTAAACTTTTTCGTAGTGTCATTAAGGTTTGTAACCTCTGGTTCAATACAAGTACTATAGTATGGCGAGTTGGTCACAAGATTTCCATAATCATCATAATATGTACAATGTGTAAGAACTGGTGTCCTAATTTCAATAATTCTTCTTTGTGCAGCCATTACACATACCAATGCTAATACTATAGTTACAATTAGGAAGCCTCTCAAAATTGAAACTTTTCTTGAATCATTAATTCCCTTGTTTTTCCTTATACTTTCTCTAAAAGCATACAGGATAAACTTTACAACTGATAAACCAAAAAACACAAAGGTTATAGTGTTCTTTAGAATAAAATATATCTGGTTATATCTTGGTAAAAACCAAGATGCTACCATAGCTACAAGTAGTAAATACATGTAAGATTTCTTTATATTTTTAATTTTCCCTATCTCCTTTTCGTAATATTTTTATTGAAAAAATTTTACGAAATCAACATCGAATAACCTGGAGAACTTTGAAAATTTTATGTGTTTTAACTTGTCTTTTTTTAACTGTATAAAAATACTTAATTTTTAAATCACTGATTACACATCTGAAAAATACAAATGGTTTTTCTAGATGTATAATGCAAAGCAAAGGTAAATAGTATAACGTTCCTAACGATATTAATATAACTAAGATACATTCTAAAACATACACTAATGATGTCAGTATCGTCTCTTTATTTAGTGTTCTAGTAGGAATAAACTCGACTTGAGCAAAATAAAAAATCTGAATAATAGTAAATAATACAAAAATACTAGCAATACTATAATACATAGATTTATTGCTTCTCATATTATTCACCCCTTTTTCAGATTTCTCTTGTTCAATTATATCATGTTAAATCTATTGGTTACAAGTTAAAATTTCTTCTAATAGTAGGCAATATATCCGTCACATCTTGTTTCTGTTCCTGCAGTGTAGTGATCATCTTCTTTTAAGATTATTTGTCCCCTACCAAAACCTCCTCCATATAAATCAATGTTTATATGGTGACCTTTGCTTTGTAGTTGTTGTGCTATATACATATCAAAAGTATTCTCTAAAGATACTTTCAGTTCTTTATCCCATCTAAATCTAGGTGCGTCTAACGCTGCTTGTGGGTTCATTTTATAGTCAATTAGATTCATTACTACCTGAAGATGTCCTTGTGGTTGCATAAATCCACCCATAACTCCAAATGGACCTATTGCCTTATTATCTTTCATTAGGAATCCTGGAATAATTGTGTGATAGGTTCTTTTTCGAGGTTCTAGTTTGTTATGGTGATCCTCTTCTAAACTAAATGTGTGCCCTCTGTTTTGCATTGAAATTCCTGTACCGTCTATCATAATACCACTACCAAATCCCATATAGTTGCTTTGAATAAATGATACCATATTTCCATCTTTATCTGCGGTAGCCAGATAAACAGTTCCAGCCTTTTTATAGTCAATAGGTTTATGAAGAACGGCTTTATCTGTTAAATCTTTTTTACGTAAATCAACGTACTTATCACTAAGTAAAAAGTCCGGATTTAATTTCATAAATTTTGGATCTGTCACATATTTTAATGTATCACTAAAGGCAATTTTTACTGCTTCTATTTGTCTATGTAGAGTATTGATGGTTCCTTGTGGAAGTTCTTCTTTTTTCAATAGGTTTAAAGCCATTAGAGCGGTGATTCCTTGTCCATTAGGTGGGATTTCACAAACATCATATCCTTTATAATTGACAGAGATTGGGTCAACAAACTCACAATCATATTCTTTTAGATCATCTAAATCAATAAATCCATTGTGTTTCTCCATAAAGGATACTATTTTTTTAGCAAGTGTACCTTTATAGAAACTGTCACTATTTGTCTTTCCAATTTCTTCTAGAGTTGATGCGTGATACTCACTCTTAAAAATATCTCCTGCTTTATATGGGTCTCCATTTTTGGTAAACACATTAAAGAAATGTTGATACTCATCTCCAGTATTGTTCTGAAGATACTTCTTCATAGCTCTTTCAAAATTGAAGCCAACAGTTTCACTTATAATGAAGCCATTTCTAGCAAGATTAATTGCTGGGGTTAGTACTTCTAATAACGATAGGTTACCCCATCTTTCAATAAGGTTTGCCCATCCCTTAGGAGTTCCAGGTATAGTAATTGGTACTATACCATTCGTTGGAATTGATTTATATCCACGAGCTTTTACATTCTCAATTGTGATGTTTTTGCTTGAATAACCACTACTGTTTAGTCCATATAGTTTCTTATTCATATAAACCAATGCAAAACAATCACTACCAATTCCGTTGCTAGTTGGTTCTACTACAGTTAAACAAGCTGCGGTTGCTACAGCAGCGTCAACAGCGTTACCACCTTTTTTGAGAATTTCTAGTCCTGCTTGAGCTGCAAGTCCTTCACTTGTAGCCACTACACCATTTTTCGCGTGTACGCTTTGTCTTTTACTATAATGCGGATTATTCATTCAATCACCTCTTCTTGTTACTTCTATCATATCAAAGAAAGGTATAAAAAAACTCATAAAATATGAGTTTCTTTTTATTTGACGGAATATCCTCGTTTTTCGATACCCTTCCATGTTTTGATTCTTTCATATAAAGGTGTTGGTAGGAGTGATTCTTTTGAAATCACTTTTGAAGGTTCTTCATTGTTTTTTAGTTTTGATACCGCATCTTGATCTGCGATTGTAATCATACCAAGAGCAACTAAATCAAATCCCATATTTAGAGCGTCTTCGATATCTTCTATCGTTTCTATTCCACCAGCTCCAATAAACGGAACTCTTTTATTAATAACACTGCTTATTTTCGTTACTACTGGTTCCATGTCTGATTTGTTACGAAGCGATGTTTGCAAATAGTTCCCTAATGATATATGAAGATAATCAATATCTTTTTTTATTATGTTATCAACTAAAACGAGTGTGTCGTCTAGCGTAATTCCTGGTTCTTCAAGTTCCTCAGGTGAAAAACGATATCCTATGATAAAATCCTTCTTCTTAAGATTTCTTTTTAATTGAATAATTCGGTCTAACAAAGTTAATGGGAATGTTAGTCTCTTATCTAATGTTGGTCCAAACTCATCGGTTCTTTTGTTACTATTTGGGCTAAAGAACTGTTGAACTAAGTACGTGTTCGCCCCATGTATCTCAACTCCATCAAACCCTGCTCGAATAGCTAAATGAGTAGCATTTACAAACTCATCGATAATATCATAAACCTCACTTGTTCGAAGTTCTCTTGGAACTACTGCATATTCACGGTTTGCCTTCACAGAAGATGCACTGACGATATCCTGATTTGGATAGAGATTTGGCATATTCATACGACCACCATGATGGATTTGAAGGATGGCGAGAGCTCCTTCTTTTTTAATGGAATGTGCTAATTTCTTCATTGAATCTAAGTATCGAACATCACGAATTGATATTTGATTCTTAAATGCTTGTGCGTTTTTACTTACAGCGCACGCTGCGGTAATAACCATACCGATACCTTTACTTCTTGAATTATAGTATATTTCTTCTTCGTCACTCAATGTTAAATCATCATTTGATGAATAGGTTGTCATTGGTGCTAAAGCGATTCTGTTTCTCATTTTTTTACCATGTGGAAACATAAACTCCTTAAAAATGTCTTTCATACAATCACCTCTCTTAAATTATATCATAGGGGCTTCGGTAAGATTTTCAATATACATCGTATAAAAAAAAGAAAGAGATATTGATAGCGAACTATATCTCTTTCTAAATTAATGGATCTTTAATAATATGTGTTTTTTTAGTGGATCCTATGAAAGTACCGTTACTACTCTGTGTAAAACTAAGTATCTTCCATCTTCTCCATAAATTGTATAGGTCAAAGTGTATGTTCCTGCAATAGTACTGTCAACTTTTCCAGTAACAACTACAGTAAAATGATCTTCATCACTATTGTGAAAGATTAAACCGTTATCGATATGTCTTTCATTGAGAGTAATTGTATCTATACTCGGACTGACTGTAATATTGTAATCTACTTCATCTAACACTAAAACAACTCGTTTACAGATGTATTCTGTCTCTTTATGTGTATAACTATAGGTTATTGTTTGGGCTTCAAATGTTGAATAATCAATATCTTGATCTCTTGTCATTTCGTAATCTTGTCCCTTTATTTCTATATAACACCCTTTATCAATCCATGTTTCTGATTTATAAACAATGTCATCTCCATCTTGTAAAGTAATGTTATATTTTGTCTCACCACAAGCACTCAGTGTTAAAAGGAGCAGGAATGATAATAATAGTTTTTTCATACGTATCTCCTTCTTTCCTCAATGATTGCGACAATATTAGGATAGTCATTTATGACAAATATGTATGTGCGGAATATATGTGTTTGGTCTCCTAATGTGACTTCATACTGTAGTTCATACACTCCTGATGTTGAATTAGAGATCTCATCAAGATTAGTAGGTTCTACTTTCTGGTTATTATACTCACATGAAGGGGCTTTCAATAGTTCTCCTACTTGGAATGTAGTTTTACTATTAGAACAAGTAAACTCCTCAGCGATACTATATGAAGTTTCCATTACAGTTACGTAACGTTTAGTGATAACATAATTCCCTTCATTGTCAATGACTTTGTATTCTACTAAGTAGGTTCCTTCTTTTGTATTATCAAGTTCTGATGATACTTCTATTTTTAAATCTGTATCTTCATTATCACTAACAGTAACACCACCATCAATCCATTCTTCTCCAAGATTGATTGTATCTAGACCGATATTAATATAAGCCTCTGGTGCAGTAGTATCTACAACCGTTACTGTTCTTGTTTCAACATCTACAATACTTCCACTTGGATCCTTAAGAGAATATGTGATTTCATACTCTCCAAGAGTATGAATATCTACTCTTCCTGATACTACTACTGAATACCCTTCTACGTTAACTATATACCCCGGATCAATATACTCCTCATCATATTCAACTCTCATATATTCTGAACCATTCAGTGTTATTTCTGGCATTATGTGATCATTTAAATGAACGTAAAATGTCATATATCCATCATGTTCTTGAATACTTGTAATCTTAATGTCAATTTCGTTTCCTTCAGAATCGAACAACAGAATATCTGTTCCTACTCCGATTTCAGAATGAGTATTACTATCTGATAATGCTGCGTAATAGGGATCTCCATCTTCGTCACCTTGAGCTGGTTCCTCTTCAGAAAACTCAATAGGGTATGTAACATCTTCCATGTAAGGACGATATAACCATACTTCTTCCTGAACTTTGTTTTCATAGTAGTATCCGTTCTCATTTCCTTCACCAATGTAGTCTTTATCGATACGATATACGAGTAATCCTGAACTTGGTAATGTTGATTCATAATCCCCGTCACTATCTCGGTACTCAATATAAATATATTCATTTGAGTATCCTAATGCAATTTTGTACATATTATTAGAAGCATCTTGAAGTGGATATAGGGTATACATCCCACTTTCAGTAATATCCGTTGCGTCATTTGCCCAGTTCCCATACTGATATTTCATATAACCAAGCATATGAGAGGGTACTGTTCCAATTGTTGACATAAGACCCCATTCACCAATTGAATCAATCCAATCATAGTCATAATAGTGATATAAATCAGGGGCACTAATTAAATGGAATGTCTCGTGTGCTAATACTGCAACATCGACAGCATAGCCGTATTCCGCGTTATTTCCAAGTAACTCAAACGTATAATCATACGCTCTAACACCGTTTATACCTATTGTTACATTATTATATATACTCCATTTGTGTGGCCAAAGAAGGCTATTCCAACCATTATCTTCTCCACTTACCATAAATGTAATACTGTCAATATCGTCATCATCATTTACATCTAAGTTAACAGTGTCTGGGATTAAGTTGTTTTCATCAACCCAAGTCACTGCGTTTTTAAGCAAAGTGTGTTCACGTGCACGTTGCTCCTCGTCTGTCTGATATCCTTCTGGATTTGTATCCTCATCATATTCTTCATAATACGCTCGATTATGTTCAGAAACATAAAAAACGATTTCATCGTTATGAGTAAAAATACTATCAATCGTAAATTGATTGTATGAAACTTCTAAAAAGTAGTCTCTTAAAGAGATTTGGTCCACACCATTAAACATACTTTCGTAAAAAGGAAAGTCATGTGGTGCTTCATAGTTTACTTCATCATTGAACTTAATGAAGATTACTACATTTGTAATACCATCAAACTCGTTTATATCCGAATAAGCGTTTTGATGTAATTTTGTTGCTTCTACTTCGGTATTAGATATCAATAACGAAGTAAAAATTAAAGCTAGAATAACAAGTATTTTTTTCATTGTTTCACCTCAAATTGTAATTTCGTAGTTGTCTAAAAAATCTTTTATTCTTTTTATTCTTTCTTTGATATAGTCTTTAGGATCATCATGAATTAACAACACGTAATTAATAAAGTTTGCGGTACGTGCCATGATAAGTAAATCAATATCAAAGTCTGATATTTTTGGTAAAGGAGTTATTTGCTCATACCCTTTATATAGTTGATTTTTCACGTCTGAATAGTTAAATTTTTGGTCATATCTATAGTAAAATAGGCAAATCGCCATTTCATGAACGACAGAACCTTCCATCCCCTCTTCAAAATCAAGTAACCTGATCTCATTATTATGTACTAAGATATTCCATGGATTGAAATCTGCATGTAATAGATATGTATCATCTTTATAGAAGTCGGGAAGTACCTTATTTAGATACTGGTTGAATTTGTCGTAAAAACAAATATCATCTTCAGAAAAGTATTTTTTATATTTTTCCTGTTTAAATACCACTTCTTCATCACGATAATAAAATACTTTATCCCATCGCTTTGGTTTGAGGGTATCTGGTAATGTGATTTGTTTTGTAGCTTGATGTAGTAAAGCCATAGTTTTACCCAGTTCAAAAAACATCTCACTAGTTTCGTGTTGATCAAAATGAGTTCCTTCTACAAATCGGTAGATCGCAACGCGTTTTTTGATTGGAAATCCATCTGTTGAAACAAAAAGAATCTCTTCGTTGTTTTTTGTTGGAAGGATACTTGGTACTACAATATTGGTTTTACTCGTAACCTCTTTTAACAGTAATGCTTCAATTAGGTTATCCTCAAATTTTGATGATTCTTCTTGAAAGATTTTTAGTACATACTTACTATGATTTGTGTGTAGTGTGTAAAAGATATTGGTTTCTTCAATTAAAAACTCAATATTTACTACTTCTAAATCATAGTTTTTTAGTGCTTCTCTTGCTAGGTTTTCATAGGGTTTGTATTTACTCATAATATCACCTCTTATAAGACTATCATACTCTTAAAAGAGTTGATTTCTAATAGACAAGTTCAAATAACTTGTCACGAATCCCAAATGTTTGTCTCTTGTATTTCTAAGTTTCTACATTTAAGTTTTAGATGTGAGAAGAAATCATCTCTGTCACTAGGAGAAACATAAGTTGTTCCTCTTAAAAAACCTTTGTTATGTTCTTTTATTTCAACACGGTGGTAGCTCATTGCTGAGCTACTATGCCAGTTTTTACATTTTCGAATGGCTTTTATATTGTCGTACTTAATTCGTTGTTTAAATATATAAAATTTAATAACTACTTCATCTTCTGTTAGTTCGTATGATGCACTAAACAATGGAATAATAAATAGAGCCATAATAAAAGTAGAAAGTGCTAATACCCATATTTCACTTGGTTCAACTGCAAAATACATTGGGATGAACATTAAAATACATCCCCATAAGATAATACGTATCCATAGATCAATTTTCATTTTGTACTTCATCAAATCACTCCTTGTAACTTCCGTTTAAGTATCGACACATCTCGTATAAGGCGAACTGATGTCTGATATCGGTAAAATTGTATGTTATTTCTTCATAATCAAAGCTAAAACTATGTCTCATTGTGTTTACTGGATATTTGATTTTATGTAAATCGAAGGTTCTAGTGTCGTTTTGATCATTACTTAAGGTAAGTAAATGATTCTTATAGTGAACCTTGTAAGACCCTAGTGAATGGTTTTTTAGTTTTGAGATATTTACTGTGTTTAACGTAACGTCAAATGTAAATTCACTATTCAGTACTTCTTCAATATGTTCGTACATTTCATGTGTATAATCAACGAGATTATCATGTGGGTTTCCTTCAATAAACTCATACTTATTTATCGTACCTATCTTACCACAGGTACTACACATCATGTCGTGTTTTTCACCGTATACAGTTAATATCCCACCACATTTATTACATCTATAGACAAGTCTTTCAATTCCTTCTGCGCGGTTTTTACGATCAAAATCTATCATTTTCTCTCTTTGGAAATCATAATCGTTATTATAGAGTGCTTTTTCTACAATCTTATTAATTTCCTCTTCTGATAAGGTTTGAAGTTTCTCTTTAGGAAGTAGTAAATTGGTTTTCGTATATATAACACCCCTTTTACTAAAATAATCAGCCCATCTAGGTTGTGATACATATCCCCCTTGTTGTTTAATGAGAATTACATCAACATTCGCTCGTTTTAACAATTTACCTGTAGATTGATAGATATCTAAGGTTTCACCATAAAATGTGTTGTCTCCTTCAGGGAAGAGGCCAACTGCATACCCTTGTTTTAATGCATTAAAGATTCTCTTAGTAGCAGAATAATCCATTTTACCAACACGTTTTTTGATTGCCCTAGCAAGATGCATCATCCCAATTTTTTTTGCAAAATCTAAGAATGCTACTTCTGTTGCAACAAAGCGTACGTTTTTCTTTACACTATTCATCACAACAAATGCATCCCAGGTATTAAAATGATTTGATATTAAGATAAATGGTTCTCGATCTTTTTTTATAATATCTCCCTCATGATATACCTTGATTTCTCGTTTCATTAGAAAGATAATAATTGGACGAATAAAAAATATTACAATATCACTAAATACATCACGAATATGTCGTTTCATAACTACACCTCTATTTTTCTAGAATTGAAATTGCTTTGTTTATGGTGTTATCAAAATTGAACAAATCTACTTCTATCCATTCAATATCAAATTGATTGTTAAAGAAAGTAAATTGTTTCTTAGCTAGATTACGACTCTTCTGTTTGATCTTCTCTATCGCTTCATCTAGGGTGATTTTCTTATCAAAATACGCATATAGTTCTTTATACCCTATCGCACTTACACTATTTCCTTTAATTCCTTTTTCATATAAGTTTTGAACTTCTTTTATAAGTCCTTTTTCAATCATTTTGTCTACTCGTTTATTGATTCTTTCGTAAAGAATATCGCGTTCTAATGTAAGTCCAATAATCTTGAAATCGTACACTTTCTGATCTTTTTGAGTATTATCGGAAACTTTATTTGAATCACTTCTCGAGATAGCTTGTAGTACTCTTTTTCGGTTATTTGGGTGGATTTTTTCCGAAGATATAAAATCCTTTTCTTTCAATATGTTATGAAGGTCTTCATTAGAGTAGTTTTTATATTTATCTTCTAATGATGTATCTCTTTTTGTATCTTCAAAGTTGTAATTATATAAGACGCTTTTTATATAGAGTCCTGTTCCACCTGCGATTAGTGGTTCTAAACCCCTTGATGAAAGGTCTTCTATTTTCTCACGAACCAATTTTTGAAATAAAGCGACACTGAAATCTTCATTTGGTTCTAAAATATCAATAAGATGATGTGGTACCCCACACATTTCTTCTTCTGTTACTTTGGCGCTACCTATATCGAGTTCTTTGTACACTTGGACACTATCTCCACTAATAACTTCTGTATTAAAGTGTTTTGCTAAAGCGATAGATAATTTTGTTTTACCGATTCCTGTTGGTCCTACGATTACATAAATCATCACATGATCCTCTTAAACATCTTCTCAATATCGGTTTGTGTAAACTTGATAATGACAGGTCTTCCGTGGGGACAGGTATATGGATTTTGAGTGTTTTCCAAATCTCTTAATAGGGTTTCAATCTCATTGAGATTAATATATTTATTTGCTTTTATACTATGTTTACAAGCGAGGTTCTTCGCAAGAGAATCTCGTATACTACCAATCGATACATCATTTCCGTCAAGGACGTTTTTCACTATTTCTTCAGTGTAAACTCGTTCAAAGTTCTCAGGAAACCAAGTTGGTACTTTTACAATATCAATGCCCTTTTGATTGTTTAGTGTAAACTCAAGACCCAATGGTGTAAACGCGTTGAAATGATCTTCTAAAGCAAGAACTTCTTGATTGGATAAGTTTAAAGTTATCGGTAGTAATAGATCAGTTGTTTGGACTTCAATATTACTCATACGTTTGTAATAGTTCTCATAACGAATACGTTCTGCGGCAGCATGTTGATCGATTAAGAACAACCCTTCTTCATTTTGTGCGATTAGGTATGTACCTAAGTATTGCCCTATATAATTTAGTCGTGGTAGTTTAGGTTTTGATTCTTTTGGTTCTTCTTTTGGTTCTGTTTCTACTTCGACTACTTCTTTTTTCTTCTTTACAAGAGTGTTGATATAATTCACAAAATCCTCTTTTACTAGAGATGGTTTTTCTTCCGTTGAATGGAGGTTTAAGTTCTCATATTTATAGTCCTTTTGTTTTTGAGGGGTTTCACTTTTTTCTACTACCTTTTCTCGTAAATCTAATGTTTCATGAACATAGGTTGGGGCGGGTTTTTCCTCTTTCATTTCTGGGATCAAAGTGAGGGTTTTTAGTGTGTCATTTATCGTAGAACGAATCAATGATAATAAAAGGCGTTCTTCGGTAAATTTTACTTCTAGTTTCCTTGGATGTATATTTACATCAATTAGAAGAGGATCTAGTTTTATATTTAAGAACACTATTGGGTACTTTCCAATTGGTAGATATGTACGATATCCCTCTGTGACTGCGGTTATAATTTTGTTGTTTTTAATCATTCGATTGTTTGCGATTACGGTAACATGGGTTCTTGTTGAACGAGAAAAGAGTGGTTTTGTAATATAACCAGATATTTCAAAGTATTGATTTCTGTTTTTAAATGGAATCATACTCTTAATGATATCAATGTTATAAATAGACGATAAGACCTTTAAATAGTCTCCAGTTCCATTTGATTTGAAAAGTTGTCTATTATTATTTGTCAGAGTAAAACTGATTTCAGGATGAGATAAAGCTATTTTATTGACATAATCAACAATATAACTAAGTTCGGTATTTGTAGCTTTTAGATGTTTTAGTCGCGCAGGAGTATTATAGAATAAATATCTTACTGCGATGCTTGTTCCTTTTCTAGGAGAAGCTTCTTCTACTTCTTTAAGTTCTCCTTTTAAATAGAAGATTCTATTTCCTTTTTCACCTTCACTACTAATCATTTCTAAATGACTTACACTAGCGATACTAGGTAGTGCTTCACCACGAAATCCTAAACTATTGATATGAAAAAGATCATTTGCTGTTTTAATTTTACTTGTTGCGTGTCTTTTTACAGCCATTTTCATATCATCTAGACTCATTCCAAATCCATCATCTATAATCTTGATTTCATTTAATCCTGCTTCTAGTAATTCAATACGGATATTAGAACTCTGTGCGTCAATACTATTCTCAACTAATTCTTTTACAACACTAGCCATGTTTTCGACAACTTCACCAGCTGCAATTAAGTTGCTTAAGTTATCATCTAATTGTATTATTTTTCCCATGTTGGTACCTTCTTTCTCTTAATGATAATTATATAATATATTTACATATTTATCTATACGTAACCTAAAGAAACATAAGATATTCAAAAATATCTTCTAGATTATAATAAAAGGCTAAATGTAAGCTGTTTTTGTGGACAATTCAAGCTTCTAATTTCTTATGATTAAAACTTGTAGCTTTTGGTTTTACTCTTTTTATGTGAACCTTGTAGAAACTAGGTAACACTCTACATTTGTAAGTTTTGCTAATCTCATTTATACTATTAACAAAAGGGAGGTTTTCTTATGTCAAAATTAACGAAAGTATTACTCATCTCTATTTTGGTTTCATTGCTGCTAACTGCACTCATTGTTTTGATACCAAACTCGATATATGATTACTATGCTAATCCAGAAAGTTATGATACTGGTTTTAGTTATTATTTATGGAAGTTTCGACCTGAGGATAAAGACCTTATAGCTCGTATTACATCTTGGGGATTCTTTGTTTTACATTTTGGTACAATCGGATACCTAATGAAAAAACTCAAAGACAATCCAAAAGAAAAGGGAGAGGAACTTAGTAAATATAACTATTACCTACTGTTCGCAAATCTTGGGTTTGTTATACTGCATTATGTACATACTTGGGTATGGTATGATGCTTTAGCTACAGATACCCCTGTATGGAGTAGCCAAGGTAGTGTTATTGTAATGTTAATCTTAGTATTAATTATGGAAACTCCAAGGAGAGGTCTCTTCTTTGGTAAGAAAATTAAGTTTCCTAGAGAAAGTATGAAGTTCATTATGAAAAATCATGGAATTTATATTTCTCTTGCTGTTATCTTTACATTTTGGTATCATCCTGCGGAGTTTACATGGGGACATTTATTTGGATTCTTCTATATGTATTTACTATTTATACAAATGTCTTTATCAAGAACGAAAATGCACAACAATAAATACTGGAAAATTATTATTGAAGTAACGGTTTTGTTCCACGGTACTTTTGTCGCTATAGATACTGGTAATGCGCCTTGGGCAATGTTCTTATTCGGATTTGCGACTATTTTCTTTGTGACACAAATCTACGGGTTAAACCTTAAAAAACATGTTATAATGATATCGCAGATATTCTTTGTGATCATGGTTTTACTTACCTATACAGGAGTATTAAGTGACCGTTCTATTGGGGATATAAACGAAGTTTTTAGAATACCAGCGATTGATTATATTTTAGTCTTTGTATTTGTTTATGTTATTTATGTACCATTTTTCATCAAAAAGAAACTAATAAACACAAAATAAATTTTACTAGGAGGATGTACTATGGAAGTGATGAATAAACGAAAGCGATTATGGGATGGTTTAAAGATTTTATCTTTTGTACTTATCGGATTTGGTGGAATTATTCTTTGGGGTAGTTTTCAAAGCAGTCCCGGAGCTATGAGTTTTGGATTTGTCTTATTATTACCTGGTTTACTAGTTCTATGGATATCAAGCTCTAAAATCAAGGAAATAAGCAATGATTTTAAAAACACATATGTAAAAAAAGAAATTGAAAAACGAATCCCAAACTCAACATTCTATATTAATGAAGGGATTGATTCAGGTGTTGTAAGTGATTCGAATTTGGTGAAATTACAATCCCGCTATAGCACTGAAGATCTACTAGTTGGTAAAATTGATAATGTAGACTTCAAATGTGCAGATGTACATGTACAAGACGTACGAAGTAATGGAAAAACAACTTATGTTGTTACGACATTTAGAGGGCGATTCTATGAATTTGATTTCTTCAAAAGATTTAAGTCAAATGTCTTCTTATTACAACCTGGACAGTATCGACCTTTTACAAGTTTTAAAGAAATGAAGTTGGAATCAATAGAGTTTAACTCAGAGTTTAAAATCTACACAAATAATGAACATGATGTATTTTACTTACTTACACCGCATTTAATGGAGAAGTTACTAGTCTTGGATAATAAGTACAGTGATAAAATAGGGTTCTCTTTTCTAAATAGTAAACTGTATATTGCCATCGATAATCGTATAGACACTTTTGATGTTACGGGATTAGGTGATATCACCCAGAATGATATTGATGACGCAATTATAGAAATTGAAAACATTATTGAGTTTGTGAAATTTTTAAATCTTACGAGTACTATCTTTATTGAAAACGATTAAAAAAAAGCACAATTTGTGCTTTTTATTTTATATAGTCTTCTTCTAATAACCCGTAAACGTAAACATCGATATACTCACTTCCAATAAAATGAGCTTTTCGTTTAATTCCTTCGTTTATAAAGCCTAATTTCTGCATGATTTTATGAGAAGGTACGTTTATTTCATAAACCTCTCCTTCAATCCGTTTAATACCTTTACGAAAGAGCTCTTCTAAATAGATTCTAAGAGCCTGTTCAGCGTATCCATGACCTCTTTCTTCTCCAAGCGCAAAACGTAACCAAACCATTTGTTTTGTATCATCCATATAATCGATACGGATGTACCCTATTGGTTGATCACCTAATATGATGATACGGTATTCACTGAAATCATTATTAATGGCTTTAGAAATATCTTTTTCCTGTTCCTTAATTGTTGTTTCAAAGTCAGGACCTAATGCCATTTGTTGAAGATATGAATCGTTTTTCCATTGATAGATAATCAACGCATCGTCTTTTGAAACATCTCTAAGTGTAATCATGATATCACTCCTTAAAAATTATCGAAAATCAGTTCATACTATCTATGTTTATATTTTATCATATTTATTGTGTCACTGAAATAGTTTTAAATATTCCTCATATCCTCGTTCAATTAAATCCTCTTTAGGGATGAACTCTAGTGAAGCACTATTTATACAGTATCTAAGATGTCCATTAGGTCCATCGTTGAATACATGACCTAAATGGGAATCCCCTTCACTACTTCTTACTTCTTTACGGATCATCCCATGAGATAAGTCTCTTTTCTCATACAATACTTCTTCTGTAACTGGTTTTGTGAATGAAGGCCAGCCACAATGGGAATCAAATTTATCTTTTGATGAGAACAATACTTCTTTTGAAACAATATCAATGTATATACCATCTCTAAACTCGTTGTCGTATTCATTTTGGTATGGTCTTTCGGTCGCGTTTTCTTGTGTTACTTTATATTGGAGTGGTGTAAGTTTTTTGATTGATTCTTCATATTTTTTCATATTATCACCTACACTAAATAGTCTAAAATAAGTTGTTCTACTTCTGCTGTAGTCTTAAATCCAATAAAGGTGTTTACGATAACACCATCTTTTATGAAATAAGTAGTTGGGGTATAGTTAATCCCCTCGTCATCAACAAAGTCTTTATTACTTGGGTCGATAGTATCAACGTGAAAAATTTCTGTGAAACTTTGATTTTCCGCAGCTTCCATTAGTTTTGGAACATACTGTTGACAGTAGGGACAAGTGTCTCTTCCTATATAGAGAATAAAAGTATCATCATTATCAATTTTGTCGTAGACATCACTTCCATAAATCGGTACGTATATTGATGTATCTAAGTTATATGCTAATCTAAACCCTTCCTCATCTTTTTTTAAAGCGGCTTGTTGTTGGTTGTTATCGTTAGAACCAAAAAAATCAATTCCTAAAGTCCCCGCGAATAAAAACCCAAAAATCAATCCAATAAGTCCACTGATTAAAACGGCTTTTTGCCTCATTTTTTTCCTCCTTTTTTAATGGAACACGTACTTGTGTTTATTAAATATATTACTATTATTAATCCTAAAATAATCACCAGTAAAGCGAAAAACTTAAATTTAACAGCTCCTGGTAATACTGTAATTCCTAAACTAATACCGATTGCCCCAAGTAGAGATAACCCACAAGAAGCACAGCCTGTAAAAATAAGTCCAAATACATTCCCAATACTCGCAAATACACTACCACTAGTCATAGAGTTGTTTATCTTAAAATTAATTACTGTGATGCTTATTGTAAATGCGGATAGGAGACTAATGAGGATATTTAGAGATACCGTTGCGATAACGGTGTTATACCCAAAAGCTTCTCCCAAGGTATAGTAGGACTGATATCCATAGTTGTCAAAGAATGTGTATATCGATAAGAGACCAAGAAATATGGCAATTAAGATTAAAATATTGGACCGTTTTTTTTGTTCATTTAATACTAAATGTATCATATATACACCTCCTTATTACTTAATTATAAAAAGTACAATATAATTACTTTCATTGTATGCTAACTTCACAAAAAATAAAAATGATAAACAACAAATCAAAAAAAAAGACCTGAAATCAGGTCTATATTTTGTGAATGATTTTACTTAGTAAGTTTAATGCTTCAAGAGGTGTTAATTCATCGATTTCAACATCTTTTAGAATTTCGACTATCTCGTTTGTCTCTTCTTGCTTCTCTTCCTCAACTTCATAATCATCAAAATTGAATAGATTAATTGAAGTATTATCACTGAGTTTCTGATGTGATTTTTCTAAATCGTTTAATATAACTTTTGAACGTTCAATCAACCCTTTTGGTAAATCCGCTAATGATGCAACATTGATACCGTATGATTTATCTGTAGGTCCTTCCTTCACTTTGTGTAAGAAGATGATTTTTCCATTTTCATCTTTAGCACTAACATGTACATTACGTAGTTTACTTAATGATTTATCTAGCTCTGTTAGTTCGTGATAATGTGTACTAAAGAATGTTTTACATTTGATTTTTTCATGGATATACTCAATGATTGCTTGAGCTAAAGCCATACCATCATAAGTAGCAGTACCTCTCCCAATTTCATCAAACAATATTAGTGATTTCTCAGTTGCGTTTTTAATAGCGTTGTTAGCATCTAACATCTCAACCATAAATGTTGATTTACCACTTACTAAATCATCTGCGGCTCCAATTCTTGTGAAGATTGAGTCAAATACAGGAATAGAGGCTTCTCTTGCAGGGACAAAACTACCAATTTGAGCTAATATAGCGGTTAATGCCATTTGTCTCATATATGTAGATTTACCACTCATATTTGGTCCCGTTATTAATAGAACGTCTGTATGTGCATCTAAGATGATATCGTTTGGTACAAATACATCATCGGTAAGTACTTTTTCAACGACAGGATGAACAGAACCAATAATACGAATTGTATTATCATCAACAAGAACTGGTCTTGTTAGGTTCAAGTCCTCGCTTATTATTGATAAGCTTATCAACATATCAATTTCACTAATTATGTTTGCGTTTTTTTGAATAATTGTGATAACTTGTCTTGCTTTATCTCTTATTTGAATGAATAAATCGTATTCAATACCAACACTTTTTTCTTCAGAAGTTAAAATGATTGTTTCTTTTTGTTTCAGTTCTTCTGTTATATAGCGTTCACTGTTAGATAATGTTTGTTTTCTTGTATATCCATATTCATCTAACACATTCGAAACTTGTCCTTTGGGGATTTCAATGTAATACCCAAAAACACGATTATATCCTATTTTTAGTTTTTTTATTCCGGTTCTTTCTCGTTCTGTTTCCGCGAGTTCTTTTAACCATTCCTTAATATTTAGGGCTGCGTTTTTAATTTCATCAAGTTGCTCATTATATCCTTCTTTGATAATGTTCCCCTCTTTTATCGTTAGCGGGGGATCATCTTCAATAGCGATATCTAATAAGTGATGAAACTCGATTAACTCATCTAAAGAACTTGATAGGAAATCCGTATGAGGATTTTTTAAGTCTTTTAACTTTGCTTTTAAGTCGGGAATAATACCTAAAGATCTTCTTAATTGGACTAAATCCTTCGCATTAGTATTCCCATAACTAATTCGTCCGACAATACGTTCTAAATCATAGACATTTTTCAGTAAATCTTTGATTTCCTCTTTTGTTATAAACTCACTGTTCATAACGTCTATTGTGTCATATCTTGTTTCTAAGACATCTTTGTTAACAAGTGGTCTTAGTATTTGCTTCTTTAGGAAACGCGATCCCATCGCAGTCTCACATTTGTCAATTAACCAAAATAAACTACCGATACGGTTGTTTTGTCTTAATGTTTCGGTTAACTCAAGATTACGTATTGTATTAGAATCCATTCGTAAGTACGAACTCGCTTCTAATATTTCAACTTCTTTTAGATGCATTAATTCTCTTTTTTGAGTTTTAATGATGTAGTTTAGTAGTCTTTTAAATGTTTTCTTTTCTTCTTTTGATGGTAATTTGTCATATAGATTATCAAAAACAGATGGAACCTCATAGTCATTATTAATAGATACGAGTACACCTTCTGATTTTATATATTTTTCTAGATGAGATTCATCAAAGAAATTTGATATTACAATTTCCTTTGGTGATATTTGTAGTAGTTCATTGATTAAGATGTTCAAATCTTTTGGTAATAAGATGGAATAGGTATCACCAGTAGATAAATCTAGATAGCTAATTGTATAGTTGTTTGCATTAATACCAATCGCAGCCAGATAACTAATATCTTCACTTTTATTTTCGATATACGTTCCTGGTGTAATCAGTCTTACAACGTCTCTTTTTACGATACCTTTAGCATCTTTAGGGTTTTGAACTTGTTCACAAATCGCTACTTTATATCCTTTGTTAATGAGTCTATCAATATAGTTTTCAGCCGCATGATGTGGTACTCCACACATTGGAACGCGTTCTTTAGCTCCAGCATCTCTAGCTGTAAGTTGTATTTCTAACTCTCTTGATGCAATATAGGCATCTGTAAAGAACATCTCATAGAAGTCTCCAAGTCTAAAAAAGACTATAGCATCGTTATAGTCTTCTTTTATTGTTAAATATTGACGCATCATTGGCGTATATTGTGATTTGTCGATTGTTTCCATTTTGTCACACCTTAATGATTAAATTATTCCTAACTCCATTAAACCGTATCCAACACCTGCTAAAATAGCAATAATGATAGCACCTATCATTAAATTTCTAAATGTTTTTTTGCGTTTATCTGCTACTTTATTAGTAATCTCCTGGAATTTAATATTGTATAAGTACTCTTCAATATTCATACCAGCAAATACTTTTAAACTGTTTGTATACTTCGGTGCTGCTTGTTTTGGCATTTTGATTAAAATATAGTCAATCATATCATTTTTCTTTAACTCAATTGATACATTAACTTTTCGACGTTTCGCATAACGTTCAATCTCTAAAATTGATTTTTTAGAAATCTCTTCACGCTTTTCATCATCAAAGTTTAATTTTAAAGCAACGATATCAATTAATTGCTTTTTATTGATACGACGAGGGATCTCTACCCCAAACTTTTTACCTAAATCACGAATTTCACTTAATGTAGTCGCGTTTGATAGTACTTCTTGTGCTTCTTCAATAATACATCCATCAAAGTATCCATCGGGTTCAAAATATACTTTATTAAACTCTTCAACCATACTTTCATATGATTCTTGAGTTTCTCTTGCATATTTTAAGGTTAAGTTTTGCAGTTTAACGAACTCTAAGTTATTGATACCTAGTTCCGTACGATTTCGAATTATGATATCCCAGAAATCTTTTTTGTATTCAGTAACATTAATAGGTAACTGATATCCTGACGCTAAACGTTCCAATTGATAAATAGTAAATTTATCGAACCATTTTAAACGGAATCGCATTTCATCACTAAATTTATTTGAACTTTCACCTTCAGCAATTGCAGGAGCTATATTTTTACGAATTAATGCCTTGTGCATATAATTTGGTAAATATATTTCTTTGTTTAACAAGTATTTAACGATTTCATGAGCAGGAATAACAGTGAAATCCTGTACTAACTTTGTTATCTTAACTTTTTTTGAATATAAATAGATAAAATCTTCAGATTTTTTGTTTCTAGCCATTCATCTCACTCCTTGTACATTGTATTCTATAATAATTATATAATATTATTTGTGGTAAATCAATAGGAAATTGCATTTTAAAGCCGTTTCCCGTCAATAAATCACCTTGAATATATGTAACTAGTCAAAATCTATAGCTATTTCTTGTTCGATTATTGATTGAATT
This sequence comes from uncultured bacterium, assembly GCA_965601585.1. Classification (GTDB taxonomy): domain Bacteria; phylum Bacillota_I; class Bacilli_A; order Izemoplasmatales; family Izemoplasmataceae; genus Xianfuyuplasma. The sequence goes on from CBFCWH010000001.1 coordinate 206,617, forward strand.
GTTGATAAGTCATTATTGATTATTTCTAGTAAGTCAAGGTACTCTTCTATAATCGGATAATCCATTACTATTTTAAGTTGCTTATCGTACTCTTCCTGTGCATTTTTCAAAGAAGAATCTTTTTTGTATTCTTTCTTTACCATTACTTTTTGGAGATGTAAAAGATGGTTGAAATCGGTTCTTATTGACTCGTTATGGTCAATAATTTCCTCTAATTCCTTAAATCTAATTATTTCTGAATCGTTTTGAAGCGCAATAATTAGCTCCTTTAGTTTACTCAACGTGTTCTCCAAGTAGGAACCATGTTTTTGCTTCGTTAATCTTAACGTTTACGATTTCACCAATTAGATTTTTAGGACCTTCAAAGTTTACTAATTTGTTGTTTTCAGTATATCCAGCAAGAACGGTATCTTTATGTTTTGAAACACCGTCTACAAGTACTTTAACTGTGTTTCCTTCAAATCGCTTTGTACCAACTAAGTATCCATCATTTACTAGATCCATTAATCTGTTTAGTCTGTCCTTTTTCTCCTTTGGTGTAATATCATCTTCGTATTTTGCAGCAGGAGTTCCTTCTCGTGGTGAGTAGATAAAAGTATATGCACCTTCAAATTTGCAAGCTTTGACCAAATCAAGAGTCTCTTGGAACTGTTCTTCTGTTTCTCCTGGGAACCCAACAATGATATCTGTAGTCAATGATGCATTTGGGATATATTTATAGATCCAGTTAACGAGTTCCATATAGATTTCTTTTGTATATTTACGATTCATTCTTTTTAATATTTCGTTATTCCCTGATTGAACAGGTAGATGGATATAAGGCATAAGGTTTCCACCTTTAGCTATTATTTTTACAGTTTCTTCATCAAAGTCTTTTGGATGTGATGTTGTGAATCTTACACGATCAATTTCCATATTATACAAGTCATCTAGTAAATCTTTGAAACGATAATCAATATCTGTAAAGTCGTTTCCATAGCTATTCACATTTTGTCCAAGTAGGGTAACTTCTTTATATCCTTCATTAATTAATTCTTGTACTTCTGATAGTATGTGTTTTGGATTTCTACTACGTTCTTTTCCTCTTGTGTATGGGACAATGCAGTACGTACAAAATTCATCACAACCATACATGATATTTACCCATGCTTTTTTTGTGTTTTCTCTGATACGTGGAAGATTTTCTACTACGTTTCCTTCTTCGCTAAATACTTCAATTACACGTTCTTTTGAGAATAAAACTGCTTCTAAGTATTCTGGTAGTTTATATATATTATGTGTTCCAAACACGATATCTACATATTGGAACTTCTCTAAAATTCTATTTACTACTTTTTCCTCTTGTGGCATGCAACCGCATACTCCTAGAATTAAATCAGGGTTGTTTTTTTTGTATTGCTTTAGTCTTCCAAGTTCACCAAACACTCTGTTTTCTGCGTTTTCACGGATTGCGCATGTGTTAAGGAGAATGAGGTCTGCTTCTTCTAAGGTTTTGCTTTCTGTGAAGTCTAGTGCATGTAAAATACCACTGATTTTTTCTGTATCAGCTTCGTTTGCTTGACAACCATATGTTTCAATTTTGTATGTTTTATTTTTTCCAAATCCTTTTAAGTTGACATATTCATTGAAATCAATAATACTTGTTTCTTTGTTTTTTCGCTTTCTTGCATCTTTTATAGATGGTTTTGCGAAATATTTTGTATAATCTTTTGACATAATTTATCACCTTTATTTAGTATAATATATCTTGACTCATTAAACAAACAAAATGAGTAAGTATCCTTACTCATATATGTTAATTGATTTAATTGTATTTACTACGGTATCTATCAATACAGCATTCAGTTGTAATGGTCCTTCTTTTTCTTCTACAACTCGTCCTCTTAGGCCAGTGATGAACTTGTTGATTTGTGTATCTTTTTCTGCGCCTAGCACACCGTATTTTGCGCCTGTCATTCCTAAATCTGTTATGTACATTGTTCCTTTAGGTAATATCATTGCGTCCGCTGTAGGCACATGAGTGTGCGTTCCAAGTACTGCGGTAACGCGACCATCTAAGTAATGTGCTAATGCGATTTTCTCACTTGTTGCTTCTGCGTGAAAATCAACGAAGATGTATTCACTATCGATATGTTCTAATAATTGATCAGCTACTTTGAATGGATTATCAAGTGGGTCTCCCATAAAGACTCTACCCATTAAATTGATCACTGTCACTTCTTCATTATTAAATTTTATTGTCTTATATCCATTCCCAGGAACAGATTCATCATAATTAGCTGGTCTAATTATATTAGAGTCTTCAATAAAATCAAATAATTGCTTATTTCTAAAGGTATGATTCCCCATTGTGATTAACCTCACACTCTGTTTCATTAAATCCTTATAGATTTTTTCTGAGATTCCAAATCCTTTATCAATATTTTCTCCATTTAAGAAAATAAGATGTGGTTTGTGTTCCTCTTTTAACTTTGGTAAGTATTTCACTAAGGCTTTTTGTCCCAATGTTCCAAAAACATCACCTATAAATAAAACTCGCATATGTTTCAACTCTTTTCTAGGAGATCAAAGTATCCTTGTCTTGAAAGTATTCTTTCGTAATTCCAAAACTGGTTATTCTTTATCATTTCTTTAATCTCAGTCATTGTTTTGTACGCTACATCTCTTACTTCTACTGTATCAAGTTTCAATGAGTTAAGCAAGATATCATCTTTTACAATATATAAATCTGTTATATAGTTTGCCTTCTCATCGTCACAGAAATACCTCTTAAGAAGTGAAAACTGTTCTGCTTCTAATTTGATCCCTAATTCCTCATATGTTTCTTTAATCGCTGTATTTATTGAGTTATCTCCACTTACTGCAGCTCCGCCAGTCGCTGCCCATAGATATGGAATGCGATCGGTTTTCTTGTTTCTTTGTTGAATGAGGTACTTTCCTTCACTATTTTTAAACCAAATATGTGTAATTAAATGATACTGTCCTTTTTCGTTTGTTGTTCCTCGTACCATTTTTTGATCTAATATATTGAAGTCTTTATCATATAAGTCAAATATTTCCATCTAGATACCTCCATATTTCGCTAGAATATAATATCATATAATGAAGCGATATTCAATTTAAAAAGCATTATGAAGCCAAGAATTTGCTAGAACATTACGACTTTCCTCTATTTTTAAATCCATGTTATAATGTGAATATGGAGGAGAAAAATGATGAAAAGAATTTGGAAGAATATTGATATTTTCTACTTTATCGGTTTAGGTTTAATTATTATAGGGTCTGTATTATTGATTCGTAATCCTGGTACTGTATTCAAAGTCATAAACGTAGTTATTAATTCTAGTGTCATTTTCGTTGGAGGGGTTATAATTACTTATGAATTAATACTGACTAAGGATTATAAAAGGTTATTTCATTATTTAATCGCAAATATAAAACAAGGAACTACACAGTATGTATTAATTATCTCATTACTCGCTTTCTTATTATCGTGGTTTGTATTATCACCTTTCGTTAGTTTCATTCTTTTATTATCATTATTACTTATATATGTCATATATGTTTTGATTGTGAAATCTACAAAGCTAAATTTTGTGGTGCTGGCGGTAATTGTGCTCGTCATTACAAGACACTTTCTGAAGTTATCCGGATATGAGAATTATGAAAGAGCAGATAAACTCATCTATGATGGAACGATTCTCATTTATATTGCTTTTATCATTACTGTTATTATTGTTGCCTTAAAGAAAACTCAAAGATTTAGTTTGGGACTAGCAGGCAAAATACTACTTACACTTTTATTTATTAATTTTATGACTTTCTTAGTTCAATACCGTGTGTTCAATATTGAGTATTACCATTCTCAAGAAGATATTACAGTTTATGAGAGTACGGTAATCAATAGTGATTCTTGTCCTACTGGATATGGATATCAGGTAATTGACAGAAATAGTAATAGTTTTAGATGTATTGAGTTAAAAACACCATTAGTTAGTTTAAGAGAAAATAGCGTTGGATATCTTGCGTTTATTTACTCAAGTTTAGTTCTATTTAGTCTCGTTTATAGTTCTCTTGCGTTTGAGGCTCCAAAAAATCAGAAGTGTAATAAAGAGAGCGTAGCAAAAATGACAGGTTTTATAAGTAACCGAAGTGAAACTAAAGAGTAGACTAAAAAAAAGAGTTCAAATGAACTCTTTTTATTTTGCAATATCTTGTGCTCTTGTCTCTCTAATTACCGTAACTTTAATTGTTCCTGGATAAGAAAGTTCTTCTTCAATTTGATCTTTGATGTCACGAGCAATTTTATATGCCATAGCGTCATCAACTTTTGAAGGTTCAACGATAACACGTACTTCACGACCTGCTTGAATTGCGTATGCACTTTCAACACCATTAACACCTGTAGAGATGTTTTCTAGTTGTTCTAGTCGTTTAATATAATTATCTAATGATTCACTTCTTGCACCTGGTCTTGCAGCGCTTAATGCGTCTGCAGCAGCTACTAATACAGCGATAATTGTTTCTGCTTCTTTTTCACCATGATGTGATGCGATAGCATCTACAACAGCTTTTGGTTCTTTGTATCTATTAGCAATGTTGATTCCAATTTCTACATGTGAACCTTCCACTTCATGATCGACTGCTTTTCCAATATCATGTAATAATCCTGCACGTTTAGCTAATACTTCATTTTCACCAATTTCAGCTGCTAATTTACCAGCTAAAAACGCACATTCTACTGAGTGTCTTAATACATTTTGTCCATAGCTCGTACGGAAGTTTAATCTTCCTAAAAGTTTTACTAAATCTGGATGAATTCTACCAATTCCAACTTCAAATACAGCTTCTTCACCTTTATCTCTTATAAAACGATCTACTTCGCTTCTTGTTTTCTCAACGATTTCTTCAATTCTACCTGGATGGATACGTCCATCAGATACTAAAGATTCAATAGTTCTTTTAGCAACCTCTCTTCTTATTGGATCAAATCCACTAAGTACGACCGCTTCTGGAGTGTCATCAATAATTAAATCAACACCAGTTAATGCTTCAATTGTACGGATGTTTCGTCCTTCACGTCCAATAATACGACCTTTCATTTCGTCGTTTGGTAAAGCTACAACACTTACAGTTCGTTCGCTTGTAACTTCCTGTGCATATTTCTGAATTGCGTCAGAAATTAAATGTTTTGCTTTTTTGTCTACTTCTAATTTCGCTTTTTCTTCTTCTTCTTTAATGTAAGCTGCGATTTCTGTTGCCATCTCGTCTTCTACTCGTTTAAATATTAAATCCCTAGCTTGGTCTAAAGAGAATCTTGCGATTTCAAATAATTTCTCATTTTGTTGCTCAATTAAATTGTCCAGTCTTGTATTTTTGTCATCTAAAGATTGTTTTTTACGCTCGATATTTTCTTCTTTTTTGTCTAAATTAGACTCTCTTTTGTCTAAGTTAGAACTACGACGGTCAAGAGTTTGTTCGCGTTGTAACAATTTATTTTCTTGTACACCCGCTTCTCTTTTACGTTCTTTAATTTGCTTTTCAAAGTCCAGTTTCAAATTATGAATATCTTGTTTTGTTTCAAGAAGAGTTTGCTTTTTATTTTTCTCTGCTTGTTTCTGTGCGTCTTCAATCATTAGGTCGGCTTTTTGACGAGATTTAATAATCCCTTTTTCACCGATATAAATACTCAAAATAAATCCAATAAATGTACCTATTAAGATAATACCAAGACCGGAAATAATTAGTACTGCTGTTTCTGGCATATACCCATCTCCGTTCTTATTCAATTTTCATTTATAACTAATATTATTAACATAACTTATAATTATGAGTAGAAACAATTTTACAACTATTTTATTATAACAACCATAGCCTCAAAAAGTCAATGAATATAAGTTTTATTTCATTATTTTATCATAAAAAAACAACCAAAAAATATTTGATTGTTCTTTGATATTAGAATTGATCTTTGTGCCCTTCTCTAATCACACGATGTTCTCCAGTAATCGTGTTTAAGTCATATATGCTAAAATTGTCTTTAATATCAAACTCTTTTGTTCTTTGAGCGAAATTTATGCTTGAACTTCCCTCTACCTTACTCTCAACTCTATGGAATACATAGGGTGGCCAAGTTAGAACTGCTGGCTGATCGCACACGACTTCTCCATTCATTTTTATCTCGTTTTTTGAAACTACAAAATGTTCTACTTTACCATGTTCTTTACTATAAAGGTCAATATGTCTAACTCCACTTAAAACCAGTAGATTGTCACTTTGCGCTGTATGCATGTACCATGGTCTTTTAACATCATCCACACTACCTGGACTAATTGCATTTGATACATGTATTACTCGATCTACTCCACCTAAGTTCTTTAAAAACTCATCTGGTACTGCATCAAAATATACTCCTTCTGTACGACGCAATTTTTTAAGATCTACAATTTTACACAATCCTTTAATCTCTTCAAATTTTTTCATTTTTCTCTCCCCACAAAACGGTATCTATTTACTTATTACACTATCATCATACAAGAAGGAAATGTAAAATGAAAGCGTTTTACTTTTTATAAATAAAAAAACTAGGTTAGATACCTAGTTTTTCTCTTACTTTGTGTTCGATTTCAATTTTCACAGCTTCGTTATCTTCAAGATACTGTTTCACATTTTCACGTCCTTGACCCACTTTGTTTCCTTCATAACTGAACCAACTACCTGATTTTTTCATTATCTCTTCTTCTACTGCGATATCTATTATTTCACCCGTTTTACTAACACCTTTACCATACACAATATCAACAACTAACGTTTTGAATGGTGGTGCTACTTTATTCTTAACAACTTTGACTTTTGTTTTATTCCCTACTATATCTGTTCCTATTTTAATTTGCTCACTTCTTCTAATTTCTAGACGAATACTTGAGTAAAATTTAAGAGCGCGTCCACCTGGGGTTACTTCTGGGTTACCAAACATAACTCCTACTTTTTCACGAATCTGATTAATGAAGATTGCGATACATTGTGATTTACTAATAACACCACTTAGTTTTCGCATTGCTTGAGACATCAAACGAGCTTGAAGTCCTACATGGCTACTTCCCATTTCTCCTCTTATTTCAGCTTCTGGAACTAAAGCAGCTACACTATCAATTACAACAATGTCAATTGCTCCACTACGTATTAAAGCTTCTGTAATTTCAAGAGCTTGTTCTCCTGTATCAGGTTGAGATAAAATCAAGTTATCAATATCGACACCTAAAGCTCGTGCATAGGTAGGATCAAGCGCATGTTCTGCATCGATAAATGCTGCGTATCCTCCTGCTTTTTGAGCTTCTGCAATTGCATGTAATGCAAACGTTGTTTTACCTGAACTTTCAGGACCATATACCTCAATGATGCGACCTTTAGGATATCCACCAATACCGAGTGCTTTATCTAAAAGGATACTCCCACTGCTGATTGCTTCTATTCCCTGATTTAGTTCTTCATCACCAAGCACCATTACACTACCTTTACCGTGCTGCTTTTCTATTTCCTTAATTGCACTTTCAAGTGCTTTTTGACGATCATTCTTAGCCATATAAGTGACCTCCTTTGTTTGCTATAAATATAATACTTATATCCTTTTCACTTTACTTATATTGATTTCATTATTATTTCTTTATTTTTAATGAAATAATCAACACCACTAACTATTGTTAACAATGTTCCTAAATATACTATGTATAGCCCAATTGTTGTAAAGATCTCAGCGAATGGGAACAATAACATGATAACTAATCCTATCATTGTACTTGCTGTTTTGTATTTTCCTAAATTTGATGCAGCAATTACCTTACCATCACCAACGGCGACTAAGCGAATTCCTGTAACAATGAACTCTCTACTTAAAATAACAATTGTAACCCATATAGGAATGTGTCCTAATGCATTTAAAACAATTAATGCTGCCATAACGATTAATTTATCAGCTAATGGATCAATAAATTTTCCAAACACTGTTACTAGATTTCTACTTCTAGCAATATAACCATCCAGAAAATCCGTTAGTGACGCAATAATAAAAATTGGAGCTAAAAAGTACGAAAATAAATCGTTACTCAGTTCAACATATAAATAATAAAAAACTACTAATACGGGTACTAAAAGTACACGAAACATACTTAACTTATTTGGTAAATTCATATCAACACCTCAAAGAAAATTATATCACATTAATCCCTAATCTACAACGATTTTTGCTTATGAGTAGTTACAAAAAAATCTGGACTATTATTCCAGATTTTCAGTATGATTATTTCGTTTTATATTTCTTCCAACAATTAAGATTAACACAAACCCTAAAACAAACATAAATGCACTAAAATCAAATGCATATAGTGGCTTCACATCATAGAGCCATCCTCCTAATAATGGACCAAGTACTAGGCCTATTGAATAAAAGGATTGTCGTACTCCCATTATTGTTCCTAAATTCTCACTTGAAGAGTGAGAGGCGATATAATGTTGTTCTAAAGGTGAAAATACAGCTTTAAGTACAATATAGAATAGGAATCCTGAGTATAATGCAATCATAATACTTTCTTGTCTAAAAACTATAAAAATTATTACTGCGCTCAGAATCTGAATCATAAGCATGATAGGAAAATCCTTGTTTACCCTTGCTACTACGGGAACAATTATCATTGTTGCTAGTAATGACACGATACCTGTTAACCCTACAAATCTACCGATATCTTCTGGTATTAACCCAATATCACTCATATATACTTCAATAAATTTGGAAACCGTAATAGCTCCTAAACTTATGAATGTTAAACTAATCAAAAAAATAAGTAAGTTCGTATTTAACTTTGATACTGCCTTTATTCCTTTTATGAAACTAGGCTTTGTACCGTTATTATTTTCAACATATATTTTCTTACTATCTATACTCATTAATAAGACAATGTATATCGCATGAACTATGTTCAGTACTGCTTGTACTAAAAAGATATTCTTAAACTCATTGGTATGAAGTAAATCTACAAAAAATGCAGTGCCAGCCATTTTTCCACCAATGTAGTAACCAAGACTTGCTCCAAGTACAAACAACGCCTGATACCATCCTAGATAGATTTTCCTTCTCTCCATTGGACTATGTTTAATTAAATGAGACATTATAAGTGTGATACTCGCACTCACTCCAAAACCACTCATAAAACGGTATATAATCATCAAGTTCTTATTCGTTGAAAAACCAAATAAGTACTGCCCCAAACTATAAATCAGTAACCCAGCAAATACATATATCTTACTGTTTCCTCTATCACCCAAATATCCCCAAATTGGACTCCCAACAAGCAGTCCAAAACTCATAGCAGCAAAAAAGTACCCAAAATACTCATGCCCAATACCCAAGTCTTTAACAAATTGAGGTGTAACTGGGTGTCCTAAATTATGTAAAATCCCTTGCATGAAATACACAAGAAACATAAATATAACAACTTTAGGTGTTGTAAAAAAGAAATTAATTAAATCATTAATATCCTTATAAGCTTTTTTCAAAAATTTACGCATAGTTTGTTCTCCTAGTTTCATTGTCATTTATTATATCAATGTCACATCATATTCACAACTATTTTACCTGCCAAATGTTATAATCATTTTGAGGTGATAGAGATGAGATACTTTATCAGTATTATACTACCGCTAATTTTGCTCTTTGTTGGATTATGGTATACATTTTTAATACATAAAAAATACATGCTTAGATGGCGTAAAGAAGCTAGTTTAAAAGAATTCCTTTTATATGCTTTTCCAACTTTCATAAAAAGCATCGCAATTATGTCATTGATTATCTTAATTCATAATACTTATCATAATCATGATTATACTGAACTAGTAATGTTTGTTTTAGTGTTCTTTGTGTTTAGTATCCTACAAAGTCCATGGTCTCTTGGTGGATTTTTGACAAAGAGTAAGAACCTCTACTTTCACGCAAAAACATTTTATAGAGATAAATCCACACGTGCTGATCGTTTTGTTAATAAGATTATTGATATTTTTGTTGGAAAAGGACAAATTTTTATAAAGCTACTTATCTTCATTGGATTTATTGTCATCTTCATCCCAAATATTACATTGTTTATTACTACAAACATATTATACTTCTTACTACTTGTTCTACTGATAGGACTCTCACTCATAATCAACAATATAATATACTTTGGTTTTGTCAGTATAATGATTTTCCAGTATGCACCCGTCTCTATTGATTTTACTAATGTCAATTACTTAGTTTTTACATTATCTTACTTAGTTATCATACTTGGATTAACACTAGAAAATCGTTTGGAAAAGAAAATGTTTTATGTAGTAACCGTGATGGAAGTACGAAAATTCAACTTCAAACTCGGATATAATACACTTCTTGATAAAAGGAATATTATTTTATATCAGAATGTTATTAATCGATATTATTATGTCTATTATAGAAATATTGGATTAGTTGTCGTATATTATTGTGATTTTGATATTTCTTTATCCAATGGTGTCATGAGACAAGTGATTAAAGAAGGAAAAAGATATCTACTAAAAAATAATGAAGCTTTCAATTAAAAACAATGTCATTTTGACATTGTTTTTTGATATAAAAATTGTGTTTTTCTCTCTTCTCCTAAAGAGAACATTTGATTGATTTTTATACGTTCTCCTTTTGAACTAGTAACTTCTCCTGATAATGTTCCAAAAGCTAAAGTATAATCAATTTTTAACCCCAGTCGTTTCTTCTCATAGTATTGATTTCTTTGCTCAAAGACGAGATTTACTTTTCCATCTATATCTTTGATCGTCCATGTGGATTGATTACGCTTAAATGTTACAACTGGTAGCTGATGAAATTCTTGATCTAACCAGTAGCCATTTTCATTTATGTTCACTTGATCTAAGTTCTTGTAAAAGTATGTTAAATTAATTCCAAATTTCTTCACTTGATCGTTATGTTTGATTTCACCCATACAGGTAATCCAGTCATATCCTGAACTAAGAGGATAATACCCTCGGTGGTCATCAAGAATCGAGATATTCTTCTTGGATAATGGATATTTCTTATTTTTATATTCAATGTATCCTGAAGGTACTAATAAGTCTTTTTCTGTATATACTGTATGTTTCTTTGTCATGGGAATACTAACTACAACAGGTGGGGCAATCCTTGTAAACTCAATATCAAATTTCAAATCTCTAGTAGACCCATTCAGATACAACTTATCTTCATTAAGTTCATTGAATATATTTAGTTCAGTATCTTGCGTCTTTCTTGTGGATAACTCTTTTGATTCTAGTGTTTTTGCTAGTGTTGATTTGTTTTTAAAGAACGATGTACTTGAATAGTTTTGTAGTGTATTTTCATGAATATCATATAAAAAGAACAATGTGCGATTCATAATTCCAAATTTAAATACTGCGCATATTATGAAAATATCTCCCTCAAGTACTTCTAATGCTTGCCATTCAGTAAGAAGATTTCTGTTTATCAATTTCTTTAGAAATGGTCTTCGTTTTTGTAGTAGATTGAACTTCTTGAAGTAATCCTCAAAGACACCAACACGTAGTTCATTGTTGTTGTCTAAAATCGTTTCTTGCTGCTTTTGAAGTTTCCTTATTTTCTCACTCATGCAATCACCTACTTCAAGAACTTCTTGATTAAATTTGACTTTTGCTTTGTATATGGTGCATAACGGATAGGCAAATCGAACCATGTCCTTTTTTTCAGTATACTTTTATAGTGAGTAAACGTTTGAAAGGTCTTCTCTCCATGATAAGATCCCATACCACTTTCGCCAACTCCACCAAAAGGTAAGTACTCACTTGCGATATGTACTACAGTATCATTAATACAACCTCCACCAAACTGACATTCAGTAATAACTCTTGATTCAATTTTCTTATCTTCGGTAAACAGGTATAACGCGAGTGGAGATGGTCTACTTTGAATAAAATCAATCACTTCGTCAATACTGTTATACTCAATTATCGGAAGTATTGGTCCAAAGATTTCTTCATTCATTACAATACTATTTAATTCGACTGAATCAAGAAGTGTTGGAGATATTTTCAATGACTCCTCGTCTGTTTCTCCACCTAAAATACTGTTCCCGTCATCTAAATAACTTGTTAATCTTCTAAAGTGTTTCTCATTTATTATTGAACCATAATGTTCAGACTCAAGTGGGTTTTCACCAAAGAACTCGATAATAACTTTTTGGATTTCCTTTACGAAATGATCCTTTACGTCTGTATGAATGTACAAATAATCAGGAGCAATACATGTTTGCCCTGAGTTAAGATATTTTCCAAAAGCAATACGTTTTGCGGCAACCTCTATATTCGCTGTCTTATCAACAATAACTGGGCTTTTACCACCTAATTCTAAACTAATAGGCGTTAAATGTTTACTTGCTTTTTCCATAACTATTTTCCCAACATTTGTACTCCCTGTGAAAAATATATAATTAAACTTCTCATCTAGTAATGCTTGATTTGTTTCGACTCCACCTTGTATTACTTTTACGTATTTCTCATCAAATGTCTCGGTAATCATTTCTTCTAAAACTTGTGATGTCTTCAAAGAAAACTCACTTGGTTTAATAATCGCGGTATTTCCTGCGGAAATCGCCCCGATTAGTGGACCAATAGTAAGATTTACTGGATAATTCCAGGGACTAATAATCAACACTGCCCCATAAGGATCTGAGTATCTATAACTCGTTGAAGGAAAATCCGTTAATGGTGATTTTACTTTCTTTGGTCTCATGAACTTCTTTAGATGTTTTTCATTATATGATAATTCTTTTAACACAAATCCTACTTCTGTCATATAGCTTTCATGTTGATTCTTACCTAAATCCTCTTTTAAAGCATTTTCGATTCTTTCTTGATACGACAAAAGAGCAACTCGAAGTTTCTTCAGTTGTTTTTTTCTAAACTCATAAGATAATGTCTCATGTGTTTTAAAGTAATCCCTTTGTTTTTGTACGATATGTCTAATGTCCATTGTCATCCTCTTTTCTATGTTGGTCGTTGCCTTACGTGAACTTTTGATACTAATTCATTGATTATAGTAGTATTTTATTCAAAAATAAGTACAAATAGCTACAACGTTCATCAGTTGCTATTATATCATATTTTAACTACTTCTATACAAAAACCAGTTGGTTTTCCAACTGGTTTTTTATATGATTGAAACGATGTAAAAAAAATCCAATGTATCATCCATATTTTTTACAGTATATTCTATTTCACAAATGCCATCTATTTCATATTTATTCTTATACCATTCATCATAGATTACTTTCTTTATTTCGGGGATTTGTGATTCTTTGATGTTATGACTAATAAACTTTATTGCCTTTTTTGCATTTATGCAAAGTGAGTAGTTTTCGTTTTGATATTCCTCACCTTCAACACCAACAAAATAGTCATATGTCATTTCTTTTAATTTAATATTATGATGTATCCGATATACCTTTGGTTGATCTCTATAAAAATCAATAACCCCATTTTCAACACAAAAATCATTCACAAAAGATAATTGAAAATCTTGAGTTTCCTTATAATTTTTTTCTTCAATATAAATACTTCTACCAATAAACTTGTACGTAATATTATGGATGATTTCATAACGCAAGCTTATTAAGTTGCGTTCAGGTATCTCATAATATAGAACAGGAAAATGAGTGTACAAGTTCACTTCATTTTTTCGAACTTCACTGGGATTAATTCCATGAATTTTCTTAAACGCTCTTGAAAAACTTTCATTTGATCCATAGCAGTATTTAAACGCAATATCAATTATCCTTTTATTAGAGTTTATGATTTCATAAGAAGCTAAAGTAATTCGTCTATTTCTGATATACTCTTTCAAAGTATATCCCGTAATAAGAGTAAATGTTTTAGAGAAATAGTGATAAGATACATTACACTCTTTCGCAATGTCTTCTAACTTCAAATCACTTAATAAGTTTTCCTCGATATAGGTAGTTGCCTTATTTATCGTTTTTAGCCATGTCATAATATCACCCATTTTAGTATAGCACTAATTGATACACTTGGACAAATATTATCAAGAATACTTGATACGTCCTTTGATATTATTTAAGTAGGTATATCTGGTTTCGTAGTCATTAATTATATCAATTTTCATTATATGTTTCCTTTCACCAGTTATTAGGAGGTTCTTATGGATCAGTTTGAAGAAGAATGGCGCAGTAAGATTAAGAAAAACATCTCGGATTTGTGTGAGAAAACTGTAATAGAAAACATCTCTAGAATTCACGACTCAGACCCAGTTAAATACACTAGAGAACTAGTAAGGAGTTTGAAGAATCTAACACTTGAAGAAAAAATAAAGCAAGTGTTTTTACGTAGTGCTTGTCATATTCCACATTCAAAACTTGAACGTGCGAAAAAGGTATACGAGAGAACAAATTCCATTAGTCGTACAAGACAGGTATTAGAGGAGGATTTCAAAGTAGACATAAAGGAATACAAGAATATCACTGATGAACAGGTACAGATGATTATTAATAATGGTTGGGGTTTAGCGGGAACTCAAAAATTCAATTCTATAGTAGTAACGAAAATACCTTCTATGTTTCATGAGTACTTTGAGGAAACAGATGAGTTTAGAAAGAAGTTTTACTATTGTCATTGTCCAAGGGTAAAAAAAGAACTTTTGAATCATTCTAATATTGACTCAATATATTGTAATTGTGGTGGAGGATTTTATAAAGATATATGGGAATACATCACTGGAAACACAGTGGATATCACTGTTCTGAAAAACTTATTTGATGGGGATGACGTGTGTCAGTTCCTAATCTCTTTTACTACTTAATATTATAGGTGATTTCATAATTGATTAGGTGATTTTTTATGCATACTAGTATTAATATCCATTTCATTAATAGAAGCCGAAATAAAAACAGGTTAAAAATTACTATTTTAACCTGTTTTCTTTATATTGAATAAACAAATACCTCACTTGGCACCCCTCACTTACCACATGAAAACATTAGATAAATACTCTTTTAACTCTTCTGTTTTCGGATGTTCTAATATTGATACATCTCCCTCTTCAACGATTCTTCCATCTTCCATAAAGATAATATGGTCTGCTGCCTTTTTGGCAAATAGTATCTCATGGGTTACGATTACGAAATTGGTACTTTCTTCTCGAAGTTTCAGAATTGTGTTTAACACTTCTTGTGTTAAAACGGGGTCCAATGCGCTTGTCGGTTCATCAAAGAATAACACTTCTGGATTTATTGCTAAACTCCTTACAATACTAACCCTTTGACTTTGTCCTCCAGACAACTGGGAAGCAGTTTTACGAGTATGATTTTGTAAATCAAAGTGCGTTAAAAGCTTTAGAGCTTTTTGATTCGCTTCTTCAAGTGAATACCCATGTACTTTCTCAAGTATCAGTGTTATGTTCCTTAAAACAGTTAAATGAGGAAACAAAGCATGTGCTTGAAAGACAAATCCAATTTTTCTATAGAACTCATCTGGATTTGTGTCTTCTAAATGGTGATCATTTACCCAGATATTTCCTGAATCAGGTTCTTCAATCATTGATAATAATCTAAGTAATGTCGATTTCCCAGCTCCACTAGGACCAATAATTGCGATCGCCTCTTTTTCTTTTATATTGATAGATATGTTCTCTAAAATACCTTTATTATCATAGGTTTTATTCACGTTTTTTAGTTTTAGTTCCATGATGACACCCTTCTTTCAAAGTATTTTGTGAGTCTTATAAGCGGTATTGTAATAATCAGATACATCACTAACATCAGTAAGTATCCTTCTACTACTGCGTATGTGTTTGATTGCGCTGTAGTAATTTGATTGTATAATTCCGGTACAGAGATAAAGTTTAATAAGCTACTTCCTTTTACTATAAATGTCAAGTTTCCAATCAACGTTGGGATGATAACTCGAACAAGTTGGGGAAGAATGATATATCGATATTTTTGAATGTTTGTAAATCCAAAAACTGTCATAGCTTGATATTGTGTTTGATCGATTGTTTTCATAGCACCTTCAAACATGTTTTTCATGTATGGCGCCATATACATACTTAGAGCAATAACTCCTGCGATAAAGCGATTGTTAAGTTGTAAGGGTACTGCGATAAAGAAGTATATTATAAGTACAAATACTACAAGAGGACTACCGAAAACTAGGTCATTAAAAATAGCTCCTAAATACTTTAAGTATAATCGTTCACTTTTTTGAAGTAGGTATAACCCAAAGCCAATAACGATACTAAAGAAGAGGGTAATAACACTTATAAATACTGTAATAACCCATCCTTTTAATATTGTTTTATACCATGGAAACAACAAGGATACCTGAAAGTTTTCTTTTCCAGGATACATATATATAATTCCTAGAACAAGCAGCCCAAAAATTATTAGGGCTGCAAGTGCATTTAGGATTCGATTCTCTTTTATATTATTCATCAGTCTTTATATAGAAGTCTAACCCTTGTCCAGGTAGTTCTTCTGCGATTATATCGTCATATTTTTCAGCTAACATATCGTATACTCCACCAGTTTCACCAAGTTTCGCGATAAATGTATTTACATCCTCTAGTAAGTCCGTATCTGATTTTCTCATCCCCATACCTATTGGGCTTGATGTGATTGGATCCCACATTAAGACAGTAGTATCTGGGTTCTCACGATGATATCCCGCTGCGCTTGATGCGCTTATTATAAATGCATCAGAAGTCCCTGCTACGACTTCTAATATTGCTGCGTTTGAATCATTAACATCATGAACTGTAGCGTTTGTAGCTTCCTCTTCGGGAATACTTAGAGATACAAATGATTTTGGACCAACATAAACTACTTCATCTGTGATACCAAATAGTTCGTCTTTAGTTTCTGGTGTATACTCATTATAGAAATCTTTATTTAACACGGTAATAAGTGGGAAATAGAAATAAGGATCACTAAAGTTTATTTTTATCGCTCGGTCGTCAGTTATACTCATTGAACCAATGATAATATCTATTTCATTAGTTTCTAATGCCGTAATCAAACTACCAAATTCCAAGTCTACTATTTCTACTTCTTTTCCTAGGTAATTTCCTAGTTCATATGCTAAATCTACACTGATACCAGTAGGGTTTCCATCCCCATCTACTGTTTCAAATGGAGGCCATCGTAAATCCATTCCTACTCGTAGTTTTATTTGTGTATCATCATCATTGTTAGTAACACAACTTGCTAAGGTAAACACCATTAGGAATAGTGTAATGCTAAGTATTATTTTTCTCATGTTATCACTCCTCTATATATTAATTATAAATATTTCATTGTTCTAAACAAAATAATATGGTTATTTAATTCGTACATCAATTGCATCAAATTTACATACTAACGTGCAATCTCCACATGCATCACAACGTAGTTGGTCGATTTGGTAGTGGGTTTCTCCTTTTGAGATTGCGTTGAAAGAGCAAGCTTTATAGCACTGTGAACAGTTTATGCAATTATCATTGATAAAGACTCCTCTTATCGGATACTCAAAATCACCAAGCGTAAATCTTGTTCGCTGTAATTTATGATCTCTACTTTGCTTCTCAAAATCGAAATCGAAGACCTCTCCTCTACCTCTAGTTATTCGAAACGCTCTTAAAGCAGGATATTTAAGCATATCCTTATAACCAAATAAGAATCCTTTATCTTTTTCAGCTTGCCTCTTAATATATTCTGTCTGTACTTCCTCACAATCACCAGTTATACGAACGGTATATCCTGGTTCAAATATTGCCATTCCTTCTTGATCATGTGTCACCTCTGATGGAGAAGCGAGTCCACATACGCTAACCTTTTTATTCTGTACTAATTGATAATAAAAAGGTTTTGTTGTCATTGTTCTGAAGTATAGTCCTTTTTCATCATATGCAAAGAAATGGGCTATTCGTGTTTCAGGATAGCCATCGTCTATCGTAGCAAATGTACAACTTCCTATTTTATCAAAGTATTTATATATTTCTTTTATCTTCATTATTTACACCTCAAAATTTTGACTCACTTTCTCTAGTAAAGCCTTAAGTATACTTTCTTCTTCACTGGTTATGTTTTGATATTGCAGTTGGTACATGCCTTTTGAAATTTCCATCATAATAGGAATAAACTTTTCTCCTTTTTCAGTTAGCGAAACAAGTTTATTTCTTTTGTCTTTAGTATCAACTTTAATCGATATATATTCCTCTTTTTGTAATTTACGAACCAAAGTTGTCATTGTTTGAGGACTTTTGTTTGCCCTTTTACTTAACTCACGGTAGTTCATTTCTCTCGTGTCTTTTAAGTTCAGCAATACATTTCCGTGAGAAAGAACTAAGTCAGTGATTCCTCTTTTTTCTAATTCTGTAAGAATATAATTCTCTAATTCTGTACTTAGTTTTGAGACTAAGTATATCAACCTATCCATGTTGCACCTCCAATAGTACGGCTTCGTACTAATAATAATACGACACCGTACTATTTGTCAAGAAAAATAAAAAAGAGTGAATTTTTCACTCTTTAATCTTCTAAATTAACGTTATGATATACTTCCTGAACATCTTCTAACTCATTAATCATATCCATGAACTTATCAAATAGTTTCTGTGTCTCTTCATCAACAGAAATTGAATCAATTGCGTACCATCCTCGTTCAGTATCTACTACTTCAGCTCCGGCTTCTTCAAGAGCACTTTGGATTTTTGTTAACTCGTAACCATCTGCTTCAACTTCAACAATCCCATCTTCTTCACTAATGTCTTCGACATCTAAATCAGCCATTAATAGTGTTTCTAGTACTTCTTCTTCATCCATACCTTTTACGTTAATGTAACTCAGGTGTTTGTACGAATGTTCAACACATCCACTAACACCAAGTTTACCCCCTGTTTTAGTGAAACAGTTTTTAACCTCAGCAACGGTTCTATTTACATTATCTGTTAATGTATCAACGATAATCGCAATACCACTTGGTCCAAACCCTTCATAACGTATAGGTGTAAAATCTTCACCAATACCTTTTTCTGCTTTTTGGATATTACGTTTAATAACGTCTGTTGGTACTTGTTCTTTTTTCGCTTTATCAATTAAATGTTTTAATGCAAGGTTCGCATCTGGATTTGCTCCACCTTGTTTCGCAACCATATAGATTTCTTTTCCGTATCTTGAATATAGTTTACTTTTCTTTAACATTGTTTTCGCCATTGCGGCTTTTCTTACTTCAAACTTGCGTCCCATAATTTCACCTACTATAATTTTTTACAAAACTAATTATATATTAAGATATCTTATTTATCAATATCAACTAAGCATGTTTTCTCTTTTTCTAATACAACAATACCTTGTTTATATAAAGATCCTAGTGCGCGTTTAAAGGCACTTTTACTCATATGAAATTGTGCGTTAATGTCATCTGCACTTGATTTGTCAGTATATGTCATAACACCTTTGTTTTCTTCTAAGAATTTTTTGATAATTAAAGCATCATCAGAAATAACGATTTCTTTTTGCTTGATGATCATACCACTGTATTGATAATTCCCTTTATCAATAGTGATTTTCATCAGTTCTTTTTCACCTAAACGGTATTCCTTACGCATATGTTTGAAGTATACATAAATATTATGTCCTTCCTCAGTGAAGAAAATATTTCCTTCTTCTGTCTTGTAAACATTATATGCTTCATATTCTTTTCCTACTTCTAATTCAGTAGTTGGCTTCAATGTGTTGTTTATCTCATATCTAGGAATAAATTTAGCTGTCATTTGGTTCTTCGAAGTACGAAGACGTACAAATAACTTGTCTCCTACTTTTGGCCATTCTTTTCTAACAAATGGTAAATCATCTCTTGATAGTAATAAATCTTTCACAAGACCCATTTGTAGGAAAATACCTAATCTATAGTTTACATCAACAACTTCTAAGAAAGCTGGATGTTTTTGATCTACAAGAGGTCTTTTCATTGTAGCTGTAGCTCTTTTTTGGTTGTCAAAATAAAGAAATACTTCTATTGTATCTCCTGGGTTTAACTCTCCTACTACCTGTTTTTTGTGTAGGAACACTTCTTGTTCTTCTGTTCCAAGCATAAATGCAAATTCGGTTTCTCTAATAACTTCTAAAGTATTATAGTCTCCCATTTTTAGTTTCATAAAACCACCACCTATAGTTAAGTATAGCAAATTAATCGCATTATATACAATAACATGTTAATGAAGTTAAAACAATGATATTGTTTATTTAATGATACAGGAGTAAAATAAGATAGAAGGTGATACTATGACTAATAAAATTAAATCAAGATACTTTTCTGCTTTTAAGCGTTACTTTATGTATTTAATCTTTTATAGTGTTGGTGGCTTTATACTGGAGCGACTCGTGAATTTAGCTTTCTTAGGTGAGTGGTATGATAATAGTCTTTTAATTGGCCCCTATCAGCCTTTATATGGTTTTGGAGTCCTACTTACTATAATCTTTTATAATACTGTTTATGTGAAAATACGTAGGATAAAAGATATATATAAGGAAATCATTCTAATCGTGATGGCAATTATTTTTACGGGAGTAGTTGAAGGGATTACTGGTTGGGGATTTGAGTTCCTTTATAATAAACATTTATGGGACTATACAAGTACATTTCCTTGTAAGTACGCATATGTTTGTTATTTACCAACTTCTCTTTTTGGAATTATTGGCTATTTAGTTGTTAAGTACTTACATCCATTAATTCATTTCCATTTAGAACGAACGAGTAATATCTTGTTTTATATATTATTTTTATTATTTACAACTGATGTAGTTTATACTCTACTAACTTTATAAAGTTCTACTCTTAACCATAAAAAACACCTCTATACTGTGTATAGAAGTGTTTTTTTTCATGTTTTTGCTTGTTTAATCGTTGGATTGCTTAATTGATTCTACTTCAGTTACAACTTGTGCATCTTCATCAACTACTACTTCTTCTTTAGGAGTTGAGATAGAAACAATTGTACTATCCATATCAGCTAGAATTTTAACACCTTTAGGTGGTATTATATCGCTCACTTTTAATGTATCATTTGCTCTCATACCAGCAACATCTACTTCTAATCTAGAAATACCAGATCCAACTGCATATTCTACTTCTACACTATTCATTACACCTTGTACGATGAATCCACGTTTTTCTACTTCTTCGTGATTCAAGAATACTAGGTTAATATTTGATGTTAATGTAGCATCTTTTGCTACTTTTACTAAATCAAAATGTATTTTATTGTGGAAGTTTTCAAATGAATCTTGAACTTCCCTAATATATACAATATGCGTTTTCCCTTCTAATGTTATTTCAAAAGTTTTTGAAGTTCCTTTTTTATGATACAGTTTATGGAACTCCGTTGAATTTGCTTGAACTGGTACAGATTTCATTCCCTTACCATATAAAACACCAGGAGTTAAGTCTGTTTTTCTTAATTTACTAGCTTTAATTGTTCTTGGTTCTAATTTCATCTTGCACCATCCTTTTCTATTTTGTCTATTCCTATTATACCATTAAAACGTTTTCATTCAAAATTTAGGTAATAACTAAAAAAAAGGACTCAAAAATAGAGTCCTTTTATAGGTTTTGTAATTTGTATTTTTCTACTCTTCGAACTATCATCGCGTACATTTCAGGTCCGGTATGAATTCCTAATACAGGAGTTAACTGTTCGATAGAAACTTTGTGAACATTGAAACTGGATTCCAGTTTTTCTTTGATTTCTTCCGCTTTAGGAAGATTATTTCCGTAGTGGATAACAACTTCGATTTGATCATTGTTGAACTTGTCTTTAATTGCTTTTCTCATTGCAATCATAGTACGTTTCATACCAAAGCCTTTACTAATTGTATAATATACACCTTCATCACTAACAGAGATTACTGGTTTAACATGAAGGAGTTCACCAATTGTTCCTTCTACTTTCCCTATACGTCCACCGTCTCTTAAATATTTTAGAGTTTCCACAGTGAACATAGCCATACTATCTTCGTATCGTTCTTGATTAAGATCTGCGATAATTCTTGGAATTGACAACCCTTTTTCGATTCCTTGCAATGCTACTTTAACAAGATTTCCTTGTGCAGCAGAAAGAGTTTTTGTGTCATAAAAGTGAAGGTTAATTCCTTCATAATCTTTGGCAAATAATTCAAATGCTTGATATGTACCACTAAGATTACTTGAGATTGTCATTACTATGATATCTGTATATCCAAGTTTTTCAAAATCTTTTATAGCCTCTTCTAAATCTTCTAAGCTAGGTAAACTTGTTGTAACCTTTGTTTCTTCTAATTTCTTATAAACTGTTTCATAATCGACATCTATTATATCTCGATGGTATTCACCATCAAAGGAAATCATTAAAGGTGTCATTCTTAAGTTTGGTTGACTTTTAATGAACTCAAGTGGTAGGTTGCTTCCTGAGTCTGTAATTATACCTATTTTCATTTTATCACACTCCTAATGTAAATATATCGTAAATTACTATGCGTGTCAAAGTAATTTTGATAAAATGTGTTATTTATGCTTATACTACAGTATTCTACAAGGAAATGTAGGTATGAAAAAGAGTGTCACTGCTGGGGAGTGACACTCTTTTCCTATGAAATGGATTATTCTTATATATTAGACCAATTTATGATCTCTAAGAATCTTTTCTAGTGAGTCTAATACTTCGTTTGAGTTTTCTCCATTAACTTCAATCGAGAACTCCTCATTATGTTTTACACCTAAACTCATTACAATCATAATTGATTTTAGGTTATAACTTGTTCCTTTATATATTATGTTTATTTCATTCTCATGTTTTGCTGCTTCGTTCACAACTAAAGCAGCGGGTCTTGCATGAAGACCTGATGTGTCTTTTATAGTAAATGTACGTGACATACTTTCTCCTTTTATTTAGTTACTTTTTCCGATTTGGTTTTCGACAAGATGAGTCTCAATTTTTTCCATATAAGACGGATTTTCTTGGTCTATTTCAATCGTAACAACTTGATTTTTTACAATTCGCAATGCGATAAGTCCCATAATTGATTTTGCGTCTGTTTTTTCTCCTTCACATTCAATAGTAATATGTGCGGGAATTGATGAAGTCATACGGACAAAATTTGCGGCTGGTCTTGCATGTAGACCATGAGCATTTGTTATTAGAAATGATTTTTTCATAATAATTCCTCCTTGAATAACCAGAATGGGTTCATCGTAATGACTGAATCACTAGTTCGTATTTATTTTGATCTTTGAATGATGTTGCATATTCGTAAATGCGTCCATTTTCTAAGTACCCTACCAGTTCAACACAAATGGTTGGTTCACCCTCTTTTATATCTAAAATACCTTTGAACCTATCTGGTACAAATGTCGCTTTTATTTCTTGGATTGCTGAAGATATTGTTAGTTCTAGGTTCTTTGTAATATGATTATAAATTGATCCTTTTATCACATCGATATTTAAATCAATGATGTCAGCTGGAAAGTAAGATGAATCAATCATAATAGCTACTCCATCTCTTAATCGAACTCGGACTACTTTATGAACCATTGCTCCTTCTTCTATTTGAAGTTTAGCAGAAACAACTTCTGAAGCAGGGATATAACTGTACTCTAGAACTTTGTTTTTTACATCACTTCCTGTTGCTGATACTTCACTAGTAAAGCCTGTTAAAGTATTTACAACTTTGTAGAGTTTTTCATCGGAAATAAATGTTCCAACATTGTTCACTCGGTAAAGTTTCCCCTTATTCACTAATATCTGGATTGCTTTTCTTACAGTCATTCTAGAAATATCTAATCTCTCTGACAAGACTCTTTCTGATGGTATTAATGAATTTATTTCTTGTTCTTCAATGATTTTCTCAATTTCTTCAATCACAATCATATATTTAGGTTTCATATGAACCTCCTACTTACTCTGTAATTACCTTCAAGTATGTTTTCCCTTTATCTTTTTTACTGTTTTTCACTTTTAAGTATGACTTCTCAACAAAGACAATTGGTGTCGCAGAAGAATCCGCATTTTCCTCAATATAATCCTTATCAAATTCAATTAACAAGTCTCCTTGCTTCACAGAAGCACCTTTTTCTACATGTAATGTAAAACCTTGTCCTTCTAATTTGACTGTTTCCAAACCGATATGAATCAATATATCTAAACCTTTATTACTTGTTAAAGTAATTGCATGTTTGGTTGGAAATACCGACTTAATTATACCATCTACTGGCGAATAAAGTAATCCCTCATCTGGAAAAATTACAAATCCTTCACCAAGGAACTTATTTGAGAATACTTGATCAGGTGTTTTACTGATATCTCCATATTCTCCTTTGATTGGTATTAGAATTGTTTCTTTAATTCTACTCATATTTCCATCTCCTTTATATATTTTCCTGCTTCTTCATCAACAACTATAATTACGTTGGGATGATTTTTGAGAAATGAAGCTGGTATTGATTCAGATACTTCTTCATTTATTAGTTTTTTCATAATGTTTGCCTTATTACTATTTGTTGCTACCAAAACTATTTTTTTAGCACTCAAAATTGATTGGATTCCCATAGTTACTGCCTCTGTGGGAACATCTTCAATTGAGTTGAAAAATTTCGCATTGTTTTCTCTTGTATTTTGAGTAAGAACCACCTTATGCGTTAAAGTATTCTTTTTTGTACCTGGTTCATTAAAACCTATATGTCCATTTTCACCAATACCTAGGACTTGTAAATCAATACCTCCATACGATTTTATTAATTTATCGTAGTTTTCAGTATTTTCCCCTTTTACATTTGGTAAAAAAGTGTTTTCCTGTCTAATATTTATGTAGTTAAATAAATTCTCATCCATAAAGCTTCGATACGAATTTTCATCAGTTTCTTCAACCCCAACATACTCATCAAGATTAAACGTCACTACTTCACTAAAATCAATATGGTCCACTAGATATTTTTTCACTAGTTCATGATACGCCAAAGTTGGTGTTGATCCTGTGGCTAAACCAAGGACAGCTTTTGGATTCTGCTCAATTACATTGAGAATAAGCTCCGCTAGATATTTTGTTACTTCTTCTTTCGTTTGCAGTTTTATTACTCTCATTATATCACTCCTATAATAGGATATACGAGGAGTTGCCTCCTCGTATATATTTTTTTTGTTATAGTTTTCTCATTTCGTCAGCTACAAATTGAACTTGTGTACCAACGATAACTTGAACATTTGTTTTCGATATTTTCATTAATGCAGTTGCACCAGCTGCTTTTAACGCCTTTTCATTAACAGCTTCAATACTCTTAATTTTCAGTCTCAGTCTTGTAATACAGTTATCTAATTCAACAATATTATCTTTTCCACCTAATGCAGCTAACATTTGTACTGCAACTTCTTTGTGAGAGGCTTTTCCAACTACTAATGTCTCTTCATCTTCATTGTCTTCACGACCAGGTGTTTTTAAGTTTAACTTGATGATTAAATATTTAAATACAAAGTAATATATTGCTCCAAATACTAAACCTTGAAGAATTAGCATATACCAGTTTTGAGCAAGAGGGTTTCTCGCACTTAGTGCGAAATCTACAAATCCTGCGCTAAATCCGAACCCTGCAATCCATTGGAATGAAGCAGCAATGAATACACTAATACCCGTTAACACAGCGTGAACAACAAATAGTAATGGTGCTACGAATAGGAAGGCAAATTCAATAGGTTCTGTTACACCAGTGAAGAATGATGCTAAACCAGCAGCGAACATTAATGATGCTACTTTTGCTCTATTCTCTCTTTTCGCAGTACGAACCATTGCTAATGCTGCAGCAGGTAACCCAAACATCATTACTGGGAAGAATCCAGCTTGATACATACCTGTTACACCTAGAATACCAGTACCAGCATCAATTGATGCTTGTCCACCAAGGAAGTTTGGAATATCATTTATTCCAGCAACGTCGAACCAGAACACACTATTTAAAGCATGATGTAATCCGAACGGGATTAATAATCTATTAAAGAATCCATAAATACCAGCACCAACAGCGTCTAAACTAATAATTGATTCACCGAACCCAACTAGTCCACTGAATATAACAGGCCAGATAAATAGTAAAACTACAGATACTAATAGTGAAGCAACTGCTGTAACGATTGGTACTAAACGTTTTCCACTAAAGAATGCTAATGCTTTTGGTAGTTCAACATGGCTAAATCTATTAAATGCAGTTGCACCTAAAACCCCTGCCAAGATACCAATGAACTGATTTGAAATTTTACCAAACGCAGCGTTTACATCTGCAGGATCAATTCCAGTAATTTGTGCTACTGATCCACTTGATAACACTGTCGTAATTACAAGGAATGATACTAAACCACTTAACGCAGCAGATCCATCCTTAGATTTTGATAAACCATATGCAACCCCAACTGCGAACAAAATTGACATATTATCAATAATTGATGCTCCAGTCTTAATTAAAATAGCAGCTACTTGGCTATCTCCACCCCAACCATTAGGGTCTATCCAATATCCTATACCCATTAATAGGGCAGCTGCAGGTAATACAGCAACTGGTAACATCAATGATTTACCAATTTTTTGTAAATAACCTAAAACACTTGAGAAAAACTCTTTCATAATAACCTCCAATATTTTGTGTGGTATATACCACTTATGATTCCATTATACAAATGCTTACACTCATTTGTCAAGAGAAAAGAAACAGAAAGATTCATATATGTGCTATTTATAATCCATAACAAATAAAAAACGGCTTTTTTAAGCCGTTTTAACTCCTTTACAATATACATTCAATATCGATAAATCCTTGTTTAGTATGACTAAATCAGCGTCTTTCCCAACTGTAATAGAACCTTTTCTATTTGATATACCATGTAGCATTGAACTGTTACTAGATGTCATTTTCACTAAATCGTATATACCACATTTAACTACATCTTGCATATTCTTTAGTGCATCATTCATTAGCAATGTACTGCCAGCAAGGACTCCATTTTCTAATCTTGCTGCGTTGTCCTGAACAATGACTTTTTGTCCACCAAGATCATATTCACCATCACCTAGTTGTTTTGCTCTCATACCGTCTGTAACTAAAATGACTTTATCACTTGTCTTTACTTTATATAGTAATCTCGTTGCGTTGTCACTAGTATGTATTCGATCGCATATTAGTTCCGCATAGCTTTCTTCTGATAACATCATTGCTCCAACAGCACCAATGTTACGATGATGTAGTTTACTCATTCCATTAAAAGCATGAGTAAAACATTTTGCTCCATTCTTAATCGCTTCTAACGCTTCTTCTCCAGTAGTATTACTATGCCCTATAGAAACAACTACACCTTTACTGGTTACATACTTAATAAACTCATCAGCATTCTTAAGTTCTGGGGCTACAGTAATTTGCTTAATCAATCCACCTGCAGCTTCGTTATATTCATCAAAAAGTGTTAATGAGATATCTTGGATTGCATCCTCTCTTTGTGCTCCTTTATATATATGAGAGATAAAAGGTCCTTCTAAATGTATCCCAACAACTTCAGCTGCTGGTTCCTTGTTCTCTTCTTTATATTTTCTTATATTACTTAATGCCGAAAGTATTTTTTCCTTTGTATCCGTCATTGTAGTAGGCATAAATGATGTTGTACCTTCTTTGCATAAGTCACGAGCAATTGTTGCAAGACCTACATAATCTGCATCCATAACATCATACCCTGATGCTCCATGAACATGCTGATCAATATATCCTGGAACTAGTATTTTACCTTCCATATCAATCCCCTCAATATCTCCAGTACCAATTTTTATTATCTTATCATCAAATGAAATATATCCATTCTCAATTTTCTTGTCTTCCATATAAATTGTTAGATTCTTCAATATCGTCATAGTTCTACCTCCATATATGATAAAGGTAACAAAAAAAATCTATGGTTGCAAGAGAAATAGAATCTTGTTATATTGGATATGAGGTGATGATATGTTAGTTGAAGTAATAGCAACAACACTTAAGGAAGCTCTTGATATTGAAAAATCAGGCGCAGATAGAATCGAACTTGTAACTGGCATTATAGAGGGTGGTTTAACGCCTTCATATTCACTTATAAAAGAGGTATGTAAAACTGTAAAACTGCCAGTTAACGTTATGGTTAGACCTCACTCCAAGTCATTTGTCTATAATGAACACGATATAAAAGTTATACTAGAAGATATTCAAATGATTAAAGATTCAAATGCAAATGGAATTGTATTTGGTTGTCTTAATAATGATGGTACTATAAATACAGAATTATTAGAAATCGTTATTGAAGCAAAAGAGCACCTTACCCTAACATTTCATCGGGCAATCGACGAAACCAAAGATATAATTACAGAGTTCAAGAAATTACTTAACTATGATATCGATATTATTCTCACATCATCTGGTGAAGTCAAAGTAACTTCTAACATAGAACTACTAAATCAACTCGTTTCATTGTCTGAAGGAACTAGAACAAGGGTATTAGCAGGTTCTGGTTTAAACAAAGAGACCCTTGCTGATTTTTGTGAGAAAGCTACTGTGGAGCAAATTCATATAGGTAGTGGTGCAAAATTCAATAATAATAACTTATCTGAAATCGATATTCCAACATTACAGAAACTAGTTAAGGATATTCACTCATTATAAACATACATTTGGAGGTAAAATATGAGAATACTTGTAGATGCTGACGCATGTCCGGTGAAAGAAATCATCGTAAGACTTGCAAAAAAATACAAACTTGATGTTCATATGTTTTTTGATAACTCTCATATGTACCATGATGGTTATAGTACAGTATATATTTTAGATAAAGGTGCAGATAGTGTTGATTATGCTTTAATCAACAAGAGCCTCAATGGTGATATCATTGTGACACAAGACTATGGTGTTGCAACTATGGCACTTAGTAAAAACGCATTTCCAATTAATCAAAATGGACTGATATATGATGATGACAATATCATGTCCTTACTGACTCAAAGAGCTACAAATCAGAAACTACGAAAACATAAGAAAATGAAAGGTCCAAAGAAAAGAACTAAGGATATGGACCAAAAGTTTGAGAAAAGCCTAGATTTATTAATTAATCGTAAAATATAGTTGCATTTTTGGTTTTGTTTTGATACAATAACAATGCTTGTAAATTGGAGGTGACATAAATGGCAAACATTAAAGGTCAAATGAAACGTAATTTAACTAATGAGAAAAAACGCTCAAGAAACGCTAGCTTTAAATCAGGATTAAAATCTGCTTTAAAAAATGTTGAGACTGCAGTAGCAGATAGCAACAAAGAAGCTGCGAACACTGCATTAGCGGTTGCATTCAAAAAATTAGACAAATCAGTTACTAAAGGTATCAATCATAAAAACTATGTCGCTAGACAAAAATCAAGATTAGCTAAATTAGTAGATACGTTATAACGAAAATAAAACGACAACTTAGTTGTCGTTTTTTAATTTCATTTTATTGGCCTAGGATAAATAATTCTAGTCCAATTTTTTTATCTATTTGCCCAGTTTTAATTTTATAATCAATATCTTCCAAAGTCCTTAAATGCTTTTGAACTAGGTCTGTACTTACACCTCTTGCATTCTTCATAATGTAGAACGCTCTACCACTGTTCGCATTGAAATATTTGGCAATTTCACTTTTATCTTTACCTGATTTAATTAGTAGTTTTGTATGCAATATTTCACGATATTTATTAACTAAAATCCCTAATATACGTAATGGATCCTCACTATGCATTACCAAATCATTATAGGCCTCAAGTGCTTTAGAACGATTATTCTCAAGTAACATGTTTGCAATTTCATAAACGTTATCTTCAACGTTTTTAGTTACTACTTTTTTTACAGTATCTATATCAATTTTTCTAGTTCCCTCAGCGAACATTACTAGTTTTTGAGTTTCACTAACGAGTACTTCTGTATTATTCTCAACTCGTTTCAAAATTTCATTCACTGCTTCAGGATCAATTGATATATCATTTTTACCTAATTGTCTCTTCACCCATGATCGCAAGTCTTGGTTCTTAAGAGGTGTACACACTTCCACTGTACTATGGGATTTCAAGAACTTTGTAATTGCCTTACGTTCATCTAATTTATCATATGGAGCGTGGATTATCAGCAAAGTATCCTCAACAGGATTTTCAAGATACCTATTAAAAGCCTCAATATTGTGATTGATTTCCTTTTTCATTTTCTTTTGATTGCTTAAAAAATATGCATTCTTAATAATCACAGCTTTTTTATCACACATAAATGGGATTGTCGCTGCATCATTGATTGCATCCTCGATATCAACCTCTTCCATATCATATGATGTAATATTGAAATCGTCAATTTGATGTTTTTGAACTAACTGGTTTGTTTTGGCTTTAATAATATAATTATCACTACCATAGAATAAAAAAACACTATCACTCATAGGGTTCACCTCATTACATATTATAGCATATTTACCTATGGCTTGTTATACTTTTTTCGCTCACTTCCGAAATAATACTCAACTTCTATTGTACCTAGTATATCGGTACGATAGACCTTTATCTCACGATCTAGATAGCGAGTTATAACACCTTCATTTGGATGATCAAACTTATTCAATCTATGTACAATAATAAACACCTCTTGAGGATTTATCTTCTTCAAAAACAGTTCACTACTGCTTGTAGAGGACCCATGATGAGGAACTTTCAAGTAATCAACATCAACTACACTATACTTTGAAACAAATTCCCTCTCACGCTCAATCTCGGAATCTCCTGTAAAAAGGTAATGTTTACCACCGATAAATAAACTAGTAATAAGTGAATTGTTATTCTCATTTTGATTCACCGAGGACAAATCATACGTATACATCAAAGTACTTCCACATTTTATATCGCGCCCTTTGTACCTATTCACAGTTACTGGTGAGATTATGTTAAGGACTTCAAATTCTTCTAGAATATCATCCATTTCCCCATAGTGATCACTATGAAAATGAGTAATCAATAAATAATCGATTCTTCTAATGTTTTTACTTTTCAAGTGATTTATTACTGAGTTATACTCATCTGCATCTCCAGTATCTATTAAAATATTGCATCGATCAAACGAGTCGCGTATCAAAGTAGCATCTCCGTGAACGTCAAGAAAAGTAACACTTTTTTTATAGTTATATAGCTGTGAATTTGTTGCAAAAACAAAGAACAGTACAATAGCGAAAGTGAGTTTACGTCGTTTCATAACACAATCAAAACTAGTAAAATAGAACATAACTAAAATATAATAAATCATAATATCCAAAGTAGAGGTGAATGATCCTTTTACTATGGTCAATTCTACTCTAGCAGAAATTCTAATAAGGGTATTATATATTGTAATGAAAAGGTATAATAACTTATCAAAAATCGGAAAAATCATAGATATATATGAAAATGGTAATATAGAATATGTCATATACAAAATAAACGGAATGTTAAAAAGTAAAGTAAACAGATTAATCTGATAATTCATATTAATTATAATAGGGATTGTTACTATAAAAGAAATAAACCCCACCATAAATAGTAACCTTACTCCTTTGAAATCTCTGAGTATTTCAGTTGTCATCAATAACATAGAAGTTACAACGAACGACAGGACAAATCCTGGATTCATATAGAAGTATGGATTCATCATAAGTGTACCAAGCAGTATAAGTGATAGTATGTCTAGATTACTTAACTTTATGGTCATTCGTTTGTTCAAAGTCATACCTATAAACATAAGTCCAGCCCGTACAACACTTGGACTGAACGAAGTTACTACAACATATATTAAAAGTATAACTGATATCAAAAAGTCTACACTAAAATCACTGACTTTTATTGCTAACAACCCTTTTCTCATTACAAGAACTAGTAAACCCACATGAAGACCACTCACTGCAAATAAGTGACTTATTCCAATTATTGATACATCATCTAATACTCTTTGGTCAAATTCGGTTTTATCTGCTAAAACAAAGGTCTTAACATATGCTTTTGAAAGTGGTAATTTTTGATCAATATACTCCCCTATTAAATAACTGATAATACCAATGTGAAAAGTTGATTTCTTGTAGACATACTCATTAGCAAAAATCTGATGTCTAACTCCCTTAGATTTAAGGTAGTTACTATACGAGAAATTTCCAGGTACTGTTTGATTAGTTGGAGTTGATAGTTCTCCCTTAATAGTATATAAATCACCGGGTCTAATTTGCACTCGGTCGCTCAAATAGACATTGACCAACTTCCCATCAATTTTACCTACAATTGCAGTATAATCTTCAATATTATTCACTTTAGTAACCACCACATCGTATTGAGCAGCTGTTTCAATCTCATTATCATTAGTTATTACAAGAGAAAGTGAGTAAAAAGCTACTACTAACACAATACATTTCACAAGATCCTTATGTGTTTTAAATACATATATTAGGAAAAAAGGTACTGTAATTAAATACCATATATCATCCGTAATAAGGATAAAAATCACTACTGATATCGCTAAGTAAATTACTCTATTCCTATACTGTAATATCACTTTTGATATCATTAAAAGTGGCCTCTCCTATTCCTGGTACTTTCATAAGATCTTCAATCGATAAAAACTCACCATGTTCCTCTCTATAGTCAATTATACTTTGAGCAGTTGACGGACCAATTCCCGAAAGTGTCTCTAATTCTGTTTTTGATGCAGTATTAATGTTGACTAGTTTGGAGTCAACATTATCACTATTAGAAGAACCTTGCTCAATGTCATCATTTATATTTGGTATATAGATATACATTTCATCTTCAAGTAGGACACTTTGATTCACAACATTCTCCTTTACATCATCTGTAAAACCACCTGATAGTGATATCAATTGAAACAATCTTGTTCCCGTTTCGACTTTATAGACACCAGGATTAAGAATAGAACCTCGAATATCGACATAAATGTACGGATTATTTACGTCTTGTTCAGATATTGTATTTACTAAATTTACCTCAGGTTCCTTATCAAAATCCCAAGACAGAAATAGGGCAAATACTGAGACAACAATTATGATAATATATATGTAATATTTTTTAACGAACTCCTTCATCTACACCACCTCGAATAAATAGTACACTCCATGGGTCGTTATTACTTTATTTTTTTTGCATTGAGTGGTAAAATAAATAAGACATTTTAACTTAGGATGTGTTTTATGAATAAATCTATCAGGGAAATTAAGAAAGAAGCAAGAACAAGGGTGAACAATGATTTTGGTGATGCATTCATCATAGTATTTGTTCCTTTTTTCATAATGAATGCAGTAATAATTTTCCTTTCTCAAATTACGATGTTTCTTCCTGATATTCTAGAGTTCTATATTGAATTTGCATTGAATGTTTTTTTGAACATATTGGCTGTATATTTAGCTTTCAAGTTACTCATTCAACATGTTAGAAGTAAGAATGAATTAACATTTAACAATTTCTTTGCTTTGGATAGTAGTTTTCTCAACTTTATAATACTTAGATTACTGTTAGCTATTGTTTTCATTTTAATACATGTTCCCTCAATTCCAGTATTGCTTGAGTTAGTTCAAAAAGTATCTATTATGGTTGATCCAAACGCAATAGAAGGATATCTATTATATTCTGATATAGTACCAAGACTCATTGGTTCGCTACAGATTTCATCAATACTTCTTATCCTCTTTTGGTTATCTACAATACGATTTCAAATGATTCCTTTCATCTTGATTGACAAGAAGGTTGGATTAATAGAGGCTTTTAGAATCAGTTATCAAATTACAAAAGGTAGTTACTTTAAGATTTTAATATTCCCCTTCACATATATATTATGGAGTATACTGCTAATCACATTTATTGGCGCATTTTATGTCATACCACTGGTTTTCATGGGATATGGTTACTTATATCTAAGTATGTGTGATAACACACATCAAGAATAACCAGTAACGCAAGTTCATTCTGTACATTAGATAGTGTCATATATGGTTTTATCATTATTTACTATTGAAATAAAAATAGCACCTCATAAATGAGTGCTATTTTTTTTTGATTCTAATAGTTCGATTAATTGTGGGAAATGCGTTTTGTAGTCCCCACCAATCAATAAACTAGGTTTCCCCTTTTCGTTATTAATAACGATATAATGAATACCCTTCTTTGATTCATTTACTATATAGTCATTTTTCATAGTAACTTCTCTTTTAATACCAAAACCACAATGCTTATAAAGAGTATCACCTACAAAATACAAGAACAACTTCTTTTTTCTGATTTCAAAGCTCAAAATAAGACCAAAAACTCCGAACATTATGAGTAATAATAGCAATATCATATATGCAATATTTATGTTTGAATAGTCTACAGTTAAAACGAGCAGGTACGTCATTGAAAAAACATATATTATAGCAAGTGATATACTGTTCTTAAAACCTACAGGCTTAACATAATACTTCTCATTTTCTATCATAAGATCCCCCCCCAAAAAATGTATTCCTTTATAATTATATCATATTACTTTAATCGATACATGTCCCTTTTACTATTTGATTCTTTTGTATATTCCACTATCTCTAGTAAACATTTTGCACATAATGAATTCCCTACGCAATGTGCAAAAATCATCATGGAACTCACTAATAATTAAGTTTACTTCTTTTTCAGTATATTCCTTATCAATTTCGAAATTTTTTGCTAACTCCTTAAGAATAACTTCACGTTTCTTTCTTTGAACTGGTATACTAGTTAGTTTATTATTTTTAAAGAAATTAGCGATTATTTTATTATAGTATTCTTGTTCTTTTTCTTCAAGTGAAGTAGCGTTAATTGAAATACTGGTAATAATCTCTTTTATGTTTTTGTCTAATTTGTCTTTATTCAAATAGTAAATCACATAATACTGTTCTTTTCTTGATTTTACTATATTCGCCTGTTCAAGTTTTTTTAAGTGAAATGATACCGTAGAAGCATTCACACCTAATCTTTCACTTAGTAAATCCACATACATGGGTTCCTTACTTAGTGATGCTAGTATCTTTAGTCTTGATTTATCTGCGAGAACCTTAAATAATGTTACATATGTCTCAATCATTAATTTCACCTCTATTTTGATAGTTATCTAAATAGATTATATCAATTGACTTTATGATTGTCAAATTAAAAAAAGAATTATCTCTTTTTACATAAAAGGATAATTCTTTCGTCTGTTTTTCTTTTTTTCAGGATAACTAAACCAGCTTTGTTTAGTAGTTCTTTATATTTCTTTAGTGGAAAAGTAGTTTGAAAGTGTGTTTCTGTGAACTTTCCAAATTTTAGTGTGTGTTTGATTTGATTTGGTACGTTAGTTTTTGCGACATGCCATTGTAGTAAGTCATCTTCTAACAAAATATCTTCTTGATAGTTATGTACTTTGGTCATATGTTGAGGTGTTAGAAAGTCAAATGCAAAAATACTCTTTTCAGCCATTGCAGCACTTATGTTTGTAAATGCTTTAAGTGTTTCCTCTTCTCCGTTTAGGTAATTCACTACATCACTCGTCATAGTAAATATGTTGTATGACATATTAATAGGATCTAAGATATTATGAATATAGAGATTTAAGTGTACACCTTTATTAACAGCGTTATTGTAGGCTCTTTCTAACATTTGCTCTGAAATATCAGTCCCTGTAACGGTAAATCCACTTTCAGCAAGTTTAATAGCTAAAGGTGCTGTTCCAGTACCAATGTCAATTGCAGTACCATCTTGATAATATTTTGTTATCATTTCATAGTAAATATCATTCAGTTCATAATCTACGAATTGATCGTAATACGATGCGAACTTTTCGTAAATCATTATAACTCAGTAAGCTCCACTTTTCTGATTTCTAAGAGCATTTTTTCTAAATTATAGTACGCTCTTTCCTCTTTTGTGAAGACATTAACTACGATATCCTTGGCATCTATAAGTACCCATGAATTTGAATTTTTACCCTCAACTCTTGGGTGTGAGAAGTTATTCTTTGCTAAATCGTCTTGGATATGTGTGATTGATGCTTGTAACTGACGATCACTTGTTGCACTTGAGATTATTAGATAATCGTAAAATGGTGATTTCTCTCTCATATCATAGATTTCTATATCACTTAAGTTTACACTTTCTAATGCATCAATAATTACTTCGATCTTTTTCATACTTTTCCTCCTAGTAAATGGTAATAATAGTCGCGTGCTTTGTACGCGCTTGAAGGTACGTGACCTCCGTTGTTTTCATAAAATATAATTGAATCATTAATAGCTGTAAATACAGCTAGATCAATGTTTTCAAATGCAATATCTCTTACTTTAACACATGATTTATATGTTCTGTTTGGTTCAATATAATCACTAATAAATATGATTTTCTCATAAATTGTCATATTTTCTTTTCCAATAGTGTGATTCATAATGGAATCCAAGATATCTTTATCCTCTATTTTATATACATTTTTCGCTACGATATAAGCGCTAAACGCGTGTAAAATGTGTTCGTTGAACTCTTGTAGTATTTCCTCGCTATTTGGGAAATACTCTATGATGAGTTCTATATTCTTTTCTTTAGTATAATACTTAGTTATATCATGTAGTAGTGCTGCA
Source organism: uncultured bacterium (assembly GCA_965601585.1). Lineage (GTDB taxonomy): Bacteria > Bacillota_I > Bacilli_A > Izemoplasmatales > Izemoplasmataceae > Xianfuyuplasma. The sequence goes on from CBFCWH010000001.1 coordinate 243,355, forward strand.
ATTTCTAACTTTCTTTGATCAGCATTATGAATTTTACCTAATTTCATCGCGGTCTCTCTTACACCCTCAACATGTTTTAACCTGTTTGGTTTTTCCTTGTAGACTTCTCTCAATTGATCAAGTAATTCGTTAGCTGTCATATTAAAGCCTCCCTTGTATATGGGGTTAATGCTTTATGTAAATGCACACGTACAGTTAGGTTTCCTTTCACAGTAATGAAACCAAGTCCTGGAATAACGATATCGGTTTTCAATGAACTATTAATTTTAAAGGTATGCTCTTTAAAATTAATTTCGTTATCTAAGTAAATAGGTGTTAGTAAAGAACCATAGTGATGTTCAATAAGATCTTCTGCTCTTTCTAGTTTCGTTCTATGTATTTTTAGAAACTCACTGAAGTAACAGACAAATGATGTTTTTTCACCTTTTATGTAATCAACACGAGCCAGTCCACCAATAAATAGTGTTTGATCACTTTGAAGTTGATAGACTTTCGTTTTAATTTCTTTTTTAGGAGTAATGCTTTTTACTGCTTTTTGGTCTATATAGTGTGTTATTTGATTTTTATTGATAATTCCTGGTGTATCTATAAGGTTGTTATCTCCGATAGGTATTTCTATCATATCTAATGTTGTCCCAGCACTTTGACTTACTGTAATAATGTCTTTAGGTGCTTCTGCGTAAGCTTTTAATATTGTGTTTATAAATGTTGACTTACCTACATTAGTCGCTCCTACAACGTAAATATCACGGTTTTGAGCTTGTTTCATAATTTGATTTATTACATGATCAATGTTTTTATATTTCAGTGCACTCATTAGGAAAATATCTAATGGTTTTAAGTTATTGTCACTTACTATTTTCCTTAAATGATGAAGTAATTTTGCCTCTTTAATACTTTTTGGTAGTAAATCAATTTTATTAGCGATAATTATTAGATCGTTATGATTTGTAAGTTTTGCGATTTGTGGAATTAACGATCCTTCAATATCAAAGATGTCTATGATTTTAACAATTAATGAGTTTGTTTTTCCAATTTCACTGATAATTGTATAGAAATCCTCTTCTGTAACTTCTGTCGGAAGTACTTCATTGTAATTCTTCAATCTAAAACAACGACGACAAACAATGTCTTCAGAGTTTTCAGATACTTTACTTTGCGGGATGTAACCAGCTTTTTTAGGGTTGTCTGATTGAATAATACTTCCACAACCAATGCAGCGTAATTCTTCCATATTATTTCCTCTTATCTAGTTTTAAGTCTTTATATCTTGCTGGGTAGTACTTCTTAATTTTTTGTAGCATCTTTACTTCTGTCTTACGGTTAATTTTGGTATACCATTTTTCGGTTTTCTTTTTGAGTGGGTTTACTAAGATACTGTATACATTATATCTATTCGCAGCCCATACGTCTGTCATAAGTTGGTCCCCAATAATGATTGTCTTATCAAGGTCTCTAACTTGAGCGACTCTGTGCGCCTTCTTTATACCAATTAATAAAGGTTTTCGCGCATTCGCAAATCCCTTAATAGTTATATCTTTTAAAAATCTTTCAATTCGCGATTGGATATTATTTGATATTAGTATTAACTCAAAACCAAGTGCTTCTAGTTCTTCGAACTTATTAATTAGTTCTTTCGTAGGTAGGGTTTCATCATATGAGATTAGTGTATTATCTAAGTCACATAAAATAGTTTTATAACCCGCTTTTGATAAGGACTCAAAATTTATATCAAAAAACGTGTTTTTAAATTCGTTTGGAATGAACTTCTTGGTTTGTAGTAGAAAATGTAGCATAAGAATACCTCCAGTAATATTTACCTTTATTATACTAAAATGTTGTTTGGTTGTCTAAAAATAATTAACGTCTTGGTTTGACTAAACTACGTTTATCAAACCCGATCAAATCTTCTCTATTTGCTTGTTTAAGTGCTTTTACAACGAGGTTGTAATTTTTTGGATTCCTGTACTGAATTAGTGCTCGTTGCATCGCTTTTTCTTCTCTTGTTTTTGGTACATATACAGTTTCCATTGTTCTTGGATCAAGACCAGTATAGTACATACATGTCGATAGTGTTCCAGGTGTCGGATAGAAATCCTGAACTTGTTCTGGATAATATCCTAAATCTCTTATGTATAATGCAAGTTCTATTGCATCATCGATTGTACTACCAGGATGGCTTGACATTAGGTAAGGTACTAAAAACTGATTTTTATTGTGTTTTTTATTTATTTCATAGTAGCGTTTTACGAATCTGTCGTACAATGCCCGTTTTGGTTTATTCATTTTTTGTAGTACATTATCACTAATGTGTTCCGGTGCAACTTTTAGTTGTCCTGATATGTGATGTTTTACTAGTTCATTGAAGAACGCTTCGTTTTTATCATACATTAAGTAATCATATCGAATACCACTACGTACAAACACTTTTTTAACCTTATCTAGTTGTCTTACTTCTCGTAGGATATCTAGATAATTACTATGTGTTACTTTAAGTAGGGGACAAGGTTTGTCTTCTAGACATTGTTTATTTAAACAGACACCTTTGGTGACTTGTTTATCACATGCACCATCATAGAAGTTTGCGGTTGGTCCTCCAATATCATGAATATAGCCTTTAAAATCTGGATATGTTGTGATGATTTTGGCTTCATTAACAATTGATTCTTTACTTCTTGATTGGATGATTCTTCCTTGATGATATGTTAATGCACAGAAACTACACCCTCCATAGCATCCTCGATTTGAAATTATTGAAAATTTCACTTCATTGATTGCTGGAATATGACCCAGTTTCTTATATATTGGATGATAATCTCTTTCGTATGGTAAATTATATACGTTATCCATTTCTTCTTTTGTTAATGGATGATTTGGTGTGTTTTGAACTACAGTATGATTTCTATATGTCTCTATAAGTGGTTTAGCACTTATATGATCAATATTATTATATTTCACATTAAAACTTTCGGCATACTTACGTTTATTATCTAGTATTTGATCATATGAAGGTAAATAGATTCCATCTTCGGGAATATAATCTTCATTGTTCGTTTTATATACAGTACCTTTTATAAAGATGATATCTTTGATGTCGAGTCCACTGTTCAAGTAATCTGCGACTTCAACGATACTAGACTCACTCATTCCATAGATTAAGAGGTCTGCTTTTGAATCAATCAAGATACTTTTTCGTACTTTATTACTCCAATAATCATAATGAGCCATTCTTCGAAGAGAAGCTTCAATTCCACCGATTATAATTGGTGTTTTTGGGAATAATTCACGTACTTTAGATGAATACTTGATTGTTGCATAATCAGGACGTAATCCCATTTCACCATTGGGTGAATATTGGTCTTTAGTACGTCTTCTTTTTGCAACTGTATAGTGATTTACCATTGAGTCGATATTTCCACTTGAAACTAAAAAACCTAAACGTGGAGTTCCAAGTTTCTTAAAATCATCATTATTACTCATGTTTGGTTGTGCGATTATTCCAACTTTATATCCATGTGATTCTAGCATTCTAGAAATAATTGCGATACCAAAAGAAGGATGATCGATATAAGCATCACCACTGATTAGAATAAAATCTAATTGTTCAATGTTTCTTTCTTTTAAGTCTTCTTTTGATATTGGTAAAAACATAGAATCACCTATATATTTCTCTTAAATTTTTTCGTATTATTTTATAGTCTGGACATAGTTGTTCTAACAAGTTATAGAACTCTTTACTATGATTTTGATGTTTCAAGTGTGCGATTTCGTGTAGGAAAACGTACTCGATATATAATACATCATATTTGATTAAATGCAAGTTAAAGTTAATTGTTCTTTTCCTTGCGTTGCAACTCCCGTGTCTTGTGCTAGTGTATCTTGTTTTATAAGTTACATTTTGAATATCTACATAGGGGTTGTTTTTGTGTTTCTCTTTTAGTTCATTAATTACATCAAACATCTTCTCTTTATAGAAAGACTTGATGACATTTAGGTTTATATCTATACCTGGTAAATATGCTTTTTCTAATTGGTCGTTAATTTCCACTTTGTTTTCTTGAGTTAAGATTATATCGTATGATTTCCCTAGCAATCTAAACTCATTACTATTATGTGGTTTTTTCTTTGATGTGTTTGAAAGTTTATAAAGAAACTTTGATTTATTCTCTATTATATAGTTCAAAGCGTCACGTTCACTTTGGTAGGTAGATAAATTGATTTGGATATACCCATCTTTTTTAAAATAAAAGTATGTATTTTTATTTTTCTTCTTTGTGATTTTATATGGAATTTGATGATGATCTACTTGAAGATATCTCACTATAGTTCTGTGATTAACTGTTGTAGAACTATAGAAGCATTATTACTCGCTTCTTCTACGAATGTATTAAAGTCTTGATCTTGGGCTTCATCATCAAGGATATCACTGATAGAACGGTAAATAATAAATGGAACATTGTAAACTGTGGCAGTATGTGCGATTGCTGCCGCTTCCATTTCAATAGCATATATGTCTGAATAAATTTCATTCACAGCTTTAATCGTATTTTTGGAAGTTACAAACTGATCTCCAGATGCAATTTTTCCAACATGATATGAGAAGTCATTAGCTTGTAGTACTTTAATTGTCTTCTCTACTAAAGCCTTGTCTGCGTGAAATGTTGGTGGTAATCCAGGTACTTGTCCATAAACGTATTTGCTCCCAAAAGCAGTAACATCTACATCATGGTATAGTACTTCTGAAGAGACAACTACATCTTTGTGAGTAACATTCTTTTGTCCTCCTGCAACACCAATATTTACAATAATGTCTATATCAAAATGTTCGACTAATTTCGATGTCGTAATTGCAGCATTAACCTTACCAATCCCTGCTTCTACTATAACAACTTCCTTATTATTGATTTCCCCAGTAAAAAATGTTCGAATTCCTTTTGTTACTTCTTTTAAGTTACTCGTGCCTTTTTTTATAGTTTCAATTTCAATTTCCATTGCTCCGATAATTCCGATCATTTTCTTTACCTCCCTAAATAAAATAAGAATGTATAAAAATACACTCTTATTTAACGTCAATAATTTGAACTACTATGTCTCGTCCAGTTTCTGTTTTTACTGTAACTTTTTTACCTTTTTTACTTCCGATAATACCCTTACCGATTGGTGATTCATTTGAGATCTTATTATGTAATGGATCTGCTTCTAATGAACCTACAATTGTGTATTCTTGTTCTGGTAAATCTCCAACTTTGATAACTACAGTTTTACCAATGTTTACTTTATTTGAATGATCTTCTTTTATGATTTCGTAATCTTTTAAGATTCCTTCAATTTCTTTAATTCTTGCTTCAATTTGAGCTTGTTCGTCACGTGCTGCATCGTAATCAGCATTTTCAGATAAATCTCCTTGTGCACGTGCTTCTTTTAAAGCTTCTAAGTTTCTTTTTCTGTCTTCTGTTTTTAGTCTTTCAATTTCAGTTTGTAAGTCTAAAAGTCCCTGTTGGGTTAATTTATATGTTTTTTCCATAGTTTACCTCCACTATAGTATATTATTATACATTATTTTGAGTTGAAATGATAGATTTTATTTTCGTGATAATTAGGTCTACAGCCACATCGTGGTCTTTGTCATTTGGAATGATAACATCAGCATATCGTTTTGTAGGTTTTACAAATGCATAGTGCATCGGTTTCACTGTAGTAAGGTATTGTTTGATGACACTATCCATCGTTCTACCTCTTGATTCCATATCTCTACATAAACGTCTGATAAAACGTAAATCATCATCAGCCTCTACAAAGAGTTTAATATCGCATAAATCTCTAATACGATCGTCTTCTAATATTAGGATTCCTTCTAAAATAAGGATTTCAGTAGGATGAATTGTTTCAGTGTTACTACTTCTAGTATGATTCTCGAAATCGTACGTTGGTTTAACTACTGATTCTCCTTTTAAAAGCTGAAGAATTTGTTTAAACATTAAATCATTATCCAAACTGAATGGATGGTCGTAGTTTACTTTGATACGTTCTTCCATCGTTACTTCTGTTTGATCTTTATAGTAGTCGTCATGTGTGATTACTGTCACATTGTCTTTTTCGAAACTCGCGACGATTTTATCTACGACAGTTGTTTTCCCAGAAGCACTACCTCCTGCTACTGCGATAATTACTGGTCTTTTCATTTTCTCACCTTATTTCTTAACAAAAGGAGTCAAAAAAACTCCTTGTTGTTTAGTCTTGTTGTAATTACTGTATATTATTATATAATAATATATTTTTTTTGCAAGTCATGTTAACGTTTTATTTTTCTAATCATGTCATATTTTGAGACTTTAAATGGTATAAAAATCTTTAGAACTTGTTTTGGATGTCTTGCAGCATCTAAAACATTGTCATCTTCATCCTTTATCTCTTCTACTTTGAACTTTAATGGTTCAAAATTGGGGCTAAATACTTCTACTTCATCCCCTGGAACAAAGAAGTTTCGTTGCTCTATTGTAGCAATGAAGTTCTCATCATCAAAGTCTTTCACTAGACCAATAAACTCCTGAGTAGGATTTTCACTTCTCATATTGTATAATTGCTCATTAATCGTAGTCATTCCCTCCATAAAACCGTGACTTGTTAATCTGTTTTCTGCTTTTTTAATTTGCATTAGATATTTTGGTAAATCGATAAAGTGCTCCTCACAAATGTTATCGATTAATCTACGATATGTGTTCACTACTGTTGCTACGTAATGAATGGACTTCATACGTCCTTCTATTTTCAATGAATCTACACCAATATCAATAAGATCAGAGATGTGTTTTACTGTTTGTAAATCTTTTGAACTCATTGAGAAAGACATATCCTTATTTAACATACTATTACCATCGTATAAATCGTAGTTCCAACGACATGAATGTGCACAGCCTCCACGATTTGCATCGCGATCTGTCATATTATTTGATAATGTGCATCTACCCGAGTAAGATACACACATTCCTCCGTGAATAAACACTTCTAGATCACACTCTGTATGTTCTCTTAAATCTCTAATTTCTTTTTTGTCTAATTCTCTTGCAAGTACGACTCTAGTAACACCCTCATCATACCAAAAATTTACACTCTCATAGTTTGTAAGTGACATTTGAGTAGAGATATGGATTTCGAGGTTTGTATGTTGTTTTGCAGTTTCAATAATAACAGGTGAGGCACAAATAATCGCGTCCACTCCAACACTCTCCAAATCTTGAAGGTACTCGATTAATCCGTCGATATTGTCGTTATGAGGAAGGATATTCGTAGTCACATAGATTTTTTTATTATACGAATGGGCAAAATCACATGCATCCTTGATATCTTTTATTTCAAAATTTGATGCACGAGCACGCAAACTAAATTTCTTTCCACCAATAAACACTGCGTCAGCGCCGTATATTATTGCTATTTTAAGTTTTTCTAGATTTCCAGCAGGTGCTAGAAGTTCTGGTTTTTTCATCTAAAGCACCTCCTAGTATTTATCATAAACAGTCTTCTTATATAAGAAGCCACTGTCATGATTTTCTTTGTATTTATCACTAATTCGACTTGCTACATCAGCGCTTTTCGAAGTCAATATTTCATTGTAGTTTGATACCGTTTCCTCTAAGTAGTTTGGATCTTTAAAGATAGGATCAATAATAAACATATCTAGTGATTTATCTAACTCTAGACATTCATTATATGATTCCATGATTTTTTCCCTAAAGATATGGGTTCCATGTTCATCTTGAAAGACTGGATAAACTTCATCTCTAAGTTCTTCAACTAAACGTAAATTACGGTTTTTAATGTAATCCTTATATTCCTCATCATTAAACTTGAAGAAGTTAGAAATAAGCGGTCTTCTTGAATGAAACATATTTAGATGCCCATGTCCAATTAATCCAATTTGAATAGTCTTATCTTTCGCAATTTCGTGAATATCGTGAAGGGTAATCTCTTTTGAAATTATGATTCCCTTTACGCCTTTTTTCGCCCAAAATGTCTTATCATAGTAATTTGTATTCAAAGTTTCAGGATTATAGATAAGCAAGTGTTCCATTCCTTTTCTTTTCGCTATATTATAAAGTCCTAAGTCACCAAAAAGGATTCCATCTACTTGTAATCCTTTAATAGAATCAAGAAACTCATCTATTTGATTAATATCACTATTATGTATAATCAAGTTCATATTAATAATGATTTGCTTTTGGAGTGATTTGATAATTTCATTTGCTTCTTGTATCTCAAGTTCACTAAAAGAAGCAACCAATCTATTCGCGTATTTCTCATTACCGAGAATGAATACTTCTGCGCCATTTTTTGCTAATTTTTTGATATTACTAACATGGAAAGGATTTACTGTTAATTTCATATCTATCAGTCCTTTTTAATACTCAAACTCATTCCATCTCCTAAATGGTAAATGAATGTGTCAAAGTCTTCTTGTTCCACAACAAACTTATTAAATCTGTCAATTTTTCCGACTAGTTGTCGAAGATTTCTATCTCTTATTTCAGCCACAACTAGTTCATGAAATAAAAGGTTATCCGTCACAATAACTCCCTTGTCAGAAAGTAAAGTTTTATATTTATTAAAGAATTTAATACTTTGTGATTTAGCAGCGTCGATAAAGATTAAATCAAATGTTCCTAACGTTGTTTCATCAACTTCTAGAGCATCATTTTGAATCACTGTAATTCTGTTCTCTAGATTGCTTTTCTTTATATTCTCTACTGCGATGTTATACATTTCTGGAGATCGTTCTATCGTAGTAATTTTAACATCATTATTAAGAGCCATATTGATTGAACTATATCCAATTGCAGTTCCAATCTCTAAAACTGATTCAATGTTTCTTAATTTTATTACTTGGTTTAAAAAACGAATTCCTTCATAGGTAATTATTGGAACATTAAATTCTTTTGCATACGTTCTTAAAGAAACTAATACAGGATTAGTTTCTTTTTTGTTGATGTTTTGTAGGTAGTGCTTTGGCACTTTTTATTCTTCCTCTTCTTCAGTGAATGAATCAAGGACATCTTGAATCATTTGGAACTCTTCTTCAGTTTCAACTTCAATTAATGATCCTTCGCCTTCATTCTCTTCTACATAGATTGCTGCCATTACTTCTTCATCCTCTTCTGGTAATTTATAAATTACGTATTTTTTCCCAGTTTCTGGACTTTCAAAAGTTAAAATTATTTCATATTCCGTGTTGTTTCCTTGATCGTCTGTAACGATAATTGTTTTTTCGTTCATATTATTCTCCTTTATTTTAAGCTGTCTAAATATCCTTGTAGGATAATTACAGCAGCCATTGCATCAATTGATTGTTTTCTTTTTTTACGTTTTAGATTTTGCGATATCATCATACTTGAAGCCATTTTTGATGTTAATCTTTCATCCCATAGTATCACATTAATATTAGACTTAGATTCAATTGATTGCTTGAAGGTTCTACATATCTCAGCTTGAACACCCTCAGTACCATCCATGTTTTTCGGAAGCCCCAATACTATTGTATCAATTTTATGTTTATTTATTAAGTCAAGTGTATAATTTAATGCAGATTCAAAGTCCTTATCTTCAAATTTGTAGGTTTCAATTGGTCTTGCGAGCCAGTTTAGGTCATCGCTGACTGCGATACCTAGAGATCTGTCTCCTAAATCTAACCCGAGTTTTTTCACATTATCAGCTCTTTTACTTTTTCTAAAGCTTCTTCTACTTTTGAAGTGTCTTTTCCACCAGCTTGTGCCATGTCAGGACGTCCACCACCGTTACCTCCAGTAACGATAGCTGCTTCTTTTGCGATGTTCCCTGCGTGAATCATTTTATCTGCTGATTTTGCGATAAATGTTACTTTGTTATTAGATACATTAGCAATAAATACAAATCCTCCAGGAAGATTATCTAGTAATCTATCAGCGAGTGGACGAAGTGAGTTTTTGTCAATATCCTCTAACTTAAGAACTAACTTATTATCCACTGCTTTGTCTAATAACCCATCAAGGTTCGACATAGTAAGTTTTCGTAGTTCTTCTTTGAATTCTTTATCTAAATCTCTAGCTTTTTCACCAAGTGTTTTAAACTCAAGACGTTTATTGATGATATCTTGGTAACTTCCTATAATCTCTTCGTTTCTTTTGAAATCAAACGATAGTTCAATTCCTTTTTTATTTGCATCTTCTAGGATTTTACTTACCTTATCATTAAGTTTATCCATCTCATTATGGAACCCAGTAAACTGTTTTCTTATGTTTTCCACTGATTTGTTTGCATGTCCTGTGATTCGGTAGATTCCACTACCTTTACTTTCGATACTTGCGATTGCAAACTTATCGATAACCCCAGTGTTTGAAACGTGTGTTCCACCACATAAATCAATCGTATACTTCATATTTATAACACGGACTTTACCTGAGTATTTTTCACCGAATTCAGCGATTGCACCCATTTCTTTTGCCTCATCAATAGTGTTTTCTGTAATTTGAACTGGGATTTTGCTTTTGATCTTTTCATTTACGATTTCTTCAACTTTTAGTAGAGTATCATCATCTAGATTATCGTAGTTATTGAAGTCAAAACGCATCCCTTCACTACTTACATTTGATCCTTGTTGGCTCACATGTTCTCCTACAACTTCTCTTAAAGCTGCGAACAGCAAATGAGTTACAGAGTGGTTGTACATTGTAAGTTCTCTATTTTCTTGATCCACTTTCGCGGTTACAATGTCATTATCTTCTAAAGTGTTATGCTGTAGTACGTGTAAGAATTGTCCATTTGGTAATTTTTGTACATCTTGAACTACAAATATTTTGTCACCATGTTTGATGATTCCTTTATCAGCGACTTGTCCACCACTTTCAGCGTAAAACGGAGTCGCTTCTAGTACTACACCTTCTGGGAAACTTTTAAGTACTTTTGTTAATTTATCTAAAGTGTCGTATCCAACAAATTTATCTTGTTTTTTGAACTCAATAAATGCTTCGTTTTGACTTTTCATGGATACACTACCTTTACGTGCACTTCTTGCACGTTCTTTTTGTGCTTCCATTTCTTCTTTAAATCCATCTGTATCAACAATGAAGTTATGTTCTTCTGCCATTTCAATAGTTAACTCTAGAGGGAATCCGTACGTGTCATATAAAGTAAATGCTTGTTTACCTGACAGTACATTTTTTGTATTTGATTGAATGATATCTTCAAGGATTTTTTCTCCTTGAGTTAATGTCTCAAAGAACTTGTCTTCTTCTATTCTTATAACTTTTTTAACCAGTTCTAATGTATCTTCTAAGTAGGTATAGAACGTACCCATTGCCTGAATAATTGTATCTACTAGTTCATATAGGAATGGTTTATTAATTCCTAAAGATTTACCGTGTTTTATTGCTCTACGAAGTAGTCTTCTTAGTACATATCCTCGTCCCTCATTTGATAAAACCGCTCCATCACTTACAGCAAAAACGACTGTACGTAAATGGTCACTTATTACTTTGTATGACATTTGTCCATTGTATGGTGTATTTGCTAGTTTCTCTATATCTTTGATAATCGTCATGAAGGTATCTGTTTCAAAGTTTGTTTCAACTTCTTGCAGTACACAAGCCATGCGTTCAAGACCCATACCCGTATCAATATTTTTGTTTGGTAATTCCGGATATTCATTTCTTTGTAGATTTGGTTTCGAGTTAAACTGTGAGAAAACAATATTCCAGATTTCAATGAAGCGTTCATTCTCAATATCTTTTTCAATCACTTCTGTTGTGAAATCTCCATATTTCTCTCCTCTATCGAAGAAAATTTCTGTACAAGGCCCACAAGGTCCTTCTCCAATTTCCCAGAAGTTGTAATCAGTTTTAATTAAATGAGACTCCTCTACTCCAACTTCAAGCCATGCTTTATATGTTTCTTTATCTGTTGGGTATACTGTCATATATAATAGATTTTTATCAAAACCAAAGTATTTATCACTGGTTAATATTTCATATGCCCAAGGGATAATTTCATCTCGGAAATAATCACCAATACTGAAGTTCCCTAACATTTCAAAGAATGTATGATGACGTGCTGTTTTCCCTACATTGTCAATGTCATTCGTTCGAATACACTTTTGTGCATTAACGATACGTGGGTTTTGAGGTATCACTGACCCATCAAAATATTTCTTTAGTGGTGCAACACCAGCGTTTATCCATAATAATGTTGGATCATTATTTGGGATTAACGATGCACTATCTTCAACATTATGTCCTTTGTCTTTAAAGAACTGTAACCACATATTTCTTATTTCATTAGTTGTTAAATGTTTCATATATATCACTCCTGCTTTTCCTTTAATTGTTTAATAAGTGTGTAGCATTCAAATCCTTTAGGAAAGTTTTGTCTTGTAAACACTACTTTGTAACCAAGTTTTTCATAAAACGGTCTCGCTTGGAACGCTGTTGTCCCTAAATCAATTGATACCATTTTTTTGTTCTCAGCTACTTGTTCTGCATAGTTCATTAGTTTTGTCCCTATGTCTTTTCCTCTATAATCCTTGTTTACAGCTAGTAAGTCTACATATAAGGAATCCTCATAAAGTTCTAATTGGATACCCCCAACAAATATGTCTTCATCATAGGCTACATATAGTAGTTCTTCTACCGCATCCATTTCGTGAAATTTCCTTTTATATTCCTCAGATTTCTTCTTCATAATTATATCATACTCATTAATGATATCTTTTGAAGATATTGTGTGAAAACCTCTAAAATCTGTAAAAGTTAATTCTTCTATATCACTAAAGTAATGTGTTCCTCGTTTTGGTGAAGTAGTAACACTACCCTGATCTAAAAAACCTAGTTCTAGAAAATCCTTATGTTTTGATTCGTCTTTTGTTATCAACTTAAGTCCGACTGTCTTCTCTTTGTATAAAGAGCAAGCTTTTGCGACTAATGCTTTTAATACTTCTATATTTTCATAAAACACATCATTTAGTCCGACCCAGTCCCAAGATAGTACTGATTTACAGCCTCCTAAAAGAACATCATTTTTAAGCACATAAATGTAATTCTGTTCACTCACTTTTTCACCAGTGAATGACTTATTATGGGCTCGCAAATGAAATAACAAATCATCTAGATGTTTTTTTTCTTTTGTTTCGAAATACTGAATCATCAAATCACTCCTTAAAATAAAAAAAGTCCATCCTCAATAAGGACGAACTTATAATAATCCGTGGTACCACCTTAGTTTCTAAATAAATAGACACTCGATTTCCTTAACGCGGAATAACGGGTACGTTTAATACCTCTAAAAAGTAGCTTCAATAATTTTTCATCTTAGTTTCCACCAACCACTAAGTCTCTATTTAAGAATCCTTATTTACTCTTCTTTTATCTTTGATTTCAAATGTATTATATACCTTTTAGTTAAGAAATGCAACTGTTAAACTGATTTCTAATTGAGTTATTTTTTTTAGGAAAATATGTTGTTTGTTTAGAAACTATTTCAATTTGAGGAGCTTTTTGGTATAATACATATAATTGAATATTTACATACTTGCACGACTTACCTACATGGGTTTTTAAAGGGAAAAGTAATCCATTTTACTTTTCCTTATTTTTATTATTATAGTACTTACTACATAGGGGGCGTTCATATGAAAAAAAGAGTCACATCTAATCTATTTATGATAATTGCTATAATTGTAACAACTTTTGTTGATTATGCCTTGGCTGAACAATATGGTTTTATTACAATTATGTCACCCGTAACAGGACTCGCAATAGTTTATTATTTTATGAAGGGTAATCAGGTGTTAGGAACTGTAGTACTAACTTATTCAGTTACATTACTTATATCTCGTTTTACTTTATATGATGAGGAGTTATTTAGGACATTCTTTATTGTTGGGTTCAAGGTAGTGGTATTACTGTTTATGATGATTTCAATCCGTTTCTCGTTATTACGTTTAAAGAATTATGGATACAAAGGATTGATGATAAGAGATATCATAAATTATGTTTCTATAGGTACGGTATTTACTTTAATCGGAGCGTCTTTTTACTTGATTCCAATCATTTTCATTTTCGAACTTGATAATGCACTATTTTGGTTTGGTAATGTGTTTATCGGATACTGGTTCGGATACTTAATTTTTGGGAGTACATTATCTTATAGTTTAATTGAAAACAGTGAGTTTAAATGGAAATCTTTTAGAAATGTATATGCACTAATCTTCATTACAATATCTGCTTTCATTATGTTACTTCTAATCACAGGAAACAAAGAAGGATTTTCGATTCATCATTTCGCTTATATAATATTTCTTCTTTACACTATTGGAGCGTTATTCTTTCAGTTTAGAATCATATTGATATTTGATGCAATCTTCGTAGGTCTTTATGGATTATTTGGATTAAATCATAGTATTGATCACGGGTTATTCCTAAACCTAGTTAGTATAAACTTCTTCTTACTTACATTGACTGCAACGACTGTTCTATTACGGATGATTTATAATAAACTAAAGGAGAAGGACTTGCGTAATGAGCAAATGAATAACACGATAACAGAGCTTATTTCTGCAACAAATCTTATATTCACTGATATTGAGCAAATCACTAGTGATGAGGGATATTTAAGTAGTACATTTCTTTCAAAAGTCTTTAAAATAGGTGTTGAACTTTTACCAAAGTTTGATAAAGCAAGTCTATTCGTAAAAACTGGTGAACATGTTAAATATCTTGATGAGGTTGGATACGATTTGAACCATCTAAACTCATATTCTCTAATGAATGATACTTTTAGATGGGGTGATAAAACCGCTAAGATTATCAATGGAGATAAAGATATTTTCGCAGATGAGTTCACATCGGAAACCTTCCAGGAGTACTATCCTAGAATCAGACAGTGCTTAAGATTCTCTATTCACTTTGAAGATAAACCAATTGCTGGTATGAGTTTTGACATAACAGTGAACAATTCTGAAGTTTTTACAAAGAATGATTTGATTGTTTACAATGAATTTAGCAACTTAATTAATGGATATTTCAGTGTATCGATGATACGCAACACAAATAATAATTTGAGAAATGATATCGTCAGAAGTTTGGTTCGTACACTTGGTTTATACGACTCATATACCGGTTCACATAGTGAAGAAGTAGCTTTCCTGACATTAGAAATGTCAAAAAGGCTTAATTTAAATACAATAGTAACAAATCGTATATATTGGTCAGCAATTGTTCATGATATTGGTAAAATCGGTGTTGACGCTACTGTGTTAAACAAGACCGAGGAGTTGTCGTTATATGAAAGGCAATTAATTGAAGAACACAGTATGAATGGATATAATATTTTAGCGAAATCAAAGGGCTTAGAAGATATCGCCTTACGTGTTAAACATCATCATGAACGTTGGGATGGAAAAGGGTATCCTGACGGATTAAAAGGTGATGAAATTCCACTCTGTTCACAAGTACTATGTGTCTGTGACGCAGTTAGTGCAATGGCAAAAACAAGAGTATACTCAAATGCTAAAACAGTAGATGAGATAATCGGGGAGTTATATTCAAACAAAGGTAAGCAATTTAGCCCTGTTGTTGTTGAAAAAATGGTTGAATATATCGAGGAGACAAAGTTAATAGATTTCTATTCATTTAAATCTGAACTAATACAAAATTAAAAAAAGAGTTCATTCTAATATTGAATGAACTCTTTTTTAATTCTCAATCAAACTTGTGATAATTATCGATTAAAAAATGTTCTACCAGTAGATTGTGTTGATAAAAATGATAATTTGACAATCCACCTGGTTGCTCCATTATTACTTTATAGTTGTACGTGATAAACATTCCCTCGTTTTCAAGTTCATACATAGCCAAATTGGATGGTGACATCATATCCCATTTAGGCAAATCATCACTTGAACCGATTTGGAGTAACTCAGACCATGAAAACTCTGGAAGAACATACTCTTCTATTTTAACTCCGTAGTCCATAAAAACAAATTTATGAAAATAACCATCTGAGTCCTCAAAGAACAAATCTCCATTTATACTTAATGGGGTGTGCCTTTTCTCATAGTTATTTATCAATTGAATAGTTGATTCCACATAGAACTCTGAAAAAACGTATGTATCAACTAGTGATTCTGGTTCAAAATTATATAAATCATCATCCGTAAAAAACTCACTAGGCATACCTGTAAACATCAATGTTCTGATGTCATAATTTCTTTCTAGATCACTCGTTAAACCTCTTGGTTGTCTATTTTTAACAATCATATCTGTGTACATAAAAGAGTAATCTGTCGTACTTCCATCAGTGTAATCCTCTTCTCTGAAATTGATCCCAATCAATAGAGCATTATTAAATTCGATTTGTCCATCTGCGTAGTCATTCACGATTTCTAAACCATCTTCATCATATGTGATTTCATGAAAGGTAATTTGATAAGGCTCTCCTATTTCACTTTCTATATTTGTTTTCTTTGATATATATCTCGTTACAACTGGTTCGATTGTGTTAAACGAAGGAAAGTCCGTAAGATTTCTCATATCAAGTTCCGTTTTTTGTGTCGTATAGGTCGCAGTAAATTGATTCTCAGTATCAAAATCCAGTTCCATTATATTTCGGTACATAAACCCCTTAACCGTTGGTATTTCAACATCGTCACTTTTTGCCTGTTCTACGAGTTTATAGTTTGAATATGATAATCTTTGAACATAAGGTCCTCTATAAGTGATTTCCACTTCAATATTCACACTTATTGTCCCATCATAATAGATGTAACCAACACCATTTTCAACACTTAGAGGTTCAGTGATTTGACCTTCATACTTTTCCTCAACAGTAAAAGATAATGATTGAGAATCTTTATGTATAATGTTTAATTCAGGACAAACTTCAATATAATCTTGATATATAAGATTCCCAAACCCATCATAATATTTACATTCCTTAAGATTTGGAGTTTCGAAATTGTTAGTATACCTAATTTGAAGATTACTCAATGTAACTGTCGCAATAACAGCTACGACAAAAAGTGTAATCATCAATGTGTATTTTAAAGGTTTCTTCTCTTTGTATCGGTGTATAAAGAAGCGATACACCATATATAAACTCGTTAATAGAACAAATATTATAATACCAAAAAGTAAGACATGTTTTATGTTAAACCAAGTGCGATTAAAATAGTTCGCACCTTGATTCATGATAATTAAAATTACGAATAATGACAAAGGCACTATCCAAAAAATATGTTTTTTCATTATTTTCCTCTTCTCTAATATTTAGTTATCTAAGATAAAACAATGAATTTTAACATCTTAAAACAGTCGTTTTTCCTGGTTCTTTAATATATTTGGTAGATGTAGTACTAATAAAGTATACAACTTCTTTTAAACGAATATTAATTGTGTTTATAGCTGGTAATTTGTATTTCACCTCTGTTATAAAAAGTATTGGTACAAATACAAAGAATAGGACAATCACTGGAATCAATACTACTAGTAATAAATAGATAAACAGTGATGGGGCAGTTACCTCAAATAAAAAGGCAATATCTAAACTAGCAATACGAAGATATTGAAAAATCATCGCACTGAGTAGTGCAACAAATAAAGCAACAATTTCTTTGTGTTGTTTAAAATATTGTCTCATTATAGTTCCCCCTTTTTTACTCGCTACGTATATTATATCATGAAAACTCATACTTAAATCGTTTTGTTTACATAATATTTAAGTAAAGAAAAACCGATTTGATGGCTGTCATAATCGGTTTTTCTCTTAATTGAAGGATTCTATACGTTTACCCCATCCATGATTCGTCTGATGGATTTTGCTTCCATTTATTAAGTTTTGGTAAATCTGATTCCTTTATATAGTTTTGCTCTAATGCTACTTCTTTTAATACATCATAGTTGCTAATAGCATGATATTCTGTATTGTTTTCCTTGAAGACATTCGTTGCTTTTTCTAGATTATAGCTAAAGATTGCTACTACTCCAAGAACTTCAAATCCCGCTTCTCTTAAAGCGTTAACTACCCTAACACAAGAACCTCCTGTAGAGATTAAATCTTCAATCACTACAACTTTTGCGCCTTTGATAACTGCTCCTTCGATTTTATTCGTTCTTCCGTGGTCTTTACTTGAGGAACGAACATAACCCATAGGTAATCCCAGTAATTCTGATACTAAAGCAGCGTGAGCGATTCCCGCAGTCGCTGTCCCCATAATGTATTCAGCTTCTGGGTACTTCTCTTTTACTTTTTCTGCTAAAGCAAACTCCACTATATGTCTTGTTTTAGGGAATGATAGTGTAAGTCTATTATCGCAATATATTGGTGATTTTATACCACTCGCCCATGTGAATGGATCGTTTGGTTTCAAGAATACTGCATTAATCTTCAATAGTTCTTTTGCAATGATTTTTTCCATTAGTTGAACTCCTTTTTCGCTCTTAAATAAGCTTCTTTTGGGTTGTCTGCTTGTGTAATAGCACGTCCTACAACAATATAAGAACTTCCTAATTCTTTTGCTAGGGCAGGTGTTGATACTCGTACTTGATCATCGTTTGAGTTTGACTGGAAACGGATTCCTGGTGTGACACTTAGTAACCCAAGTTCATTCATAATTGGTGCTTCTAATGGTGAGCAAACTACTCCTTTTAATCCTGCATTTTTTGCGTTTTTGGCGTAGTGTCTAATTGTCTGTTCCATTGGTGTAGTGATTAGGAGTTCTTGTTCTAGCGCTTCATCTGATGTACTTGTAAGTTGCGTTACTGCAATCAATGTTGTTGAACATTCAACTTCGTCTATTGCTTTTTGTGCGTACTCCATCATCTTAATTCCACCACTTGCGTGGATGTTAGTCAGTTCTACATCAAGTTCAGCTATGTTTTTCATTGCCTTGTAGACAGTTGTTGGGATATCGTGAAGTTTTAAATCTAAGAAGATTTTGTATCCTTGTTGTTTCAATCTTTTAACTAGTTTTGGTCCTTCTTTGTAATATAGTTCCATCCCTATTTTTAAATATGGTCTTTCATTACCAAGTTTATGTAAAAATAGGTGTAAATGTTGTTCATCTTTGAAATCACATGCGATAATTACTTCTCTCATTTGTGAGACCTCCCTATAATATCTGTAAGATTTTCAATGTTTAGTTTACTCATTAAAACTGGTAACTCCTCAATGATGTTTTTTGAAGCGAATGGATCAATTAAGTTTGCAGTTCCTACTTGTACTGCTGTAGCTCCAGCCATCATCATCTCGATTACATCACTTGCAGTCATTACTCCACCCATACCGATAATTGGGATAGATACTGTTTTGTAGACTTCATGAATCATTTTTAACGCTACTGGTTTTATCGCAGGTCCGCTAAATCCACCATATACGTTTGCTAGGACCGGTTTTCCTGTCTTAATATCTATTCTCATTCCAACAAGTGTGTTTATCATACTGATTGCATCTGCTCCAGCAAGTTCTACTGCTTTTGCAATTTCTTTTATATTGGTTACATTTGGTGACAGTTTGACATATAAAGGAAGAGTTGTGACTTCTTTGACAGCTTTTGTTAAGTCTGCTGCTGTTTTTGCATCAGTACCAAAAGCGAGTCCCCCTTCTTTTACGTTTGGACAACTTATGTTTAACTCTATTGCACCAACGATGTCAGATTTACTAATTACTTTTACTGCTTCTAAGTAATCTTCTTTGGTACTACCACCGATGTTTGCGATTACTTTTTTATTGTATACTTTTTTCAGTTTTTCTAGTTCTATTTTTAGTACGTCATGAACCCCTGGATTTTGAAGTCCAATGGCGTTTAGCATACCCGCATAACTTTCTGCGATTCGTGGTGTTGGATTCCCAAAACGGGATTCTAGTGTTGTTCCTTTGAAACTGAAGCTTCCAAGGATGTTTATGTCATAATATTCTGCGAACTCGTATCCAAAACCAAAGGTTCCTGAAGCTGGAATAATTGGGTTATCAAGTTCTAATCCTGGTAAGGATACTTTTAAATTACTCATACTAAATATACCTCACTTGATTCTAATACTGGGCCTTCTTTACAGATTCGTTTATATGAATCAATTGTTTTATGACTACAACCCATACATGCTCCAAATCCACATCCCATTCTTTCTTCAAAAGATAACTGTCCTTGGTATCCGACTTTTACTAATGCATGTAACATAGGTTCTGGTCCACAAGCATAGTAGTAATCAACATTGAGATTTAATTGATTTATAACGTCTAGGACATTCCCTTTGTATCCGTATGAACCATCCATAGTTGCAACGTATGTGTTTTCTGCTAGTGCATGGAAGACGCTTTCTTTGAACACATCATAACGGTTATTAAATCCTAGTATTACGTCAAATTTTATATTATTCTTTTGAAGTTCTTTCGCTAATCCGATTAATGGTGGAACTCCTACTCCTCCACCAATTAGGGTAACTCGTTTTTCATTTTGCTTTACTGTAAATCCATTTCCTAAAGGAGATAATACATCTAACTCATCAAAGAACTTCTTCTTTGATAGTCGTTCTGTCCCTTCACCAAATACTTTGTAGATGATTGTAATCTCATTTTCTTTATAACTTGATATACTTATTGGTCTACGAAGAAATGCTTGATATGAATCATCTATTTTTATGTTTATAAATTGTCCAGGTGCAGAAATTTTTTCTGTGTCCCCATATAGTTTCATTTCATATGTTTTGTAGGCGATTAAGGTATTACTTAGAACTTTGTAGTTACTCATAAAATTCACCTTCTCTATATATTATTTTACCGTTTACTATTGTAGTAACAGGCCATCCTTTACATACCCATTTATCAAATGGTGTATTTTTTCCTTTTGATTCAAAGTGATTTTTATTAATAGGTTGTTCTTTGTTTAAATCAAGAATTGTAATGTCAGCAACTCGTCCTTCTAATAGTTTCCCATATCCTAAATTCAATCGTTTCGCTGGATTATAACTAAACCATTTTAATGTATCTTCTAAAGTGGCAATTCCTGTTTCTACGAAGTTTGTATAGATAAGAGGAAAAGCTGTTTCTAATCCCACAATCCCAAAAGGTGCTTCTTTAAGTCCTTTTTTCTTCTCATCTTCTGTATGAGGAGCGTGGTCTGTTGCGATCATGTCGATTGTACCGTCTAGTAATCCACTAATAAGAGCGTATTTATCTTTAAGTTCTCTAACAGGTGGATTCATTTTTGAGTTGGAGTCTAATACATCATTTTCTGTTAGTAATAGATGATGTGGTGTTACTTCTGCAGTAACATTTACTCCTCTTTTTTTGGCATCTCTTACAAGACGGACTCCTTCTTTGGTAGATATGTGACATACATGGTATGCTGCTTTTGTTTCTTCTGCAATCAATGTATCTCTTGCGATTTGAATAGACTCACTTAATGATGTAATTCCATCCCAACCTTCTTTGATTGCCTTGTTTCCTTTATGAACATATCCCCCAAATAAAATTTCTTCATCTTCACAATGCGCTGCGATTAGGGTTTCATGTAAATGAGCTTGTTTCATCGCTTGATACATTTGTCTTGTCGATTGGATTCCGTATCCATCATTCGAAAATCCACAAACCTTGTTTTTCATTGCATTCATATCAACAAGAGGACTTGAGTCTTTCTGTCCTTCTGTGATTGTTGCGTATGGAAGTACTTTGATTAGTGCTTTTTCTTCTATAAGATCAAGTATGTGATTAAGGGTTTGGATATTATCTGGTGCAGGATTAGTATTAGGCATTGCGCATACGAGGGTATATCCACCCTTTGCGGCTGCTTTTGTCCCTGTTGTAATTGTTTCTTTGTTCTCATATCCTGGTTCACGAAGGTGAACATGCATATCAATAAACCCTGGTGAAATAAAGAGGTTTTCACAGTTGATGATTTCGTGATTTTCTTCTTCTATTTGATCTTCTATTCTTGTGATAATTTCATTTTCAATTAATAAGTCTTTTCTTGTTAAGTTATTTTTAATTAATACTTGTCCATTTTGTAGTAATAAACCCATTATTTGATTATTTCTACCTTATCTGCTCCACCAAGATCTGTCACTGTTACTTTAACAAGTTCTTGGGAAGATGTTGGGATGTTTTTACCAATATAGTTTGCTCGGATTGGAAGTTGTCTATGACCGCGATCAACTAGTACTGCTAGTTCGATTTTACTTGGTCTCCCTAAATCAATAATTGCATCCATAGCTGCTCGGACTGTTCTTCCTGTAAAAAGTACATCATCAACAAGTATTACAATTTTATCTGTTAAATCTGTTTTAACATATTCTTTATTCACTGATTTAGGAATACTCGTCTCTAAATCATCTCTATATGGTGTAATATCGATTTCATAAGTATCAAGTTCTAATCCTTCGATTTTTTTTATGTTTTCTTGAATAATCGATGCGATTACAACTCCTTTTCTTCTAATACCTAGTAGTACAATATTACTTAAGTCTTCATTTTGTTCTATAATTTCGTACGCTAATCTTCTTAATGTACGTTTCATTGTTTCATTATCTATAATTACTTTACTCATAATCAAACACCCATTTCAAAATTGCCATACGAGTGTAAACACCGTTTTTCATTTGCTTGAAGATACGTGATTTATAACACTCAACGACATCATCATCAATTTCTGTTTTTCTATTAAATGGAGCAGGATGCATGATTATAGCTTTGTCTTTCATTCGTGCTACCTTATCCATAGTTAAACCATAATCTCTTAAATACTCTTCTTTTGATAATTGAATTTCATATCCATGTCGTTCGTATTGAACACGTAGTAACATAATGATATCCATTTCCTCAACTGCTTGGTTGAACTCAATATGTTCCCCACTTCCATCATCAAATTCCTTTGGTCCACTAATGAATACTTCCATTCCTAGACGTTTCATTACTTTGATATTTGTGTGTGCTACACGGCTGTGTCTAATGTCTCCAACAATTGCGATTTTTAAACCTTCAAATGTTCCATACTCCTCATAAATTGTCATTAAATCAAGTAGACTTTGACTTGGATGATTTCCAGTTCCATCTCCACCATTCATCAATGGTAACTCAATGTTCTCAAGTTGGTTGAAGTAATTGTTTTGTGGATGACGAATAACCATTGCGTCAAATCCAAGTTCTTCAAATGTACGAATTGTGTCATAAAGGCTTTCACCTTTTTTCACGCTTGAAGCTGCGGCATTGAAGTTAGTGTCAATCATACCTAAATTCTGTTCTGCTGCTATGAATGAGTAATGTGTTCTTGTTGAATTTTCGAAGAAAAGGTTCACGATTTTCTTTCCTTGTAATTTGTCGTATTTTTCTCCTTGTTTAAAGCTTATTGCTGATTTAATAATTCCTGTAATGTCTAAAACTGATAGGTCCTCTAATGAGTTAAGTTTTCTCATAAATCCTCCTTTTATATATAAAAAAATTCTTCCAGTTCTAGACCAGAAGAATTTATAAAAGTTATTTTTATGTTATTGTAAAAAACTCAATTTCCTCAGAAATTAACATAAACTTTTACAGGCCTCTCTGGACTAGTTTAAAAAGCTACCTTCATTGTAAGGGATTACTTTTGATTTTACAATAGTTATTTTTATATTTTTTTACGACTCTTTTTCCATAAAGGAATATGGTGTTATTTCAGCCTCTAAATCCTCTCCAAGAGTTTCGAAAGGAATTGATGGATCATTAATATAGTGAACTGATTTGATTGATTCTAAAGGAGCTACTTCAACAATCTTTTCAACAATCAAATCTTTCAATATACTTTGACGTTCGGCATCAACAGATTCTACTCCATATCTAAATGCACCCATATCACCCATTAATATAAGTTTTTCTTTTGCCCTTGTGACACCTGTGTAAATCAGTTTTCGTTTTAGCATTATTGAGTATGATCTAAATAATGGCATAATTACTACTTTATATTCACTACCTTGTGATTTGTGAATACTCATAGCGTAGGCATGTTTTAGATTTATAAGGTCACCCTTTTTATATGCTACTTCATTCCCAATGAAATCAACGATTAAAATATCTTCTGGAGTAATCCCAATTACGACACCTTGATCTCCATTCATTATTTGGTCTTCTACTTGGTTAACCAATTGGATTACTTTGTCTCCAATACGGAACTCACGTTCTCCATGAATAATGCTTTTTTCAGTATTTTTATTAAATTCCTTTTGTATTAACCGATTTACCGAATCAATTCCTGTACTCCCTCGATACATCGGGATTAAAACTTGAATGTCTTCATATAAATCATATCCTTGATTTATAAGATAATGAATACTGCTTACTAATCTTGTTTGGAAGAACTCGCTTCTCTCCTCTACAAAGAGTCTATCATCATAGACTTTTAATATGTCAGAAGGAATTGCCTCATTATTTATACTATGCGCAAGACTAATAATGTTTGAATCTTGGCTTTGACGATGAATTTGTTTCAATTTAACATAATCAATCATGTCGCTATCAATGAAGTCTTTTAAAATTTGACCCGGCCCAACACTAGGTAATTGGTCCTCATCACCAACAATGATTATTTTTGTATCCTTCGGGATTGCCTGGAGTAATTGTGATGCTAAAAAGACATCAATCATACTCGCTTCATCAATAATAACGACTTTCGCATCAACGAGATTATCCTTATTGTGAATAAACTTACCATCAAATGAATACCCTAGGAAACGATGAATTGTTTCTGAATGTAGATTGGTTGTCTCATTCATACGTTTGGCAGCTCTACCAGTAGGTGCAATTAATTTGATGTCAAATAATGTACTATTATACTCAATTGGAATTTGATGGTATTTACAGTAGACAAAAACAAGACCTTTTATTACCGTTGTTTTCCCCGTACCAGGTCCACCTGTAAGAATAAACAAGTTTGATTGTAAAGCACTTTTTATTGCCTTTTTTTGAAGTGTTGTATATGTAATTTCAGAGATACTTTCATATAAGGAAATAAGTTGATCTACTTTTTTATCATCGATATCCTCTAAAGGGTTGTTGCTTAATTCTTTTATTTTTTCAGTGATATTTTTTTCTGCATAATCTATTGTTTTAAGTTTAATGATTTCTTTCTCTACAATAAAGAATCCATCATCAACAAGTTCGTCAATATATTCTTTGATTGTAGATTCATCAACAATCTCTCTTGATTTATTTAATGCTTTAAGCAAATATTCAAGTAGTTGATCGACATACAAGAAAGTATGTCCATAATTTAACCCCATCAAATTATATAGAAAGATAATCATCGCTTTTACTCGTAAAGGATCATCTTCATCAAACCCTAGTTTTTTTGCGATTTGATCTGCACGTTCAAAACCAATTCCATCAATATCATAGATTAACTGATAAGGATTTTTCTCAATAATTGCGATTGTTTCATTTTGATAAAACTTATAGATCTTAATTGCCATTTTTGGAGTAATACCATACCCATATAGTTTAATCAATGTATTTTCAGCTGCTTTATTTTCAATGATACCATCATAGATTATATCTATTAACTTATCAGATAACTTTGGTACTTTCTTTAATACTGTTTTATCATCTAAGACCATTTTGATAACATTCGTACCGAGTGTAGTAACAACATTTTGAGCAGTTTTAATTCCGACCCCTTTAAATAAATCACTTGATAAATATTCAATTAATCCTGGTATAGAAGTGTCCGTTAACTTCTCAAAGTTTTTGACCACGTATTGCATTCCGTATCGGTTATGTTCTTTGAACTCTCCAAAGAACTTAATTTCCTCGCCACGCATAGGTTGTGGAAAATATCCAGTAACTGTGATGTAATCAAAATCATCATAAACAAAAAGACCCATATTTTCAGTGGAATCTGTAATTTTTACTTTAATAATTGTGTATGCATTATCTTCATTATGATAGATAATCGCCTTAACTTTTCCTTGAATATAGTCCATAAAATCACCTAATTTATTATAGCATATATTATATGAATTAATTATTGAAAAAAATAATATTTTAAAGGACTAAAATGGTATAATAGTAGAGTCTGTGAGGTGATAAATATGATGAAAACTGTAAAAGAGAAAGATCGTGTTAAAATATTGTATATCTTCTTTTTCGTAATATTATTTTTAGAGTTCGTGGGTACTTTTATTGGTTTATTCAATAGCAACGATGGAATTGTTGAATCAAGTATTTCAAACATTTTCTTGATTGTCTTAACGACAGTAGCTCTTGTTGTGCCATGGTTTATCGAAGTAAAGTACAAGGTTGATATACCTGATGCTACAGAGTTTATTATTCTACTAATGCTGTTTTTTGCGGTTGTACTGGGGTTTTTACATGGATATTATGAGAATGTACATGGATTTGATAAAATCACACATACGTTAAGTGGGGTTACATTATCACTTGTTGCATTTCAGGTTATCTACTTTTTAAATCGTTTTGAAAAAGTGAACTTAAGTATGGGTCCAAAGCTTACCGCAATCTTCGCATACTCATTTTCTTTAACTTTACTGGTTATCTGGGAGTTTTACGAGTTTGGTGTTGATACAATTAAGTACATAATTGATCCTAATACTACGAGTAACATGCAGAAATATATGTGGACAGGTACTCCTAGTTCATTTCCACAAGATTATGGATTGTATGACACAATGATGGACTTAGTCGTTGGTGGTGTTGGTGCTTTCATTGTTTGTATTATAGGATATTTCATTATTCGTAATAAAATAGTATATAGAGAATGTCAGTAATCTAAAACAAGAACAAGATTCCTTATGTAATCTTGTTCTTTTTCTTTATAACTACTACCAGACACAAATCATGTAGTTAAGTAGCATGTAATTTGAATTATTGTCCTAGGTTCTATATAATAACTCTAAAGGAGTGAGATTTATGTGGACTGAAAAAGATATCCCCTCTTTAAAAGGGAAAACAATATTTATTACAGGTGCGAATAGTGGAATTGGTTTTCACAAAGCTAGACATTTAGCAAAAAATAATGCTCAAATCATTATTGGAGCTAGAAGTTTAGAAAGAGGGAATCAAGCAAGGGAAAAGATTGTCGATGAGTATAAGGAAGCTGATATTAGTGTTGTTCAACTTGACTTAGGTAGCAAATCCTCAATTGAGCAATGTGCAACCTACATAAAGGCAAAACACAAGAAAATAGATGTTTTACTAAATAATGCTGGAATTATGACTACTCCCTATCATCCTACTGAGAATGGCTTTGAGAGCCAAATCGGTGTCAATCATTTAGGACATTTTTACTTAACCTACCTCCTATTTGATTTACTCAAAGAATCAAATGATGCAAGAATTATCAATACCGCGAGTATCGCTCATAATTTTGGTTCAATTAAACCTTCTTCTTTTGTTTATAAGGATGACAACCGCTATAACAAGCAAAAAGCATACGCACAAAGTAAACTAGCGAATCTCTTATTCACCTATAAATTAGCAAGGATGGTTGATAACTCTAACTTAAACATTAAAGTCTTAGCTAGTCACCCAGGTATATCAAAGACAAATTTAGGGCGTCATATAAGAGGTAACTTCTTTACAGAATTTGTTTTATGGTTTGCTGGAATTTTAAGACAACCAGGTGCAAAAGGTTCATTACCTGGATTGCTTGCAACAGTAGATGAAAATGCAATCAATGGTGACTATTATGGTCCTCGTGGATTATTTCACACAAAAGGATACCCTAAAAAGCAAAAATCAAATCGAAAATCACAAAACGAGAAATTACAGGATACATTATGGATTGAATCTGAAAGAATGCTAGATATTCAATTTAGTCTGTGAGTATAGTGAAAGATATCAACTTATAAGTTGATATCTTTTTTTGTTTACTATATGTTTTTCCAAGATTTTGTATTCTTAAATATCTTTTATGATTATCGAACAAAAAAATGCACGAATTAAAGCATTCATGCACAAAGATTATTTTAAAGTGGTAATAGTACTTCTGTAACAAACACAGAAGGTTCATTCTGACGGTTAATAAACCCAGCATACTTATTAACTATGTTGTTGATTCGTTTTAATCCGTGACCATGATTACCTCTTTTTGTCGTGATGTATTCATGATCTAGTTTTCGTATAAGTTCATTAGTAGAATTGGTGACAGATATATATAATTGCTTCTTAAATACTCCAATATAAATTCTAACGAACTTTATGTCTTGAACATTCATTTTAATACAAGCTTCTACAGCATTATCAATTAAATTGCCAATTAAAACACATAAGTCGATATCGGATATCGTTAGTTGATTTGGCACTGACGCCTTGAAATCGAGTTCAATTTTATTTTTTAAAGCTAACGATAATTTTGAATTTAGAATTGCATCTAAATTCAAGTTGCCCGATTCAACAAGTTGATTTACATTATCTAAATCAATTTCTAGTTCATTTAAGTACTCATTGGCCTCGTGAACTTGTTCCATCATTAAATGTGCTTTGAGCTTTTGAAGGTGATTATGATAGTCATGCCTCCAACTTCTCATCGTCAAATAAATGTTTTGAACTTCCTCTACTTGTTTATTTAATATCTTGTTTTGATACTCAGTCGCAGATTGCTCATATGTTTTCTTAATAAAAACCTGGTTATTCTCAGCAAGGAGAAATGTTAGAGCGATTATGTAACTTAAATAGATTTCAAATCCTTCATACTTAAAGTTAATATATACTGATAAACCGATTGAACATAGAAGCAATAATAAAACTAGAATAGATACACGGTCTCCTATTCTAAGTACTGTCAGGAAAATCAGTGTTTCTATCAAGAATACTAAAAACAAAGTATTTGACAACATCATCATTTGATTGATTAGGATAAAGGCTACTGTCAATGTCACTCCAATAACTAGTCCAATAATACTGGAACGAAGTCTCTCTTGCTTTCTAACTAACCACAGTCCATAGAAATAAATAACTATTATGGGAATTACTATCATGGTTTCCATTACACACCTTGACCTTTATAGTAATCTATAAATTTTTTATTCACTAGTTTATATGAGTTTCTACTTAGTGGTATTTTTTCTTGGTTATTTAGTTCACATTCAGATTTGTTTATCTTCTCAACATACTTAAGGTTTACAATATAGGATCTATGGGTCCTTACAAAATCTGTTCCATTCAGATTGTCCCACAGCATTCCAATCCCATACTTGTAGTCGAACTCACCTTTTGTGGAATGGATTGTAATGTAATGTCCTAATGATTCAAAATATATTATATTGTCAAAACATAGCTTCTTTTTTTCTCCTGATAAGGAAAAAATCAAATAACTCTTCTTATTTTTCACTTTTGATTGGACATAGGAAAGAAGTTCATATAGTTTCTCTTCTTTAACAGGTTTTAGCAAATACCTTAGTGCTTGAACCTCATAACCTTCATATACATAATCGGCAATACCGGAAACAAAAACAATCATAACAGTCTGATCTGTTTCTCTTATTTTTTTACCAAGTTTTAACCCATTCATTTCTCCCATTTGAATATCCAGAAGGATTATATCATATGGGAATACTCCCTCACATTCAAACAGCATTTCCTCAGAACTTGAGTAAAAACTGATGTTTACATCAACACCATTTTTACTTGCCCATTTTTGTATTAAGCTGTTTAAAAGATCAAGTTGTGAAGATTCATCATCTACTAGACAGATACGCATAAAAACCCTCCATCCAAAAAAAATTTCAAACCTTTTCTAAATACGATTCACAATACAATTATATCACATAGTTAGATTATGAGAAATCTTGATTAATATGCAAATATTATGTCTTGTTATTTTCGCTCTTATTTAGACCTTTGAATATAAGGGTTAACGCAAAGGCAATCTCTACCAGCATAATAGGTACACTTAACATAATATAGTAGGCACTTACTATCTCTATTTTGTTATATGAGACTACAATACACGTAATTAATGCAATGATTGAAGCGATGATTCCAAATATTGATAACCAGTTCCAGACAAGTTTATATCGCAATGTAATGAAATATAATGCTAGACCACCTATTGAATGGACGAAAATCATCATTATATGGTTCAATGTATCCCTTGAAAACCTTAGAACTGATCCTAGTGTCTCGTATATATTGGGAGTATTTAGACTCACGCTATACAGTTCACTTAGTTTAAGAATACTTAACATAACAACAATTCCCATAATATTTAGTACTGTGGAAAGGATTCTACTTGTGATAAAGATATATGAGTTTGTACTGTGATGTTTTAACAATGTCGGCAACAAGTATAATGCAAAACCGAGATATAATAATGACATTAGTAACTGCGATATACCTGAAAATACTACACTTCCAAAATTACTAGAGGCAACACTTAAATAATCCTCCCCATCTATAATAGATGATACACTCATTACTCCTAATACAACCCCACTCAAGAATAGGATTCCGGCTATTTTTTCATTTCGTTTATAGTTAATCATATAATCACTCCTCATGATTTATTTTTTTATATATAAATACTCTTTTAAAAACACCTCAATCTTAATAGAGGTTTCTAATTTTATCACTTCAATGACAGCATCAGCATAAAACAATTATTGAATTAAATATCAGATCAACATATATCGATCATACTGGAAGGTAAAATAAATTAAAAAGAGTGAATGCAGAATTGCTGATGCTGCAGTTCATTGAAGAAAGGTTTACTATATAACACTGATAACAGCTTTTATACTGACTATCTTGTACACAACATAATCTATTTGTACTACTTTACAACATTATCCTCAACAACTCATTCTTCAGGAATCGCAAGAGTCCACTTATGGAGTTCTGCTACTTCTTGTATATGTCCTTGCAATGCTAAGGGTTTCACTTCTTTATCTTTCAAAAAAACAAGTACTCTTCTCTTTTGATAGTTATGTAACACCCTAGTTACTTCTTTTGGCTCAGCGAAAATCGGATCTAACACCATACTTCCCTTTACAGGAACATCTAATGATTCGTAATCTTTTTGATAAGTTAATCCTTCTTGGTTATCAGACGAAAACACTTTGATTTGTAATCTTATTACCATAATAACGCCTCCTAATTTTTACATAATTTGAGCAAAATGTGGATAAATGAATTATTCTACTTCTCTATTATAGAGTAAACTTAAACCCCTTATGATGATAGATACTTAAGTACTATCTTGAAGTACTAAAAAAGCATTCTCAAATTGAGAATGCTTAGATAATTCCTAAATCTAGTGCTTTTTTTATAGCCTCGGTTCTGTTTTTTACTTGTAGTTTGCCAAACAAACTTTGATTGTAGTTTTTCACTGTGCTAATTGCTAAATACAAGGTTTTTGATATTTCATCATTTGTAAATCCTTGTGAAATCAGATGCAAAACTTCAAGTTCTCGTTGACTAAGAGGTGATACTAATTGGTTCGTTAAACTCGGACTACTAAATTTCATTCTTAGTTTCGAGAATTGATTTATGTGTTTGATAATTTTCAATACAAAATCTTTATGTCCCCATTCCAATGTCGCCGCAGAAAGTAATGCTTTTAGATCTTCTCCAGCTTCTACAAATGGAAGAATATATGTTTCAGTTTCGGCGATTTCAATTGCATCTTGGAGTATTTTACCTGCTGTGATACGATGATTTTTCAGAAGATACACTTGGGCCTCTAATACTTTGCAATCTACAATTTTTGTTTTGTATCTTTCCTTATTTTGGTCCTTTTGAAGTGTACTTAATATATTCATAGCTTGTTTTAGATCGTTCTCATTCTTTTTCTCTTTATACTTATATATGAGTGCTTTTACCAGAGTTATGTAGTGGTTTTGATTTAAAAATGAAATTTCTTTTATTTCCTCATTTTTAAATGATGAAATATACTCATCTACTAAACTACTTCTATTTTGCTCAATATAGATATTCGTTCTCAAAGATTCGATAGAATCAATATCTCTAAGCGGAGTTGGGTAATAATGTTTCTCTGCTGTATCTAGTGCTTGTAACGCATCTTCAAATCTTAAGTTGCATTTCAAGTATAGTGAATGGATTTTACCATAGTTATATTTCCAAGTTTGAACTGAATTTTCAACTCCATACTCATATGATTTTTCCAGTTGTTTTTTCGCCGCAACCAAGTCGAAACGATATAAATCTATTAAAGCTAAATCATGATAACAAGTAGCAAGTACTCTTTCACAAACACCATCTTCTGAGTGAACTAGATCAATAATCTTTCTATAATGTTCCTGCGTTAAAGATAATTTACCTAGATTTATCATCATTTTTCCAACTGCGATTGAAGTCTGAATCCTCATTTTTACACTTGTTGAACTTTGTTGAATCGTTTCAAGCGCTTCTGTTATTCTTCCCATGCACCATAATGATAAGGCAAAAACAGTGTTAATAACGTTCTTATTGTAAACAGAATCATATTTTGTATTATCCTTTGCCTTAAGAACAAAGTTATATGCACTTTGCTCGTCTCCCATTAAGAGAGATAAATAAGCTTTCGCTGAATATATTATTGATGGTAACATCTTAAAAGTCTCTAAATCATCTACAATAACACTTCTATCGCCTTTATTGTAATCGTTCATCAATTTCCACGCTGAATCAATAAAACTCTTTGAGGACTTATTCTTACCGGTATCGAGCAAACACCATGCATAACCAATATTTAAGATAGGTCTCTTCTCTAATACTACATCTGGTAATTGTTTTACCCATTCAAGCCAAATACTCGACTCAAGTTTTCGGTCCATATTGATCCATTCAAACTCCATCAGCCTTGCAGCGTATTCATACTTTTTGGCTATAAGGGCATTATGAATCGATTCATCAATAAACCCTTGTTCCTCAAACCAAACACTTGCGTAATCATACACTTCTAGAACTAAAGACTCTTTAAGTGGAATATCAAAAAATTTCTTTTGTAAAAACTCTTGGAATAAATGATGATATCGATACCATTTTCTTTCACTATCTAAGCTGATAAGAAACAAGTTTGAGTTTCTTATTTCAGTTAATATTTTTGATGCGCTAATTTCATCAGTTTCTAGTAAATATGAAGCCAATGAACTATTAAATCTATTGAATAAAGAAGTAGCCATTAAAAACTTCCTAATTCCGATCGTTTGCTGCATAAAGACTTCATCAAGTAAGTAATCAAAAATGTACTCGTGTTTACCAGAAAACGATTCAACAAACTTATCAGGATTGTCTTGTCTATTAAGTGACATTGCAAATAAATGTAAACTTGTAATCCACCCTTCAGTCTTTTCCTCAATCAATTGAATATTTTGCGAGGATAGTTTTTGATTGATGGAACCTGACAAAAATGTTGATATTTCATCTACATCAAAGAGTAAGTCTTCTGTTGAAATCTCATACAATCTATTTTTCGCTCGTAATCTTGAAATAGGTAATGACTCGTAATTTCTTGTGGTTAGTATCATACTTGTATTATTTGGAAGGTGTTCAAGGATGAAGTTAATTCCTCTATGAATCTCAGGGTTACGAATCATGTGATAGTCATCTAATACAATAGTTATATTTTTTTCATATTCACAAAAATCATTTATTAATGAAGCAAATAGGTTTTCTACTCCTATTGTCTCGATTAATCCAACATCATTTAAAACACTATCACCAATTTTATAGTCTATCTTCTTCAAAGCTTCAATTAAGTAATATATGAAAGTTATTAAGTTGTTATCCTCATTACTTAGTGAATACCAAGCACTTCGATTATTCTTCTTAGATACCCATTCACTAACTAGAGCTGTTTTTCCATAACCAGCTGGTGCACTTACAAGAACAACACTTCCCTCTATAAAAGAGTCCATCTTACTAAGTAGTCTTTCTCGTGAAAAATGGTTACTTTGTAACCTTGGAATATTAAGTTTCGTTTGTACAATCTGTCTTACCATTTTTTCACCTCACGACGTTTTCTAATATGCAACCTAAATACATTATACCATTGATATGAAAAACTAATTGAAGTTTTTTATAAATAAGGTTTCAAATACGCCTTATTTATAAATCTTACCCTTTGCTTTGACTACATACTATTTTCTTGATAAATTAAATTGTATTTATTAAAAATGAATAATTGTATTCAATCGGAGGTCATTATGACAACAGTGGAAAAAGTAAAAGATGTAATTGAAAGAACAAGATTTATACTACAACAAGATGGTGGAGATATGGAATTCATCAAATACGAGGAAGGTATTGTATATTTGACAGTAAAAGGTGCTTGTGTTGGATGTAGCTCATTAAGTATGACAATATTCGATGGTATTGAAAGTATCTTGTTAGCTGAAGTACCTGAAGTTATTGGAGTTGAACTTGTATGACATTAAACAAATCGATGAAGGTCATTGATTTATTAAGTAAGGATAAACTATACGTAGATGTTTTACGTAATTTTGGTTTCAATGGCTTAGATAACCCTCATGTACTAAAACAAGTTGGAGATAAAACTATTGAAGAATTATTCTCTCAGCAAAATAAAGATGTGAATGAGTTTATTAAACTGATTGAAGAGGGACAGCAAAAACAAGTAGTTGATGTTACATTAGAAAAACAGCAAACAGAGGGAGAAATAACAATCAAAGGACTTTTACCTTGCCCTGTTAGAGTTCCTTTGCTTGATGCGTTTAGTACTAGTGGTCTTGACTCAAACATTGGCTACGAACTAAAAGCAGCTAGTGAAGGTCTAGATTGGTTACAAAACCATATTCATAGTGCTACTGAGGAAGATGAGTTAGCAGACTTGTTCATTAGTGCTGGTTTTGATTTGTTCTTTGAGAAACACTTTGTTGATACGTTTAAAAATTCTAATACTTTCGAGGATTATAATGGTAAAACCGAATTTAATTCTGACTTCAATAATGAGCGCATCACACTACAAGATCCCAAACATCATTACTCGATGATTAGTGTCGTTCCTGCAGTGTTCTTAGTAAACACTAACATACTAGGAGATAGACCTACCCCACAAAGTTGGGAAGAACTAATGGATCCAATATACGAAAACTCAGTAAGTTTACCAATGGGGGACTTTGATTTATTCAATGCTATCCTTATACATATCTACAAAGAATATGGTTTTGACGGGATAAAAAGGTTACGTAAGCAACTAATCACAAGTATGCATCCTGCACAAATGGTTAAAAGTGATAAAAGATCACGTGTAAAACCAGCTGTCAGCATCATGCCATATTTCTTTACAAAAATGGCTTTACCAGGCAGTGTAATGAAAGCTGTATGGCCAACTGACGGAGCGATTGCATCACCAATTTTCATACTTTCAAAAAGCAGCAAGAAAGAACAACTAAAACCGATTGTTGATTTCTTCCAATCAAAAGAAGTTGGGGAAATCCTTAGTCATAAAGGTCTGTTTCCTTCTGTAAACCCAGAAGTAGATAACAAGCTTACAAACAATACATTTAAATGGGTAGGATGGGACTATATCTACAACAACGATATTGGTTCACTACTTCACAAATGTCTATCTGTATTTAACGAGGTGAACTGATGGACTTAATTACTGTAAGTGGTCCTCCTTCAAGTGGGAAGACGTCAATCTTACTGAAAACAATTGAACAGTTTCAGAAAAGAGATTTAAAAGTTGGAGTAGTTAAATTTGATTGCCTGTTCACTGATGATGACCTGTATTTTGAAAAATTAAATATACCTGTAAGAAAAGGATTGAGCGCGAGTCTATGCCCAGACCACTATTTCGTTTCAAATATTGAAGATGTAGTAGAATGGGGACATACACAAGATCTTGATATCCTAATTACTGAATCAGCAGGTTTATGTAATAGATGTAGTCCATATATAAACGATGTAAAAGCGATATGTGTAATCGACAACTTAAGTGGTATTAATACACCAAAAAAAATTGGACCTATGCTAAAAAGTGCTGATATCGTTGTTATCACTAAAGGAGATATCGTATCTCAAGCAGAACGAGAAGTATTTACTATGAAGGTGCAAAGTGTTAATCCAAAGGCGATTATCATGCATGTGAATGGTCTAGATGGACAAGGTTCGTTTGAACTTAGTACATTAATATATAAAGAGGAACATCATATTGAAACTTTAGAAGGTTCTAAGCTTCGTTATCCAATGCCTAGCGCATTGTGTAGTTATTGCTTAGGGGAAACAAGAATCGGAAAACAACATCAAATGGGAAATGTCAGAAAGATAGATTTGAGTGATAAGAAATGAACAAACTATTAGACCAATACCGAGTTAGTGATTTATTTAGTGAGTTCCCATTCACGAAAGACTTTTTCACTGACAACTTAGTTCCATATGAAGGTAGAACACACCTTACTGTTACCGAATTACTCGATTACCTTGATGAAAACACTCTTGAGGATAACGCTATAAATAAAACAACATTTAAAAGTGGGTTACTTGAATACATAGAAATAATGAAATCGTACTTTGTATCTGATAAACCACAAACATACGAAGTAACAATATACCCAGGGTTCCACAAAGATGGAACTAGAGAAAAATTTGATAAACTAACAATCACTAGTGGAGAAATAATTTGCATTGTCGGTCCAACTGGTAGTGGTAAATCTAGATTACTAGCAGACATTGAATGGGCAGCAAATGAAGATACTCCAACAAAACGAATCGTTCATATAAACGGTCGTAGTTTAGAACCTTACGAAAGATTCAGTTCTTCAAATAAACTTGTCGCACAATTATCTCAAAATATGAACTTTGTAATGGATATGACCGTTCACGAGTTCCTTGATTTACATGCTACAAGTAGATTAGTAAAAAACAAAGCAGAAACGATTGAAAAAATATTTAATCAAGCCAACAAACTAGCTGGTGAAAACTTTTCAATCAACACACCAATAACTGAATTAAGCGGTGGACAGTCAAGAGCATTGATGATAGCTGACACAGCAATCCTTAGTTACTCTCCTATCATCCTAATAGATGAAATAGAGAACGCAGGAATTGACCGCAAACTCGCATTAGAGTTATTAGTTAGTGAGGACAAGATCGTATTAATGAGTACACACGATCCCATTCTAGCTCTTATGGGAGATAAAAGAATTGTTATAAACAATGGTGGAATTGATAAAGTAATAAACGTTACAAGTGAAGAGCGTAACATATTAGAAGAACTAGAAAAAATGGACCGTAAAATGATGTCAATGAGAAACAAATTGCGTTACGGTAAAAAAATAACATTAGAGGAGGAACTATAATGCATGACGGATGTAGTGCTTCATTTACAAATGGAAAGCAAGTCGTAGACAAAGTTAGAATGATGGGGTTTAGTGAGGGTTTATTACCTATGCCTTTAGAAATCACTTGCGAATGTGGTAAGAAATTTGAAATGGAATATTTTGAAGATAAATGCCCTGAGTGTGGAATGGTATACGCAGTAACTCCATGTCACTCACATGATCCCGCAAGTGTGAAACCTGCTGGAATTGATTATTAACAAGTACAAATAGAGAAAAGACCTTTCAACAATTGAAAGGTCTTTTTGTTTACTTATTATAAGATGCTCTTGCTACATCTACATTGAACAATGGTCTAAAACCCGCCTTATATAGTATACTAGCGCTTATCTCATGTGCTGGCCATGCGTATGGTGAGGGAATATGATTCTTTTTGCAATACTCTACAATATGATGTACCATATCTTTCCCATAACCTTTCCCTCTTTCATCAGGATTGACTAGTATGTAATCAAAACGACATACGTTATACCTTGATAAATGGAAGTACGTTATAGCAACAGCTCTATTCTCTTTGTATCCAACGAAAACAATTTCTTCTTTGGACTTAATACTATCTTTTATTACCTGTATTTCATACTCCTCATTACAGGGAATACATATATCGGTGGCGATTCTTTCATCCCATTCAGATATCATCTTGATATCTAGTTCTAAACTAGAAGTAATACAGTTAGCTTCAGTTAACACCATAAAGTCAAGTTCTTCTTTTGTCCATACATCATAATTATTTTTCTTGAATAATTCCTTGTTTTCCATAAAGAAGTCCTTATCACCTGTTGCCTGATAAATACTTGGCTTAATACCTTTACCTTTATAGAACTTGGTAATTTCATGTAGTGTACGATCCAAATCAACCACTTTTGATTCATACAATAAAGCGTGGTTACTATCGTAGGATTCCTTATTTTGCTCATTAAAGAACAATACACCATAATCTTTTTCAATGTAGTTCGTAAAAGTCATTGGAAAAAGATCCTCTTCTCTTTCAATTCTTTCTCTAATATCAATCATCTTCATACATACCTTTATAAACTAGATGTCTTACTTCTATGAAGTTGTTCCTGTAACCCTTCAAAGTACTGTATTTGATAATCTAGCTTTGCATTCCATAGTCTAGTAGCTGTTTTAGTCTGCATCGGATGATTCTTCAATCTTGATAAACCACTGATACGTTTTTCTACAAACTCGATTTGATCTAATAAACTAAGAGTATCTAATTTTGAGTAAAGTAGACTCTCATATAGTCTGTATTTATCAAAACGATCGATATTGTCACAGTCACTGATTGTTCCTGCTAAAACAGTATGTTCTCCCTCAAAGTCCGCTTTGTCGTCCACATGTATTGCAACTCCATAAATTACTTCTTGTTTTAGGTATTCATCAAGTTCAAGAGTGTTAACAAAATCTCTAGCTATTGCTGCGGATCTGCGACCATGACCGGTTCTTTCTTCAGAAGTCTTCATTTCCTCGATATAACTTATATCATGTAGCAAGCATCCAACTACAACTGCGTCCAAATTCATACCTTCTTCTATGGCAATTTCTTTTCCTATGTTTGCAACACGTATTGTATGATTAAAACGATACTCTTTTTGTGTTTGTTTGTCCTTTAAGTATTCACTTTGATCAAAAATATTCTTTATATACTCAATTGTCTTTTCTATGTTGTTCATAAATACTCCTTATCTCATAAATCTTTCAATGTCTTCAGTTTCTTTAATAATGTCCTCTGATAAATTAACACATCCATCTTTTGTTACTAAAATGTTATCTTCAATACGGACACCTATTGATTCATCTTTAATGTAAAGTCCTGGTTCGATTGTAAGTACCATTCCCTCTTGCAATGTTACTCCATACTGTCCAACATCATGAACATCTAATCCTAAAAAGTGTCCAATTGAATGGTAATAGTACTTCTTAATTTCTTCATCTTCCTTAATAAGATCAATACGTTTACATTCTTTTATCAGGATATCTCTAGCAAACTTATTTAACTCTTCCCAGCTCAATCCAGGCTTAATATATTCAATAGTCTCCTTGTTTGCCTTTAGTACGATTTCATAAATCTCTTTCTGACGCTCTGAAAATATTCCGTTACTCGGAAAAGTACGAGATATGTCTGCGCTATACTCATTCCATTCAGCACCTAAGTCACAAAGTATTAAGGACTCCTTATCAATCCTTTGATTATTGTCTTCATAGTGTAATATAGTAGCGTTTTTTCCAGAAGCTAATATTGTATCAAACCCTGTAATACGAGAACCATTCAATGCGATTTCATGCATAAAATCAGCTTCCACTTGGTTCTCATAATACCTATAGTTCACTTCTTTCATCATTCTTTTTATACCTTCGCCAGTAATTTTAATTGCTTTCTCGATATCTTCAATTTCATACTTATTTTTAAACATTCGTAAGAAACTTAAATGTTCGTTAAGATTTTTAACATCTAACTCTGGGTACTTCTCAATGTACTTATGAAATTTTTTATAAGCGAGTGGTTCATGATTTTTTGATGGGCGAAACATATCTAGGTAAAGATGTTTAGATGGTTGAATTTTATTCCCTCTTGAATATGTCATTATACGGTTTACAAAAGTCTCTAGATGAGTGTTATACATAATATCACTTTGCTCAATACCACTTATACGACTCGCATCCTCTTTACTAATTTTCTCACCAACCCACTGTCTCATAAACTCAGTTGTTTCATCAATGAATAGGAATGTCTTTTCTTCCTGATTGGTTTTTACTAGCATCAAAGTGCAGTTTGACTCCTTGATTCCCGTTAAGTAGAAAAAGTTTTTCGAAACCCTAAAAGGATAGAATTGATCTGTTGTTTTGTGTGGTGCATTACCACTATGTAATAGTAATATACTACTCTCCTCAAGTTGCTCGAATAGTCTGTTTCTATTTACTAAAAAGTTGTTCATTATTCATCACCTCATTCTAAATTATATCTTATCTGGACACGAAAAAAAAGGTAAATCCTTATATGGATTTACCTTTTAAGCTTAATCTAGAATACAATGAAAACGATAATCGCTACAATACCAATAAATAATAATGCAATTGGTAAGAAAACTGTAGTAGCTGCGATAACTAAAGCAAAAAAATCATTTTTCTCCAGATTCGCTTTACCTTTTAGTTCGCTTGGATCTGGTACATCTTGTCTCGGATCAAATCGTCGACGGAATTTTGACATTATAACTCACTTCCCTTGAAGTGACAAGCCACAAAGTGTCCTTTCGAGATTTCTTCAAATTCAGGTACTTCTTGTTTACAGATATCTTGTGCGATTGGACATCTAGTGTGAAACTTACATCCTGGTGGAGGAACTACATTCGATGGAATGTCCCCTTCTAAGATGATTCGTTTTTTATTTCTAGCTGCCTCTAAATCTGTTACAGGAATGGCTGATAATAAAGCTTTTGTATAAGGATGTTGTGGATCTTCGAATAAATCTTTTTTGTCTGAAAACTCAACCATGTTTCCTAAATACATTACACCAATTCTATCACTAATATGCTTAATAACACTTAAGTCATGTGAGATAAATAGATACGCCATACCGAATTGTTCTTGTAAATCTTTTAACAAGTTAATAACTTGTGATTGTATCGAAACGTCAAGTGCAGAAACGGCTTCGTCACATACAATAAATTTTGGATTTAATGCTAGAGATCTAGCAATACCAATACGTTGTCTTTGTCCACCTGAAAACTCATGTGGATAACGATAAATCATGTAATCATCAAGACCACAAGTGTTCATAATTTTCTTTACGTAAGTCTCTAACTCTTGAGATCCTTTTTTGAACATATTATGTTCTACTAGTGCCTCACCGATAATATTACCAACTGTCATACGAGGGTTTAAAGATGAGTATGGATCTTGGAAAATAAACTGCATTTCCTTACGCATATTTCTTAAAATCTCACCTTTAGTTCCAGTAATATTGTATAGTCCATTACCAGATAATTCCTCTAAGTAAGTCTCGATGTCTGAAATAACTTTTACAGTACTTT
The DNA here is from genome assembly GCA_965601585.1 of uncultured bacterium. Classification (GTDB taxonomy): domain Bacteria; phylum Bacillota_I; class Bacilli_A; order Izemoplasmatales; family Izemoplasmataceae; genus Xianfuyuplasma. The sequence continues at coordinate 284,684 of CBFCWH010000001.1, forward strand.
TCTTACTTTGAGTTGCTTCATCTAAACCTTTAACTACACCTAATAAACTAGTTAAATGCTTTTCAAGTACTTCATCTTTCAGCTCAGTATCCTCAGAAATTTCTTGGAACTGTGATAAAAGATTGAATTTTTTTATGTATTTGTTAAATTGCTTACGGTATAACTCAAGTTTATAATCATGCATTTCTTCACTTTGGAAATAAATCTGACCATCTGTAGCGTTATATAGTTTTAATAATGTTCTACCGTATGTTGATTTACCACATCCGGATTCACCTACTAAACCTACTGTTTCACCTTCATAGATTTCTAAATCGATTCCATCGTTAGCTCTAACATATAGCTTTTCTTTAGTTTCCGGGTGTTTTTTTCCTGTAGGGAAATATTGTTTTAACCCTTCAGTTCTCATGATTACTTTTCTAGTTTCATTACTCATGTCTTCCCTCCGTTTCTGGATAGAAGCATCTAACCTGGTGTCCTGTTTCAACAGAAATCAGTTCAGGTTTCTCTGTATTACATTTCTCTGTTGCAAATTTACAACGAGGAGCAAATCTACATCCTTTTGGCATTTTTAATGGATGTGGTACACTTCCTTCGATTTGGTCTAAGTATTCTACTTCTTCCGTGATTGAAGGAATTGAGTTTAACAATCCTTCTTTATATGGATGTGAATATTTCTTCACTTTACCAAAAATGACATCAACAGGTGCTACTTCAACAATTTCTCCAGCGTACATAACTGCAACATCGTCTGCTAATTCAGCGATTGCTCCAAGGTCATGTGTAATGAATAATATTGCAGTATTGTGATCCTTTTTCAAGTCATTTAATAGTTTAAATATTTGTGCTTGAATTGTAACATCTAACGCAGTTGTTGGTTCATCTGCGATTAAAAGTTTCGGTTGACAAGCCAATGCCATTGCGATCATAACACGTTGGCGCATTCCTCCTGATAATTGGAATGGATAGTTATCCACTACAAGCTCAGGATTAGGGATTTTAACTTCTCGAAGAAGTTCAATACTAATTTCTCTTGCCTCTTCTTTTGTTTTCCCTTGATGTAGCTTTAACGGCTCACTTATTTGTTTACCGACTCTATATACAGGGTTTAATGATGTCATAGGTTCCTGGAAAATCATTGAAATATCATTTCCACGAATAGCTCTCATTTGTTTTGAATCATAATCAACAATGTTATTACCTTCAAAGATAATTTCACCTTCAACTATTTTCCCTGGATGTTCTAGTAAGTTTAGAATACTAAAAGATGTTACACTCTTACCTGATCCTGACTCACCAACAATCCCCAAAGTTCTACCTTCTCTAATAGAGAAATCTACTCCATTTACAGCCTTTACAGTACCCTTATTTGTAAAGAAATATGTATGTAGGTTCTTAACCTCTAATAATGCATCACTCATTTATACATTCTCCTCTACTGATAATTTTTGCTCTTTTCTTGCTGCTCGTTCTGCTTTTCTTTCTTCTTTAGCTCTTCTTCTTTGATCTTTAGAAGTATACTCAGATTTCGGATCGATTGCATCACGTAAACCTTCACCAATTAAGTTAATACTCATAATGAATAGGAATAACATTCCACCAGGGAATACCCATGTCCACCATGCAGTTCTTAATACATAACTATCTCTTGATGCTACTGATAGTAATCCACCCCATGTAGGTACTGGTTCACTAACTGATAAGTTTAAGAATGAAAGTGATGCTTCACTAAGAATTGAAATTGCAAATGTTAAGGTACCATATACTACTACTAATGATAATACATTAGGAATTAAGTGACGAATAATTTGATTTTTCTTTTTAATACCTAATGATTCAGTAGCGATAATAAATTCTTGTTGACGTAGAGATAAAATTTGACCCCTAACCATTTTTGCAAGTCCTGTCCAAGTAATAAGTCCAAGAAGTACAATGATTATGAATAATTTTGTTTCTCCAGGTAAATCACGTGCGATAGATGAAATGGTAAACGCAAGTACTAGGAATGGGAATGAAGCGATAATTTCTGAACTTCTCATGATGATTGAATCAATTCTACCACCAAAGAATCCAGCGATTGAACCAACTGTTATCCCAATAGTAACAGACATTAATGTCGATAAAAATCCAACTTGAAGTGAAATCCATCCACCTTCAACTACACGTATCATTAAATCTCGACCATAAATATCAGTACCCATTAAATGCTCTAATGAAGGTGCTAAATATTTCATACTCGCATCAGTAGCTGCGAAATCATAATCAATGATTAATGCATAGAAATGAAATATAGTAACTAATACTACGATTGTAACAAATATAACAAGTCCAATCATAGACAATCTGTTATTTTTAAATTTAATTATAGCTTGTTTTGTAGGGGAAATAATAACTTCGTTATCTTTACTAAATTGCTCTTCTAATACTTTAGTTTCAGTAAGTTCTTGAAGTTTATTCTTCGATTGATCATTATTCATCATTATTCTAGATTCCCCTCTCTAATTCTAGGATCTACTATCGCATATCCGATGTCAATAAATAAGTTTCCTGCCATAGTTAAAACCCCGAAAAATAGTAATACTGTTTGTAATACAGCATAATCTTTAAATGAATAAGATTGTGCCATTAAATATCCAATACCTGGCCAAGCAAATATTGATTCAACAATAATTGATCCACCAAATAATGCTGGTATCCAGTTACCTATAATTGTAACAACTGGAATTAATGCATTGGAGAATGCATGTCTATATATAACAATCTTTTCTGAAAGCCCTTTTGAACGTGCAGTTCTAATATAATCCATTTTTAGAACGCTTAACATTGAGGCTCTTATATACCTAACTAGTCCTGCCAACGAACCTAATACAATTACAGTTACTGGCAGTATCATATACGCAAAATCAGGACGTTGACCTCGAGGATCTGACATTCCTGAGAATGGTAATACTTTCAAGTATGCTGCGAATACTAAAATTAATAATAAAGCAATAAAGAATGATGGTAATGAAATACCAACCATTGAAAATATTGTAACGCTTTTATCAAAAGTTTTCCCTTTATGTACCGCTGCATGAATTCCTACAGGAATCGCAATTAAGAATGCGAATATAAATCCAAAAATATTTACTTTAAATGATCTTGCAATGTAATCTCCTAAAAACTCATGAACAGGTAATCCTGCTCTTATAGAATATCCAAAGTTACCAGTAAGAATATCTTTCCACCAAACAAAGTATCTACCGAAATAGCCTTTATCATATCCTAAAAACTTTCTCATATTCTCAATATAGATAGTTTTTTGCTCAGGTGTCATAAATCGTGTTCTTTCCGGATCTAACATCGTTAGAACAGGATCCCCTGGCATAATGTAAATCAATGTAAATATGATAACAGATATAACTAACATTACAGGTAAAGCTATAAGTACCCTTTTACCTATATATTTAGCATAAGGCATAAGCTTATCCCATAATCCCCTTAGTTTACCAGAAAAAGTAGACTGGTTACTTAAATTTTTCTCCATCTTTCAAACTCCTTTTTAAAAACATTGACCTCTATAAAATCTATAGAGGTCAGTGCCTTATTATATTTTACTTTTCTTTGATAACTAAAATTGATTATTCAGCGTCAGCAACCCAAGTTGCGTCAGTGATAGCCATTGCCCATCCCCATAATGCGTTAGTTGTAAAGTTCTCAACTTTTGCAGTGTAAAGGTCATGATAGTTATTTGAGTAAACAGGTACGATTGGTACTTGTGAGTTGAATACTTCAACTACTTGACGCCAATCAGTTCTGTATTGATCTGCACCAGTTACAGGATGTGCATTTTCGATTTTAACTAATAATGCGTCCCAATCTTCAGCAGTCATTGCGCTACCACCAGTGAATCTTGAACCGTTATCCGAAGGTTGACCCCAAGGCATAACTTTGTTTGAAGCATATTCTTCATTTGGATTTTGTTTTAAAGCATATCCAGTTCCACCAACGAATGCGTGATATTGTCTAGCTTCTTCAGTGTCACCAATCCAGTGTCCATACATTACTGGCCAGTCAAGTGATACTAATGTAATATCGAATCCGAATGTAGAAGTGTAAGTGTCATTGAAAATTAATTGGTAAGTTGCGTCCCAGAATGCAGTGTAAGCAACTTTAATATCTAAAGCTTCTCCATCCCACATATATCCACTAGTAGCGTTTCCAGTTAATTTTGCATATTCACCAGTTGTTTTTGCAACAGCTGCATCTAATAATTCTTGAGCTTTAGCAACGTTTGCTGCTTCGTCAAATTTACCATCTGCACCTAAGATATCATAATCGATTAATGAAGCTTCGAAATCAGAAACGAAGTTAGTACCAACATTTTCCATTTCGTCATCATCAAACATCATCCACATGTTTTTAGAGTAAGGACCTTGAGATGAGATTCCGTATTCACCTAAGAATAATTCGATGATTTTTGGTCTGTTTAATACATAAGCGAATGCTTGACGTACTTCAGTTAATTGGAATGCTTCATAATCTGTGTGAAGAACTACAGTTCCACCACCATGACGGTAGTAATCATTGTAAGTAAATTCAGCATTTTGTTTAACTGCATCAATTTTTACATCTTCAACAGTACGTTGTAATAAATCAACTTCACCAGCTAATAACTGATCTAACTCAGTTTCAGAAGGTGTAAACTTAACGATTAAGTTTTTGATTCCAGGTTGTGCTCCTTGCCAGTTTCCAATGTAATCTTCAAATGCTTCTAAAGTTACATATTCAGTATCTTTATACTCAACTACTTTGTAAGCACCATATCCAATAGGCATAGTTCTGTTTTTACGAACATATTCTTGAACGTTTGTAACTTCTTCATCTGCAGCTGTACCTTCTTTAATTGTATCTTCAGCTAAGATAAATTCAAAGAATACAGAAGTATCAGTAGTATAAATTACTTTCTTAAGAACGAACGTAACAGTTAATTCATCATCAACAGATACTGAACTTACGTATTGACCTAAGTTTGAACTACCACCAGTGTTACCTAATGCGATTGAGTTCATGTAGAAGTCATATGTAAACTTAACGTCTGAAGCTGTTAATTTTTCTCCATTATGGAAAGTAATACCTTCTTTTAACTTAAATGTCCAAGTTGACAAGTCATCACTAACAGTCTTCTCAGCTACTAATGGTGAATCAATAACTTCACCAGATGGGTTTGAAGTTAATAAACCATAACCCCATACTAAGTCTCTAACGTCTGCGTCATATGATGAATTTCCCCAACCTGTGTAGAAATCACCAGTTAACTCAGCAGTTGCAGCGATGAATACTCTTTCATCAGTTTCTTTTTGGCATCCTGCGAAAGTTAACGCTAATGCTAATACTAAGATTAAACTAAATAATTTTTTCATAATTCTCCTCCTATTTTTTTTAAACACTTTTAAACTATTATATTATTTTTATCAAAAAAATACAATATCTATAGTGAGAAAGCGTTCACACAATTACAAAATGCACATTGCCACTTTAAACTGTTCAAGTGGAAAACGGAAAAATAAACGGCTTTATTAAGGGAGAAAGTATCCATCTGCAAATATCATTTTATCAAAACTGACTATTCACTATTTGAAATTATTCTATTCAAATAAAGTGCTTTTTAGGTAACCAACTAGTCAGTTACGGTCACTTTTTGGCTAATCGTGGCGTTTTATGTATGTTTTAAAAAGATATCGTTCAGTTACTCATATGTACAAAAAAAGCGAGAGATTAATAAATTCTCTCGCTTCAATCTAGTTTAAGTAAGTAGTCAAAAACGAACTATTACTCATTTTGAATCTATTTCTATATTATATATATATAGAAATAATTTATAAATCATACTTCTTGGCAATTTGTGATGGTGTGTTTCTAAGTAGTAACATCACTGGTAGTAAACCAGATGCTAGATTTGTTATATATATAATAATGATACCTAGAATCACCACAGGTGTTGGTAGAGCAATATATGAAATTATGATATCAATTTCGAGTTGCAGGCTTCTAAGGAACAACACCATGAGCATATAACCCATGAAACTACTGATTGTAGTGATAAGTGCAATCTCTAATGCAAAGACTTTAATCAGATCACTTTTTGTTGATCCAAGAGATCTAAAGACACTTACTTCATGTATTCGACTTAGTAAATCAGATCTTGTAATGAAGAAGATACTTATTGCTGATACCCCGATACCAATACCACAGAAGATTAATAGTCCTTGAAAAGATTCAATCTTTGCGTCTCGATATGTCTCATAGGACATCCTGTAAGCATCTCTTACACCATATCCCAATGAATTTAGATATTCAGTAGTTGATTCCGGATCATTTGATGCAACGAGGAAACTATTTTTTCTTACACCCTCGGTTAAAACTTCGTAATGGAATCTCTTTACGTACTCATCTGTTGAAAGATACACTCCACTTACTCCTTCACTACTGTCATATCTACCTACAACGTTATACCCTTTACTTCCAATAAGGATTTTGTCATTTTCAGGATTATTTAAGTCTGATACTAGTAACTCTCCTTTTCCCTCTGGAATTCTACCTTCAATTAACGTAAAGTTATCTATTAAACTATATGGAAGAATTTGTAGCTGTGTATACTTTAACATTTCGGTTCCATATACCGTAGGTGAATCAATGTTTGAGATACCTACAATTTCAAATGAGATAAAATCTATTTCAGAGTTAAGTTTTACTTCATTCCCCAATATATCTTCTATTGAGTTAATCCCAATGTGTTTGTATTTATCAATTAGGTTTTTGATTACCAAGCGATCAACAACGATTTCATACATATTCTCCGGTAATCGCCCATGTTCAATTTCCTCAACTTTTAGCAAGTTCTCATCTGATATAAACACATTTAGTGGATACTGGCCTGAAGTTTGATAGTAACTTGGTAGTTCAAATACAAGATTATTCGGTTTTCTGATTAAGCTAACCTCATCAATTGAAGGGTGACTTTCAAGATTCAATGCATCATCGAAGTTTGGTTCTATAGATTCAACTAATAAATACTCCCTTGGATAATCCACAAACTTTGTATCGTCTATTGTATAGATTTGAGTTAGAATACCAATACATAAAGCGAGTAAAGCACCAATCATTGCGAATGAAAAATACATCAGTTTCCCACTTTTTGAGATGTTTCTTACTTTGAATAAGGAAATTGCTAAAACGTCCTTCATATCAATGTTGGACCCATTCATTTTCCTTTTGTCCGTTCTTACTAACTCTTTTGGATCAAATAAAATTTCTTCATCCGCTGCATTTTCAGTTTCTTGATGCCCCTCAATAAGTCTTATCTCACTATCCTTATCAAGATATTTTACTTTCATATAGTCTTCTGAATCTACTTTTATATACAGAGTCTCATTACGGCGGATAAGCTGTACTTGGATTTTCGAGTCATTAAACTCCTCAATATCTGTATAACGATCAAGTTTCACATTGTTGTTCTTTGAATGTGTTGAGTATAAATCTTTTAAGTAAATGTTTTGATCATGTTTTATATTGAGTAATCCATTACTTTGATTATCTATGTCTTTAATAATTTTACCATCTTCTATTTTAATAATTCTATCTGCATAATAGTTTGCCAAATTGGTATTATGAGTTACTAATATAACCAATCTCGATTCACTAATTATTTTGATAACGTTCATAATATCAACAGTGTTCTTACTATCCAAGTTTCCTGTAGGTTCATCTGCAATTATTACTTCTGGATTTTTACTAATTACACTTGCGATAGAAACACGCTGTTGTTGCCCACCACTGAGTTCTCTTGCAAGACGGTATTTATAGTTATGCATGTTCAAACAATGAAGTGAGTAATCAATACGCCTGTTTATTTCTTGTTTATCTGTAATCCCTGATATTTTTAATACGAGTTCTATATTTCTATATACAGAACGATCTTGTAGTAAGTTGTAGTTCTGAAATACATATCCAATACTATTATTACGGATATAATCCCATTTAGCATTGTTACGTTTCTTCATTTCATACTCATCAAACACAATTGAACCAGAGTCTATTGTATCTAGTCCACTCAAAACATTTAATAGAGTAGTTTTACCACTACCAGAAGATCCTAATAAGACAACGAGTCCTGTATTTGGAAACTCTAAGGATGTATCATTAATAACATGAATCTCATTTTCTTTGCCTTTGTAATAATACTTATTAACGTTATTTAGTTTTATCATATTATCACCTAATTCCTATTCATATTCGTAATGACAGAATTTGAGAATATTTTTACATTAAATCTTCTTACTAGAAGTAATACCATTAAGAGTAATATTCCTAGTAGTAGTATGAAGTCTGATATCTCGTAAAATCGTAAATACTTGGGAATGAGTGAACCACTAAGTTCATTTAACAATAACACTCCGACTGCGATTATATATCCCAATACAGCCATAGTAGCGAACTCCATCCTTACTATATTGTTTAAAGTGTTCTTTGTTGCCCCAAATGATCTAAAAACAAGATAATCCTTATTCTTTGAAAGCATTATATTTCGTAAAACATAGTAGGAAATAAAGTAAGTAATTAATAGTACGATTATCATATTAAGTATAAATTGAAGTCTGGTGATGATTATAAAAATCAGATTTCCCTCTTCTTCAACCCCTGCAGGGTAAAAAGCTTTAAATCCGAGTTCCTCAATAGAATCCACTACCTCACTACTATCATAACCATCTTTTATAATCACAGAAGGCTGATAAATACTTTTGTCAACCAACTGTTCTAATGTCTCGCGATTAATTTGGAATCCGAAACTTAACTTATCGTAGGTAATAGACACAGGAACTTCTATCCGATTATGATTGTACTCATTTTCACCGGATACAATAAAAGATGTAGTTGCAAAATGGTCCTCATTATCTTTTGAGCCACAGTTAGAATGATTAATATAATAAAAACAGTTTTCGTAATACACATCATTTGATACAATTACCTCATTTAACTCAAGGTTGTTGTTTAGGATGATATACATATCTGTTTTACCTTCTTTTTCGAAATCGAGATTTGTTGGGTATATATTAAAATTCGTATACTCAATCAACAACTCTTTACCAAGTTGATTTAACTTTGAAGTTGTGAAGTACGCATTCGAACGTGCAATTTCTGGAAATATCGACTTGTATTTACCAACTACTTTGAACGTTTCGACTATTGTAGTACCCCCCTCTTCTCCACTAGATATATCATTATGTCTAAACACCATTTCGATGACGCTACCTAATTCCACTTCATAAAGAGGTCCAATAACTATTTCATTGTCACTTTCTGGAAGTCTACCTTCTAACAGTTCTGATTCATCAATTGAAAGAACAGAGTTTACAGCATATTCATTGTACTCATATATATTATATAACTCATTGAAAACAGCACTGAGCAAACTCATATCCTGTACAACATCATAATTAAGTACACCTTCAACTAAGTCTAGATTATTCAATTGTGTTAATTCTTCTGAAGAGAAACTAGTGTAATCTCTTTTTGTAACAATTACACGTGAGTTTCTAGCATTCTCAAAAGTCCCATATCCTTGAAATGGATCAAGTGCTTCTTGATTCAACCTCGCTCCTAGTGTTAATAGGAATACTGTTGAAATAAAGAAAAACACAAATAACACAAATATTGTCCTTTTTGGTGCAGAAAATAAGTTATAAAAAGTAAGTTTCATATACTCTTTAAGCAATAATTTATGATTCTTGTGATTTGAGTCAGTAATGAAGTCAGGTGCAATTGGTTTAATTACTTTGTCTTCTGCAACTTCTCCATCAAATAGGCGAATTTTTCTTGTTGTATACTTGGAAACAACTTCATAATTATGAGTTACAACAATAACTAATCTATCTTTTGAAAGTTCATACAGAAGTTTAATAATTTTATCTGCAGTACCCTTATCAAGATTTCCAGTAGGTTCATCACATACGATAATTTTGCTATCCTTTGCTAATGCACGCGCGATTACAGTTCTTTGGATTTCTCCACCACTCAAAGTACTTGCCTTTTGATGGGTTTTCGATTGCAATCCAACCTCTTCTATTATTTCTAATGTTCTTTCTTTTCGTTCTTTAGGAGTCATCCCTTTAATTATTAACGCAGATTCAATATTCTGAAATACAGTGTATGCTTCAATGATATTATATTTCTGGAAAATGAAACTAATATATTCGCTTCGATAATTTTCCCATTCTTGATCACTAAAATGGCTCGTAGCTTGATTTGCTATGTACATTTCACCATCTTCATAACTATCCAAACCACTAAGCACATTCAATAAGGTAGATTTCCCACTACCGCTTTCTCCTGTTATAGCTACAAACTCTCCAATGTTAAACTCCAAACTAATTTTTCTTAAACCTAGAGCTACAGATTCAGTTGAACTATAAAACTTTGAAACATTTTCTAGTCTTATCACATAATCACTCCTAAGTATCAACTTTTTTGTGTTTAATATTCCCCTATTTTTTTACTCTTTTACTGTTTTTCTATTAGTTATAGTATACCACACAATACCTGTGCAAATGCAACCTGTATTTTTTTCACTACTTCAAAGTAAAAAAAAGACTTCCTAGTGGAAGTCTTTTTTAAACTAATTATTTTAAACTTGAAGCTAAATGAGCAATTGTACGAACCATTTGTGCAGTATAACTCATTTCGTTATCATACCAAGTAATTACTTTAACTAATTGTTTCCCGTTAACAGTCATAACTTTAGTCATGTTTGCATCAAATAAAGTTCCATACTCGATTCCGATTGTATCTGATGATACGATTGGATCTTCAGTATATCCTAATGATTCATTTGCGCGAGCTTTGATTGCAGCGTTAATTTGTTCAGCAGTAACTTCTTTTTCTAACTCTACTACTAAGTCAACACAGCTTCCTGTTGGAGTAGGAACACGTAAAGCAATTCCATCTAATTTCCCGTTTAATTCAGGTAATACTTTACCAACAGCAACAGCAGCACCAGTACTAGTAGGTACGATGTTTGCAGCAGCAGCTCTACCACGACGAGCGAAGATTCCTTTTGAATGAGGAGCATCTAAAGTGTTTTGATCGTTTGTGTATGCATGAACTGTTGTCATGAATCCTTTAACGATTCCAAATTCGTCGTTTAATACTTGAGCGATTGGAGCTAAACAGTTAGTAGTACAAGAAGCACCACTTACTACAGTTTCAGTTCCATCTAAGATGTTGTGGTTTACATTGTAAACTACAGTTTTTACATCACCTTTTGCTGGAGCACTAATTACAACTTTTTTAGCTCCTGCAGTAATGTGTTTTTCAGCACCTTCTCTTGAAGTGAAGAATCCTGTACATTCTAATACAACTTCAACTCCTAGGTCACCCCATGGTAATTGTTCTGGATCTCTTTGTGCGTAAACTTTGATAGCTTTACCATCAACAACGATTGAATCACCGTCTACAGAAATACTATCTGATTTGTATCTACCTTGTGCAGTATCATATTTTAGTAAGTATGCAAGAGTTTCTGCATCTGTTAAATCGTTTAATGCAACGATTTCAAAATCTGGATTTTCGTTCATTAGTCTAAATGCTAAACGACCAATACGTCCGAATCCATTAATAGCAACTTTAATAGCCATTATAATTCCTCCAATTATTTTTTTATTTATTGTCAAGTATATTATAAATGTTTTAATTTCAAATTACAACTAATAGGACATCTGTAAAAACGCTTTCTTGTGAATGTACATTATTTCACTTATATATATAGAAAGGAATTTTACTATACATAACAAAAAAAAGAGAGTTTCCTCTCTTCTTCAAATTTAAGCTACTTGAACTCCTGCTCGTTCTTTTTCCTGTAGTTCTCTAAAATAGATATCTAAAGCATTCTTGTAATCACAATCATTACCTTTATCACATGTTGTGCACATTATGATTTCTCGTAATCTTCTTGGGATAAATGTTCTGATTTCATCTTCATTGTAACCCACCTGCATTTTCTTTTCCTCAATGATAATAGGTCTTCTCAATACACTAGGGTTATTAATGATAAAGTTTGTTAACCCACTCATAGTCATGTCTTCAATATCCAAATTTTGTTCTTGAAACACTTTTGATCTCGTAGAAATTATATCTTCAAATCCATTGTCAGTATTTTTCAGCATCATAACGATATCTTCTCTTGTTAGTTTAATATTAAATATATTTTTCTCACGGTAATCTATACGATGATTATCAAACCATTTTTTTGCTTTCCTACATGAAGAGCAGCTCGGAGTTGTATAAATAGTAATCATTCGCATCACCTCTTTTTTATAATTTTTATAATGTAGTTAGTTTGCACTTTAATTATAACATACTATAAGTAACTTGCAACATAAAATTTTCACTTTTAAAATGAAACAATTTAGAAAAATATGTCATATGGCTTTATACTTAAGTATTATTATTATATAATTATTTCATTATTAGGAGGTATTAACATATGAAATGGGATTTAACCAAACTGTATAAGACAATTGAGGACTGGGAAACAGCCGCAAAAAAATTAGAAAAAACAATCGAAACTTTAGGAGAGTTTCAAGGAAAACTAAATGATTTTGATACATTTAGAGAGTACTACCAAATTCAAAAGCAATTAGGTATCGATTTTATCAAAGTATACCAATATGCTGCTTTAAAAAGTGACTTAAATAGAAAGAATACTGAAAACGTTGCACGAGTACAACGTATGGCATTATTAAGTAGTAAATTAAGTCAAATAACTGCATTTGAATCACCGGAATTATTAGCAATCGGTCAAAAGACTATTAACTCATTTATTGAGAAGGATGAGACCTTAAAAGAATACAAGTTTTCACTTGATAAATTGTTTAGATTACAAGAACATGTTCTTGACTCAAAAAGCGAATCTTTACTTGCCAACTATTCTCAGTTGTCAGGTCAAGGAAGCGAAGTTTATGACGCTTTAACTGTCTCTGATAAAGTAGATAAGGAAGTAACATTAGGAACAGGTGAGACAATCAAAGTAACAAGTGGAAACTACCGTAGTTACTTAGCTGATTTAGAGTCACCTGAAGATCGTAAAAAAGTTTTTGAGACTAAGTTCAGTCAATATGCTGATCATAAGAATGCATACGGACAGATTTACAATACTATTTTGCAGGCAAACATTGCTTCTATGAAAAATAGAAACTACTCTAGTTCATTAGAATCTTACTTATTTAGAAACAACATACCTACAAACGTTTATAAGAATTTAGTTGAAGTAGCAAAAGAGAATACTGCTCCAATTAAACGATACTATAATATAAGAAAAGAGTATCTTGGATTAGACAAGCACCATACATATGATCGTTTCATTCCACTTGCTACTAGCAAGTCCAAGTTCTCGTATAAAGAAGCTTTGGATTTATTCTATAAATCAATCGCTCATTTAGATGAAGAGTTCCAGTCTAAAGCACGTACAGCTTTAGAAGATGGATATGTAGACGTATATGAGCAAGAAGGTAAGCAAACTGGTGCATATAGCTGGGGTGCAATCAATGAACATCCATACATTCTATTAAACTATGATGATACATTAAACAATGTATTCACAGTCGCTCATGAAGCAGGACATTCAATGCATTCATTATTTGCAGCTGAAGCACAACCAGTCGCAACGCAAAACTACACGATTTTTGTAGCTGAAATTGCTTCTACTTTCAATGAACACAATCTACTGGATTACTTCATTAAAAACTCAAATGCTACAAAAGAAGATAAAATTATGTTATTACAGCAATCAATTGACGATATCTTAGGTACGTTCTACCGTCAAACATTGTTCGCTGCATACGAGTTAAAAGCACATGAAATCGCAGAACAGGGAACTCCAATCACTCATGAGACATTATCTCAAATTATGGTTGATTTATACAAAGAGTTCTACGATCTTGATATTACAGAAGAAAACGGAAAAGAATACGTTTGGGCATATATCCCTCACCTATTCCATACCCCATTCTATGTATACCAATATGCAACAAGCTTCGCAGCTTCATTAAAATTATATGAACTTGTTCAAGAAGATAAAACTAACATTACACACCATATCGACTTGCTACGTGCTGGTGGAAACGACTATCCAGTAAACCAAGTGAAAAAAGCTGGTGTAGATTTAACTACAAAAGAACCTTTTAAAGCCGTAGTAAATAGACTAAACAAACTACTTGATGAATTAGAGGTTGCATTAAAAGAATAATTATTGTATTATGTAAAATATAAAACGATGAGTAGAAAGAGTACTTAAGCAAATGTTTTAATAGAGAGTTTAGGATGGTGGAAACTAAACAGAACATGTTTAACGAATGGATCTATGAGCGGTACTAATACTACCCGTATCTCTGCGTTAAAGAGTTAGTGTCTATATTGATTTATAGAAACCAAGGTGGTACCACGGATTATACAAGTTCGTCCTTATTTTAGGACGGACTTTTTTTATTATAAGGAGGAAAAACAATGAAGAGAATTTTATCAGGAATCCAACCAACGGGTTCATTAAACATTGGAACATATTTAGGAAGCGTTAAAAATTTCGTAAAACTACAAGAGAAGCTACCAGATTACGAGTTCTTTATCTTTATTGCGGATTTACATGCGATTACCGTACATAAAGATAAACAAGTACTTAGAAAACTAATTAAAGAACTAGCTGCATTATATATCGCGTGTGGACTAGATCCAGAAAGAGTAAATCTATTTATCCAATCAGAAGTTCCAGCCCATTCACAAATGGGATATTTATTACAATGTAATACCTACATGGGTGAACTAGAAAGAATGACACAATTTAAGGATAAAAAAGCTAAACAAGAAACAGGAGTTACTTCTGCTTTGTTTACATACCCTACCTTAATGGCTGCAGATATTTTGATTTATGACCCTGATTTTGTTCCTGTAGGAACAGATCAAAAACAACATTTAGAACTTACTAGAGATATTGCTAACCGTATGAACAATAAATACAATAATATCTTCACTGTACCTGAACCATTAATCGCTGAAGTAGGAGCAAAAATCCAATCGCTAACAGATCCTACTTCAAAAATGAGTAAATCTGATGATAACGAGAAATCACGTATAAACTTACTTGATCCTGAAAATATCATCAAAAAAAGAATTAGAAGCGCAGTTACTGACTCTTTAGGTACAATCAAATACAACAAAGAGGACCGTCCAGGTATTTCGAACTTAATGACAATCTATTCAGTTATTTCAGGTGAGTCATTTGATGAAATTGAAGATAAATATGAAGGTAAGGGTTATAAAGAGTTTAAAGAGGATTTAGGTGAAATAATATATCAAGAGCTTAACCCTATCCAAGAAAGATACAGCGAACTAATAAACTCAAAGGAACTAGATGATATATTGGATAAAGGTCGCGACAGAGCGTTCCAAGTCACACAAAGGAAACTTTATAAGACAATGGATAGAATAGGATTAGGAAGAAAAAGAAGATAAAAAAACAGGAGGATAGACATGCATAAATCTGGTGATTTCGCAAGATTCATAGATGAGCTTAGGGATTCAAGAAACATATCAAGAGAGGACTTTGTCAGGAACATCATTTCTTCAAGGCAATATTACAGATACATTAGAGGTGAGTCATCACTTAAAGATGAAACACTAAACAGATTACTAGATAGACTAGAAACTACTTCTATATATGCTTATGAGGCGTACCGTAAAAAACAGGATAAAAACTATGCTGATTTAATTAACATTTACAAAGAAATACATTTAGGTAATTTTGATAATGCCGAAAAACACTTTAGGGCTTTAGAACTTTCGTCAGTAGTATCTAAGATAAATAGCAAAATGTTAGGATATATAGAAATATCCTTGGATTTACACTTTAATAGAATTGATTTTGATCATGCATACATAGAGATATTAGAGTTAATGGAATACCCCGATATCCTAAAAAAAGAATCTCTTTCATTCATTGAGATATCCTGTGTTTTATTTGTATCAGATACCTTGATAAAAAATGGAGATTATAGGTTATCTAACTATGGTTATGAACTACTGAAGAAGGAAAATCAGAATCAACTTTCAGATTTCAGAGACCAACTCCTACCGTTACAATTTACTATTATCAAAAGCTTAGGTAGAATAGGGAAATACGATGAATCAATATCACTCGCTAAAAAGGCAATAAATGATTTCGAGATACACAGCCCTCTTAACATTCTATTATCAATAAACTATGCAAAAGCGTTAAGTGAACGTGAGCGTTACAAAGATAATCGATATTTTGAAACTCTTATCCAAATCTATTCAATTTGTAGGATACTGAAAAACCAGATTCTTGTTAATGAGATGAAAAGATTGGTAAGTAGTGTTTTTGATGTAAAAGAATCTGATTTAATAATTTATAGAAAAATAAAAAAATAGAAACCTACCTAGGGTTTCTATTTTTAGAATTTGAACATAAATTCTTTAATAAGTCTTTGTGTTTTACGGTGTGAATCTAGGTTTATAACCCATCTATTTTCCTCAATAGCAATGATGTTTTCCTCATACCATTCATTTAGCTTATTAATCATAATCTTAATCATTTCAAAGTCTTCAGCTTGAATCGCAGATTTTAATTTATTTAAGTAACTGATAACGTATGGATCACACGAATATTGCTTTATGGTCCCAAGCATTCCATCATATTCGATTGCTAATTCCTGAATTGCAGTCATAATTGCTCCTCCTTAAACTTCAAATTTTGCAATAATAAAAAACAAAAAACAGTACCTCATTTTTCATTTTCACTTTTTTGTCTAAGTATTACCTTTTAATAAGGTAAAATATATTGTAAAATACTATTAGTATATTAGTTAATTAGTTATTTACATTACAGGTAAAGGTAATGTATTATCTTGTGGTGCTTCTGACCAATCAATAGGTGCTGCTGCGTTAGTCGCCATAAATCTTCCTCCTGCTATTACCATACCTAATGCTACTATTACTGTTAGAACTTTTTTCATAATTATCAACTCCTTGACTGTATTTTACATATATATGTTAAATATGAAAAGACCATATATGACCCATTAGATGGAGGTGCAAAAAAATGTCAGATACAACACAAGACTTTGGTTTATTTATCGATGGTTTACGTTTAGATAGAAATATGTCTAGAGAAGAACTAGTTGATGGAATTGTATCATTAAGCCAATATAAAAGATATTTACGCGGAGCCACTTCTATCCCAAATACAATCCTAGTACAACTTGCTGATAGACTTAAATTCAGCATTACCGGTTTACATAACATGTACGAAGTAAAACAAGACACTCAGAAAAAAAAGATAATCGCTATTTACTCACATATTCAGGCAAGTAAGTTTAAAGAAGCATATGAACTTGCTCAAAAATTGAGAGATGAAGTTTTCATTTCTGATTACAACAAGTTATTCTTTGATTATTGCTTTATCTATGCTCAGCATAATCTCGAGATGGTTTCTGATGTACATGCTTTAGGAATGTATTCAGAACTTGTGAATTATCCAAATTGTGTTAAAAATGAAACATTCAATTGGGTGGAAATCAATATTCTGATGGAAATCGTTAGAGTATCATCTCTTATTGAAAACTACCTTCCATCACAACATATGTACGAGATAATCACATCTCCTACATTCAAGTTTATATCCGCAGGACACATAAACTTCATACCTTCAGTTTTTTCAACCCTAACTCCTGTATTAGGTCAGCAAGATAAAAATGAAGAAGTTTTACGCCTAGCGAATGAGGGAATTGCATATTGTAGAAAACATCAGATTTCTTCTTCGCTTGCATCACTTTATATGTCAAAAACAATCGCATTGTCATCTTTAGAAAGAGTTGACGAGGCTAAAGTATCTGGTAAAAAAGCACTAATGCAATACTATATAGACGATAATAAAAGAAACTATGAATACTATAAAAAACTATTAAGAGAGTCAATTGAACTCGATGTTGATTTTGATAAATAAAAAAAGCGCTAAACAGCGCTTTTTATTTTATGCTTGCTGCTTCTTTTTGTATACATTATAAAATGTCTGTAAGACATAGTATAACGCAACAAGAAGCATACCAATAATACTCATAATTAACATATATTGGTTCAACACTTCTGAGTTAATTCCTTGTACAATGAAGACAAGAACGTAACCTCCAATTACATACCTAGGTACTCTTCCTAATATCCCAGCGAGCATAAACTTTTTAAAGTCCATGCGTGAAATACCTGCTAAAAATACAACTATTGTATAAGGAACCGGAGTGAAAGCACCAAGTGCTACTGCGAGAACTCCCCATTTATCAAAAAGTTTTTTTGCTTTATCAAGTACTTCTTCGCTTGCGAAGAACCTAAGCATAGGATAGCCTATCTTCATTCCAACAAAATACCCAAATGCAGATGCTATAATGTTAAATACGACTACGTTTAGTAAGTATAAATACCATGTATCAACATTCAGTTGTACTAACGGGTAATATATTACTTCAATTGGAGGAATGACTAACAAAACCTCAAAAAATGTGTATAGAGCTAAACCTATGTGATCTAGTTCTTCAAGAAAGTTGATTATTGGGTTTAGGAAACTAAAGAACCCTGAAACCTCATCAACTAATAAATATGTCATAATATCACTCTTTTATCTATTATTTAATTGCTTTAAAAACTTTGATATTTCTATTAGTGCTTCATTCATATCAGCACCAGTAGCTCTAACTGTTATTGTAGAACCTCTAGTAACTCCAAGACTTAAAACTCCCATAATGGATTTTAAATCAACTGTTTTTCCATTGTAATGTAAAAATAAATCTGAGTCAAACTCATTTGCAAGTTGCACTAATTTCGTTGCAGGACGTGCATGGATTCCTTGCTCGTTTGTGATTAAAAACTCTCTTTCCATTTCATTCACTACCCTTCAATATATTTTTTTATTTCATTGTAGATATTTTCATTAAGTTCGTTCTCACCATCAAAATAGAACTTCACCTTATCTCCAACAATACTAATTCCCTTTGCACCTTTTTCATGAAGCAACTCAGTATTGAATAAAGTAACATCTTTAAATGTAATAACAATTTTATTTCGGATATAATCAGTACTCACAATATTACTCTTATCTAGAAGTTCTAAAACCCCTGGTAACTCATATTGTTTTCGTTGTACTTTCTTTGTTTTTAGTAAAAGGAATACTGTGACAATCAATGCCACTACTCCTACTCCTATAAGGATATATTGATATGTTTCCATTTTTCCACCTCGTTGCCTATTTTAACATATATTGTTATGAAATAAAATACAATTAAGATATAATGTAACCAGATACTTATTTGCTGAGGAAGGTGACAATTATGAGAGTTGTAGTTGCAGAGAAGAAAAAAGAAATCATTGATAATTTTTTAGTGCGTGGTGAAGTTTTCATCATTGGACAGGAAATTGATTATGAGATTGAGTTTGATGGATTAGATAGTGATTGTGTTTTATTCACAGCATATATTGACGATATACCCGTTGGTGCAGCTAGATTGTACAAAAATAAAGTAGGACGTATTGCAACCATAGAAAAGTATCGAAATCAGGGTATCGCAAGTAAAATAATGTCTTTCATCGAGGATTATGCAAAGAAACAAGGGTTAAAAGAGTTGGTTCTTAACGCTCAGTTATATGTAAAGGATTTTTACGAGCATCTTGGTTATAACCCGATTGGAGATGTGTTCCAAGAGGCAGATATAGATCACATAAAAATGATAAAGGAGATTTAATATGACAAAAGGTGAACACAAAAAACTGGGGATAGAATATTTTAATAAAACTTGGGATTTTATCGATAAAGTAGATCGTACTACTGATGAAGATTTAGAGATGTTGCAATATGTACATGCTTCTAGACTTCACTGGCAATTAAGCGATGCACCAGCCTTAAATCTTGTTAGAGGTGATTGGCAAATCGCAAAAGTCCATATTATTCTTGGTCTAAAAGATACTGCATTGTTATATGCGAAAAGTTGTCACGATAAGACTCTAGAACATAATTTTGGTGATTTCGACTTAGTTTTCGCACATGAAATCATGGCAAACGCATATAAACTATTAAACGAACTTGACAATATGGAGAAACATCTAGAACTAGGTTACGAGGCTATTAATCAAGTTAAGAAGCAAGGAGACAAAGATTACTGTAAAAGCGAGTTAGATAAAGTAAAGAATTAGCTTGCTCAAGTCGACTACTTTACGGAGTATGTCGTATTCAACTCTACTTAAAAAATAAGAGACGTAAATCAATATTTATATCTTAATATAAATAAATATTGATATTCAAACTAAATTTATATACAATTAAAGTACATCAGCAAAAAGGGATTTATTTACTACACTAAAGATACTAGCAAACTTATCGAAAGGTAAGGACGCAAAGCCGTGGGTCTACGAGTTATACTTATGATTGCCAGGTTACCTAATTATACTTATAGTAAAATACTAAAATCTATTAGGGTTTCCTGCATCAAAGGGAACCCTTTTTTGCTTTTAAAAATTAGAAATATGGAGGTATTATAATGAAAAAAATCATTTTATTTATTACACTAATTCTTGCTGTTACAACACTTACTGCATGTGATCTTGGTAGTCCTGACGATGACCCGAATGGCGATAATCCTTATAGACGTCTATTTGATGGATGTAATGGTTCAGGAGAATACGTAATAATCGAAGGCGTATGCTACCCTATGAACGATATCGTGTCTGATAATATTCAAATTACTGGAACAGACGCAAGAGTACAATATAATGACGCAATTGAGTTGATGGATGACTTTGTTGCCGACTTATCTGGTTCAGCTGGTCTCGCTGTTATCGATCGTGAAAGTTACGAAAGACAACAAAGCGCACCTCAAGCAGCAATGGCTATGGAAGAGACTGAGGAAACTGGTGATGAAACAGAAAATATAATTGTAAAGTTAACAGATGAAGGGTTCTTTGAAGAAGTATCCTTTACCGATGATAATGGATTCAGTGTAGAAGTCACTGCAAATCCACTAGCATTAGAGATATATGGTGATTTTACAGTTGTTATTTTCGAAGTTGATCATGGATATCAAGATCCAAACCAAGACTTTAATAGTAAAGTTTGGGACTCATTCTGGAGTGGTGGAATCTACTTAATCCATAATGAGACTGGGAAACTATTCGCAACTAGAGAAGTTATTTTCAACGAAGATACTTGGACAGAAACTGAGTATTACAACCGTGATATAGTTACAATGGCTACATTGGGGCAGCCCGTTACCGAAACAATTATGAAAGAAATTTTGGATGAAAACGGGGAACCTGTTCTTGATGAAAATGGAGATCCTACTTATGAGGAAATCATTAATGAGTTAAAAGACAGTGAAGGAAATCCAATCATCTTTAATGAAGGTCCTTATATGACTGAAGTAGTCGAAACACCTAAAGTGGAATACTATGAAGAGCCTGTTCTTGATGAAAACGGGGAACCTGTTTTAGACGAGAACGGAAACGCTGTTTACGAAGTAATTGAAGAACCTGTTCTTGATGAGAATGGTAATCCGATTATCGAATCTCAAGAAGTACCTGTTCTTGATGAGAATGGAAACCCTGTTATGATGGAGACATTCGAAGTCCGCTTCACAGTGAACGAAACAATTGAAGTAGTTCACACGAACTACTACGCTCAAATCGCAGATACTCCACTTACTGCACTAGCAGAAAGATTCATTCAAAAAGTAATGGAAGAATACTATAACTGGAATTACTACAGAGTGAATGAATATGTTCTACATGATTACAATTTTACTTATTCAAACGAGTATGTATATTACAATGAGTTTACTCATAATAGTGATAATACTTCTTCAAGAATTGTAAAAAGAATGTCCTTTGATTCAGAAACAGAGGAAATTGTAATTGAAGATTATATGGATCTCGATCTAGCTGGATTTGATGAATGTGCAATCTTTGTAGATCCAATTAATGGAACAATTATATGTAACCCATGGGATGGTAACATCAAAATATTCAGTTCTACACACGGTTTAAAAACAATCGCAGATTCAGAACACTTAGAGGCAATTGTACTACCAAATGGAGAACTATACTTTATGGACAACAATTCTACTTGGGTTGAAGAACTAGGATACAACACTGTTATGCTTCATACTATCAACGTTGATGGTACAATGGATTCTAGTTATGTTGAATTAGGAGAAAGCGCAAGATTCTGTGGTGGAGATTGTCATCAATACTTCAATATTCAATTTACGGACGTTGATGAAAATGAAGATTCATGGAGAAAATCAAGACATATGTCCTTTGATTTCCCTAATGGATCTAAATATGTTGAATCTGCAGATGCTACATTAATTACTATTGGTGAATATGAAAGTTCAAGACCTGTCTGTGAGGATGCAAATGGATGTTGGTATAATCAAGAAACTCATATTTTAGATGCAGATGGTAAGATTATTGCCAGAAACTGGCAT
This sequence comes from uncultured bacterium, assembly GCA_965601585.1. Classification (GTDB taxonomy): domain Bacteria; phylum Bacillota_I; class Bacilli_A; order Izemoplasmatales; family Izemoplasmataceae; genus Xianfuyuplasma. The sequence continues at coordinate 307,252 of CBFCWH010000001.1, forward strand.
AGTGGAACCTACTATCCAGATGATACACCTCCTAGTTATGTTAAAACATATACTCTTGATGGTTCAGAAACTGTTGTAAACAGAAGAGAATACTCAACAGAAGTTAAAATATGTGATAACACAGAACTTGGATGTACTGACGATTTACACTTAAGAGATAAATCAGTCGGTAACGACGGTATCTGGATTTGGGGTAGATTCTTAATTGAAGATGGAGATAACTTCATTGACAATATTGAGATGAATGAGGATAATACTGCAATATATGAATATACAAAAACAACAGACGGAACTGTTTGTGACAATGAAAATGGTTGTACTGAATGGATTCCTGTTTACTACTACGATGACGAGGAATTAATCGCATCTAATAGTACTGAATACAGTGTTCTTGACGGTGAAGTTATGCCTTTATTCATTGAATACACAAAATCTGATGATACCGTAATAACTTATAGAACAGAAACTTGTAACAACGCAGGTTGTAGTGAACTAGTTGAGATTAACGACGAGTTCCATTACTGGAGATACTACGAAAATGGTGAAGTAATGCTCGCTTCAATTGACTACGCTGAAACAGATAGAGAAGTTGTACTGACAAATACTGAAGAACGTGAGCTATGTACAGATGTTAATGGTTGTCATTTCAATGATATTACGTACATTATTGAAGATGCAGATGGAAATCCTCTGTATACTTTCGAAAATGGCCTACATGTTGAATACGGATTCAAAGCTGCATATAAAGTAACCGTTTCTATTGACGAATGTACTGTTCACTATCAAAATGTTTGGTCGGAAGACGACAAACTATGTGACGATACATCTTGTAATGAATGGTTTGGAGTATACAAAGGAGATTACAACAGTCACATCGCAAGTGGTGACATGGCATATTCACAAGATGAAACAATCATCGACGCGATTATGTTACCAAGTGACGCAACTGCAGTAGAAATAACTGACAAAGTATGCTACGACTTAAATGGATGTTATATGAACACAGAAAACTTCAAGTTCTTACTTGAAGACGGTACTGATGTAACATATAGATACAATGAGTGGCATGAAAATATCGATGTATTCTTCGAGTATGGTGACTTACTACCTCTTGACAATCAGTTTTATGTTGAATACGAGTTAAGCAATATTGAGTACGCTACATACCGTATGGACTCTTGGGAGTTTAGAGAAGGTTTAAGAAACATGGTTCGATTAGATGATAATCTATACTTACTAGAGAAAAATTCATGGACCGAAGGTGAATATAACTATATTTTATCTTTCGATGAATCAGTAGATCACTATCGCGTTCAATATACAAATATGACAACAGTATTGGAAGTAACATCATTCAATGATTCGTATATCGCTGTTAATGAAGATAAAACAGCAATACTACAATTCACTTACAACGATACAATGTCAGATCACAATATGTATTACTTTGATGAGGAAGATCTAACTGATGGATTGGAAATTAATGGTGTGAATGATTTAATCGTTAACTACGATGGATCAATTTACTTCAAAGGTGTAGACAATTTCCTTAACCATATCACAGGTTCAATTGATGAGTTCGGTGTTGTTAATATTGACACTGAGTACAGTGAACCAGTTATTGTTAGAGTAAGACCAATAAACTAGAAATATAATAAAAAAAGTTATTCGAGATTATCGAATAACTTTTTTATTGTTATAGGGTATTAATAATTAAAATCGTTGCTAATGAGAAGTATACACTTAGAGCTAATATATCCACTATCATAGTAACAAAAGGTCCACTAGCTACTGCGGGATCTATTTTAAATGAATTAATAATAATCGGTATTAATGCACCACTTAATGTTGAAACAGTTAAACTAACCAAAATAGACAAACTTACTACTTGTGTAATTTTAAACGCTTCAGCGCTTCCGTTTAAGAGTAAGAACATATAAGTAACTCCAAACAAAATAATACCTATTATCAACCCGTTTAATAACCCAGTTCCTACTTCTCTTATTAAATGTTTTCTAATATCTGCCTTATCATCAAACTCATCACTGTTTAATCCTCGAACTGTAACTGCAAGACTCTGTGTTCCTGTGTTCCCAGCCATACCGAGAATCATCGGCATAAATAATGCGATTGTAGGCACTACTGCGAGGGTTTCTTCAAATTGGGCAATAATAGTTGAAGTAAGGAATGATAAAACGCTTAAAACTAGTAACCACGGTAATCGTTTTTTTGCACTCATCCAAATTGTTTCTGTATCAGCATCAATTTCTACGTCACTAATCGCCGCAAGTTTTGAGTAATCCTCACTTGCCTCTTCATCAATAACGTCAATAATATCGTCGATTGTAATAATCCCAAGCATCCTGTTCAATTTATCAACTACTGGCAAAGAAGTAAAATCATAATCTTTAAAAATCTCTGCGACATCTTCTTGATCCATAGATGTCTGAACAGTAATGATTCTCTCATTCATTATATCTTTAATCATTTGTCCTTTTCGAGCGAGAATCATTTCTCGTAAAGATAATGTACCAACTAAAGTACTATTTCCAGAAGTCACATATAATGTATATATTGTTTCCGCATCTACAGCTTGCTTTAATAGTTTCTTCATAGCAGTCTCAACAGAATCTTTTACACTGATTTCAATGTATTCTGTCGTCATTATTGAACCAGCGGTATCTTCTTTATATTGGAATAGGGACTTAATGTTTTCCCTATGTTCTGGGTCCATCATTTTCAAGTATCCAGCACGCTCTTCTTCTTCTAAAGCTAACATAATATCTACCGCATCATCAATATCAAGGTCTTGAATAATATTGACAATATACCTTGGTTTCATTTCCTCAAAAAGAGTAAGAACTTCATCTGTCTCTAAATAACTGATGATTTGAGATATATCTTTACCTTTAAATACACGATAAAACTTAATACGTTCTTCTACTGTCATTTCAAGTAACGCTTCACTTACTTCGTATGGATGATACTCAAGAACTTCATTGTAGATTTCTTCTTTTGATTTCGTATTTATCAGTTCAATAATCTCTTTTACAAACAATTCTGCCATATTATTCACCTCCATTTTCACTGGTTTAATTTTATCATATGTGCTATGTTTTTTCTATCTTTTTAACCTACCCAAACTGTTTTTCATAGTGTTTTCACAATGTTATTGAAAATTTTTCACTCCTAGAATATAATTTAATAGAGAGAAGGTGCATTATGGAAAAAATTTATGAAGCAATAATCGAAATCCCTATGGGTACAAAGAACAAATACGAGATTGATAAAGTAAACGACCGTATAAAATTAGACCGTGTATTGTACAGCCCAATGACATATCCAGCTGAATATGGATACATTGAGGAAACATTGGCTGAAGATAACGATCCACTTGATATTTTAGTATTAGCCTCTTCAAAAACATTCCCTGGATGTGTTGTTGACGCTAGAATAGTGGGATACTTAGATATGGTGGATAATGGAGAACCAGATCAAAAAATCATTGGAGTAGTTGATTCAGATCCTCGTTTCTCACATGTAAACGAAATCAGAGATATCCAACAACATACAAGAAGAGAAATCAAACACTTCTTTAAAACGTATAAGGACTTACAACAAAACAAAAAAGTTGATGTATACGAGTTCCATGATAAAATTGATGCATTAGAGTTGATTATGGAATGCAAAAGACGTTATATTGATAACAAAAAGAAATAAAGGAGTACTCTAATGGCAAATAAAGTAAACGTATCGTTTAACGAAAAACACGAAGGTCTACTTAAAGTAGAAAACTATGAAACAAAACTTTCATACCGCGGAGACGGTATGGCACCTTATGAACTATTCCTAGGTGGTTACGCATCATGTTTACACGCGACCTTCTTAGGTATTATAAAAAAGCGTAAATTAACTATCAAAGATGTTCATTACGAAGTAATAGGTGAAAAACGTGAAGAAGCACCAACAATACTTAACAAACTAACTACAAATGTTACAATTCTCGGTGCAGATGAATCCAAACATAAACAAATCATCAAGTCAATGGAGCAAGCAGAAAAATACTGTAGTATCAGCGTTACAATTGCTAACTTAGATGCTGAAATTATTTTTAATATCGAGTTCAAATAAAAACAGGAAATAAAATTTCCTGTTTTTTTTGTTTGCAAATGTCTAAACATGTTTAAAATAACATCAGCGACACCAGTACGAAGAGTTAACATCACTGATTGTCCTCTCACTTCTAGGTATATTACAGGAGTCGTGTTTACCACCAGCACCAGATAAATGCAATTATAGTCTTCAGTATTATGTACTAATAATTCTATAAATTGCTAAATTTCATAAAACTAATATACATAATAGTTACATCTTTGTATTGGGTATAGTATTAATTAACAATTGGTTATTATTCCATAAATAATTGATTGAAAAGACATACTTGTCTTCGGTGTAAATCTTTATTCTTTCACGACCAACACTGAATGATAAATTGTTGATGTAGTAAGTTCTCTTAACACCAAACATATTATAGAAAACCAAAAGATCTTCACTAAAGACAACTCGTTTGAGATTGAACCACAAAGATAATAATACAACTCCTGCAAATATAGGAAATAGTATGTATATTGCTACAAATCTTATATCCTCAACACTATTACTTGAAAAGAATATTAAGAGTACTGAAGTAAACATATGACAGAATATGAGAATAACACTTACTATTCTATATGATTTAGGAGCTCTTATTGATTTGCTGTTATCAAAATAATCAAGTTTATCAAACATACTATTTCTAACCAATAATCCAAAAAGAATCGTAGTAAAAATTGTAATAATTATAACAAATGTATTCATAAATATCTCCTTAGTCGTTAATAATACTGTTTAAAATTGCAGGATAAATACCATAGTACACCCCATTCATACCTGATTGATAACTTTGTGTTGTTAGTTTATTCAATCGATTTGATAAAGCAAGAAATGATTGCTTGTACGCATTTGAGTTTTCTCTTCCTAAAAATCTAGTCGGTAAGGCATTCATTTTATCAATAATATTTGCTCTTTGTGAAATTTTTCCATATTGACCTCCAGCTCCACCCATGTATGCGAAGAAACCTGATGTTACCCCAGCAAAAATTGCTCTACCCAAATGAATTGAACTACCTGAAATGACATCAGAGACAATACTTGAGCCAGTTCCAGTCAAGGAGCCAGCAATTGTCATTCCTAATTGAGATAAACCAGAACCACTGAACCCACCCATAATAGCTCCTATAGAAGCATTTAACATTACCTGCCCCACTTCAACCGAGCCAGTAGTTGCATATTGCATACCTGCAGAAATAGCACCACCAGAAAACGCACCTATCACAGCACCAACTAGTACTGGTGTAGCTAAACCACCACTTACCATTGTCACAATTGCAATCACTGCTACAACAACTACTGCTACACCTAAGGCAATCAATCCATCTTTAATGCTTTCACTTAGATATCCGGTGCTGTCTGTAAGCATGACTGGAGTAATGTAGTTAGAGATAAGCATTATACTAGTCCAACAAGTGTATAATAGACCTTTACAACGCGTTTTTTGGACTTGTTACGTTTTTCGAGGATAACTAATTTTTCGATAAATCTAGTTATGTCCTCTTTTTTAACTCTTCTAATTTATCATATGATTCCTACAAATCATAGAATGAATTTATATCACCTTCTATGTTCCTGAGATTAGTCATTTTTATATCGTTGATTTACTATTAAATTGATTAATAATCTAGATAATCTCTCATACTCAACTTTCGAAATCATTATAGAATCACTCTTTTCTATTGGTGGTATTAACTTGTATAAATAATCTGTTAACTCATGTGTCTCAATAGACTTATTTGTCTTTAAAACATGGTAAATTGGATTTACGAAATCTGAATACTCATCTCTTGGGAATAGATAGAGATCATAAGGATCCCATAATTGTAGAACTTGTAATATTATGTTCTTCATGTTTAACCTCCAAATAAAATTCTGATTACTTCTTGCATGTTAGAATCGTAAAATGCACTACTATAGGTTGTTACTAATGTACCTGAAGTAGTAGTTACAACAGCTGCTCTTTGAGTTATAAATATATATCTTCCACTTGTTTGAAATAGTGTAACGCCATTCGTCACTGTTGAATTCACTAGACCTTTTGAAACTCCACGAGTAGCCATTCGTCTCATTGCATAATCAGACACATTGCTCCAGTTAACTTTGATGTTTGGGTTTTCAACAAATTTTCCAAGTTTACCGAAATCTCTTCCTATCATAGAGTTTGTGGGACCACTATAACTTAATCCACCAACTGCACCGCCTATTAATGCACCAGTAATAGCTCCAATCAGTGCTCCATCACCCATTCCATTTAGAACACCTTTTGAAGTTCCTGAAGATAGATAACCAACTCCAGCTCCAATTGCAGCACCAGATACATATCCTACTGCCGCACCCTTAAGTGCCCCCAAGGCAATCGCTGCTGCAAGAGTACCAGTCCCAGCAGTAGCAACTGTTATAACTGCAATTACTGCTATTGCCGCAACTATACCTGCTCCAATCAGCATTTTGTTTGCCCATTCTGGGGCATATCCGCTTATGTCTGAATACATTACAGGATTATTTTGACAGTATGCATACATGTTATGTCCTAGTACGTTTCCTTGCTCACCAAGTAAGCCATCTGATGAAATGAACCTTCCAATAAATGGATTATAGAATCTACTGTTCAAGTAATACATTTGGATTTCAGAATCGTATCGATATCCACGATATGTGTATGAGTTTATTGAAGACACTAAATCATTCAATGATATATCTTCAATTGAAATTATGTTACCCCAGGCATCATATCTGTATTCTACAATAATATCCTTATTTGAATCTATTATTTTTATTATATCACCTTGTTGATTTCTTACAAAGAAGTATTCTTCTCCACCTGATTGATCAATTGAATCATCATAATGAAAACTAATAATTTTTCCAGTTATACAGGAGCGAATTATTTGATCCAGTAAAAAAAACACCTTGATACGCTTCTTCTAATATCAAGGTGTTTTTAATATTTAGCATTCATTAATAAATCATTGCTCATCGAATCCTTCTCTCATTATAGATCTACTATGTTTGAGATGATTGATTTACTTAAGTTTCTTTTGTTTGTTATATATATAACTACTATCGTAGCTACAAATGTTATGACAATGATACTTGTGATAATCATCAATATATTTAAGTTTACAATTATTTCAGAGAATGTATATATATTATATGGCATGAGATACATAAATAATGTGAATATCAGTAACAGAATTATTACTAATATAGCAGAAACACAGCCACTAATAATCGTTTCGATACCTAATACTTTCATAATACTTTTACTCTTGTACCCAATGGAACGATATAATCCAATCTCATACTTTCTTTCAAATAGTGAGTTGAACAATAAGGAGATAAATGTTATAGATGAAATAACAATAATTGTATATAATCCAATTTTAGCAAACTGTAGGAAGGATGAAATCTTGTTGTAGTCTACTGTAATGATATCTTGATGATTCTCATTTACAGATACACCACTTATCTGCTCAATCTCTTTCATAAGTTCGTCATTATTTACTTTATATAGTTCCTCTTTGTAGATGTTGAATTTAAACGGTTCGATATCCTTATTTTCAAAAATAATGACTTCTTCAAAACCTTCAACGTAATATATAACTGCACCTTCTTCATAGACTCTCGTATCATCTATTAATCCCACTACTCTTATACGTGGATATAGTCCACCATGAATAAGGAACTCCTTATCATCTATGATATTGTATATGAAATCACGATCCATTTCTCCTGTGGCATATTGATCAGCGAGACGTTCTCCACCTATATTGAGTTCTGCGAGTAATTGAATTGCACCTGAAGCACTCATTAGTACTTCGTTTTCGTTTTCTGGGAGACGACCATGAGTGACACTTCTTTTCAGAAACTCATTATCTGTTACTTCTTCCATTTGTGTTTCAGTTGTGATACGGTCATCAACTAAGTTTGGTCCACCAAGAACAAGTTCAAAATCATAAATATATGATGCATGAGTTACTTCTTCAAGTCCCTCTATTTGTGAATGTAGATTATCCAAATCACTAGTATCATTTATATCTAAGACCATGTTCTTCAGTCCATTTTCTACACGTATTTCGTGCATATAATCCTTAAAAGCTCCACTATTTAATACAATAGATAGTGTTGCTAGAAACATAATAATGAACGAGAAAGCAATGTTTTTCATTGTTTCTTTTTTTCGTCCTAATAGATTTTTTTTAGCCAACCAGAAGTGTTTTTTGTCAAAAGATACTTTGTCATGTTTTTCTACATGTGTCTCATAATCGTATGAACCTGTATCTTTACATATTTTACCTTCCTCAATTTCAAGAATTCTGTCAGAATATTTCTCTGCAAGATCTCTATTATGTGTAACCATTAAAACAAGACGATCTTTCGAAAGATTTTTTATTATTTTTGTTATTGTTTCTTCTGTTTTTTCATCTAAATTTCCTGTTGGTTCATCGCAAATAATTATACGTACATCTTTTGCAATCATTCTTGCGATACTTACTCGTTGTTTTTGTCCCCCTGATAACTGGTTCGGGCGTTTGTGCAAGTGTTCCTCTAATCCTAAATCAGATAAGATATTTTTCGCATTCTCTTCTTTATTTTCAACCTCATCTGAAATACTTAACACTACATTATCTACAATGTTTAGATGTTCAATGAGATTAAACTCCTGAAAAACAAATCCGATTTCTTCTCTACGAAATGACTCGTAATCTATGATTTCTTCTTGATTATATGAAATCACACCTGAATCTTTATCATCAAGTCCTCCAACAATGTTAAGTAGGGTTGTTTTCCCATTACCACTGCTTCCCAAAATCGTTACAAAACCACTCTCTTGTAATGTAACACTTAAATCATTCAGTACAGTTTGAACTTTGTCATCTCTTATTTTATATGTTTTATTTATCTTATTTACTTTTAACATGTCATCACCTACTTATTCCTTATAAGTTCAATGATACTAACTTCTTTTAATTGCATATCGATTGAGAGTATTACAATTATTTCTATTAATAGAACGATTGTGATTGCGCTAAAGATATTGAAGTGAATAATTTTTTGTGCACTTACGAGACTATTTGGATCAAGGGCTAGTATTAGACTTTCGTTCAATACTAAGTTTAAAACTCCCCATAAGCCAAGTACACTAAGAATAATTACAATAGATATTATTGTTCCTTCTATAAAGAACATACGTCTTATGTTTTTAGAAGTGTAACCTAATGTTTTATAAATACCAATACTACCTTTATACTTATCTACATTCGATTTAATTCCATTAAATAAAGAAACAAGTCCTAATGCCCCAAGTAGAGCACATCCACCTAGGATGGATACTTTGTAACCAAACATATCATCATAATACTCATGGCGTTCATCAGAAATATAATCTCTCCCTGTGAAGAGTGGTTTGAAAAGTAAAAACTTATCAAAAACATTCTCTCTTAAATCCAAATTTTCTTCTTCAACAACGATTTGAACATAATGGAAGCTATGGGAATTAAGTCCAATATAAACACGACTCACATATGTCTTAAATTCCTCATCTAACATATAAATATTTGTGTTTACAACTTGCTCGTATTCTTCACCTTCATATTCAACTCTAAGATAGCGATTTGTATTGACTCCGTATGTATTCCAATTATCAACTCTTTCAGGTTCAAAAACACCTGAAGATACATATTCACTATCATCAATTAAACCAGATATTGAAAGGTCTTCTTTGTAGAAACGATCCACATTGAAACGGAAGGAGTTTCTATAGTTTACATTAACTGAATTTGCATCATCCAACAATGCTTGATTTGTAAGACCTTCTACTCTTACAAACTCATTGTAGATTTCTTCTTCATCTGTTAAACCCTTTGTCCTGTAGTCAAAAACCATTTTTCTTGCAGAACCGATACTATATAAGACTTCTTTGTTGTTTGTCGGAAAGTTTCCTATTACCAAATCATCTTCAAAAGTTCTTTGGATATCTGGTTGTAAGTTATTTAAGAAGTACCCTTGTTCTGAATCATCCTCATCAAATCCTATACTGAAACGTAACCCAACCATAAATCCAGCGATATCCTCGCGATATTTATCATTAAAATCAATCATATTTTGTTCCATACCATCAAATGAAAATCCAGGATTTCCAATAGAGAACATATCTGTTTTATGTTCTTCAATGACATAATTATCTACTTCACGTTCCACACCTTTTATTGCTCCTATACCGAACATAAAGATTGCTGCAATAACGATAATTAAGTATGCAGTATTTAATAAACTAAACTTGTTAAAAAGCAAGTTCTTGATATATCTATTATTAAACGTGTTGTCTTTCTTCTCTTGTAAAGGAGTTTTATCACTATGATTTGCTTTTATAGTAACTTCTTTACGTGCTCTTTCGACAATTTTTCCATCTTCAATACCTAGTATAATGTCAGAATACTTACTAGAGATATCCAAGTCATGTGTTACAAAGATAATGGTTTTCTCTTTAAACACTTCGGTAATCAAATCCATTATTTCAAACTTCATTTTTTTATCTAAACTACCTGTCGGTTCGTCACATAAAAGAATATCTGTATCTCTAGCTAACGCTCTAGCAATTGCGACACGTTGCTTCTCTCCTCCAGAAAGTTGTTTTGGTAATTTGTCAGTATGATCTTCTAATCCAACTTGCTTAAGAAGTTCTAGTGCTTTTTTTGATTTATGTTTTACATTGTTTGTTAAACCTATTTTTATGTTGTCAATGAGATTTAAGTGGGGAACTAGATTTAAATCTTGGAAAATATAACTGATATTTTCTCTACGAAATTGATCAAAATCAATAATTGGTTCTCCGTTAAAATACACTTCTCCTTCGTAGTTTGTTTCAACTCCCCCAATAATGTTTAGAATAGTTGTTTTCCCACAACCACTACTCCCAATTATTGACGTTTTATACCCTCTTTCAAAACCGTAGAAAACGGATTCTAAAACTACTTCTGTTTCATCGTTAACTACATATTTCTTATGGACTTCTTTTAACTCAATGATTTTCCCATCGCCTTTTCGCATGAGGACACCTCCTAACTCTAATATAGTATATATATTAATCCTATATACTCACTATTTATAATTATAGTCAAATGTTTCTTATTTGTATAGTGTTCCAAATAAACAAATATCATAATAATGTCACACTGGTAACTATTATCTCTTAAAAACCAAGAAAAATCCCACTCCCTCACCACCTGATAAATGCTTCATTTATCCCCTTGAAAATACTTTCGTACTTTAAATTCGTCTGGATTTTTTGATTGCATTAATTATAATATTTTTTTTATTTAGATTAATTATTTTCTTCATTGCTTTTACAAGTAGTTTTTGTTATAACTATTATGACAAAAATCATAATATAACAGGTAGGTAGAGATTTATGAAACATTTTAAGTATTCTGTATTACTAGGTTTAACTATTTTCGCCATCATGTTTGGAGCTGGAAACATTATACTTCCGCCTATAGTTGGATACTACGCTGGAGAAAAATACATTCCTGCGATACTTGCATTTGTTTTAACAAGTGCTGGGTTTGCGGCAATTGGAGTATGTTCGATGGCTCTGCAGAAAAATAACTTTTTAGATATAACGAGAAAAATACATCCAAAGGCTCACCTTTTTTTATTAACTGCAGTTGTTATAATTATTGGACCTTTGTTTGCTGGACCAAGAACTGCGATTATTACTCATGAACTATTTGTAACTCAGATTTTCCAAACGGATTCAATAATCCTTACGATATTAAGTCCCTTACTCTTCTTTGGGATTACTTTACTTGTTTTAATGAAAGGGGCAAGTTTAGTTGATATCATCGGTAAGTTTTTAACTCCGATTCTATTAGTACTATTAATTATTTTGATTGGTGGATCTATATTTTCTGGTAATCCATTTGTGGAAAGTTCTGTAACTGTAGACATGTCGATTATAAAAGGAGCAGAAACAGGATATTTCACAGTTGATGCACTAGGATATATCATTATCGCAACTATAAGTATTAAAACGATCCTAACAGAAAAATCAATGCCTCACGAAGCAAAGACTCGTGTGTTAATAAATAGTGTCTTAATCGCAATCTTCTTAATCGCAATTGTGTATCTTGGTTTAGGATATATGGGCGCAACTAGTTCTCTAGTTATAAGTGGTACAGAAGAACCTAATGGAATCGAAATTCTTAAACATAGCATTCATTCAATATTCGGACAAACAGGGATTATAATTTTTGGTTTCGCTGTAGCTCTTGCTTGTTTAACAACGTCTATAGGATTACTTGCAAATACTTCAAACTTCTTTGCAACAAATACTAAAACAAATCAAAGATACTGGATGTACTTCTTCGCAGTATTCTCCTTCGTAATGTCTTTATTACCGCTTGATAACTTAACTACATTTATAGGTCCCGTTCTATTAATGTTAGTACCGCCTTCAATGTGCATAGCATTCTTAGGATTAATTAATAGAAAAATTAGAAGACGTAGAACTATCATGATACCATTTGTGCTTAGTGTCATTTTCGGAATACTGGATATGTTAAAAACTAGAGTTGCTTGGATAGATAACTTCTTACATAACCTACCCTTATCTGAATATGGTTTACCATGGTTAGGTATCGTACTTGGCTCAATAATTTTCATGATGGCAGTAGAGTTAGTAACTGAAAACAATTCAGTATATGAGGACTATACTGAAGAATACTCCTCGTTAAAGGCAACTGAATAATATATAACTATGATTAAATCAAATCAATCAAAAAGGTGTTTCAATTTGAAACACCTTTTTTATATTAAATTTACATAAGACATTTCATGTAGAATAACTCTTGACAAAAAAATCACATTGATGTATTATACATTTGAACAGTGTTCAGAACGGTGTTCAAATGAGGTGAAAGTATGAAAAAACTTGAGAATCAAAAAGAAATAATATTCAATACTGCAAAAGAAATTATTACCAATCAGGACGCTGATAAGTTTAGTATTCGGATGATATCTAGACAGTGTAATATTGGAATGGGAACTATTTATAAGTATTATGGCAATAAGGATGATATCTTATTGGATATCACTAGAGATTTATGGATGAGCTATATTAAATCTATAAAAGAAGCCACTATATCAAATGTTTCATTTATTGAGTATATTAGATTTCTCTTTGTAGAGTTAGAGGATTATAGTAAGAAGTTTAATTACGCAGTTTTGTCAAAAGAACTATCCACTTCTTTCCGTAAAGAAGGACGTTCTCAACACGACAAATCACAGGGTATCTTTATTTCTTTGATTCATAGTAAACTTCTTGAATATTATGAGGTAACAGGATCAAAAGCCTTATTATTAGCGGATTTCATCGCCAATAACTTACTTTCAATGATTACAAATAAGCAATACAGGTTCGATGTTTTCATCAGTATACTAGATGAAATACTCGAGCAATACAAGGAGAAAAATTAATGAAATATTTTGAAACAATTTTTGACGTATTGTATCTAGTTTCTGTAATTACGATTTCAGTAATAATCATTCGAAAAGGGATGCAAACTAAGAGCAAAGCAGCAATTTTATTTGGGGTAATGGGATTTTTACTTGGTTTCGGTGATTCATTCCACTTAGTGCCAAGAATTATTGGCCACCTAACTACAGGATTAGAAGACTATCAAACCGCATTGGGTATTGGAAAATTAATTACTGGGACCACGATGACAGTGTTCTATTACATAATTTATCGTTACTATGTATTACTTACAAATCAAAAAAGCAAAACAATCCATATAACATTAATATCATTAATGCTTATCAGATTCATATTTCTTGCGTTACCAGGAAACGATTGGATTAATAATGGAAACAGTTTATTCTATGGAATACTACGAAATGTTCCATTTGCCATCATCGGAGGAATCATCGTTACACTATTCTTACAAGCTGGAGAGAAAGATATAAATCAACAATACTATAAAATGGGTATCTGGATTATCGTTTCTTTTGCGTGTTATATCATCGTTGTTCTTGGTAGTGGAACCATTCCCGTACTTGGAGCATTCATGATGCCTAAAACAGTAGCATACTTCATCATTATATTTATTGGTTATCAATACAATGTGAAAAGTAATCAAGTTGAATCTTAACAGATTCAACTTTTTTTATAAGAAGAGAATCAAGTATACATAGAGATCATTAGTAATACATTGGAACTGGATTTTTCAAGTTAAATCACTACAAAAAAAAGATGAGGTTCCATTAACCTTCATCTCTATCATCTAGTAAATTGTTGAATACTTTTTCGTTATTCTCTTTAATTGCAAGGAATGCCCCGAAAATCATGATAATAAATGCAATTCCAAATACAAGTGTTAACGATTCTCTTAAAACGACAAACGAGAATATGGCCCCGGCAAATGGCGCAACCGCATAATACGCACTTGTACGTGTTGCCCCCAAATATCTTTGAGCTGATATGTAAAAATATAAACTCATTCCATAAGAGAAGAAACCTAACAATAAAGCCAAGAAAATATAAACAACTTCAGTGGAAAGTTCATGTAACATCATAGCGATTATAAAGGCCCCAATACCAGAACCAAGCCCCTTTAGAATAACGACATATAAAGGATTTCCTTTAGAAAGCATACGCGTGCAGTTATTCTCTAAACCCCAGCTCAAACTTGCACCTAATACAAGTAATGCTCCAATAGAGATATGAAATCCAGCGAAGTCTTCAAAGGACAACAAGATTCCCGATACTACAATAAAAAAAATCGATATCCACATCTTTCTTCCAATAATCTCTTTAAAAAATATCATCGCAATTACCGACGTAAAAACAATTTCAAAATTATTAAGTAATGATACCGTAGATGCAGTTGTTCGTAGTAACCCTAACATTAATAGTATCGGAGCTATGATATCCAAAACAACCATCATAACTATGTACTTCACATCTTTAATACTGTATGTTTTTAATAATGGTACTTCTCGTTGCTTTTTACTAAAAAGCACAATGATAAACATCCCAAATCCAGCACCAAAATATAACAGAGAAGACATAAAATATGGAGAGAGATACTCTAGCAATATCTTTGATATTGGTACCCCAAATCCATAAAACAACGCAGCAAGGATTGCATAAACAATCGCTATATATTTTATGCTTTTACCTTTTAACATGATATCATTTCCTTTCATATTCTTATATGAATTATACCATAATACTAAACAAAAACACTAATCCTTAGGTCCATTAACAGGTATCTCTTCTATAAAAAAGCCATACCTGTCCTATTTACATATACATCACTACTTAAACTACCTTTACTTTTTTAGAATGGATCTTATTAGGAACTGTTATTTATCAATTAATAAGTTAACTACATATATGTTACAATATACTTAACTAAACCGTCTATATAACTTTGATTCACTAAAATAGTAGAAGTAATTTACCATGTATACAAAAAGAAGGGTAGGTTTTGAACAATGAAGAAATACATTCTATCTTTGATTATAATTTTATCACTTTCAGTATTTATTTTTATCCTTTTAAAGGATGAAGAACAAAGCTATCCATATATAACAGTACATACAGATACTTTACAATCAACTGAAACTTGCGAAAGTAGAGTTGAATATACTATACAAGGCTCAGGATATTTTAACATTGGATTTATTGGTTATAAACTAGAAAGAAAGGTTTTCCTTGGTTGGAAGGAAATTGACATTGTTTCAATGATCTATACTATGCCACTAGTAAAATACCCATATGAGAGTAGTATATGTACGACAAATGCATTAGAAAGCGGCAAGTATCGAATAACAACAATTATGCGTGAATCAAGTACACATGATGCGATTACTGCAACATTTGAAATAGAATAGACTTAAAACCAAGAAAAAAAGAAAAATAGGCTAAAATAAAAAAAAGACCAAGAAATTGGTCTTTTTAACAACATTTGGAGCGGGTGATGGGAATCGAACCCACGTCATCAGCTTGGAAGGCTGAGGTAATAGCCGTTATACCACACCCGCGTGTATGTTAATAGTATAATATCATAAGGTTTAATCTCTGTCAATTATACTAGTTGTTGTTGTAGTTAATCTTTAAAAAGATTTACTATTTACCGACTGAAAAAATGGAGCGGGTGATGGGAATCGAACCCACGTCATCAGCTTGGAAGGCTGAGGTAATAGCCGTTATACCACACCCGCGTTTCAAAGTCAGCATAAGTATAATATCACAATAGAAATAACAAGTCAATATACTATATGCAAATTTCTATATTTTTTTTATTGCTCTTAGTTTCGCACTGTGTGCTCTATTGTTTATCTTTAATTCTTCTTCTGTTGGAAGGATCACTTTTCGGTGTAATAATTCAAATTCTGGTTTCATATCAGGTGTAATTGGAATGTGTTTTGGAATATCTAAAACACAGCGTTCTTTCATCATTGTTTTTGCGATTCTATCTTCTAATGAATGGAACGTTATTACTACTACTCTTCCCTCTTGGTTAAGAAGTTCAAAAGCTTGTGAAAGAGACTTCTCAAAAACTTGAAGTTCATCATTCACTGCGATTCGCAAAGCTTGGAACGTTTTTTTTGCTGGATGTCCTTTTTTGCTTAGGAGTTTTTGTGGTAATGCACTCTTTATTACACTTACTAGTTCAAAGGTAGTTGTAATCGGCTTTTCCTTACGAACTTGCTCAATTTTTCGCGCGATATACTTTGCTTGTTTCTCTTCACCATATCTTAGTAAAATACGTTGTATTTCATGAAAAGAGAACTCATTAACAATTACTTCCGCAGTTAACTCTTTTGATTGATCCATCCTCATATCAAGAGGGGCATCATAATTATAACTAAATCCTCTTTCAGGAATATCAAATTGAAATGAAGATACACCTAAATCATATAGGATACCGTCAACTTTTTCGATTCCAAGGTTGTTTAGTTCTTCTTGGATGTTTACAAAATTACTTTTGATTATAGTATAGTTTTTGTTTAGTGTATCAAGTTTCTCTTTTGCTCTAGAGATTGCGTAATCATCTTGATCAAAACAGTATAGATGTCCATTTTCGAGTCTTTTAAGTATCTCAAAAGAGTGTCCACCTCCACCAAGGGTACAGTCGACATAAATTCCATTTGGATCAATGTTTAAGTAATCGATTGATTCATTTAATAATACACTTATATGTTTATACATAATTAACCACCTCTAGCGTTATAATCTTATCATATACTTAAAAAATTGTAAAAGAAAAACGCTGAAACCAGCGTTTTCTTTCGAATGTTAGTCTTCGACTACTTCGTCTTCTTTTGGTACAAGAACGACTCTTCCAGCATATTGTCCACATTCTTTACAAACTCTGTGTGCCAATTTCATTTCTCCACAGTTTGGACAAACTACCATACCTGGTACACTTAATTTGAAGTGAGTACGACGTTTTCTTTTCGCTGTTTTTGAGGTTCTTCTAAACGGTACAGCCATTTAGTCATCTCCTATTGTTGTAATTTTTTTAGAGAAGCGAATGCATTTGGTGTTTCTTCTTCATCAAACTCAGTGTTTTCGAAGTCGATTTTCTCGTGAGCATTTTCACTAAGAACACGCATTGGCTTATCCAACAATATATTAGACCATATTATTGGTAATAAGTCAATAGTTATTCCATCAATTGTGTTAGTTTCATCATCTTTATACGTAGTAAAGACTTCTTCGACACTTAAGTTAACAGAATACTCCACTTCTTCTAGTGTTAATGCGCAAGGTAATATAAGAGTACATTTGATTTCTAAGTAAAACGAGAATTCTTCTGCATCATAGATTTCGAAATCTCCTGTTACTTTAACAGGGGAAATACGAAGAATATCTGTGTTTTCAATATACTCAGATAAATCAATAATTTCATTTATTTCATTGTTTACGTTTTCTTGTTTAATCAATTCATGTATCGTCCATTTCACATTACTCACCTCCACGCGCTACAAATTATACTTTTATTAGACATAAAAGTCAATTATAAGGTATAATTTAATTGGTGATATTATGAAAACAGTAGGTATTATTGTAGAGTACAATCCATTACATAATGGACACATTTATCATATTAATGAAACGAAACGATTAAGTAAATGCGATCGTTTGGTTTGTGTGATGAGTGGGAACTTCACTCAACGAGGTGAACCAGCGATTATGGATAAGTTCACAAGAACAAAATGGGCGCTAAATAACGGTGTTGATTTAGTGATTGAATTACCTTTTGTTTTCACGGTTCAAAACGCTGATATTTTTGCTTATACAAGCGTTGGTATTTTACATAAGTTGGGTGTCGATGAAATCTATTTCGGTAGTGAGACAGGTGATATTGATGAGTTAAAGGAGCTTGGGAAGATTTTAAAAGGCAAACCTTATAATGAACTCGTTAAAACACATATGAAAAACGGAACTAGTTACCCTACTAGTAGTGATTTAGCAATGAAGGAACTTTATCCAAATACCTCTTTTGATTTGCCGAATAATATTTTAGGTATTCAATATTTACTAGCGGGTGAGAAACTAATCTCAACAATTGATTTTAAAACCATAAAAAGAACAAGTACTAATTATTATGACGAAGAAACAAAAGGGACAAATATTCAAAGTGCAACTTCTATTCGAAAACTACAAAAAGCTTCTGAAGATTTTTCTCATTATGTTCCAATGGATGTTAATGAGTCTTTAAAAAATGCTATTACGGTTGATTACGAGGATTTCTATCCACACTTGAAATATTTACTAAGATCTAGTACAAAACATGATCTACATCTACTATTTGGTATGGAGGAAGGTATCGAGAATCGGTTATTGAAAGTAAAGCACTTCACCACAACAAGTGAGTTGATCCATAAAGCCTTAACAAGAAGGTATACCATTTCAAGAATGAAACGGACATTAGCACACGCTTTATGCAATGTTAAAAAAACGGATATTACATCCTTTGAAATCCCATATATACGAGTACTAGGAATGAATAGGAAAGGACAATCATTCCTAAATGAAATCAAACATGATTTAGATGTCCCATTAATTGTTAAAGTTAGTGAAGGAATACACCCTTATTTAGACATTGAAATTAGAGTCTCTAAAATCTATAGTTTAGTTAGTGATGAGTACTTATTTATGAACGAATTTAAGCAACCAATTTTTTAGTATTTTGGTTGCTTTTTTATTTTAAAGGAATATAATAAAATTTGGGTGATAATATGATGACAAAAGAACAAGTTTTAGAAAGAGTATTAGATTTAAAAGATCCATCAAGTGAGAAGACATTACGTGAGACTGGTGGAGTAAAACACTTAGCAGTTGACGAAGATAAAAAAACAGTAACTATGGTTATTGGTTTGGATAAAGATGATGATCAATTCAAACGTACTATGACTAGAGATTTAGCTCGTCTATTAAAATTAGAATTAGGATTTACAGGAATTAAAACAGAGTATCAATTAAATAAATTATCTACTTCTATCTTATCTAGAGAAGTACGTTATATTGGTGTAGCTAGTGGAAAAGGTGGTGTAGGTAAATCTACAGTTACTGCGAACTTAGCTTATGCATTGAAACGTTTAGGTAAAAAAGTAGGAATCATTGATGCAGATATTTATGGAAGTAGTATTCCAACTATTCTTGATATGGAAATCACACCTCCAAGAGGAACAAAAGATGAAAAAATCATCCCATATAATGTAGATGATATTGAGTTGATCTCAACTGAGTTCTTCTTAACACCGGATAAACCATTAATGTGGCGTGGACCAATGCTTGGAAAAATGTTAAACCATTTCTTCTATGACGTTGTTTGGAATGATGATATTGAATATATTTTAGTTGATCTTCCTCCAGGAACAGGAGATGTAGCAATTGATATTCAAAAACTAATTCCTAGCTGTAAAATGGTAATCGTTACAACACCACATCCAAGTGCGTCTCATATCGCTGTTAAGGCAGGATTTGCTGCTGAGCAATTAGAACACGAAATTCTTGGTATTGTTGAAAACATGAGTTTCTTAAAGCATAAAGGTGAGGAAATCAAAGTGTTTGGTGAAGGCGGAGGAAAAATCGTCGCTGATAAACTTAAAACAGAAGTGTTATCAACTATTCCTTTAGGGCAACCAAAAAAATCTTTAAGCATTTTCGGTGCTGATGAGGAAATTGGATTAGATTATTTAGGATTAGCAAACAAAATTATTAAAGCATATTAAAAAGAGTTCAAATGAACTCTTTTTTTTATTCTTCAATTTCAATATAATCTTCAAATTCAAAATCATCTTCGAAGAAAAACTCGTCTTCATACATGTAGTCATCATAGAAACAGAAATCTAAACTTAACTCAATAGCTTCTTTCTCTAAATCTGTTAGTTCTCTACCTAAAACTAGTTCATAATACGCTACTGTTTCAGCTACAAAATCATATTCTGTATCTTCATCATAATTATCATACATTTCTGTGTATAAACCATTTACTGTATCTAATGCAGTTTTTTCCTCTATAGTCAGTTCTCTACCTAACGCTCTTTCTAACTCAATTACTTCATAATTTTCATAAGCTACTTCGTATAAGTTATCTATTAGTTCTAACGCTGACTCTTGTTCTGGTGTTAGTTGAGTATCTTCATCAAACCATACATCATCACTGATTGAGTTTATGATAGTAAATGCTGCTTGTTCTTCTTCTGTTAACTGTCTTTCAAGCAGTAGTTCTAGTTCTTGAATTTCATCAATTTCAAATGCACTTTCGTATAAGTCATTAATTAACTCAAAAGCTAATTCTTGTTCTGGAGTTAACTCAAAGTCTACATCTTCGTCAAAATCTTCTACATTGAAAACTGATTCAATAACGTTTAGTGCTGCTACTTCATCCGTAGTTAACTCTCTACCTAAATAGAACTCTAAATAGGCTTGTTCTGTTTCAAAAACTTCTTCTTCTGTAAAATCAATAGTATCATATAATGTTTCTACTGCGGTAATTGCTGCTTTTTCGGTTTCTGTTAGGACTCTTCCTAACATACTTTCTACTTCTTTTAATTCTAGAGCACTTAACTCTTCTTCACTCATTCCTTCTAATTTTTCCCATAGTTCAGTATCAAGTGCTTCTAGTGTTTCAAATAATGCTTGTTCTTCTTCTGTTAAATCAAGATCGTAGAAAACTTCGTAGTCATAAAATGCATTATCTTTATTTCCTAAAATCCCTCTTTCTGCTAAGGCTTCATCGATTTCTTGATCTAGGATAGCCTTGCATTCTGTGTCATTCTTACATTTGTTAATTACATCTTTCATATCTTGATTGTTAAGTTCACAACCACTCAATGTAAATGCTCCACCCATTACGGCGATTAGTGTTAATAATTTTTTCATTTTTACTACTTCCTCCTTTGTTTGATGAGTCCATTGTAATAAATGAATATGTCAATTATATGTCATTTTTTGGTTATTATTGTGTCACTTTCAATGTGAACTTAAATTCAACACCCTCTACAGTGTTTTCAATAGAGTACTTTGAATCGTGTCCATCGAGGATTGATTTAATTATAAACAATCCTAATCCACTACCACCCGTATCCTTATTACGTGATTTTTCTACGCGATAGAATGGTTCAAACAAATGTGTGATGTCACCGGGTTTTATATAAGCTCCTGAGTTCAATATGGAGATTTCAATATCATGGTTGATTATTTTTGATGTTATTGTGATTGTTTCTGATTCACTGGAGTATTTTGATGCATTGTTTAGTAGATTAATAAACACTCTTTGAATCATCTCCTTATTAACCTGAACTTTGACATTATCTAGTTCACAAAGTAAAGTTTGATTACGTTTTTGAATGTTTTCAGTAACGAAGCGAAGACTTTGATTATAGATTTCCTTTATAAAATAAGAATCTTCGTATATCGTTTTACTTTCTATATTGATTGCATCTATTAAGTCTTTTGATAAAGTCTCCATATAATGTAAATATTCAAGAGATTCTTTTAAATAGGTATCTCTATTTGCGTATTTCCCTATATTGTCACTCATTCCTTCAATTACTGCTCTTAAGGTTGTGATTGGTGTTTTGAGTTCATGAGACAAAGAGGCAATTAATTCTCTTCTCTTTTTGTCTTTATATTTTTCAAACTCTATATCCTCTTTCAGCTTTGATATAGACTCCTCAAGTGATTTTGATACCTTGTTTATACTTTCTGTAAGTTCTCCAATTTCATCATTTGAAGTCACTTCCAAAGGTGCTAGGAACTCTAAGTTACTTAAAGCAGTAACTTGTTTGTTCATTGCCACTAGTGGTTTAGAGAATTTTCTAGAATACCAATATGTGTATGGAATTAAGAAAATAATCATCCCTATAATAATATACAAATCAATTGAGTTTAAGACGTCATTCGCTGTCATTAATCCGTACAAATAATGTTCAAATACTAAGTAATTTCCATCATCTAACTCAGCGTAATAGAATGTGTAATAGGCGTTCATCATTGGGTCCTCTATCACTTGATAGAACACTCCATTCTTTTCACTAAACTCATTGGTCCCTAGTTCTATATCCTCAAGTTCAAGACCGTCCTCATAATCAAATTCGTCCTCAATCACTTCAAATTCCTGATCGGTGATATAGGCATTTATATCTGTAACTCCCTCATCATATAAAACAAAAAACAAATCATCACCCTCATTGACGCGATCTCGAACTTCGTTCATTGATTCAATGTTTCTTGTATGAATTTGGGAGATATACATTTGATCAAAGAAAAGTACTTTTGCCAAATATTGAATGACAAAAACAACTAAAAAACCAAATACCATTAACCCAAACAGTTTAAAGAATATGTTTGATTTCATTTTCATAGAATCACCTCAAATTTATATCCAACCCCATGTTCCGTTTTTATATATGAGCTAGCACTTTTTAATTTCTTTCTCAACCTTTTTATTGCGGTATCTACAACACGATCATCACCGAAGTAATCATATCCCCAGATATGATTAAGCAATGTATCTCGAGTATATACGACACCTTCGTTAGTCGTAAATAACTCAAGCAAATCAAATTCCTTTTTTGATAGTTTTACAAGTTCATCTTTAACCGCAACAGTTCGTGATGTAAAAGATATTGTGATTTCTCCTATATTCACAGTTTCTTTTAATTGTGTCTTCATCTGTCTTGAAAGAATTGCATCAACCTTTTTTACAATAATTTTTGGGCTAAAAGGTTTGGATACATACTCATCTACTCCAAGGTCATACCCTTTGATAATATCTTCTTCATTTGATAATGCAGTAAGCATTATCACAGGGATATCACTTTTCTTTCGTACTTCTTCCACTACAGTATATCCATCTAATTTAGGCATCATTACATCGCAAATAATCAACGAAAAATCAGGATTAAACTTCATTAATCCATCTAATCCATCAAAGCTTTGAACACATGTGTATCCTGAGTTCTCTAAGTATTCTTTTAATACATCATTAATGGTTACTTCATCTTCAATCAACAGTATTTTTTTTGACATAATTAACACCTCATTCATTATTATATCATTTTATAACATATTCTTGTGTCAATAATATGTCAAAAGAAAAAGAGTTCTCACGAACTCTTTTATATTACATTGTTAGTAATTCAGGTCTAATCATTCTATTTAAGAACTTCTGTTCGAGCATATACAGAATAATACTTAGACTACCTGCTAATACGTCTGCGATGGCAAATGTATACCAAAGTCCATCTAACCCAAAGAGTCTTACTAAGACAAATACTATGGGAATAAAGAATAAGAACTGTCTTGATAAAGATACGAGTAATGCCCTAATTGGATATCCCATTGCTTGGTATACGCTACCCATAACAATCTGAAAACTAACTAAAACAAAACCAAGTGATAATATCCTAAAGGCATGAGCACCTGTTTCTATAAAGAAATCTCCTTCTCCAGAACTAAATATCATAAACATTTGTGGTGCGAACAATTGAATCAATAAAAATGCCACAATGAAATAGACAGTAATGAATTTTAGTGCATCGTTAATTACTTCTTTAATACGTTCAAACTTTTTAGCTCCATAATTGAATCCAACAATTGGTGCAAGTCCTTGAACTACACCAAAACTTGGGAGGAACATAAAGTTAATTAGTCTATTAATAACTCCATATATAGAAATATAAATCGCGGGATCCCCATCCACTGATTCATCTATTAGGATAAAAATAATAATTGACAACACACTACCTAAACTATTTCTTACGAAGGTTGGTAAGCCAATAGTCACAATTCTCATTAATACTTTGAAATTAAAGTAGAAAGGATTCAGTAGATCAATCTCTAAAACACTGTTTTTGCTAAAACTATTCGCAAATAAGAATGTGAAACTTGCAAACTGTGAAATCACAGTTGCGATTGCTGCACCTCTAACACCTAGACCTAGTCCCCAGTCAAAAATGAAGATAGGATCAAGTAAAATATTTAATCCAGCACCCATTAGGAAACCATACATCGCAAGTTTTGCACGACCTTCAGCTCGTGCAAAATTGTTAAATACCATTGATAAAGTTAATGGTACTAATCCTAATAATATAATACTTAAATAATCTCTAGCATATCCAATATTTGATTCACTTGCTCTAAAGAACATAAGCATTTCATCTAAAAACACATATCCCAATACTGCAACAATTAAGGAAAGAATAATACCAATCCTTAAACTTGTATTAATTGTATGTTTCATTGTTTTTGTATCATTACGACCAAATGCACGTGAGAACTCACTTGCACCACCAATTCCAATCATCAATCCTACAGCATATAATATCATTTGCACAGGGAACGCGTAGGCTAATGCACCAATTGCGATTTCTCCTGCACCTTTTGCGACAAATATTGTATCAACTAAATTATATAATGCATTCACACCCATACCCACTATTGCAGGTACAGATAGCTTTACAAGCAACTTACGAACATTCATTCTACCCAGTAAGTCACTATTATAAACAGTTCTTTCATTTCTTTTATCTATTACTTCTTTGTTATCATTCATATAGAACACTCCATTCTCTAGTATTCTATATGAAAATTTTTATGAAAACAAGCGAAAGGTTCTAATATAAAATTCTTTTCACTTTCAGCAGTTCCTTTTGGTACTTTTTATAATACTGAAGAGCTTCTTTATACCTTGATGTTTCACTACAAATAGTCATAATGTTCTCTGTATAAAAAGATAGTGAATCATAATCCTCAATTTTTATCGAAAATGGTATTGCCACTTCTCGTAAGTACTCTTTTTGGGATGCACTGTTTTCCTGTACTAAAAAATGGTACTGAATTTTATTTCTTAGTTCACTTTTCTTCGGTTTGTATTGTCTTACAATTTCCTTAATGTTTTCTATTGTATCGAAATCCTCTTCTTTTTTACAAATTAGCACTAACAGAATCATTTTTTTTAGGAAAAAATTTGATGTTTCATCTATGTTTTTCAAGTAAAAGGACGCATCTGTAAAGTTATCCATTCTATAGTGAATTTCTGATTTAATGATGTAATATAAGTCCTTAAATTCTTTTGTAGCGTATTTCATTTTTATTGTATTCAGGATACGCATTGCTTTTTTAGGATTTTCTTTAGATAGATAA
Source organism: uncultured bacterium (assembly GCA_965601585.1). Lineage (GTDB taxonomy): Bacteria > Bacillota_I > Bacilli_A > Izemoplasmatales > Izemoplasmataceae > Xianfuyuplasma. The sequence goes on from CBFCWH010000001.1 coordinate 333,074, forward strand.
AGTGACTTGTACAATGCTAAATTCATAATACGCTTAATATTGTGATTTCTTTGATAGATCATCATTGCACTCTGGTAGTCTTCACTTGCACAGTTCTTAATCAGTAGTCTTTGTTTAATATAATAAGACATTTCACAAAACATCGCTTCTAACATATCATTGTCTGCACGTACTTTTGAGTTTAGAAGTACCAGTTCAAGTGCAACTTTATACTTTTCATGTTGAATAAAGAATAATGTAGAAAAATAGAGATATGTTTTTAGTTCTAGGTTCGTCATATTGTTCGTTAGGTGTTCTAACATCATGACATATTGATTGTCATCATCTTCATTAAAGTAAACTATATATCCAAGTTTACATAAGTTAATGATGACATTGTGTTCAATGTCTTTTATTTCATCATAGATATTAATCATAGTTTCATCATCCATATAGAAGAAGGAACGTATTGTAGCTTCGACATATTCCTTATCTTTAATGCTCTTCTTATAGACTTCATCTTCAACATCGAGACGTTCCATAATCTCTTTGACGTAATAGTCCTTTGGAACAATTTGATTATTCTCAATTTTTGATAGATAACTAATACTACATATCCCATTACTTATTTCATCTTGAGTTACGTTGAGTTCTTTTCTTTTTCGTTTAATGAAACTCCCGATATCAGAAAAATCACTTTTAAACTTTTCGAGTTCTACTCTCTTGTTTATTCTGTTTTTTAGACTTGTTATGCTCATACTACTTCCCCCGCTTTCTTTACTCTATTTTAGATTTTTTTGAGAGAATTAAAAGGGGATGTACCTTGAAAAAAATAATAAAAACCTAAACATAAGCCTTTTTCCAGTGAAATTAGTATGTATACACGTGTTTCTTTAATATTCGTATACATCTTTATAAAGTTTTTCGTAAAAAAAATGACAAAATTGTCATTGACGTTTATGTCAAAAAAAAACGCTGAACTCAGCGTTTTAAATGTTTGGGTATCGACAAATGTCTTTCAATGTACATTCACTACATTTTGGATTTCTAGCTGTACAATGGTATCGGCCAAAGAAAATCATTTTATGATGGGTATCAGACCATTTATCTTTTGGTATCTTTCTCATCAGTTTTTCTTCCACTTTTTTTACTGTATCTTTTTTATATGCAAGTTTTAACCTTTTCGAAACACGTTCGACATGAGTATCTACTGCAATACGTGGTACTTTGAACCATACGCTTAATACAACATTCGCTGTCTTTCGTCCTACACCAGGTAGACTTTCTAGTTTCTCTTGGCTTGTTGGAATGGTTCCATCGAACTCATTTAGTAATTTTTCACACATTAGTTTTAAGTTTTTTGCTTTATTCTTATATAAACCAATCCGCCTTAAATCACTTTGAAGTACTGACAACTCTACATTTATATAGTCTGTCGGAGTCTTATACTTTTTAAATAGAGAATCCGTTAACAAGTTAACAGATTTATCTGTGGTTTGAGCACTCAGCATTACTGCGATAAGAAGTTCAAAACCATTTGAATGGATTAACTCACATTCAGCGTTTGGAAACATATCACTGAGTGTTGAAAGTATAACCTCTACTCTGTCCATATCTTTTTAAGATCCTTTATAAGTGTTGTTTGATTATACTTAGCCCTTGGAATATCCTCTTCAGTACTAAGTAATATTTTATCTACATAACGAATGCTTAATTTTCGAGCCTTAGAAGCTTCAAATAATGCATTCTTAATTAACTCAAATGAGTAATTATCTTCATTTAACCATTTTGTGATTGTTTGAATATCTAACACACTTAATGGTTTTCTAAACTCGGTTTCAAACAAACTTACTAATCGAGATTCAATGTTCTTATTCTGATCACTTGATTCGATAATTTTCTCTTCGAAATCCGCTTTTATAATTTGCTCAATTACATAGTCCAAGTTGAAGCTTTCTGTTTCTTTCCCATTTCCATTAGAAACGAGTTCCATTTTCACAAAACCTTTATCCATTAAGTTATTTAATCTCTTAGCTGTTGTTTGTGAAGAAATACTTAACATATCAGATAGTTTCTTCGGGTGAATAAATGTTATTTGACGATCCAACAAGTATTTCAACTTAATAATAATAATTGCATCAACTTCATCTAAACCTATTTTGTAATAATTATTGAGTACTAATTCTGTAAAATCCACGATGTTCCGTTTCATTAACGATTTGATGTCCTTTACGTCCATTTCTCCACCTCACTTGGAATTTAATTATAGCACAAAAAAGATGAAAAAAAAGAAGAAATTTAAAGAATTTTTTTCAGGTACTATTGACCTAGTTTAACGGCTAAATTACAATGTTTTCCACAAAGTTATCCACAACGTACACATATAGAATTTGTCAAGGTTTTTTTAAAAATAACTGGTCCATAAAACTAGACTTTTTTGACCAGTTTCCACGAAACGGTTGTATACCTATATTTTGACATATTTATAGAAAATAAATCATAGATTTTCTTCTATAAGTAGTCAATTGTTTTTTGATAATATTTTATCAATACTGTATGGGGAAAAGATATTTTGATAATAAACTAAAAAGTAATTGTTTTGATTTTTTACGTCGCTTTATTACTATACATTCATAAAGTATTCTTATTCAACCTTTGTTTCGACCATTATAGTATTTCTTCAAAAAAGAAAAATCCTAAATAAAAAGATACATCTTCATAACTGAAGTGTATCTTTGTATTAGAATTTCATTGATCGAATTGCGAGTTTCTTTAGTGCCATTTCCGCAGCATTTTGCTCTGCTTCTTTTTTTGTTTTCCCTTTTCCTTCACCCATAAGTATTGCATCCATGTATACTCTTGTAACAAATGTTTTATTGTGTGAAGGTCCTTGTTCATCAACTATTTTATATTCTAGACTACGTTTATCTGATTGTACGAGTTCTTGTAAGTATGATTTATAGTCTACGAAGTTATCTACTTTATCTTCTTCAACTAATGGAACAACTACCTTATTGAAAATTTTATAGCATTCTTCAAAGCCTTTATCCATATAAACAGCTCCAATTAATGCTTCAAAAGCATCAGCTTGTAAAGCAGTACGGTTTCTACCACCACTTTTTTCTTCCCCTTTTCCAAGAAGAAGGTATTTGTTTAGTTCGCATACTTTTGCGTACTCAACTAATGCCGACTCACATACGTTTTTCGCACGTGTTTTTGTTAAGTTTCCTTCGTTGAATTTTGGGTATTTCTCAAACAGATATTTTCCCATCATAACATCTAATACTGCGTCTCCCATAAACTCTAATCTTTCATTGGATTCACAGTTGTGTTCATTGGCATAACTACTGTGTGTTAGTGCTGTTTTTAGTAATTGCTTATTCTTAAATGATAAGTTAAAGTACTCTTCTAATCGTTCCATTACTCTACCATCTCTTCAATGTGGGTTTTAACTTTGTTTAAGACATCTTTTCGACAGATTAGTGCAGCTTGACGAATTCCATTATAGAAACCATTTGCCTTGCTAGCACCTTGTGCTTTTACAACAACACCTTTCAATCCGTAAATCATTGCTCCACCAATTTCTTCTGCATTGAGTGATTTTTTGAATGATTTTAAGTTTTTAGCGCTAAGTAGTAACCCGATTTTTCCTATGATTCCTTGTTTCATCTTCTTCATCAGAAGTTTCCCCATACCTTTTGCAGTACCTTCTACCGTTTTCATAACGATGTTTGCTGTAAATCCATCACTAATTAGGATGTCGCATGGTGGATCAAGTACTTCTTTTGGTTCAACATTTCCAACAAAGTTAAGTAGTTTATCATTTGAAAATAGTTCGAATGCTTCTTTGTCTATTTGTCTTCCTTTTCCTGCTTCTGTACCAATATTGATTAACCCAATTTTTGGTTCTTTAACTCCAAGTACATCTTTAGCATATTGATGCGCGAAGTATGCTTGGTTTAGCATATACTCTGGTTTAATTTCAATGTTTCCACCAGCGTCTAAAAGGATTGTACTACCACCATTAATTGTTGGAATCAATGGAGCTATTGCGGTACGTTTCATTTGCTTCATACGCCCCACTAATATATGAGCTCCAGCAATTAATGCTTGTGTAGCACCACTCGATACCACTGCATCATTCTCGTTATTACGAACACTACTTAAAGCGAGTGCCATAGAACTTTTTCTGTTGTTTCTTATTGCTCTAATTGGGTCTTTTTCACCCATATCAATTGTTCCTTCTGATGGAACAACGGTAATTCGTTCAGTGTTTGTTAAATATTTCTTTATTTCGTTTTCATCACCATAAAGTGTTATTTCAATATCGTCAATGAGTTTAATGGCTTTCATTGCACCTTCAACTTGTTCTTTTGGAGCAAAGTCTCCACCCATTGCGTCTACTGCGATTCTAATCATAATATCACTCCTCGATTATATATTATAACACATTAGTCTAAATTTGATTTCTTTAATACCGATTTTAAGAATTTAAATAGTAATTCATATTCTTTTTTCTGATAATTCTCTCGAAGTGAGAGAATGTCAGATGCATCATTTCTTGCGATTTCTAAAATGTGAGCATCTTTTACAATATCTGCTTTTAGGAACTTCATATCTCCAGATTGCCTACTTCCAAAGAATTCGCCAGGTCCTCTTAGGCGTAGATCTTCTTCACTCAGTTTGAATCCATCATCTGTTTGTTCCATGATTTCAAGACGTTCTTTTACTTCCTCATTATCTTTATGTACAAGGAGGCAATAACTTTGTAAATGGCTTCTACCTACTCTCCCACGTAGTTGATGAAGTTGTGATAATCCAAAACGATCACTATCTAACACAACCATCAATGTTGCGTTTGGATTATCTACACCGACTTCAATTACGGTTGTACTTACTAATATATTTATTTCATTATTATTGAACATATCAATAACCTGTTCTTTGTCTTCTTGTTTTATCTTTGAATGCATTAGTCCGACACGAAACTCTTTGTATCGTTTTTGCATTGATGAAAATACTTTTTGAGCGTTGGATAGATCTAGTTTTTCACTCTCCAATATTAATGGTGATACAACATAGATTTGATGTCCTTTTGAGAGTTCCTCTTCAATAATCATATGAACGAGATTCATTTCTTTTAAACGGAAAAGTTTTGTATCGACTCGTTTTCTACTTGCTGGTTTCTCTCTAATAGTAGATATATCCATATCTCCAAACAATGAAATAGCGAGTGTTCTAGGAATTGGAGTGGCGCTCATATATAGGATATCTGGGTTAAATCCTTTTTCACGTAATTTTTGTCTTTGTTTCACACCAAATCGGTGTTGTTCATCTGTGATTACGTATCCGAGGTTATTATAGCGAACATCGTCACTAAACAAAGCATGAGTACCTATAATTAATACTCTTGGATTATTCTTAATTAACTCAAGTCGTTCTTTCCTTTGATCTTTTGAGATTTTACCACTTAAAAATATAACTTCGTAATCAATATTTCTGAAGAAGTTAGAGAATGTTTTGTAATGTTGTCTTGCTAAGATTTCTGTAGGTGCCATTAAGGCAACTTGAAACCCTGCGTTCAAAACACTTAATATCGTGATAGCAGCTACAACTGTTTTCCCACTTCCTGTATCTCCTTGTAGCAAACGATTCATGACGTATTTTGATTTGATGTCTTTCATGATTTCATTTGTTACTTTCTTTTGATCGTCTGTTAGTTCAAAAGGAAGTGATGAAATGAAGCTTCTAATAAAATTGATATCATAATGCTTTTCTAGTGATTTTTTTGTTTTGGTCTTAAGTCTTAAATATTGCATTTTAAACTGAAACTTAAAGAGTTCTTCATATTTCACTCTTCTGGTTACTTTTTCAAGGTCTTTTTCGGTGATTGGATTGTGGATAAGTTTCAGTAATTCCTTATAGTTTAGTAGTTTATATTTACTTCTTAGTGATTGTGGTAAGTCATCTTCGATTAAGTACCCATATTCTGATATTGATAGTTTCACTATTTTTTGGAACTGAGAATCACTAATACCATCAACATTATAAATTGGTTCAATTTCATTTTTGAAGTTCTTTTTGAGTTTTAGAGTTGTTGCAGTAAAGGTATTTTTCATTCGATCTATTGTTCCTGTTAGTACAATATCCTCTCCTACGTCAAGAATATTACGCAAGTATTCTCTATTAAATATTGCGACAGAGAATGGACGATTGTCAATAATCACTTTGAAGGAAAGTTTGGTAAAGTTTTTTCTTATGTATGAGACTGTAGGCGCGCTAGATACTTTTCCTTCCAATGTTACTCGGATATTGTCAACTGCATCTGATAATTCGATTAATCGATAGATTTCGTATCTTGATGGGAACCGTTTCATCAAGTCAAAACAATCGTAAATGGAATTACGATTTAGTTTTTCTTTTAATTTTGGTCCAATTCCTTTTATTGACTCTAAGCTACTCATCTTATCACCTAAAATCTATTGTCATTTTTTTGTGATGAATAGTAAATGATGACTCGCACCTAATATTTCTGGTTTTTCACACATGTAGAAATGGTATTGTAACCATTTGTTAAAATGCTCGTCTGAAAGGTCATTAATTTTATCTTCTAATAACTCAGCATACCCATCCGATGCAATAAATTTATGTTCTACGCAGTTGTGTTTTGTCATTAGACTACGTATTGCATCGACAGTTAGTACTGTAAATGGATTATCTACTATTTTATGTGTTTCTTCATTATAAAGATTTGCGTCTTTATTTAGAAAATCATTTGAGTACATAAGTGATTCTGTTACAAAAACCATATCGTTACTAATAAAGGCAAAGAACGCTGTTCCTCCCTTTTTCAGTACTCTCATTGTTTCTTTGACAACTTGGTCTCTATCTTTTTCATTTGGAAAATGATAAAGAGGTCCCATATTTAATACAACATCAAAAGATTCATCTTCAAACATGGATAAATCTTTTGCGTCTCCTTGTATTGGAGAGACGTTATGTGATTTATTGAGTTTACTTTTTAGTACATCAAGATTTTCTTTTACGTATTCTAAAGCTGTGACGTTATACCCTTTTTCCGCTAAAGCCAAAGTATAAGCTCCTGTAGCAGCACCTAGTTCTAGAATCCTATCATTTGAGTTAAGCTCTTCTAAAATATATTTTGAGTTTGTGAGATACTCAATTGTTGAAGCTTTTGATCGAGAAAGTCTTTGATCTTCATTGAACATCTTTGTATACACTGTATTAACATCTACTTGTTTCATAAGGCACCTCTTAGTAGTTCTTTTAGGAGATTATTTATTTCTAGTTCATTGTCTCTTAGTTGTTGTATAAGAAGGATTTTCTTTTTCATATTTGATTCTTTATCAGCAATCTTTTTGAGAAGATTTGATGATAAAGCATATTTAACTGATAGTGTATTTAAAATAAAATCATTTTGAAAATACTCTTTGATTTCACCCATATAAAGACTGGCCATTGCTCTACTTTCAGCCCATACATTTGATGTCCACCAGTTTCCGTGTGAAATAGCATTTTCCTCTGTGATTTTATCTAACCAAAAATCATATGCTTTATACCCCATAGCACTGTCTGGAGTTGATGATGGATTTTCATATGTTGAAACAGCATACTTCAAGGAATTGAGAATCCCTTCCTTTTTGCTTATTGTCTCAGTTTTAGAGATTTTTGTATATGTGAAGAATTCAATCATACCTTTAAATGAATCCATCTCTAAATTTGGTGTAATCCCTTCTACTGAAGTCCATGGCTTTGTTGTATATAGATAGTTTTGATCATAATTTGTAATGAGTTGGAACTCAAAAGAACTCAGAAGTACTAAGTGATTTTGATCAAGAAGGTATTTTATTCGATTAGCGGCATTTTGCTTTACTACTTCCTGTGTTTCTTCTGTGATTACAGAAGGGGATTCAAAGATACTTAATCCAAGATTTTGTTGAACAAGTTCATCAAGACCTTTCATATCAAAAGTATATGGAGCACAAGGGCCTAAACCTCTTGTTATATTAATTGTAAATGCGTGCCCACTTAATCCGTAAATCATTGCTTTCGACATGGAATCGTTATGATAATAATCTTTCGCAGCTTTGATGCTACTCATCAATGTCGATGCAAAGGGTTCTTGTTTTATATTTCTAATTGATTCCATAAGATCCTCCTGTTTTTTAGATGATTTAATTATACCATAAAATAAAAAAAGGACCGAGGTCCTTTTTTGTTATTATTCTACTGCTAAGATGTATGAATAGATGTTTTGATTACCTTCGATAACTTCAACTTCTACATCTGGGTAATGTGCATCAATAGTAAGCATTAGTTGTTCTAATTCTTTTTCGTCTACACCTTCACCAAACATTACAGTTACGATTTCACTGTCTTCGTTTACTAATTCATCCATTAGTTTACATACAGCTGATAATCGGTCTTCTGTAGATGAGATTATTTCACCGTTAGCGATACCCATCCATTGGTCTTTTTTAATTTCTACACCTTTGTATTCTGTATTTCTTACGGCATACGTTACTTCACCAGTTTTTACATTAGAGATTAATTCTTCCATTTCAGATAGATTCTCTTCTAACTCTTGGTTTGCATCAAACATTGTTAATGATGCATATCCTTGAGCAATTGTTTTTGCTGGTAAAACAGAGACACTTTTGTCTTCCATATATTTAGCGGCTGTTTGAGCACTTAATAGAACGTTTCCGTTGTTTGGAATAATGATTACGTGATCACAATTTAAACCTTCTACAGCTTTAATAAAGTCCTCTGTAGATGGATTCATTGTTTGTCCACCATCAATAACACAAGCAACACCCATTTCTCTGAATGTATTCTTTAATCCAGCACCATTCACTACTGTGATGATTCCGTATTTTGAATGTGGTGCTTCATAATGTCCATGATCATGTCCACAGTCATCACCTTCTTGTTCTGTATGAAGTAATGTTTCACTGTGTTGTAGTGTCATGTTTTCAATTTTCAATGTTGCAAAATTACCGTATTGTTGTCCAAAGTTTAAAACGTCACCTGGAGTTTTTGTATGAATATGTACTTTACATATTTCTTCATCAGCTACAACTGCTAAACTATCTCCAAAACGTCCAATATGTTTTACGAATTTTTCTTTATTGAATTTTTCACCATCTTTTAATTGAACGATGAATTCAGTACAGTATCCAAAATCCTCACCTGATACATCAATCATTCCAATTTCTTGTGCGACTGAAGGTACTGTGTTGAATTTTGCATCTTCTAATACTTCACCTTCAAGTGCTAAAATGATACCATCAATAATTACATTGAATCCAGCTCCACCAGAGTCAATAACTCCAGCTTCTTTCAATACTGGTAATAAATCAGGAGTTCTATCTAACGACTCATATGCTTCTTTCACATATACGTTCATTATATCCAATAATCCTGACTCATCATTTACGTTGTCTAACGCTTTATCTGCTGCTTCTCTAGCTACTGTAAGAATTGTCCCTTCGACAGGGTTAATAACAGCGCTATACGCTTGTTGAACACCTTGTACGAAACCTTCCATAAATTCTTTAACTGTAGCAGTTTCTTTCCCTTTAAATACCTTAGCAAATCCACTAAATAATTGTGATAGAATTACCCCACTATTTCCTCTAGCTCCCATTAATAATCCTCGTGATAATACTTTGGCAACTTTTTCCACTGTTTCATTTTCTAATGCTCCAATTGCTTTTACCCCACTCATCATTGTTGATTGCATGTTACTTCCTGTATCTCCATCTGGTACTGGGAATACATTTAGTTCATTAATACGTTGATGATCATTTCTTAAGGCAATTGTTCCATTAGTAATTAAAAGTTTCATTAAATTACCATCAATTACAGTTGGGTTCATTTTGATTCCTCCAATATATTTTTAACAACTTTTGTTTTATTTACGCTATAACTTGTGTTATTTTATCACAATTGTAATTTAATTGCAACAATTTAGACACTACTCTAACAAAGCCGAGAACATATGATTAGGCACTCATATTTTGAATATCAAAGTATACGTTATTTATTCGGTATTTAACCTATAATATATATAGAAAAACTTTTTTTAAAGAAATTGTTATTTTTCGCTTGATTTTTACATATTATATGATACAATTATTTATGCTGAAAACACGAAATATTTGATTGGAGGTAAAAACTATGGCAAGAGAATGTTACGCAACGAAAAAAAGAGGTATGAGTGGTAATAACCGTTCACACGCAATGAATGCAACAAAAAGAAGATGGAAAGCTAACCTTCAAAAAGTAAGAATCGTTGACGAAGATGGAACTGTTAAAAAAGTATTAGTTTCTACTAGAGCTTTAAAAAGTGGTCTAGTTAAACGCGCATAAGCAAACTTCTAAAAGTCGCTTAGCGACTTTTTTTATGTAATAAATAAGGAAATAAATCTCCCCCTTCCTTTTTATATGATAAAAGCACTCAATTTTTGAGTGCTTTTTTTCGTCTTTTCTACGACACCCAAGAAGACATCTTAAGAGATGCCTTTAATTGGGTATCGAAATGCTAAGAAGGTTATTGATTATTATATTTTGCTTGGTATTTAAGGATCTTTTCTTGAATTTGCTCATTCTCGAAGAAGTCTCTTACTTCTTCTTCATTAACTGAGTATCCATCAATAATTAGTTGAATTACCGATTTCGCAACATATACTTCTCTTTTTTCTGGGTCACGATATCTTTCTTCAAATGTCTCTTCTGAATCTGTATTAAATCCTATCATCATCGTTTTATAGATTCCATTGTTAGGACCTAGTACATCTTTGATTTTAATAATTGATGCGATTGCATCTGAAACTTCTTTAACATTAATTTTTCTATTCATTCTTTTCCTAAACTCTCCTGCATTTAATATTTGATCAACCGTTACTTCTAATACATCACTGAGTTCTAATAAGATACTAGTGTCTGGGAGCGTCGATCCAGTCTCCCACTTACTTACTGCCTGGAAACTCAAGTTCAGTTTCTCAGATAAATCTTTTTGTGTTAAATGCATTTCGATACGTTTTCTTTTAATATACTTTCCAATCTCGATTGTATTCATAGAAATCCCTCCTACACAAGTAGTATAACCGAGTATCCAATATTCAACAATAACTAGATATTTGAATATTTTCTAACTGTAGTTGAATTATGGTAAGTAAAAAAGGAACAGTGCTTTACTGTTCCTTTTGATGAATCACTAGTATCAATCCTTCTGTAAAACTAATTGTACCTTTTCCTTTGTTTGAAACACATAAAGGATCATCAACACTCAAATCATAGTTTTCAAGTTCATAATCAAATCCGTGAAGTGTCAAATTTTTTACATCTTCTAATGCGAAGAAAGAGATATAATCAAATGTATTGTTTATTTCGTAGGTATTAGGATCTAAAATATACATTACTTCATTTTCGGTAACAATTTTTATGTCACCTAATTTTAGAAGAATTAGATTGGCAATGGTATGATCCATTCGTCTACCTAATCCACCAAATATAGTGATATCAGTATATCCTCTTCTTAATGCTTCCTCAACTGCTAAAAATGTATCTGTATGGTTTTTTCTTACGGGATACTCTTTAATTTCCTTTGCATACATTTTTATCTTATCTAGTTCATATGGTGAAACACTATCAAAATCACCTAAAGCTAAATCAAACTCAATTTCGCACTTACTTAGCATATAAGCCCCTACATCTGCACCAATGGTAAATGTATCATCAACAGTGAAAATCTTTCTTAAATCATAATTATTTGGGCCTGTAACGATGTTACATTTCATCGAAGTGAGTTAATTCTTTCCTCAGGGTCTTCACTGTTAAATACATAACTACCGGCAACAAGTACATCGGTACCAGCTTCTTTACATAGTTTCCCAGTGGTTTCATTAATACCACCATCAACTACGATTAGTAACTCAGGATTCCAAAGTTTTCTTAACTCATCAATTTCCCTTATTTTGTCTAAAGCACCTTCCATAAATTTCTGTCCACCAAATCCAGGTTCAACACTCATAACTAATATTTGGTCAATCAATGGAATAAGTTCCTTAACGCTATCAACTTTTGTGTTTGGTTTTATACTTACTCCAACTCCAACTCCAAGTTCTCTAAGCTTTTCAATTAATCCATAAGGATCCTCAACGGTTTCGATATGGAATGTAATTCGATCACTACCTGCTTTTACAAACGCTTCTGCGTACTTCTCAGGATCCGTAATCATTAAATGTGTATCTAATACTTGTTTTGTATATCCTCTAAGTCCTTTAATCACAACAGGACCAAGAGAAATATTTGGCACAAAGTGGCCATCCATAACATCAACATGTAACCATTCAGCACTACTAACTTTTTTGAAAGATGCTTCTAAGTTACCAAAATCTGCGCTCAATATTGACGGAGCAACTATCATAATATCACCTCTAGTATCTTGGTTTTTGATTTTTGATTTCATCATAAATCAATTTATAATTTTCATAACGGGAATGTAAGATATTTCCGTTATTAACTTCCTCTTTTACTTTACATTTTGGTTCATTTATATGGGTACATCCACGAAACTTACATTGATTCGATAGTTCAAAGAAGTCAATGAAGTTAACTGGTACATTATCCAAATCAATATCGTAGAAATCAAGCTTAGAAAATCCTGGTGTGTCCGCAACTAACCCTCCTAAAACTGGAAGCAACTCTGAATGTCTTGTAGTATGTTTCCCACGTCCCAAAGCTTTCGATATTTCATTCGTTTCTAAGTTAAAATTCGGATTTAGTGCATTTAGTAAACTACTTTTCCCAGCCCCTGTTTGTCCTGCGAATACAGATATTTTATTATCAAATAATGTATGTAGTGCTTCAATGTTTTCCTTCGTTTTCGATGATAAATACGTCACTTCATAAAAAGACTCATAGTACTCCATCTTATTTTTCAAAGTAGTTAACTCATCTTTTGAAAGTAAGTCAATTTTTGTAATCACAATTACAGGTGTAATATCTTCGTTCTCAATAAGCATTAAGAATCGATCTAGTAGATTAAAGCTAAAGTTCGGTTCTTTTGCGCTATTGATAAGAATCGCTTGATCAACATTACATACAGGTGGTCTCACTAAATTGTTTTCTCGATCTTTTACTTCCTTGATAAACTCGTCATCAAACAATACTTTATCCCCTACTTTAGGCGATTTATTAATATGACGAAACTTACCACGAGCTTTTAGTTCGTAAGTATTATTCTCATTATCTAGTACGGTATATAACCCACCTATTAGTTTTATAATCAGTCCATCTTTCAAAGCATCACTCCTTAACTTTATTTGTGTACTGCTATTATAACATAAAATAACTTCTAAAATAAAAAAATAGTGCATGTTTCTGCACTATTACTATAATAAAATAATTTAAGTTAACTATTACAAAGTTTCAATGTTGCAATCGAAAACTTTCATTCCAATCCATTCAAAACACTAACTCTGCGTCCTTACTTCCCACTAAATGGGTCTACATACATTACTGGATTATATTGATAGTCTGCTTGAACACAGCTAGGAATCAAAATCGTGTCGTCATAGCACTGCTTTCGTCCTATATACCTCTCAACTCTGCATCAGTTCATTTCGAAGTAATAATACTGATTGTCATCAGAAATTACTACATACTCAGTTTCAATAGCAACAACTATCGGATTAATGAAACCCGTAGAATCCACAGAAATATTCACAGTCGTTTTCTCATTATTCGAGTTGAAACTACAGTTATTATTCAAGAATACGATATCGTTATAATTTCTAGTATACATATTGATAACTCCACTACATATACTATTCCCTATTAAATCTAACTTACCATCATAATAGTAATATGTTCCACCTCTATAAATTGAAACAATTGGATTAACATCCATTGATTCAAGAAGCTTCTCTCTAATTGAAGAATTTATCTCAATTGGTGATTCTGCGCCCAATGCAGTAATGTAATCTGTCGTGTTATCATGAACTAGATATACAAACCTGTTTATATGATCTATAACCTCATAATCAGAAAAGACTCTTTCAAAATCGTAAGTATATACTTCTATATTTTCTCTTTCAACATAGAATGTATACTCACTAAAATGCAAATCCCCAGTTTCGAAACTCAAATACTTACCTTTTGAGTAATTATATAAGTTGAAACCATTCTCATTATCATAGTATAAGACATCAACACCAAGTGGTATCAAGTAATATCCAGATACTGTACCTAGATTCACAATCTCACCACTCATTACTTCTTTGACATATAGTTCATTATTTTGAACATATATTAGATATTCCTCATCATAATATTCTATTTCATCATATGTCTCATCAAGTACTCGATTCAGGTTTGAGTCATAGATGTATTGATTCTGCCCATCACAAAATACTAAATAGCTATCAAATGTATCTATAAGTTCATATGTGAACGGTTCAAAATCCTCCACGACTAAGTCATACAGGAACTTCTTATTTGACTTCCTAACATATACTTTTGATGCTTCTGGAATTATCAAAAGGTCATCATATATTACATCAATGACAATATCCCCATAGTAGTTAATTAGACCGAATTTTCGGCCTTCAGTAGTGTACTTAGATACTCTAAGATACTCATCACTGTCACTAAAAATGAAATTTCTTTCGTTTTGTCCAATAATACTCTGTCCTTTATCAACAAGAGTGTAGATTGGAGGAATGACAAACTCTCCATTGGAGTTCGCAAGACCATAATCAAAAAAATCACTATCATCGGCTAAGTATGTTTTTAAGAACAACGTACTCTCTCCATCATATTCAACTGTATCAAAATCACTATTATATGAATCACAACCTACTAAACATAACAGGAACAATACAATCACCATTTTCTTTACTAATCTCATTTAAACCCCTCCAAGTACATTACCCAGTAAGCTACTCTAGTATCATAATAGGCATTAAACTCCTCAATATTCATCTTTGAATATAACACTCTAGACCAGTCAGGTAAGGAAACCTCATACTTCCTTCTATATCCTTAAATATCATCTCGAGTAAACATATCTATTTTATTTTGTGAACCACTTGTAATTTTTAAAAAGTTCATCGCTATACTTCTAGGTGTTAGATTTCCTGGATTTAAGGATAATATCATTTTCACCGTAAATCTACCCCTTTCAACGTCCCACCAGATGCAATATACGATTTTGCGTTATAATATACACCTTTTTCTAAGTCATCATAGAAATTTTCCTCACCTGTAAACATACTTGAGCTTTTCATATCAAACTCATTGTCCCAGTACTGAATTTACCAATCATACTTAGAATGTCTATTACATCCTGTTGGTAGAATCACCGAACCAAGAACTATAAGTCCAAGAACTATTGAAATACTTTCACCTTTTGGATCTACATACATTACTGGAGTAATGTAGTTAGAGATAAGCTTCACACTAGTCCAATAAGAGTATAATAGACCTTTACTAAGCGCTTTTTGTACTTATTGCGTTTTTCGAGGATAACTAATTTTTTGATAAATCTAGTTATGTCCTCTTTTTTTAGTTCTTCCAAGATATCATATGAATCTAGTAAATCATAAAATGAATTTATATCATTTTCTATGTTTTTAAGATTAGTCATTTCAGTATCATTAATTCTTTGGTTTCTAATCAATGTCATCTTTTCATGATCATATAATCTATCAAGTTCATAAAACTTCTCTTCAGATATTTTATCATTAATGTATTTCTCAAACAGACGTTTTATTAATATATCTATTTCGTTTAATCGATTACTTTCAAAAGACATTTTTTCTTCTAGAGTGTTGATTCTTTTATTCAATGACTTTCTTTTCTTTATTGCTGTTACAAATCTAGTTCTACCTAGTTTACTAAGCTTGATCATCTCATTAATCTTAATCATAACGAACTCACTTAGATAATCGTAAGTAATGTAGTGACTTGTACATCTAGTTGTATATCTCCTATACGTACTACAAGCAAAACTCTTATGATAATCCCTATCAGGTCTTATTGATAACGAGAGTGTTTTACCACATTCATTACATCTGAGAATACCTTTAAAGGTGTTCTCATGTGGTACTCTATGTGTCTTTTTCTTGCTTTGCATTAACAATTGCACTTGATTAAATGTATCTTCCTCAATGATAGGTTCATGCATATTCTTACCAATAATCCATTCTGATTCAGGATTCATCTTTAATTTCTTGCTCTTGAATGAACTTGTTTGATGTCGATTACAAATGATATGTCCTAAATACACTTCATTTCTAAGTACACTTAAGATGGATTGTGTAGCCCAATCATATGGGTACTTCTTTACATTATCAGTAATATACACATCATATTTTTTATGTAACTCAGTTCTAGGTGTTAAAACTTTCTTTTCCTTTAATACCTTAGATATTTTATACACTGTCACACCTTCAAGGTATAACCTATATATCAACCTAACTACTTCAGCTTGTTTCTTGTTTATTACAAGTTTATGTTTATCTTTAGGACTTTTGTTGTATCCATAAGAAGGATATGGTCCTGTAAACTCACCATTTAATGCTTTTGTTTTATATGCACTTCTTATCTTTTTACTTATATCTCTTGCATACCATTCATTCATAATATTTCTGAATGGTGCAAAATCATTATCACTTTTATCAGTATCAACTTGATCATTAATAGCTATATATCTTATTCCATTCAATGGAAAGTAGTGTTCGATATAATAGCCTGTTGTTAAATAATCTCTACCAAGTCGTGATAGATCTTTAGTAATTACAATAGATACTACTTGATTCTCAATATCTTTCTTTAACTCCTTAAATCCAGGTCTATCAAAATTAGAACCTGAATATCCATCATCAATATAATATCTGACGTTATAGAATTTGTTACTATTCGCATATCTATTGAGATATGCTTTTTGTGTTTCAATACTTGAACTTTCTTGTATAAGTTCATCTTCTCTTGAAATTCTACAATATAGCGCAGTTATCTTATTTCCATTCATAATAACACCATTCAAACAGACTCAACCCAAGTCCATTATACACTATATTCCGTTCCAAAAAGACCACCTAATAAGGCAGTTAGACTCAATACTTCAGTATCAAAAGTTTAGGTCATAAACCTAATAATTGTATTGAGTCTGTTTGCCTTTTTATATTAACTATTTAAGTAATGTAACTGTATCAAAGTAATTCTCTGAATAATAATATAAATCAACAAGTTCTATTAGTCTCTTGTTAGAATGAAACTTCTTGCGGTCTATTATATTGAATAAAGAGTTGATTTTATATTCGTTATCTTGGTAGAACCCTACAATCCTAATATTTTTTTCCTCATAAAGGACATCATCTCCAAACAAATCTGCAATATATTTCTTGTTGATGATTTTATATAGTTTGTGACTTCCTTCAATATGTGAGAGAAACTCATGGGTAGTTTTTTTATCTAACATGATAATCAATACTCCCTCGTTGAAAAAGGATAATATTTCTTCTTTTGATTTTTCTACTATATTTACTCCTCGTCGCATTCTAAATGGATCGATTATTTTATTTTTCATATAGTCTCCTTTTAATATACTTCTCCAGTAAAGCCTGAATATATCCCTGTTACAATTCCACCAATCCAATAACCTCTATGAACACTTCTTGTACTCTTAGAAGGTCCATAATGAGCGTGTAAAGAGTGTAGTGGATCTACTTCAAATCTAAATTTATTACCTATTGTTGATGCAAAAATTGTAAATCCCGCTACGCTTGGATTTTGGTATCCTAACATCGATGATCCTATAGTGAGTCCATAACCAGTACCTTGACCGAAATTTATCTTACTGGATACACCGTTACCAACGATTCCAGCTATCGAAGTTGCAGCATAATATTTAGCACCAGCTAAGAAACCATCTGCAGCTCCATTTAGAAAGGATTTACCCATCCCTTGTAAGGTTGTACTTAAATCACTTCCTTGTCCTATATGCATTGTTGCACTTCTCCCAGCTCTAATGGTACCAGAAGTACCTGC
The DNA here is from genome assembly GCA_965601585.1 of uncultured bacterium. Taxonomy (GTDB): domain Bacteria; phylum Bacillota_I; class Bacilli_A; order Izemoplasmatales; family Izemoplasmataceae; genus Xianfuyuplasma. Next base: position 351,134 of record CBFCWH010000001.1, read on the forward strand.
TGATATCCCAGCAATTATAAATCCTGTTTTCAACGCTGTTGCAAATGCTGGTAAAAATGCAGTACCTGTTCCACCTGTTGCGATAATTAATGCAGATACAGCAGCAACCGCAACAATTATACCAACACCAATTGCAACTTTTTTTATCCATTCTGGCGCATATCCGCTTATGTCTGTATACATTACTGGATTATTCTGACAGTACGCATACATAGTATGTTAAATAATGTACACTAGTTTTCTGAGGAACCCTTTTATAGTTTAAGATAGTACCGCATAACTTCAATCTGAACTTATGTTTCAAACAAAATAAAAACGATACACAAATATGTATCGTTCTAAACAAGCATAATAATACACCCTCTACATATTTGTCGTTCTTCCTATTCATATTATATTCCTGATAGAAACTTTTGTAAAGAGACGTATTTGTGATATTGTATAAATCAATACTCTCAGTAATACTAAAGGGTTATTTATCTAGTATCTCTTTCATTCTTTTTTCTTGGGAATTGTAGTGAATTCTTTCATCTACATATTGGCTGATAAGTTTTTGTCTCTGTTGATTAATTTTTGGTATAAGCTTGTTGGCTTTGTCTAAGAAATTTTTAAACTCTTTGACAAACTGTTCCATCTCATCACTCACTTCATTAGGTACACGGTCATACTTCAGTTCTTTCACTAAAAATTCATTATTAATGTCTACAGTGAGCAACTTACCTAAAGAAGTATCTCTATCAAACTTAATTCGCATCACATCACTACTACCTGTATAAAGAAGTTTCAACTTAAGTTTAAAACCTTCTTCGATAAACTGGTGTTTATCATAACTAACATCAACAACTTTCAGTAAATAGTTTTTTTCTATTTTCTTAATTGTTTCTTCTCTACTTATACCAGAATCAATTAGTTTATTTACTTCCTGTATAACATAGTAATCTCGTTTATTTTGAAATGGATCATACACTTTTGTATTATGAACAATAACACTTGAATCAAGTGTTATTTCACTAAATAGTTTTAAACTGATTGTATTCTCTTTAAAATCCATAATATTACCTCCTAGTCTTACACACTTATATTATAACAAATAATTAGGCAGACTTAAAAAGAAGTGTTAAGACATTGAATAATGGCTATCTCAGAACCTTTTGTAGTGATGTCAGAACTTCAAAATAGAGGAATCTAGATCTATAAGAAAAAAAAGAAGCTATCAAATAGCTTCTTTTATCATTATCTGTGTTTTGGGATATAATCTCCTTTTTTCTTTAAGACAAAGTTTCCTGCGTATGCCAAAGTAATTAGGAATGTAGCCATATATGCTTCTTTAGAAAATTCTGTTAAGAATCCTAAGTCATATGTTTTCGAAAGACTTTTCACTTCATTGATTTCAATATAAATTTGGTTTGATGTAAAATCTCCAATTTTATAGTAAATACCATATAGAGAGTCCCCTTTTTTCACAAGAGTATTTTTTAAGCTATATGATGTAGATCCAAACATATTGTGGATGAACTTATCTGGGATAATGACATCCTTAAACTCATAATCATACAAGTTCGGAGTAGGGAACGTTTCATATACGATAACCTTCTCATCAAGCGTTACTTGTCTTAGTCCAAACATATAATCATCACTTTCAACATGTGTTAAGGTTGAATCCTTAGAGATAAAATAGTAATCAAATTTAGCGTATTGTCCTTCAAACTCTAAAACCAATGGATTTAAATCATTTGATAAAATGATACCATTATCATTTGCTAATAGGATTGGATAGTTCGTCATTCCATCAGGAATTGAGTATGTTATATCAGGATACAAAAGAATAGTATTCTCCGTTTTATCTTTTAACGTTAGATAGTTGTTAATAGAGTTAACTTCGTATCCTTCTCCATCTATTTCATCAATACTATCTATTTTGTTTAAACCTGTTGGAGAAAAATTATAAATATCAATCTTTGATTCTTCTTTTACTGCAATATGGAATAAGCCTTCCGTAATAAACTTATATGATTCCTGATCTCCAATATCCGATATTTTTGTTGCTTCTGCATCATTTATTGTGTAGATACCATCAATAAAAGTAAAGTATATTGTTCCATTTTGGTTGAAGATAAAATCTTTTTCCAAATGGATAAACCAAGTATACTTATCATTTTCTGGATAAAACTCATAGGTTTTTTGTACTGTTAGGTCCTCTTTATCAATAATGGATACATATAAAGTATCAACAAGTGCAGTTGAGGATAATAAGTAAATGTTCTCATCATCTGTAGCGAAATCAAAGATTTCAGACCCTAGTTCTCTAATATAAAAGCTGTATTCTTCAGCTATATACGAGTCATCATCAAAGAAAATTTCATTCGTTCTTCTCGTATCAAAATTACTAATATCAACTTGTCCAATTTGTCTATGAATAAGTAGAAAACCACCCAAGACTACTAAAACTGCAAATATGGCTATCGTCTTTTCATTTACAGAATCTCTGATTTTTCTCTCTAAAAAACGCAATCCAAGAACAACAGTTAGTACAATAATAACAATCAATAGCGTTAGCCCAATCACTTGTACTCCTTTAAGAGTATTGGCAATATTCAGAGCCATTATTGGTAAGTAGACTACAACATAATAATATAGGATGAAGTTTGATAGTTTCATTGTAGTAGTACGTTTTTTATCATCTATGAACTCATCTGGGAAAAGCAAAGCCATTGTAATAAAATATACTCCAAGATACAAGATGAAGTTTCTTGTCAAAGTGTCATAATTATTAAGTATTAAAGGTAAACAAAATGCACCTGTGAGAATTATAAATGAGAAAACTGCATATAAGATTTTTCTTATATTTGAAACATCTGTATTAAGTTTCTTCATGAGTAAGTAAATACAGACAACTGTATATATAAATTGTAATGCTAGTAAAATAAACATAGTAGTTCCTCCAAGTTTCAAATCTGTAAAACAGTACTTACATTTTACCACATAAGGAGATAAAAAAGGAAGCCATGTTTTGACTTCCTTTTTATCTTATTCTACACTATCATCTAAGTCTAAAATTATACTTGCTGTGTCTCCTGTTAATACTTCAGGTAAAACACCATCCCATGCATCATAGTAAAGTTGCTTAATAACTATTTCACTTATTTCTTGAATCGTTAAGTAACCTCCGTTACTATTTGTTTCAAACTCTAATTTTGCTGCTTGAATAACCGCAAGTTCTGCGTCAAACGCAGCTTGTGACTCTGCATGTTCATCTACTGTAGTTGTCGTTGTATCATCAGGTACGATTACTGTCTCCGGTGTACCGAACTGTGCTTCATACATGGTTTGAATAGCATTTGCAGTTACTGAGTTTAACACCCTTTGTGCTTCGGCCGCTGCTTCTGCTTCAATCACTACTGTCAAAGCTTTGATTTCAGCTGACAAACGTTCTGTTTCTTTACGGATTAATTCTGCTTCTTGTTCTTTTACTGCAATTTCTTTTTGCTTTGCAGCTGTTGCCTCATCACGAACTACTTGTTCAATTTCTTCACCAGCGTCTATATCTTTAATAATAAACGCTTCTACAGTAATACCGAGTTCTAATAGAGATTCTAATAAGTCGATTTCAGTTGTGGATCTTACTTCATTTAATCCACCTTTTAAAATACTATAAATATCCTGTTCTACAGAGTTTTCCTGTAGTGATTCTCTTAGACGAGCTTCTATAGTTGATGTTGGAACTTCATTACCACCAAATTGGCGATAAAACTTATGAGCATTAGCTACTTCTATTTTGTACTGGATTGTTACTTGGTATGTTGCCCATTGTCCACCACCAGTTTCCTCAATACCACCTTCATCATTTTCTCTAGTGATAATCCCTGTTTGTGCAGTAACTGTATAAGAATCCTCACGTAGTTTTGTACTAATTTTTTTCACTTCTTGAAACGGTGTTTTAAAGTGTAATCCTTCACCAAGTGCTTCATCTTGAATCCCTCCTGCTAAAGGGTCATAAACGATCCCAACTTGGTTGGCATCCACCTGAGCGAAACAAGCAGGTACAATTGCTAAAAACCCAAAGAAACCAAGTAAACTTCTAGCGCGAAATCTGAAGCGTAGTTCCCCGTTTGTTTGTTGTAAACTTAAACCTATAAATAATGCTAAAAATATTACGATTGATATAATTATTGCGAACATAATAATATCTCCTTTCAAATTAAAAATACTCTACCATTATACTATAAAAACAATTCTTGTAGAAAAGAATATATTTATATTAAAAAACGGCTTTATTAAGCAATTAAAAAGACCATACACTGGTCTTTATTTTGTGACTTTAATATTTATTTTATGTTCAAATTCATCAAGTGGATAAACTGGTCTTGATAAATACTGATATTTGATATGTTTTAAATCTTGGTTAACTGCACCATCTGATAATGCCATAATCCAACCATCACTCATTTCTTTTAAATCCGGTTCCAAATACCCCATTTTAACTACGATAATATCATACATATTTGAATCAATTACTCCAGCGTTATGATATGCTTTTTTTGTTCCATACTGATATCTCTTTTCTGTTATGATGATATCAATATTTCCATTTCTTACAACAGCACATTTTCCTGCTGTTTCATCTGTAAACAGATACATAGTTCTTACTTCTATTTCTAGAGGAGATCCAAACTGTGGATCGACTTTTCCCCCTAAACGAAGTTTATGATATTTTTTGTCTTTATTTGAGTAAACCACATGAACTGATTCACTATCAAAAATAGAAGAGAATAAAACTCTTTTGTTTTTTAACTTTTCTTCAAAAGACAAGGCTAATTTCAACATAATGTTTAAATCACCAGATCCACCGGCTCCTGGATTGTCACCAGTATCCGAAATAAAGAATGGTTTTACATTACTTTTCAAAGCCTCTTCATACACTCTTTCTATAGATGCAGTAGGTCCTACGAACTCAAACTGATGTCTAATGTTCCAATAATAAGTTGCTAACTCTTTGATTTCGTTGGTAACTACTTGTTCATCTGTTCCCGTAATGACAATTGCGGAATGACAGCGTTCCTGATCAGCCCATGGAAACCCCATCCATATAGATGCATCAATAATACCCTTATCTTCACATATCATCTGCAGTTTTTGATACAAGGTTTTACCAGGTTCTACATCAGTAGATGTTTTTTCACCAGGCAGTAAGATGGGAAGATCGACTTTCGCCTTTACTACATCGGTTTTATTAGTTAATACTTCTATCATATTATCAAAAGCTCTTTTTCTCGTTTCCACTTGATCTATATGAGGAGCAGTACGATAGCAAGTAAGTAAATCACATGAGTTAAAAAGTTTGTCCGAAACATTACCATGTAAATCCATACTTGTTGAAATCACTACGTCTTCACCAACTACTTCACGAATCAAAGAAGCTAAGTCTCCTTCAGCATCATCCATTCCTTCCACACTCATAGCACCATGGATATCTAGAAGTACTCCATCTACTTTACTAAATAGCATCGCATCTTTTAATAGTTTCATAAACTCATGTAACCATTCGGTATAGATCGATTTACTAACAACTCCACCCGGAATAGCCCGAGCATGAATAAGAGGACTACAAGTGATATTGTAGTCTTTTGTTTTTAACCATGGATAACGTTCCATTAACTCATCACCTGTTGTGATTTTAAAATCCTGTTTATCAGAAATATAAGATGTGAATGTGGTGGATTCTATATGAATTCCACCAAATGCAATATGAGATTTCATAGTCTTATTCCTTGATATTAAAATCTTGAATCTTCGTCTTGTGTAAGTTTTGCGACTACTTCTTCAACAGAATGTAATACAACATGAATATTTGGTCCTAGTAAATAAATCATACTTTTTGAGTCCGTATGTTTCATTACTTGAACAATATGTTCGGGGTTAATATATATTGATCTATTTCTACTAATTTCGAATTCTACTAGTTTCATTTTTTCACCTCTTCCTTATATGATTATAACATAAAACCCAACTACTTGAATGTAGTTGGGTTTAATTTTGTTATATGTCTTTGTACTGCGGTTAATTAAATGAATAGTGTGTGGTTTGCGTTATATGAATCTCCAATATAAGTAGCTACACCACCGTATTCCACGAACTCAAGAAGTTCTTCTCTTTGGATTCCCATTACGTCCATACTCATAGTACAAGCTACAAATTTCACTCCAAGTTCTCTAGCTTGTTCAAGCAATGCATCTAAAGAGTCCACGTTTTTCTTTTTCATTGTTTTCTTCATCATTGTAGTTCCAAGACCAGCCATGTTCATTTTTGATAGTTTCAATTTATTTGTACCACGTGGTAACATTTTTCCAAACATGTTATCCATTAGTGATTTCTTTGTTTTTACTCTGTTGTTTTTACGTAAAGTATTTAACCCCCAAAATGTAAAGAATAGTGAAACATCTTTACCAGTTGCAGCTGCTCCATTTGCAACGATCAGTCCTGCCATTACTTTATCAAGTTCTCCTGAGAACATAACAATTGTAGTTCCTTCTTTTGTTTCTCCTTGAACAGGAACACTGCATCCAACACTACCTTTTCTTACTAATGCTGTAACTTGGTTGTCTTCTGTTTTCACATCAACAAGTTCATTACATGTTGTTTTACACCATGTTTTAATGTCTTGGAAGAACCCAAAATCTGATGATGTTATTTTGATAGTTTGTCCAATTTCAGCGCTGTCAACAGCATTCTTTGTTTGAATGATTGGACCAGGACATTGTAATCCACATGCATCTATTTCAATATCTATTCTTGTATTTAAACTGTTATTCATGATTACTTCAACCTCTTGTTTCTTTGATTCTTGTTTTAACTTGATATTTTTACCTGTTACGTAGTTAGCACATTTATAGATATTGTATCCTCCCATTATATTGTATACATTTGTATACCCATTTTCTTGAATAATACGTAATGCTAAGTAACTTCTATGTCCTGTACCACAAAGAACATAAACAGGTGCGTTTTTATCACTTGGTAGTAGATGTAAGTTCTCACGCAATACATTTATATCTATAAACGTTGAACCTTCAATTTTACCTAAGTCAACTTCATCTTTTGTACGAACATCTAATAGAAACTGATTTGTATTTATAATATCTTGTATATCATACCAATGTGCGGTTTTATAGACGTTGGTATATACGTTTTCTCCAATGTATCCTAATATATTTACAGGATCTTTGGCACTTCCATATGGAGGTGCGTAACACAGTTCTAAATCAGATAATTCTGTGATGTTTCCGTTATACCTAATTGATGTTGCAAGAACGTCAACTCTTTTTTCTACACCATCTCGCCCTACAGCTTGTGCTCCCAATATTTTTCCTGTTTCCTTATTGAAATGAACTTTTAATGTAATAGGAGTCGCACCTGGATAATACCCAGCATGGTTATTTCTTGTTGCAAAAATAGACTCATAGTTAATATTTAAATCTTTGATTTGCTTCTCATTTAACCCTGTTGAAGCGTATGTTAATCCAAATACTTTGCAAACACTACTTCCCTGTGTTCCATTATATTTGACATCGAATCCATTAATATGATCTGCAACGAGTCTTCCTTGACGATTTGCAGGCCAAGCTAAAGGGATACGTACTGTTTCTTCACTTACAAAATGTTTCACTTCAACAGCGTCTCCAACTGCGTAAATATCTACATCACTTGTTCTTAAGTGTTGATCTACCTTAATGGATTTTGTTGTACCTAGATCTATATTGGCGTCCTGCGCCAATGTTGTTTCTGGAAGAACGCCTATCGCTAGGATAACCATATCTGTTTCTATTTCCTTATTTGATTCTGTAATAACAGTACGTCCGTAATTACCAAATTCTTTCACTCCATCATTAAGAAGTAAATCTACACCCATCATTTCCATTTCTTGATGAAGCATTTGCGCCATTTCAAAATCCGCTGCAGGCATTATTTGGTTGGACTTTTCAATTAGTGTAACATCAATTCCTCGTTCTTTGAGGTTTTCAGCCATTTCAATCCCTATAAATCCACCACCAATTACTGTTGCGTGTTTCACAGACTCATTAAGATGGGAATAAATGCGATCTGTATCCGGTATATTTCTTAGCGTAAATACATTTATTGCCTCATCTAATCCTTTAATGTTAGGAACTATTGGTTTTGCTCCTGGAGAAAGGATCAATTTATCATAATTCTCTTCGTATTTTTCTCCTGTTTTTACTTCTCTTACTGTAACGGTTTTTCTTCCTCTATTAATTTGCAGTACTTCGGTAAAGTTTCTTATATCTAAATTGAATTTTTTACTCATTCCTTCTACTGTTTCTACCATTAACTTATCTCGATCTGTAATCACATTTCCAATATAGTATGGTAACCCACAATTAGCGAATGAGATAAATTCATCTCTTTCAAACATAATTATTTCAGTTTCTTCGTTAAGTCTTCTTAGTCTTGCTGCAGCTGTAGCTCCACCAGCTACACCTCCGACGATTAATACTTTCATTTCTTTCCTCCAATATTCAATCACGTGTGTTAGTTTGTGTGCGAATTTCCATATGTTAGTATGCTAACAAAAGAAGGAAAAGTCAATAGATAAATAATAAAGAAAATTAAAAAAACAGAAGAAAGGGTTTTCTTCTTAATAAAGGGGTATGTCCGGTTTTACATTGCAATATTTTGGTTTGATATTCCAAACAAAATTTGCACAAAAAAATGATTCTCAAAATAGAAAATCATTTCATAATATGTAGTTGTACTAGAAACGTCCAAAATCATTAGTCCAAATAAACGCTGAAATCTTTCTTGGATTTATATACCCTAATTTATACGCCAACATATGACTTGCCTTTTTCAACTCCCAACAAGACCAGTTTGGTGTAAAACCTAGTTCTAGTAATTTATTGATTAGTACTAGAGAAGTTTCAAAAGCTAATCCTTGATATCGATGTTTAGAGTCTGTCCAAACATCTAACTCCGCATTTTTATTTCCTTCCATAAAGGCTCGAGAGAACGATATAAGGTTTTCACCCTCATATACTTCTGCTTGATAGTAAGGTGAAATTGATTTCTTATCTGTGAACCTTACTAAATCAACTTGATGAGTAAACTTATATCCTTCAAATATCCGTTTAAACTCAACAGGATCCAACGTAAATGATAATCTAAAATCAATTACTCCTCCGATATAGGTAAATATTTTTGATAAGTAGTTTTCCCATTCAATTGTTGGTCCAAAAAGAATGAACTCCTCGGGATTGTGTGTATCAATATAGTTCCTTATTTCCTCTATAACACTATTTTCCTCTTTTGGGATATTTCCTGTTATATAGTGGTACCCAAACTCTGTAAACATAATTTGAAATGATTTTTTTGGGTTTGATAAGGTGTAATTATATTGTCCTTCTAAGTGAGAGTGAATAATTGGAATACTATGTGAATAATCGCTAAACAAATCTTTCATAGGCTCACCTCCTATATTTATTATATAACATTATAATAGAAATAGAAAATGTGACTATCTAAGTGTCACATTTTTTTCTAATACTTCTTTAATTTTTTCTGTTAAATAACTAAACTCATCTTCATTAATCATAGAGAAATATAGTGCTCGTAAGATGTTTCTCGTATTTTTTGTGATGTAATACATCTCTGGGTAACTACCATTTTTCTCATATATTGAAAAACGTTGTAAATAGTCTTCTAAATATTCTTTTGATAAGATATTCCTTTTAATTGCCTTACTCATAGCAGTAACCATTCTTTCATCTTCATCATACATAAAATAATGGTGTCTTTGCTTCATTTTTATAAGGATTTCCTCAAAAATCTCTTTTAGTTCTTTTTCTTTAAAATACTCAATTGTAACGAACTGATCAAAAACATCTGCGGCATGCGCAACACTATGAAGCCACCCTACTTGATCGTTATATCCCTCATAATGTGTTTCTTCCTTAAAATATCTAAGATATTCATTGAATGCTTCATTTATTATCTCTTTAGGTATCATATTATCTCTTTTATGTACATGTAGAAGAATTACTATTTGGAGTGATGTAAAACTTCTTGTTAAAACACTATTTGTGGAATTTTTAGAAATATCATGAAAGAGAAACTCCTCACTGATGAGTCTGTTGAATATACTAACCAATGTATCTTCATCAAAATGCTTATCATAAAGAAGATGTGCTAAAGAAGGATAAATTAACCCGTCTCTTATTTCGCTATCGGGATCGCCGATATTTTGAATTAACTCCTCTAGTAAATCAAGCTTGTGTGTGTTTTCAAAAGAGAATTTTTCTTCTGGTTGTCTTTTAAGTAGTTCAATTGTTTCTTTTCGTAACATCATCATCACCTCATTCCTATTTTAATAGTAATGAGATGTAACGTAAATAATCAAATAATGAAAATATGTCGTAAGAAAGCCTGTAATCGAACTCAAATGTTGCTAAATTGAGTCTTAATTTCACTATGCAAAATAGTGATGAACCTTTGTTGTTCATCTGTTTTCCAACCTTCATTTACGGAATAGTCCCCTACTATGAAGAACTGCAATATACTTTCCGAAAATAATCACGAAAATTTAGTTTATCTCCACTCTTCTTTATTATATAATAAATATAGCAAGGGAAAGGAGATATTTTATGCCTTATAAAAACAAGTATTTGAAGTTACTTTCAAAAGAATATCCCAGTGTTCAGGAAGTTAGTACAGAGTTAATAAACTTAACAGCAATACTTAACTTACCAAAGGGGACAGAACACTTTGTAAGTGATATTCACGGAGAGTACGAAACATTCAATCACTTCCTTAAAAATGGTAGTGGGGTTACAAGAGGAAAGATTGATCTTTTGTTTGATGATTATACAGACAAGGAGAAAAACACTTTGGTTTTCTTCGTTTATTATCCAAAGCAAATGATTTCAAAATACCAAGATTTATTAGACAGAAAATCATACAACATATTTATTAGAGGGAAACTGCTCGAGTTAATTAAACTATGTAATCAATTAGCTCAAAAATATACAAAAAGTAAAATTAGAAAAATGTTACCAGAAGCATTTAGTTATATAATCCAGGAGCTATTATATGAGAATAGATATCTAACAGATAAGTCTGAGTATTATAGTTCAATTTTGGATGCGATATTTCAAACAAAAAGAGAAAAGAATTTTCTCATTGAACTAGCATATTTAGCTCAAAGACTTACAATTGATAGACTTCATATTGTTGGAGACATCTTTGATCGTGGTCCAGGAGCTCATCTTGTTATGAACAAGATCAAAAAATATCATAGTATTGATATTGAATGGGGAAATCATGATATCATCTGGATGGGTGCTGCTAGTGGATCTAGACTATCTATTTGTAATGTCCTTCGAAATAGTGCGAAATACAATACGTTGGATACCCTTGAAGAAGGATATGCAATCAATCTAATGCCGCTCGCACAGTTCGCATTAAAATTTTACAGTAACGATCCTTGTGAAATTTTTATGCCCGCAAGTAGTTTAATCACAGATGTTGATAAAGCATTATTAACCGCAAAAATGCATAAGGCCATTACAATCATGCAGTTCAAACTTGAAAAATCGCTAAGTAATCGTAATCCTCATTTTGATCTCCAAGATAGATTATTCCTTGATCAAATTGATTATGATAAGGGTGAAGTAACCATCAACGATACCACCTATCCACTTAGAGACTCTAATTTTCCAACAATTAATCCCGATAATCCTTTCGAATTAATTGAAGAAGAAATTCAGGTTCTTAACCAATTAAAACGTACATTTCTAAATAGTGACTTACTCCAAACACATATAAAGCATCTGTTTAAAATAGGACAAATGTACCTAATATATAATGGAAACCTATTATTCCATGGTTGTGTTCCTTTGGATGAAAAAGGGAATTTCCTTGAGTTTGAAGTTGATGGAAAGTTATATAAAGGGAAACAATTATTTGATAAGCTCGATCAAAAAATAAGAACGAGTTACTTAAATAGATATGAAGTAAACAACGCCGAAAAAGATTACTTTGTATACCTTTGGTTAGGAGATAAATCCCCATTGTTTGGTAAAGATGCTATGAGAACATTTGAACGTTACTTCATCGCAGATAAATCAGCAGGTATAGAACATGAGAATCCATACTTTACACTACGTGAAAATGAAGCCATACTAAAGAACATTTATAACGAGTTCAAAATAAAATGGACAAAGTCAAAAATTATAAATGGGCACGTACCAGTTGACATATCACAAGGTGGTAATCCAATTAAGGCTAATGGTAGAATCTATGCAATTGATGGTGGAATGAGTAAGCAATATAGAAGTAAAATCCGTATCGGTGGTTATACTTTAGTAAGTGATTCATATAAACTATTTTTAGTTTCTCATGATCGTTTTGATTCAAAAGAAAAACTTATCAAAGAGGAAAAAGATATTATTTCAGTTGTTCAATCAGAGGAAATAAACTCAAAAAGAGAGTACATCTACAATACTGATAAAGGAAAACGAATTGAAAACGAAATAGGAGATTTATATAAGCTACTAGAAGCCTACCGTACTGGAGTAATTAAAGAAAACATCAAAAAACCTTAAGAATAAGATTATATCTTATTCTTTTTTTGATAGCATTTCTAAACACTTCTTATATAAGTCATGAAAGCATAACTGTAACTGCTTTCAAACATAAAAAAAAGATGAAGTACTGTCTTGACTCAAACAACAACCTCCCTGACCATTGAGTGAGTAAACAGTCTGTTAAATCAAAAAAAAATTACTTGATTTATACTTTTTCGAGGAGTATATTACAAATTGGGAACACGAGAAAGCCATACACAAAATGACTTTGTTTACATACATCGTCTTTTTTTTAGGCTTTTTAATGGCTTTATCACTTATTTACCATAACATATAATCAATATTATAGTTCAAACTTATGATTCGGGGGAAAACAATTATGGAAAAATACAACATTATTCAAAAAATTACAAACGAGTATTTAGAAGGTTCACTTGAGAAACTGACCATTCAGTATGAAAGAGATAACACTATGTGTTTAACTGTCGAGTATGAGGATAGTCATAACTTCCGTTACGACTACGATATGCAATATGATTTAACCACAAAGATAATTAAGTTTTTATCACACCAAAGTAACACTGTTTTATACAGAGTATCTCTTGATCGAGAAGAGAAATTTGAAGATGCAATTTGCCATGCAGTTTTTGCAAGTTAAACCATTATGATACATTCACATTTATTTATTGGTGTTCTAATATTCGTTATATCTTACGTTGCAATAGTTTCTGAAAAGATTAATAGAACTACAGTAGCATTAATCGGGGGTTCTTTGACAATCTTATTTCATGTGTTGTCACAGGAGGAAGCACTTGAACATATTGATTTCAATACAATCGGTCTTCTAATCGGGATGATGGTTTTAGTAACAATTATAAAGCAAACAGGAGTTTTTCAATATTTAGCTATCAAAACAGCTAAGATTTCAAAGGGAAATCCTCTTGTAATAATAACTTATTTTGCTATTATCACCGCAGTTGCTTCTGGTTTACTTGACAACGTTACTACAATTTTATTAATCGTACCTGTTACTTTGGTTATCTCTGATACATTAGATATCACACCAATTCCATTCATTATTACAGAGATTTTAGCAGCTAACATCGGTGGAGCTGCCACATTGATTGGTGATCCACCAAATATCATGATTGGTAGTTTTACAGGGTTCTCTTTTTTAGATTTCGTTATTCAATTAGGACCACTTATGGTCGTTGTTTTCATTGTTACGTTAATCATTCTTAAACTTATTTATAGAGGAAGTATGGTAGTGAGCGAGGAGAACAAAAAGAAAGTTCTATCTATGGATGAAAACAAGGCAATAACTAACAAATCGTTATTGATTAAGAGTGGTATTGTACTTACACTAGTAATCATAGGATTTTCCACAGCTGAGTTTATCGGGATTGAATCTGCAACAATAGCTATACTCGGTGGTGCTACACTACTACTATTAAGTAAGCTTGAACCAGATGAAATTTTAGTCGAAGTTGAATGGGGAACCATCTTCTTCTTCGCAGGGTTATTTGTTTTAGTTGGTGGGTTACAAAGCGTAGGGGTTATATCAATACTCGCTGAGAAAATGCTTGAAATAACTGATGGAGACATAAATATAACAACATACTTAGTATTATGGATGTCAGCTATTTTATCCTCATTCCTTGACAATATCCCATATGTAGCAACAATGATTCCAATGGTTGATGAAATGGAACATCTAAGTTCATTTGATTTTCAACCAGTATGGTGGGCATTAGCTATCGGAGCATGTCTTGGAGGAAACGGAACAATCATCGGGGCTTCAGCAAATGTTGTTGCAAAAGGAATTACTGAAAGAAGCAACCATAAAATCTCATTCATCGGATACATGAAAATAGCGTATCCACTTATGTTACTGTCTATTGTGATATCAACAATATATCTAACACTATTCTATTTATAGGAGGAAAACATGGATAAATATATAAATTCAGAAGTCTCACAGCATATAATGCATTTGATTCAAATCGGGGCTAACGTTCAAGTAGTAAACGGAAAAATGGTTTATGTTAAAATTAAACTAGATCAATCTGTCGAAGTAGCTTATGTCTATCATATAAACAAAAACAACAAATACTTTTTAGAACGAATTAAACCTTACCCACTTCCCCTTAAAGAGTTTAATACAACACAAGAGGTAATAGAGACAATTAAAATTGATGTTAATCAATATAGAAATGCGATTAACAGTAACAATATAAGTAAGTTCATTCAAATAAATAAGAACTTACATCAAACAATCAAGAGTTTTGAAGATTTGTTCTTATACTACAATATAGATGCTGAAACTATTAATAGCATTAAAGAAAGTATTCTTGATATCAAGAAGCAAATCAATGATTCAAAAACACAGTGTAACAGAGTCTTTTTTGAAAAAGATCCTGATAATTTGTAATACATCACAACTCTAAAAAACTAGACACTCCCAATGTCTAGTTTTCACTATAATACTATATATTTATATACTTAAAACGTATATAAAAAAGGAGAACCTAGGTTCTCCCTTTTTTATACAAAATATTTGATTTTTTTCGTTGTAAATAAACTATATAAGTCTATAATCCATAGAATAGCAAACCCAAGGAATATCCAAATCAATCCTAAAATTAACTTACCCTTTGCAATTCTATAAATCCCCCAGAAAATACCATCTAACCCCGGCAAAGCTAAAATCACTTTAGCAATAAAAGGAAGACCGTTCATAAATTTAACGTATTCTTTCATCATGTTTCCTCCTGTATTTTATTTAAACCCATATATGTATTATATCATATTTATATAAAACAGTTTGCTATGAAATTTCTTTAAGGTATTCAATAATTGTGTTAGCTGCCATTTTACCTTCCATAATAGCCCACTTAATAAGACTTTGTCCACGTCTTGCATCACCACATATAAACACATTCTCTTGTTGAGTAGAGAAGATATTTGTATCTCGGTTATGCATTGATTTATCTAACTTCACATCAAATGCAGCAAGAGCTTCTTCTAAAGGTCCTAAGAACCCAATAGCAACTAATACCAAATCCGCATCTATCATACCTTTTTGGTCTTTAAATTCTACTTTTGTACCTTCTTCATCACGAACAATCTCTACATGATCCATTTCAACCTTTTTCACTTGTCCATCTGCTTCTACAAATTTGACTGCAGTCTTTTGATATAACCGTATCTCTTCTTCATCAAAATCGTAGTATGTTTTCTTTTTACCTTCTTTCGCTGGAGCAATTTCTAGTTGTCGAACACTTTTCGCTCCTTGGCTAATCGCGGTAGCTACGCAGTCATTAGATGTATCTCCACCACCAATTACTACAACATGTTTTCCTTTTGCATCAATTTTCAATGGAGTATCATCCAATAAATGTTTTGTATTATCTGTAAGATATTCCATTGCAAAGTGTATTCCATGTAACTGTCTACCATCAATACTAATATCTCTAGCATGTTCCGCACCAGTAGCAAGTAATACGGCATCAAAGTTTTTGCTAATCACATCAGCTAATGTTCCTTTTGTCACCTCAGTATTTAAAATGAAGTCAACTCCAAGGTCTTTTAACTTCTCAGCTTTTTTAATTATGTTATTTTTATTAAGCTTCATATGAGGAATTCCATACATTAGGATTCCTCCAGGTCTATCCGCCTTCTCAAACATTGTCACAGCGTGCCCTTCTTCTGCAAGCACTTGTGCAGCTGCCATACCCGATGGACCTGTTCCAATAATAGCAATTCTATGTCTCATTATTCGCACCTCTTCTATTAATTATTACAGTTTAATTGTAATATAAATTAGAATAATTATAAAATATAATCATAATTTATTTTTTGAACTATTTTGTGTATAATAGTACTAACGGGAAAAGGAGATGAACTAAATGATTGATTTTCAAAATAAGAAGTATTTAAAAATGAAGCAAGATTCAAGTTTTGCGAGAAAAGCAGAGGATTTATTAGCTCATGGAGAAGATGTTTTAGATAGCTATAAATCTATGCGTGACGGTGTTGTATTTACAACAATGAGAATTATCATAATCAATATTCAAGGTTTAACTGGAAAAAAAGTAGACTACACAAGTATCCCTTACAAACGTATTAATGTATACTCGATTGAAACCGCAGGTACTTTTGATTTAGATGCTGAGTTAGATTTGTTCATTAGTGGAATGGGATCACTCCGATTTGAGTTTAAAGGAAAAAGTGACATCAAGGAGATTTCTAGGTATATTTCACAATCTATTATGTAGTAAAAAAAAGAGTCCACGGACTCTTTTTTTATTGACTTTCAACTATCTCAAAAATCTTATCAATATTATCTACCACAACGCGGACTATTTCCTCATCAAACTTTTTGTTTGCATCATTTTGAAGAGTTTTTACCAACTCGTTTTTTTCTAGTTTTCCATACATTCTACCGTCACTTAGATATTCATCTAGTATTTCACACATATAGAGGATTCTTGATTGAATCGGAATATCTGTTCCTTTTAATCCTTGTGGAACACCTGTCCCATCCCATCTTTCATGATGAGATAACACATAATAGGACAATGCTCGAAGTACATTTGAAGAGTTCAATATTCTAAATCCAGTTTCAGAGTGTTTCCTAATGACTTCAATTTCATCTTCTGTATATTGCGTTCCTTTTAAGATTAGCTCCTTTGGTAGTGTTATCTGGCCAATATCATGATAAGTCGCCAGTGTTTTCAACTGTTTAACTAACTCTTCTTTATAACCTAGTTTTCTTGCAATAAGGACAGCAATTCTAGACACTCTAAATGTGTGTTCAACTAGTCTTTTGTCCACATCAAACAAGGAGTTTAAGATTGATTCTATCGCCTGTGATCTCATTGGTGGAACTTCCATTAGTTTTACACGATACATTTCATCTTCTGCTTTAGTAAATATCTCCCTAATATCCTCAGTTGGTTTTAACTTTGTTGCTACACCAAAAGATATGGAGAGTTCAATCGATTTTATGTGATATTCTCGTGAGTTCAAAATCATTTTCTCAACGCGATCATTAGCCTCTTGATTAGAAGTTTTAGTCATGATTATGACAAACTCATCTCCTCCAATACGAGCAATTACATCTTTATTTCTACTATGTTTTGTAAAGATTTTCACTGTGTTTAAAATTAGTTCATCACCAGCTTGATGACCAAATGCATCATTTATAAGTTTTAATCCATTGATATCTGCGGATATCAATGATATTGGTAGGTTTTCTTCAATATCAATATTCTTTAGTTCATCTTCGTAGTACCTTCTATTAAATACACCCGTTAATGAATCATGATAAGACATCCTAATAAGTGACTCCGTAACTGCCGAGGAGGAGTTTTTCATTACTACAGTAACAATTGCTCCTTGTATTACTCCATTATCTTTTATTGGTTCTGCTGATAAAAGCACTTCAATAGGGGTATCACTTTTCCTATAGAGAAGCTTCTCTTTTTGCTTCAGTTTAAATCCTTTTTCAATAACTGTTTTATATAAAGTGGATTTAGAAAAATCAGGTTCACCACCATGTCCTGCTTCAAATATCTCACATATAAGTTTTCCTACTAGTTCATCTTTGCTATATCCAACTAGTTGCATAAATCTTTCATTCACATATATGCAATCTCCTAGTGTATTTACATAGAGAACTCCTGTAGTTAGATTCTCTACTATTTCGTTTAATTTGTGTTTACCTTCAACGATTCCTTTTTGATACTCAACTTCATTTGAGATATCTAATAGAATACAGTGAGTTTGCTTAAAATCACCGTCTTCTTTGTAGGCAATTTTACCAAGAAATCTTACAGGTACTTCTCGCCCATTCCTATGTTTCATAGAAAAAATAACATCTACTTCTCCTCTACGTAGAAACGATTGGAATCTATTTGGCATTTCCTCCATACTTCTCTCATTCATGAAATCCGTAAATTTCTTACCTATCATCTCTTCTTTAGTATACCCAAGCATTTTTGCATAAGCGTTATTCACGTGAATAAATCTTCCATTTATGTCTAGTGATTGATACCCCAAAGGAGCATCATCATATAGGGAACGAAATACTGTTTCGTTATTTTGTGTTTTCGTTATTTGAGTATATAGTGCTTGTAGTTCATTTTCAAGATTTTCTACATAATTGCGGTCTTTTTTAATTATAATCTCATTGATTACCGCATTTGCAATAAAGAACAAGGCAAACAAGAAGAACTGTTCTCTTAAGACAAATAGAATATTGTAATATCCGAGATTTAATAGTGAGATTACTTCTGTTATGATGAGCAGCAAAACAACAGTAACAATGTTAAAATATATTTTTGAGTTTAGAAGTTCTTTTTTAAATAGGATAAACGGAAGACAAACGAATAAAGATACTAACACTAAATACTCATGATAAAATTTGTATTCTGTATATTCGTTTGATACATAGAACTCAGGAACATAGTTTGATAGCATTATGAGCAAAGCAGAGCTCATTAGGAAAATCTGGAGTATAAGAATATACAATGATATTTTTTTCTTACCTACTTGTGGTAAAGCACAAAGCAATGCTATTACAGCAATGATACGAACATATGAGAACATCATTGAATCTATACCAATTTCACTTCCATTTAAGTGGATAATTCCAAAGTAATGGAATCCTCGAAGTAAGTATGCAACTCCTGAAAAAAGAACACCTATTGAAATTGAATAGTTGAAATACTTAAACTGTTGGTTCGTAGTTATCATCATAAAAATCAGTAATAACACCGTGATAATCATAAATATTATCACTGATATAAATCGAGATATATCAATATATAGAATACCTATAGTCATTGAACAGATTATAGATATTGCAATGATTACATAGTTATTCTTCATGGTTCTCACTTCCCCTCTGATTTAAGAATTCCTCTGTTACTTGAATAGATCTTAATGGATAGTAGAAGTAATACCCTTGTACGTAACGGCAATTAATTTCTTTTATTTTGTTTAATTGTCCTTCGGTTTCAATTCCTTCTATTATTACTTCAAGCCCAAGTGTTTTTGCCATTTCGACGATTGATTTTAGAATGCGAATATCTTTCTCAGATTTCGTTATGTTTTTTACAAAATCTTTATCTATCTTCATCTTTGATAATGGTAGTTCACGTATATAGTTTAATGATGAGAATCCTGTTCCGAAATCATCTAGAACTATACTACTTCCTGTTTTTTGGATTTCAGTAAGTTTTTGAATTGAGTGTTTTTTGTCTTCTATAATTATATGTTCGGTTATCTCTAGTTCAATAGAAGCTGGATCAACTTGGAACTTGCGAAGTATTGTTCGATAGTCACGAACAAATGCATTTTCAAGAAGTTGCTTACTTGAAACATTCACAGATACTCGAGTTTTAAGACCTCTAAACTCCCAGTCTTTTACTTGTTTACAGACTTCTTTTAAAACAAATGATCCTACATCAATAATGAGACCTGATTGTTCTGCGTAGTCTAAGAAGTATTCTGGAGTTAAGACTCCTTTCTCAGGATGATTCCATCTTATTAACGCTTCAAAAGATGAAACCTTTTCTGTTTCTATATTCATGATTGGTTGATAATACACTTCAAACTCATTATTATTAAGTGCTTTTTTAAATGCAGCGCTAAGTTCGGTTTTTACATGTAAATCCTTTAAGTAGCTACGAAGGTAGCTTTGAACTTTAAACGGTTTTGTATTATTACAAGCGAGTTCTGCGCCTCTAATAATCCTTGTTGGTTCTGTTTCATGGATTGGATATTGGCAAGTTCCAATTCTTGGTTCAACACTGAAGTTAATTTCACCGAGTTTTATATTGTCACGGTATTTCCTAACAATCTTACTTTGTAAGGTTCTAGCTTGTTCTGGATAATTGGTAGTTTTTTCAACGATTACAAAGGTATCGGAATGGTCATGGTAGATAGTTGAATGTTCTGATAAAACATCTTGTAATATCCCTGTAGTGTGTTCTAAGAAGTAATTACCAAACTCATATCCTAACAAGTCATTGATATTCCTTAGTAATCTATAGCGAATATAATAAATGGTGAACATTTCATTAGGATGTTCGATGATTCGTCGAGATAAATCATTGATTAATTGATTGTGATTCGGTAATTTAGTGACTGAGTCTGTATAAGCAGTAATACGAAGGTCTTCCATTTTTTCTGATAAATGTACACGTGCTTTATCAATCTCATCTGCAATCTTTTTAACTTCGTCGCTCCCATTGTCATTTATTTCTACTTTATAGTCACCATACCCAATAGCAGTTACTGAATCAAAAATTCGGTTCATTCGTTGGATGTATTTTCTAGAATATAGTGTCGCAACAGTATAGAAAAGCAGGAATGAAATCACTGTTGAGACGATGATAATTGCAATTTGCTCAAATGTTTTAAGGACTGCAGTTTGGTTGGTATTTGAATACGCAAAGGTCCAATTATTTATTGTGTCACTAGTTAACAATGTTTCCTTGATAGGGAGATTCTCAACATCAATATCAATAATGGTTCCTTTTTCAACTATAGGATGATAGACAACTTCGTTATTTTCATCTACAACCCAAAACATTTCATCTTCAGCTAACAGATTGTCATGTAAGAGTTCGTCCAATATATTTAAGTCTAAGTACGCCCCAGCAACCCCTATAAATCGATTGTTGTAGTAAATCGGTGTTACATAAGATGTTACATATTCGTCAAACTGGTTAACAAAGGGGTGAACCCATCCAGATTCTTTGGATTCTTTCGGTCCATAAAACCACGTCATGTTATCTTCAGATATATATCTAGATAATGGGATTTCATCCTGTTTTGATATTTGATTTCCCTCTTTTAGTAACCACACATCGTTTGCAGTTCCTGTAAGGTTTGGATCAAAATACAAATAGATACTATTCGTAACACTATCCTCCTTATTAAGGAAATCAAAAAAGACAGACTCAATGTGTGCTTTCATTTCATCCATCTCTATTTGATTTATATCTTCATCTTTTATGTTATCTCGTGTGAAATAAACAACTGCGTCTACAGTTGTTTCAATTCTCATTATATAACTATCAAATTCAGTGCGTTTTGTTTGAAGTCTTTCCTCATATGCCATTTCTTGAGCCGATTGGGTTCTAGAAATTAGAAGTGTTGTTGTAAATGTGAGTAATATTGCGGTTAATCCAACACCAACAAAATACATGTAAAATGATAGTCTGGTAAAGATGTTTTTACTTCTCATCATGATACCACCTCACACTTATATTTTTATTATACCACTTATTTTAAAAAATCTCTTTTAAAACCCGTTTGTATAGAAACAGTATAAAAAAAGACAGTTTTTCTTTCCAGAAAACTGTCTTTTTACTTTATACTTGATACATCTTCATTGCTTCTTGTAAAGCTACTTTGCTTAGTCGTCTTTTTGCCTGAAATGCACCGATATAGAATATAATTAAGTAGATAACTATACTAAGTGGAGCATGCCACCACATAAACTGAAATGGTAGTAAAATTCCATAGTACTCACCCATAAACATCTCCATAATATAGAAACTACCTAGGGCAATTGGAATAGCTATAATAAAGATTATAATCCCATAAAGACTGTAACCACCTAAAATCATTTTATTGATTTCTTTTTCATTGTATCCGATAACTTTGAAAAGTGAGATATTATAGAAATTATCTTCAATTGTCATGACGGTTAAAATATAGATAATAATTCCTCCAATAACAATACTACCTATTGTCATCATAGAAATAAAAGTGTTAAAGAACTCTTGCATGTTTGTAGCTTGTTTTACGATATCTTGATTACTTAATACAATATCATACTCTTCTTCATCTAATGGAGTCGCACTATATACAGCATTGTAGAAATCATCTTCATCTGTAAGCAACTGTGATAAATCTATGATATTGACATAGGCTTTTTCTCCACTGAACTCCTCTGTAACTCCGACAACTTCAAATGATTGTGTCTCTGTTCCTATTTGAAGAGTCACTTCATCGTGTAATTTGATTCCGTTTAAAATGCGTAGAGATTCTGTAATAATGATTCCATTCTGTAGTGATGATGTGATTTCACTTCCTCTTTTATCTAATAAAGGATGAAGTGATGTATTAGTAGGTAATCCTGTTAAAATAACATTTTCCTCTTCTAATAAAGCTCCTGGTAACTCGATCACTTGTTCACCATTTATCGGAACAGTACATGCCTCTCCAAGTTCACAAATCCCAATGTATTCATGATTTGTATTATCGTAGTAATCATACAACATTCGATCAAAGATTCCATTTAAGGAAAAACTAAACAAGATTAAAAACGCTGCGTAAAACATTCCAATGAGAAAGACAAAAAACTTAACTATGTTTCTGTATAGTAACAAGTGTTGTAATTTCGTGGTAATTTTTAATCGTTTTAGATATTTCGCTACATGTTTGGTAATCAAGTTACTACTAGAGGTTACTTCAGGGTTTAGTAACGTAACAGGTTTTTGATTTAATAACCTTCTAACTATTAAGAAACTTAAACCAACAATGAAAACAAATGGAACAATTACAGCTACGAAAATAGTTAGTATGTTTTGTTCTATTGGTTTACTAGGAAGTAAGTAGAACGACATAAAAACATCTTTAAAAGGTGTTGCTGCTTGCAATCCTAAGTAATACCCGATTAGGATTGTAGGTAGGGCCATTATTGATATAAAGAGTATGTACGGGAGTGTTATTTGGTTATTTGTATACCCCAGCGATTTTAATATCCCTATAGGTCCTCGTTGTGAATGTAAAACTCTTGATACCATTATCCCGACAATCATTAAGGCAATTGAGGCAATAAGTAAGCTCATTAATACCCCATACGCTCTTCCTCCTGAGAGTTCTGCGTAAATCGCTCCACTTCTTGTGTTGTTCTCTGTTTGAAGAATATTTGTGATGAACTGTAAGTTTTCATTATCTCTATATGTATCTATTACTTCCTCATCAAAAGTATCTTTATTCATTGTTCCGGTGAAGACTCCTGCGATATCAAACTTAGCAGTTTCTGCCATAGTATCAAATTCGTCATCTGTTAAAAGTCCCACTGTTTGTGTTTTATTGTCTAAAATGAAATCACTACCAAACATCGGTAAGTTATAATCAGGAAATAATACATACCCACTAATTGTGTAAATATTATCATTTATCTCAATGTTATCTCCAATTGAGATATTATTACTTTTTGCGAATGTTTCAGCAACTGCGATTTCATTATCATTAAGAGGTTCAACCCCATCAACAAAGTAACTTGTATTAATGGACTCAGTATCTCTTAAAAATCGAATGCGATAACTGTCTTCAAAATAGTTGAAATAAACATCTTTGTATTCTCTAATTTCAACATCTATATTTTGATACTCGGTTGTAATCTTTGATAATCGTTGATCTAAAACATCATAATAGCAAGTACTACTTATCCCTTTAACACCGCTTACTGTGTAAGGCCAGTTCTCTGGTGATAAAGTTGCAAAATCAGGACAATTATTTGTTATATATGTGACATCTTCTTCTAAAAGAATGTCAATCATGCTAATAGCGAAATCTTCCTGATTCGATTCTTCAAAGTAATTTTCTGTAGGTTCCATAACACCAGCAATGGCGTATTCCATAACCGTATACATGAAACTACTGAGAACTATTATTACTCCTAGTAAGATTAGTTGAACATATTGCTTCTGTAGGGTTCTAAATACATTCTTAAATAACATCGTTATCCCCAAATAATTTCAGAAGCTCTTTTTTTGTTTTTATTTTCAATAATTTCAACTACTTCCCCACTATTCAGTTTTACAATACGGTCCGCCATTACGCCAATACTAGGGTTATGTGTAATTAGAACAACTGTAGTGTTGTATGTTTCATTTAGTTTTTGAATGACACCTAGTATTTCTTTTGCATTTTCTTCATCAAGTGCACCAGTAGGTTCATCACAAAACATGATTTTTGGTTTCTTAACTACTGCTCTTGCAATACTAACACGTTGTTGCTCTCCTCCAGACAGTTGGAAGGGGTATTTGCTTATGTTTGGGGTAAGTCCCACTTGCTCAATGATTTCTTCTACACTAAAAGGGTCATTACTCACTTCGCTTCCTACCTCAACATTTTCTCTTACACTTAATGTCTGTAAAAGGTTATATTGTTGGAAGATAAACCCTAAGTTATCTCTTCTAAATTTTGTTAGTTGTTTTGAGTTCATATCACTGATAATTTCATTATCAATTGTTATAATTCCACTTGTAGGGTTATCCAGTCCACTACAAACATTTAACATTGTACTTTTTCCACTACCTGATGGTCCAAGTAATACAACAATTTCTCCGTTTTTAACTTCTAAATCAACTTCTTTTAAGGCAACGGTTTCTACTTCACCTGCTTTGTATATTTTTGTTACTTTCTCTAACTTAATACTCATTGTTTTCCTCCTTTTACATATCCTTCTACTAAAATATCAATTTTTGATTTTATTCTTTGAGTCATCTGATCCTTTTTTATACTTGAATCATACATATAAAGTAATAGTTCATATCCGATAAATGAAAAAATCATTTCACTAAATAAGGTTTCATCTACCTCTTTTAGTAAGTTGTGTTCCTTTAGCTGTTTGATATATTCTGCGATGTCTTCCATAAACTTGAAATCATACATCATCAACTTTTGAAAACGTTCTGGTTTATTTTTCGCCATTTTTACAGAGGCGATTGCAAGTTCTCCTAAAATTCCTCTTGGGAGTTTTAAGATCAGACCAATTGTTTTTGTAAAGGTTGATGTGATTACTTCTGAAACATTTGTGGAAAGTTGAAGGTGCATATCTCTTTCCTCTTGCACTTTTTCATATTCCTCTCCAAATGCTTCAAAGAACAGTTCTGTTTTTGTTTCAAAGTAATTGAATAGTGTTCCTTCTGCGATACCTACTTCTTTTGCGATTTTTTTTGTTGAAGTTTTTTCAAAACCAATATCTGTGAACTTGGCTTTTGCTGTATCAAGAATTTTTCTTCTGATTATACCCTGTTGCTCTTTACTTATTCGTGCCAAAGTATCACCTCCACATTAATATGAGTACACTCATATTATAAAAGGCATTTGCTTTTATGTCAAATAAAAAAGACACATTACTGTGTCTTAAATTAGTTCTATTATACCTTTGTTTGCGGTATGTAAGATCTCATTGTTAAGTTTCCCTAGATTTTTAATTGTTTTATCAATGTCAACCTTGTTGAGTCCTACACCATCACATACGTTGGTGTGATCTATCACCATTTTACCGCTAATCATTCCATTCATTGCGGCAAATGATACTTTATATGTACAAGATATTTTTGCTCCATCACATACAAATCCCATTGAGGTAGATAGATATAAATTAATGGCTTCTTTTATTTGATGTCTTGTTCCATTTTTAGTAAATGCTGTTACAGCTGCACTACTACATCCAGTTGCATGTCCGGTACCACATAGTACGGTAACAACACTCATTTCTTGTTTTACATAAACACTAGTTAAGAATGATAAAACAACTAGTTTTTTTGTTTCAATATCTGAAAGTTTCAATGCGTCACTTAGAAACATTGGTGTTACAAGTGTTCCAATTCCTAAGTTACCACTTCCTGCAACTCCATAAACAGTATAAATATCTCCTGACATTCTTTTTCTTGACGGTACGGTAATGTGTTTGCGTAAGAAGTTAGAAAGGTCGTAAAAGCAATCTTTTTGTGCTTCACGTAGATTTTCAACTAGGTAATCTCCACCTTCTCTTTTAATTTCCTCGCGAGCGTTTTGATACTGAAATTCTGCGATGTGGAATAATTCATCTAACTCTGTGAAGTTTTCAGCTTCTACAAAATCGAGAATTTCGTTATAGTCCTTGATTTTATGTTTGTTTACTCGTCCGATTAATGCTTCTTTTTCGAACTCCTCTAATTTTTCTCCATTACGGACAACACTTACTACATTGTCATAAAAATCTTTAATTATTATTCGAACCTCATCCCCCTCTTCAGAAGTAAGGAACAGTTCTTCATACAAGACAGTATCATCAAACTTCTTATAGTTGATTGATACTTCCATTTCATCTAGTAACTCTTCTATTTTATCAATATCATCAGTTGTAACACTCTCAAAAACACTAAGTTGTTTTCTTGGATCTTTTAAGAGAATCCCTAAAGCAAGCGCTTTATCTAAGCCACTTTTCTTTAACCCAGGAACGCCTACATTCACACTATTTTTATAGAGTTCCTCACTCATCAAAAGTTCAACTGATTTAATTTTATGATTTCGTAAAATATAGGCTCCAATTGATGCAATATATCCTACAACACCAATGTCTGTACAACCCATAGTTTTCGTTAGATTCGAGTCTAGAATTCTTTTCGCAGTAATATTATCCATAAAAAACACTCCAAATAAAAAAGATTTTTGATATTAAAACTATATATAGTTTAGGTTTTTTGAAAGCGCTTGTCAAGAAGTAAAAAAAGAAACGAAACTTTCTTGTTTCGTTACTTATATATTCGATATTCAATTATGTTGAGTTCTTTCCCTAATGGATTTTTTATTTGATACTCTTTTTCTATTTTAGCACCATATCTTTCAGGTATTTTTCTACTTGGAATATTCGCTTTATCTACTGGGTATTTTAAATACTCAAAATCAAGATTTGATTTTGCATAATTAATCAATGTAGAAATTGCCTCAAACCCATATCTACAACCGTGAGCTCCCTTTTTTAGCCAAATTCCGAGTTCAGGAGTAACAGACCCTACATGATGTAATCCTACAGCGCCTAAAAATTCTCTTGTATGGGAGTGAATAATCACTTGTTGGATATTTGTACCTTTCTTCATTGAATTTATAGAAGATTCAATGAAGTTCATTGTATCCTTTTTATTTCCAGAAGGTTGAGGGTACATAAATTCCGTGATTTCTTTTGTGAAGTGTTTAAAGATTACATCTACATATTCATACGTAATTGGTTCTAATGATAATCGTTTCGATTTCATAATCAACTTCGAATAATCCATTCACTTCACCTCATCATATTTTTTTACTACGTAGTTGCCCGCAAGCAGCGTCGATATCAGAGCCTTGTTCACGTCTTAAAGTGGCAGTAATTCCACGATCTAGCAAACGTTTATGGAACCTTCTAGCTTTCTCCTCAGGAGATCCATTATAACTAAACTCTTTTACACTATTATACCTAATTAAGTTTACATAACAGTTAAGTCCTCTTAATAAGTCCGCAAGTTCATCCGCGTGCCATTGTTCATCATTTACCCCTTCAAGAAGGATATACTCAAATGTGATTCTTCGATGTGTTTTTAAAACATATTTATGTGAAGCATCAATCACTTCTTTAATTGGATATACATTGTTAATTCTCATGATACTACTTCTTACATCATCATTTGGAGCATGTAGGCTAATTGCAAGATTCACTTGTTTTTGTTCGTCACTAAATTTGTGAATCATAGGAACAATTCCACTAGTTGAGACTGTTATATGTCTTGCCCCAATCTCAAGTCCATATGGATTATTTATAATATCAATAAATTTCATTGTGTTATCATAGTTATCAAATGGTTCTCCAATCCCCATAATCACAACATGACTTACTCTTTCTTTTGTAATCTCGCTTACTTTAAGTACTTGTAGTACAATTTCAAATGCATTTAGGTCTCTTTTCTTCTTCTGCAAACCAGAAGCACAGAAAGTACAGCCAATATTACAACCTAGTTGTGTTGTAACACAAACACTATTTCCATAGTTATGTCTCATTAATACCGTTTCAATGAAATTTCCATCTTCTAGTTCAAACAAAAATTTCTCAGTACCATCACTACTTGTTTGATGTGTTTTAACTATTAGTGAAGCAAAAGAATAATTATCTATTAAAAATGATCTTAGATTTTTACTAAGATTACTCATTAATTCAAATTCGAAAACACGTTTCTTATAAATCCACTCAAATATTTGCCTTGCGTTAAACTTTTTAAATCCTTTTTCAACAAGTTCAACCTGCAAATCTTTTAGAGTATAATTAAATATATTGTTCATAATATCACCAAAAACATTATAACATATATCATAATTAAGTTATAATAAATACAAGAATTTAAATGGAGGTTTTTTATGAAGGCAATAATATATCACACGAACAGTAAAAAAAGACAATGCGAAAAAATAGCACATACCATTTATGGGGATCGTTATGAAATCAAGGTTAAAAAACCATATAAATCCGTCTTTATGCAAATGTTAGTATTTGGATATAAGACAACATTTAATAAGCGTGTAGAATATCATAAGGTTGATATCGACTTTAACAAGTACCACGAACTTGTACTTATTAGTCCTGTTTGGGGAGGAAAAGTAAATGCTGTAATGAGAACATTCTTGTTAGATAACAAGTTTCACGATAAGAAAGTTACTATCATTGGAAGCAGTGATGGAGGTAACAAGAAGTACTTCGATTCGTATAACGGTTTGATTGACGGGTGCTGTGACATAGTGGAACGTATTTCATACGTGAAGGGAAAAAGACAAAATTAAAAGAGCGATTCCGCTCTTTTTTTTATTGAATATGCTTGTTTCTTTTAATAAATGGACTACTTATAAAACGCCAAATAATATTTGGAGTTGTCATGATATTTATCTTCATGTCTTTGTTGATAACTCCATTCACAATTCTATGTGTTACATAATCTACGTCATTCCCAATGATACGAGCTACTTTCAGACCCTCATCACCCAGGTTTTTAAGTAATAAGTCTGTAAAGACCATTCCAGGTTGAATCGTTCCTATATATACATTAGGATACTCTTTTATTTCTTTTCTAGCGGCTTTTGAAAAGTAAGTAATTGCCCGTTTCGTAGTTCCATAAACACTTGTTTTAGGAATCGTCATATCATTACTTCCTAGCCCTTCGAAATTATAGACCATTCCCTGTCCTTGATTTTTCATTAAATCTAGTGCAACACTTGTCCCTAGCATCGTACCAGTAATATTAATATCAACGACTCTCTTTATTTCTGACTCAGCTAATTCAGATACTAGAAGCCTTTCTTGATCAACACCTGCATTATTTATCCAGATATCAATATTACCAAACTGTTCCATTGCGAGCAATGCTGCTGTTTGAATCATTTCCTTATATCGGACATCACAAACAAACGCTTTATAGTTCCCTAGAAGATTTTCTTTTCCCTTTTCAATGCTACTTTCACTTGTCCCTGTAAATGATACATGATGTCCTCTTTTTAGAAATTCTCGAACCATTCCATGACCAATACCTCTAGTACCACCTGTTATAAAAATATGCATAACTTCACCTTCTTTTCTTTTCAATTACAATTGTATCATAGAAATGAAGATAAAAAAAAGACAGGTTCGAGAACCTGTCTATAAGCTTTTTTCTACTTCATCAAATGTTTTATTGTTCATAAAGTAATATACTGCTGGAATTGCTAATAATCCAATACCGAACTGAATTACGTTCCCCCAAATACTTAGTAATGCAGTTTCGAATGTTGTTAAGAAAATTGCTTCATATAGATAATATCCAACTACCATAATTACTAATCCACTAAACCATGCTAAGATGTTTTTTGGAATACTTTTACCTTGTCCTAGTTTATCTGCTGCTACTAGTCCGATTACAAACCCCATTAATAATCTAACTACAAATGTTCCTGGTGCCCAAGCTAACCAACCACCTAGAATATCAAATATTGCCATACCAAATCCACCTGCGATAGCTCCATAGTATTTACCAAAACGCATCGCAATAATCAATAACATTAATGTCCCTATGTGAACTAATCCCCCTGCTGCCCCTGGAAATGGGACATTGATAAATGTTGCCACAACTACTAATGCAATAAACATTCCACTAGCTACGATTCTCATTGTTTTTTTATTTGTCATATGAATTCTCCTTTAAATAATAATGTACCTGTATTATAATGTAAATGTGTATATTAAAAAACATGCAAAAAATATTATTTTGAGGTGGTCACATGTCAAGAATCAATATTCCGTTATACCAAAGTCTTTATGAAGATATAAAGGACAAAATAGTCCAAAACGACTATAAGAAGAACTCTAGGTTGGAAAGTGTTAGATCTCTCGCTAAGAGATTAGATATAAGCACTACCACAGTAGAGAAAGCATATAATCAATTAATGGTTGAAGGTTACATTAAAAGTATCCCAAGAAGTGGTTACATTGTTATGGATGTCCATAACCTTGTGAAAGAGAGATACAGAAACTATATTGAACCTATTGATTATAAGCAGTCAGAAAACAATAAACTGACTGAAGATTTATTTGATATGAAACAATACAAAGCTACTGTCAACAAGGTATTTAATTATCAATCTGAAAAGTTATATGAAACCCTGGATCCTCGTGGTGAATATGAACTACGTGAAGAAATAAGAAAGTACATATTGAAAGAACGTAATGTAAAATGCGATATAAACCAAATAATAATTGGTCCAGGTATTCAAACACTACTTAACATTTTACTTAGCATACTTAACAAGAAAACAGTTGCTTATCTAAAGCCTGAGTTTCCAAAAGCCATGAACATCTTTAGAGGATATGGATACACACTGAAACCACGTGAGAACACAACAGAAATCGCACGTTTAAAAGCTGACTTCCTATATATCTCACCTTCAAACACATACCCCACAGGAGATGTTTTAAAAGCACAAGAGAGAAATAAAATCATAAAATGGGCTGAGGAAAACAATTCTTATATTATTGAAGATGATTACAACTTCTTCTTTAGATATAATAGTTACACTATCCCTTCAATACATAGTTACGATGGTGGTAGAAATGTAATTTACTTTGGTTCATTCAATAAAACAATTATTCCTTCAATTCGTATCAGTTATATGGTTTTGCCTACAGAACTATATAACATATATAAAGATAGATACACGGACTTCTCTCAAGGTGTTTCAAAATTGGAGCAACTTTCTTTAGCACAGTATATGAAAGACGGCTTATACCAAAGACATATTAAGAAACTATATAACCTTTATAAAGAGAAAAACAACATAATGATTAAAGCATTAGAAAAGAATAATAAAAAGAATTCATTCAAAGTACGAGGAACCGATTCTAACCTACATGTTGTCCTTGATTTTAAATCAAAATCAATAAGAACTATCTTTATTCGCAACTGTGTTCGCAACTATTTAGAATATGAGGAAATTCGTAACTCAAATAGTGTTATCTTCCCTTACTCAGGATTTGAGAATAAGGATATCCCTAAATTAGTTAAGAATTTATTTTACAATATGTAGTTTGGAGTATTATTTTTGTAGTTTATTGAAATCCATTGTCATTCATATAGAGATTATGATACATTTTTCTAGTAAAGAAAGGATTGAGCACAAATGAAAAAACTAACAACCTTGATTGCCTTATTACTTGTTACTATCTCTTTAACAGCATGTAATAGTGGTAACGAACCCTTCAAACTAACAAACTTCTCGATTCAGCAAATCACTACCATCTTTAATGAAAAGACACAATATGATTCCGAATACAATGCTGATTCAACCAACCAAACATTATTCACAGTAGTAAAAGAGGCAATTGGTGAATATGACGTAGTTATGTTTAATAATACAGACGATATCAACGCAAATGAGAATCAAGTTTATATCAATGTCCATACTAATAATGGAAATCTTGAAATATACAAAGCTATCTACAATGTTGATGGTGAGGACCAAGAAGTTACAATTATACTTTTCAATGCCGACTCAGCTGCTTATGCGAGTATTGATATGTATGATGATATATTAGAACTAATATAAGAATAAAACAAGAATTCCGAAGAATTCTTGTTTTTTTTATCTTAATTCAGCGTTAAATCTCGCTTTTAATACCCCAAGTATTTCATTTACTCTTTGATCTACTTCTTTTGTCTCTAGTGTACGTTTTGGATCACTAAACACAAGTTTAATTGCCAGGGATTTTTGGTTGTCATTTAGTGGAGTACCTTTATATAAATCAAATACTTCACTTGATAGCAACATACGTTTTCCAGATTTGTTGATTGCGTTTAATACATCAGAAGCTAGGATGTTGTCCTCTAACACAACTGCGATATCACGAACCATCTCTGGGAACTTGTTGATTTCTTTTGCTTTTTTTAATACTCTTCTAACTTGATCCATTTTTTCGACTTCTAGTTCAAATACATAAACATCTTTCAAGTCGTGCTTTTTAGCGTATTCAGGATGAAGTTTTCCAATAAATCCTACTTGACCAGTTCTATCCTTAATTATTGCTGATTGTCCTGGATGTAAGTTTTTATAGTCTTTAGTAACTTCGTACTCCAGGTGACTTAAATGCATATTATCAAATAATGCATCTAAAATCCCTTTTACTGTAAAGAAGTCTACTACTTCTTTTTTACCTTGCCAGTTTGTGCTAGTCATTACACCTGTTAAGGCACCTGAAAGGACTAATTTTTCGTTTTCATTATATCGTTTCCCAAGTTCAAATACGAAGACATCGTTATTTTTACGAGCAATGTTGTATTTTAATACATCAATCATTCCAACTAGTGGTGATGAAGTTAGTGTTGAACGATCTAAACTCATTGGTAGTGCTACTTTTGTTGATGTAGTATCGTCTTTTGTGAAATCGTTAATTCTATCTTCATGTACTAATGAGTATGTAACGACTTCTGTTAATCCAAGACCTGTTAATCTTGATTTCAGTTCTCTTTGGAAGATTTGTGATTGAGATAACGTTCCTTTTGAAACGGTTTTTGGAAGTGTTAACGGAAGATTATCATATCCATAAATTCTCCCTACCTCTTCTACAATGTCTTGATATGTAGTCATATCTTGTCTTCTTGTTGGAAGTGTTACTAATAACGAATCATTTTCAACAGTGAATGTGAAGTTTAGTCTTTTTAATATATTCATTACTTCTTCATTGGATAAGTTTGAACCTAAATTGTCGTTGATTTGTTTTGTTGATGTTGTGATTACTTTTTCAGTGTAGTCAACGTTATCTACGTTACTATTCCCTTTTAGCACTTTACCGCTAGCATATTTTTGGAATAACTCTGTAGCTAAATCAAGTGCTAGTTTTGTACGAGCTGGATCTACTTTTCTTTCGAAACGTGTAGATGCTTCACTACGTAAGTCTAAACGTCTTGACGTTTTACGAATGTTTAGAGGATTAAATACTGCAGATTCTAGTAAAACATTTGTTGAAGTCGGAGTGATTTCAGTGTCTAGTCCACCCATTACTCCACCAAGAGCGATCGCTTCTTTACCGTTTGTAATAACGATGTCATCTTCGGTTAAAGTACGGTCTTGTTCATCTAAAGTTTTTAGGATTTCTCCTTCTTTAGCCATACGTACAGTAATTTGCTTTGAAGGGATTAAATCGTAATCAAACGCATGAAGAGGTTGTCCTGTTTCTAACATAACGTAGTTGGTGATATCTACTATATTATTAATTGGACGAACACCCATTGCGATAAGTCTTGATTGCATCCAACGTGGTGAGTCTTTGATTTCGATATCCTCAATGATTCTTGCGTAGTATGATGAACAGTTTTCTGTATCAATTTTGATTGTTACATCACATTCTTTTTCTTCTTCTTTGATGTTGATATCACGTAATGTAAGCTCTGTATCTAAAATAGCAGCTGTATCATAGGCAACACCCATAACACTTAATAAGTCTGCGCGGTTTGGTGTTAAATCAAGAGCCATAACTTGATCGTCTAAATGTAGTACTTTTAATGGATTATCTCCAGGGTTACAAGGAGTTTTAATCACTTCAATTCCGTCACTATAAACGAATTTTTTATCTAAACCTAGTTCTGCAAGACTACAGATCATACCATTTGATTCTACCCCTCTAATTGAAGAAGCTTTTATTTTAAACCCACCTGGTAATACCGCACCTACTTTTGATACGATTACCATTTGGTCCTTATCTACGTTAGGTGCTCCACAAACAATTTGTGTTGTTTCCTCACCTAAATCTACTTGGCATACACTTAGTTTATCTGCGTCTGGATGTTTTTCTTTTGATAGTACTTTACCTACTACGATTTTTGATGCTTCTACAAGGTTATAGTACTCTTCAACTTCACCACTGTGAAGATTGAATAGGTCACTTAGTTTATCAACTGAGATATCAGTTTTCACTAATTCCTTAAGATGATTAATAGATACTTTCATCTTTATTCCTCCTCTATATACGATTTCACTTTTTCGATTACATTGTCTCTTACATCTCTGTCAAAGAATAAGAAGTGAGATGATTTAACTTGGTAACGTTCAAAGTTATCATGATTCATTGTTTTTTCGATTTGATCAATTGATTTTTTCTTAACCAACTCGTCTTTAAGTGTTTCCACCACAAGGGTTGGTTTATTTATATTCTTTAGATACCTTTTTGTGTAATGAAGGTATACTTGTAAATGCCATACATAAATTTTAGGGACCTTTATAAATCGTTTAATAAACTCATTATAAAAGATTTTTTGAACTCTTGTTAGTTTCTTATCGTAAGATAGACTAAATGTCAATCCACGTAAGAATTTCGTGTAGTTTGGATTTTTTACAATCGGTGCGATAAGAATCAGTTTCTTTATTTTATTACAACGAGATGCAAGAATAGCAGCTGTTGAAGCACCAAGTGAGTATCCAATTAGATATACATTCTCAAATTCTTTTTGATTAATGATTTCTTCTGTTTCTTCAATAAAACGTACAAAGTCTTTTGTGGTTGATTTCGGGAAGTAAGTTCCAATAAATGCCCCTGGCATAATCCCTGGATAGTAAACAAAGAACTTTTCATTTTTTACTAACTCTTTGTATAGACTTTTCAGTTCACTACCATTTGTTCCAGCGCCATTTATAATCAGTATGAGATCTTTTTTCATTATTTTTTAAATTGCTTGTTGAATCGTAAGTCGTTAGTGTAGAACTGACGAATATCATTGATACCGTATTTCAACATAGCGATACGTTCAACTCCAATACCAAATGCGAATCCACGGTATTTTGTACTGTCGTATCCACTTGCTTCTAATACGTTATTATTTACCATCCCTGCTCCTAATACTTCAATCCAACCTGTCCCTTTACAAATATTACATCCTTTTCCATTACAGTTATGACAGCTAATGTCTACTTCTACAGAAGGTTCTGTGAATGGGAAATATGAAGGACGTAAACGTATGTTTCTTCCTTCACCAAACATTTTATTTGCGATCTCTAAAAGTGTTCCTTTTAAGTCTGCCATTGAGGTTGTTTCATCAACTACTAATCCTTCAATTTGCATGAACTGATGACTATGCGTTGCATCGTCATCATCTCTTCTATATACTTTCCCAGGACATAAGATCTTGATTGGTTCACTACCACCAACCTCTAACATTGTACGTACCTGTACGGGAGAAGTATGAGTTCTAAGTAGTGTATCCTCAGTGATATAGAATGTATCTTGCATATCACGTGCTGGATGATCTTTAGGAAGATTTAATTTCTCGAAATTGTACTCATCTGTTTCAATTTCAGGTCCTTCCATAATGGCATAACCCATCCCAATAAATAAGTCCTCTAGTTCTTCTACAACTTGTGTAAGGATATGTCTATTACCTAAAGACATTTTCTTACCAGGTAATGTTACATCAATTGTTTCTTTTGAAAGTTGTTCTTGGACTTTCAGTTCTTCAATCAATGTGCGTTGTTCTTCGATATATTTTAAGATAACTTGCTTTGTTTCATTTGTCATTTTACCAAATGCTGGTTTCTCTTCATTCGGTAAATCTTTCATGAGTTTCATTACGTCAGAAAAGACACCTTTTTTTCCAAGGTATTTTGCTTTTGTTTCGTTAAGTTCGTGCATTGATTTAATAACTTTAAGTTCTTCTTTTGCACTTTCCTGAATCGCTTTAAGTTTGTCTAAAACATTCATTTTTTTCACTCCTTTTTTATAAAAAAAAGTTCGTCCTAAAATAAGGACGAACATATTATATCCGTGGTACCACCTTAGTTCTTAGATTACTCTAAGCACTCATAAGTCTTTAACGCAGATCTGCGGATGTGATTAGCATCTCTCAATAGATGAATTCCTTAAGTTATTAATTAGAGTAATCTCAGCCTAACTTACTCTTCTCTTCAATTAAAAATGCCTAAGTACTAATTCTATGTCTTCAATTTCTTTACTATTATAAATTAGTTCTTATTTAATTTCAAGTTATAAGAGGAAAAATAGTACTAATATTTATTATTTCAATATCTACACAAACTCTTTTTTATCAATTTTAAGATTGTCAGTTACTAGTTTACTCTACTTATAGAATGTGTGACTAATTAAGTATTACTTGTATTTCCACTATTCAACAGAATCATTACGAGTCCATTATACATTATACTCATGATATTAAAAGACCACATAATAAGGCAGTTAGTCTCGATAATTCAGTATTAAAACTTAGGTTATAAGCCTAATGTTTTTGTTGAGTCTATTTGCCTTTATAAATATAAATATCGTTTATTAATTTATGTGCTAATCGATTATAATAATTGATTTTGAAACTAAACCGTCAATAAATACTGCGACTTTTTTAGTTTTAACTAACGAAATAGTCTCGATGGAACCTTCTGCAATAAAAGAAATACAGTATCCTGGTATTGCTCCCCCCATGTAGTTTGATACATTTTTCTCATGTATACTTACAATGTCCTGCCAATGTATCTTCCATTTATTTGTTTTTATATACTTCTCATCCAAGACAGTCTTTGAAAGTGTATGTCTAATCCCACCAATGATGAAGTATATCGATACAATTACTATTAGTAAAAACAGTATACACATGATTATAATTTCCAAGAGGGTGTTGTAAGTAGCCCAATTCACTAATAATACATATGCATATAGACTCCAAATAATAGATAACAAAATTACATATGCTATTGTCCCTAAAGCAAAGTATTGTACTTTTATATTCATAGTTATCCTCCTAGTCAAAAACATTATACCTAAATTTGTTTATTGAACACTTGAATCCAAATGTAAACTCTTGTATAAATGCTTGTTTATATAGTCAAGTCTTAGTTCCAAAGTCTAAGGAACCGGTAGTTCCCATTGAACCGACAATACCACCAACACCATAAGAAATCCTAGATTCCACTGCTACTGATATACCATGACCAAAGGCATCTCCCAACTCAACTTCTCTGTTATTCATTTCTTCTTCAATTGCATATCCAGTTGTTCCAGCAAGAAAAGACATTCCAGTTGAAATTCCAAATGCATAAGCTGTCATTGTTCCTCCAGATGCAGTTGCTGTGCCAGGAATAACTGGTCCTAGAAATACTACACCACATCCAAGGGCAAAACCAACAGCACCTCGGAAAATGATAATAAAATCATATTCTCTTCTATGCGGATTTTTCAACTCACAAGTGAAAAATTCAAATCAGTTTATACTTCTCACTTGTGTATTAGCCAATTTATCTCCATACCTTCTATTACCTGTGCAAACTAGAAGAAACTCGAAAGGTATGATGAATATCACAACAAGATTACGTCTTATTAGTTGTAGTTTAGTCACTTGAAATTTTTCATTCATTGAGTATATTTTAAGTCCGAACATCTTTTTTCCAATGCTACTACCTTTAAATAATAAGTCTTTCAATCCTACATATAATAAAATAAATATTACACATGTAACAACAGAAGCATATACAACATTCTCTGCTATGTTTTCGTCTATTTCCCAAACAAAGCTATTCAGTATAAAAATATATACTAAAATTATAATCCATAAAATAATGTAATCAACTAAAGCTGCTAATAATCTCCTCATTATCATATAAGCTCATCTTCCTTCGTTATATAGTCATACATATCTTCAATCAAGTCAATAATATTGATTGAATAATTGATCCCAGCGTTGTAAACTACTCCACCTTCAACTCCTAAATCCTCAAAACTTAAAGGACCAAATGATGGCCCAGCATCACCTATCCATTCCCCATTTTCTAATTCCATAGCCGTATATGAGAAAATAACCAGATTGATTTTTTGCCCATTCACTATTTTATACTTGTTTACTCCGTCTAAATAATAACCTGAAAACCCTTCAGTGTAATATAGACCAGTATCCAAGAGTGTACCTCCCAATCCAACTCCATCTTTATACACCAAAGCAGAACTATTACTATGAAAAATACTCTTCATATCTTCATAACACATAATTACTTCGACAATTTTTCTTGAAATCTTATTTGGAATATAATCAATCAGTTTTGGTGCGTATCCGCTTATGTCTGAATACATTACAGGAGTTATGCTTACAACTAACTCAGATGTTATTTCCGCGATGTTTCCTAACACGTTACTGATTATACTACTTTTTATTACACCTGTTTCAATACAATAACATGAATACTATACTTTAAATCTAATATACTTCGATAGATAAGACTATAATCTCATTTTCTTCTGCATATAGTATCTCTTGATTAATATTGCTTATTAACAACCTATCATCATACTCAAATGTATTTAAGTTCTCTTTGTTATACTCAAATATCTTGTAATGATCAACTTGAACTTGAAGTTGATTTTCTTTTGTTTTTATTAGGATTAACTTTCCTTCTATAGTAAACCATCTAAGATTGCTATCTGTACAAGAAGCTACTAAGTTTAGGGTTTCATCATACAATTTCATTTCCCCATCAAAGATAAAACCATAAAAACCATCATATTGAATAATTTTCTCTGGAAGTTTAAAAGTGATATCACTTTTTGGACTTGTAACATATTCTGTATCATCTTTTATATAAGTAATTAGATTCTTATAATGTGTTCCAGTAATATTTCTATATTCCAGTATTTTGTTGAACTCCATGTCATAAACAAATACATCATCATCTATTCTGGTAGTTATAAGTCCATCCTTCATTTTCAAGAACTCAACATCAAAACTTCTTTTACTCTTTGTCGTAACGTTGTGAATAACTTTTAAGGAAGAACCATTTTCTTTGATATATAAGTTCCCATTATGATTCACTATATAAGATGCAAAGCGATAAAAGTCTTCTATGATATAAACTATTTGATTTAAATCAATCGTTCTTATTTCAAGATTGCTATCATTATAAATTGCATAATAATCGCTATCTACGTACAATACTTTTGCATCAATATTATCAATCGAAAAGTCCTTAACATCCGTTGAAAAAACTAATTTATCCTTATACTGAAAAATATAAGTTCCGTCCACATTTTCCGCAATAAAGTAATCCACCTCTTTTATGCTTTGATCATCTAGATGCATAATATAATGTACTTCAGAATTTGAGTAATATGCTTGATTCCCAACAATAAACACATTATCGTACTTTGCCTCAAGAACTAAACCATCTTTTTTCGAGAAAATTCCTGATTTAGGAATGCCTTTCTCATTTAATAAAGTGATTCGGTAGTAATCCAAATTTGAAACAGTGACTTCGTTACCTATTAGTATCTTAGATACATCATCTATTCCATCATCTATTAATGCATATTTAGGAGTTAATATCTCTGTGTTGTCTTTATTTACTAATCCATAATACTTACCACTCGAATCACTACACATACTTATATAAACCTTATCTGTTTTCTCGAGAATGGATTCTATTTCATCACACCTCATAGATTTTGATTGACAAGCAGAAAACACCAACAATCCAAGTAATACTAAAACTGTTCTCAACAATATTTTCATCGATAATCCTCCAAATATTTAATCCAATAATCATATCTTACATAATAATAAGCAAGATAGTCACCAACATCTCCTGAGTTTGATATCATCACAATATTTCCTCGTAAAAATGTGTCTCCTTTATGAATTTTTGCAATGATTTATTACTTGATACTGTATTTATAAACATATCAATAGTATAGGTTTTAATCTCATCATAACCTGTTGGAAGTTGCATTAGTTCAATAGCGAGCAGGCTACCATCATATACTAGTTGACCAGCATAGTATCTTTTTGCATCATAATACGCTTGTCTATCTAGTTCAAACATC
This sequence comes from uncultured bacterium, assembly GCA_965601585.1. Lineage (GTDB taxonomy): Bacteria > Bacillota_I > Bacilli_A > Izemoplasmatales > Izemoplasmataceae > Xianfuyuplasma. The sequence goes on from CBFCWH010000001.1 coordinate 391,874, forward strand.
AAATTATCCTTGCTAAAAAACTGATTAGGTTTATTTTCCCCAAATTTTTCATCCCAATACTCTGTTTCTTTCAAATAATCACTCTTCTGATTACACCCACTCATTGATACTCCTAAAATAAAAACCACTACTCCCAGTAACAACAGAGTCGCAGATTCACCGGTGCTGTCTATATACATTACTGGAGTAATGTAGTTAGAGATAAGCTTCACACTAGTCCAATAAGAGTATAATAGACCTTTACTAAGCGCTTTTTGTACTTATTGCGTTTTTCGAGGATAACTAATTTTTTGATAAATCTAGTTATGTCCTCTTTTTTTAGTTCTTCCAAGATATCATATGAATCTAGTAAATCATAAAATGAATTTATATCATTTTCTATGTTTTTAAGATTAGTCATTTCAGTATCATTAATTCTTTGGTTTCTAATCAATGTCATCTTTTCATGATCATATAATCTATCAAGTTCATAAAACTTCTCTTCAGATATTTTATCATTAATGTATTTCTCAAACAGACGTTTTATTAATATATCTATTTCGTTTAATCGATTACTTTCAAAAGACATTTTTTCTTCTAGAGTGTTGATTCTTTTATTCAATGACTTTCTTTTCTTTATTGCTGTTACAAATCTAGTTCTACCTAGTTTACTAAGCTTGATCATCTCATTAATCTTAATCATAACGAACTCACTTAGATAATCGTAAGTAATGTAGTGACTTGTACATCTAGTTGTATATCTCCTATACGTACTACAAGCAAAACTCTTATGATAATCCCTATCAGGTCTTATTGATAACGAGAGTGTTTTACCACATTCATTACATCTGAGAATACCTTTAAAGGTGTTCTCATGTGGTACTCTATGTGTCTTTTTCTTGCTTTGCATTAACAATTGCACTTGATTAAATGTATCTTCCTCAATGATAGGTTCATGCATATTCTTACCAATAATCCATTCTGATTCAGGATTCATCTTTAATTTCTTGCTCTTGAATGAACTTGTTTGATGTCGATTACAAATGATATGTCCTAAATACACTTCATTTCTAAGTACACTTAAGATGGATTGTGTAGCCCAATCATATGGGTACTTCTTTACATTATCAGTAATATACACATCATATTTTTTATGTAACTCAGTTCTAGGTGTTAAAACTTTCTTTTCCTTTAATACCTTAGATATTTTATACACTGTCACACCTTCAAGGTATAACCTATATATCAACCTAACTACTTCAGCTTGTTTCTTGTTTATTACAAGTTTATGTTTATCTTTAGGACTTTTGTTGTATCCATAAGAAGGATATGGTCCTGTAAACTCACCATTTAATGCTTTTGTTTTATATGCACTTCTTATCTTTTTACTTATATCTCTTGCATACCATTCATTCATAATATTTCTGAATGGTGCAAAATCATTATCACTTTTATCAGTATCAACTTGATCATTAATAGCTATATATCTTATTCCATTCAATGGAAAGTAGTGTTCGATATAATAGCCTGTTGTTAAATAATCTCTACCAAGTCGTGATAGATCTTTAGTAATTACAATAGATACTACTTGATTCTCAATATCTTTCTTTAACTCCTTAAATCCAGGTCTATCAAAATTAGAACCTGAATATCCATCATCAATATAATATCTGACGTTATAGAATTTGTTACTATTCGCATATCTATTGAGATATGCTTTTTGTGTTTCAATACTTGAACTTTCTTGTATAAGTTCATCTTCTCTTGAAATTCTACAATATAGCGCAGTTATCTTATTTCCATTCATAATAACACCATTCAAACAGACTCAACCCAAGTCCATTATACACTATATTCCGTTCCAAAAAGACCACCTAATAAGGCAGTTAGACTCAATACTTCAGTATCAAAAGTTTAGGTCATAAACCTAATAATTGTATTGAGTCTGTTTGCCTTTTTATATTAACTATTTAAGTAATGTAACTGTATCAAAGTAATTCTCTGAATAATAATATAAATCAACAAGTTCTATTAGTCTCTTGTTAGAATGAAACTTCTTGCGGTCTATTATATTGAATAAAGAGTTGATTTTATATTCGTTATCTTGGTAGAACCCTACAATCCTAATATTTTTTTCCTCATAAAGGACATCATCTCCAAACAAATCTGCAATATATTTCTTGTTGATGATTTTATATAGTTTGTGACTTCCTTCAATATGTGAGAGAAACTCATGGGTAGTTTTTTTATCTAACATGATAATCAATACTCCCTCGTTGAAAAAGGATAATATTTCTTCTTTTGATTTTTCTACTATATTTACTCCTCGTCGCATTCTAAATGGATCGATTATTTTATTTTTCATATAGTCTCCTTTTAATATACTTCTCCAGTAAAGCCTGAATATATCCCTGTTACAATTCCACCAATCCAATAACCTCTATGAACACTTCTTGTACTCTTAGAAGGTCCATAATGAGCGTGTAAAGAGTGTAGTGGATCTACTTCAAATCTAAATTTATTACCTATTGTTGATGCAAAAATTGTAAATCCCGCTACGCTTGGATTTTGGTATCCTAACATCGATGATCCTATAGTGAGTCCATAACCAGTACCTTGACCGAAATTTATCTTACTGGATACACCGTTACCAACGATTCCAGCTATCGAAGTTGCAGCATAATATTTAGCACCAGCTAAGAAACCATCTGCAGCTCCATTTAGAAAGGATTTACCCATCCCTTGTAAGGTTGTACTTAAATCACTTCCTTGTCCTATATGCATTGTTGCACTTCTCCCAGCTCTAATGGTACCAGAAGTACCTGCTGATATCCCAGCAATTATAAATCCTGTTTTCAACGCTGTTGCAAATGCTGGTAAAAATGCAGTACCTGTTCCACCTGTTGCGATAATTAATGCAGATACAGCAGCAACCGCAACAATTATACCAACACCAATTGCAACTTTTTTTATCCATTCTGGCGCATATCCGCTTATGTCTGTATACATTACTGGAGTAATGTTTACTACTAGCACCAAAAAGTCATTTAATTGTCAATTCTTAACCATAAATCAATATTCTCATTACCAGAAACTCTACATTTATAACCTCTACTGATAAATTTCGGTTTTTCAATAACACCATTTTTAATGACAAAGTATGATTTTTTTAAAGGATAAATAACCACGTCTTGCACATCTTTTAGGTAAGACATGTCATTATCAAGAACTGTTCCTTCACTAAATATAAATGTTTTAAGACTTGGCAAGTTCCTCACAAAGGATATTGATGGAACTACTCTAATTCTACTAAGATTTAAGTATTTTAAGTTAAACAAGCCACTGATAAAACCATAATCTTGAATATTTTTACAATTCTCAATACTAAATCGTGTGAGAGACACTCCCAAATGAGTAAGAACACTAATATCTCTCAGTTTTTCCATACTATGGAGGGATAATACTTCTAACTTATCTAAACTCTGTATACCATCAATCGAAGTATTTTCCAGCCCATCTAAATACAAGACCTTTAAGGACTTAAGCTGTTTTAAAAAATCTAAATCTTTTGATTGTATCTTCTTGTTAGTGTTTACCAATTTAAGAGATGTTAGTTTTTTATGAACAGTTAAATAACGAATATTTCCAGGGCTATTTGTAGCCAAAAATTGTAGTTTAGGTAGTTTGCTTAGATCTAATGTATTATGGTTTACAATATTTAGGAACTTCAGTTGCTTTAATCCATAAATTGGTTGGTTGTCAATGTTCTCTCTACTATATATTGTTAAATACTCGATGTGATTTATAGTACTTAAAAACTTTAGAGAATTGATTTTGTCACTCCATAAATTAACAACAACTTTTGTGATTTTCTTTTCTTTTATAAACTTAAGTGTCATCTGTAAGTTTTCATCATCTACTAAGATTGCATCTTTCTTCAATGCTGCACCTTGGTAATGGAAAATCGATTTATACCAAAATCCATCTCTTAGTTCGCAAATTAATTTCTTATTCATATATCTACCTACCTTCCCCAATAATCCCCAGGATAAAGACAGAAACCATTATCTCTCCAATAATAGAGACGACCTGGTGACCAAATTTTATTATAGAAGTTTGGGTTAGCTGTATAGTATCCATAGTCTACCATCCACATATATTCCTTCTTAAATGCTGCGCGATCACTTTCAGCCCACTCAAACCTGAACGAAGTTGGAAAAGTACCATGTTCTGCTCCACGAATAGTTGCGGAAGTATACATGCGAATAGGCGATCCTTTTCCAATGTAATAACTACCATCATCGAATTGTATTGCATAAGTTCCATTATTTCTACGTTCAACAGTAGTTATAATTGCTAAACCAATAGCAACACTCAGCTCTCTTTTTTTCTCTCGTATTTTATCTTTAATGTCTGAAAAAATATCCTCCAGAGAATTCAGTGCATCTTTAGTAGTAGGTCCATCATGCAACCCAATATTACCAGTGACTTCATACAACAAGAATGCAATTGCTGCCACTATCGCTATAGTTGCTACAACGGATAATGTTATAGGATCTGCAAATTCTCCATTAGGATCTATATACATTACTGGAGTAATGTAGTTAGAGATAAGCATTACACTTGTCCAATAAATGTATAATGGACTTTAACTATGCGCTTTTTGTCTTTATTGCGTTTTTCGAGGATAACTTAATTTCTTGCCAAATTTAGTTATGTCCTCTTTTTACATTTTCATACAACTCTATTTAATTCAACTATATATTATTACAATTTATCACTAATCACTTCTTCGATCAACTCAAATTTACGATTGGAATATCGACTTATCTTAGAGCATACATCTTTTGATAGTGGTAAGTGTATAACATCTTTATGATTCACAAGTTTCCTGTGTGAAACACTATCTAAATTTATTCTTGAAAAATATATTCTATTCTCAACTAGAGACATCACTCTAATGTCTGTTATTTCGCTCCATTTTAACCGTTTCTTATAAAAGATTTTAAACAGACTTTTACTTAAACCCTTTTGATTTATTGTTATTCTTGAAAACCCACGATGAATCAAGCAAATCCACATAATAGTTGGTCCAGCAACAAATAAAGTATAAATTCCAATTAAAGAGTATATCTGTGTGTTTTCAAAAATATTTGGAGTCATTACTATTACAATCGTAAAACCATACCCCAGTACAACCATAAGTGTATAACCAACACCTAAAAATAATGACTCATAATATTTAACTTCATTTTTCATTATATTACCTACTTCCCATAGGGTAAACATCTATTCTATTCCTAGATTTTTGTTTATCTGTATCCCAGTTGTTATTTGGGTAAATTGAACTTGTTAATACATTTGTGACTGTAACAGGTAAGTCAATCATTAATGCTGCAACGAAAGATTCTGGAGATATTGATAATGCACTAGTAGCTCTCGTTGTCCAACTGGTTGTCACATCAGTCGTCGTCTTTAATCCACCAGAAGAATGAATTGCAGCTGGATAAAGTAATCCGTAAGTACCCATCGCAAAGACAGCACCGATACCTGCTGATATAAATATTTCATTTCCATCTATATTGTTCCATCCCTTAGTCTTTCCTTGGTAAATGTAGTTACCACCACCACTTAAACCTCCAGATAGTCCAGCTACTAAAAGACCTCCCCAACCACCAGTTGCGATAGCTAGACACATCCCAGTAGTCATTATAGCTCCTGAAAAAGCACCACTCAAAAAGGCTGCACTCATATCCTCGCCAGAAAATCCCGCTATTACTGCATTAGTTAATCCACTAATTAAAGCACCCACGAGAATAGTTCCTGCAATTGCTAATATTGGGAATTCTCTCCTTATGTCTGAATACATTAGTGGATTATTCTTACAATATATTTATATGTACCCACTAGAGGTACTTTTCTAAAACAACTTCACATTCTTGCATTTCCTACTTTCAATAACTTCGACTATTACGAAAATAAGAGCTGGTATCATATTAAAAATAGCAATTACATAATAATTAAACACATCAAAGTCTATAGAAATCTCAGAGGGAGTATATCTAAAGAAAATATAAAGAAGAATTACAATAATTACTTGCGCATAAAAATATATATTAGCTATATAGAATCTAGCTGGAATTTCAGGACTAGTAAACTTAATCAGTAGTAATTTAGAGAAACCATTACTTTTAATCCAGTAGTATGCTTTGGGAAGACTATCTACTCGAACAAACAGTACAAGCATTATTAATGAACACCTAATATACAAACCGATTTCTAAAAACAAATCAAGTTTCACTTCAAATAAGAATGTAAAAATGAATAATACAAATGTTGATAAGTAAACTACAACTTGGTTCCTAAAGCTCACTTCAAAACTTTTTGCCTTCTTCTCAATCATATGCTAACCTCTTTACTTTCTCGTACTCAAAATAAGCAGAGGACAGTCCTGCGCCTATGTATCTAGTACTTGTTCCTGCAACATCCTTAACTGTCTGATATCCAATTTTTCCAAGAATGTTGTTAATTTGTGAAGCGACACCACTATCGGGCAATACAGTATTGATTAATCTAAGATTATCAATTTCTACCTTCATATGATATGAGCTTCTATTCTGATATCCTGAACCACTAATTAGACCCGCCACAATACCAATACCTGTAGAAACACCAATACTTAAAAAATCGAGTTCTTCTAGACACCCACCATTCATTACCAACTGAGATGCAGTATCCTGTGCTCCCCCCAAAACTCCTCCAGCAATACCTGAACCAATTACACCAATCCCCGTGGAAGCAATCAACCCTGAAACCGCTCCTGCTCCTGTGGCGACCATTACTAGTCCCCAATTAATTTCACCACCAGCAATCATCTGAGATCCTACACTAAATGTAAAACCAACCGCAGCTCCTATAAATGCACCTATGGCAAGGTTCCAAAAATACCCGCTTATGTCTGAATACATTACTGGATTATTTTGACAGTATGCATACATGTTATGTCCTAGTACGTTTCCTTGTTCTCCCATTAATCCATCTGCATTAATAAATCTTCTGATTTGTGGACTATAGTATCTACTATTTAAGTAATATAGATTTGTTTCTCGATCTAGTCTATATCCACGATAGAAATATCTATTATATTGCTGTGCTATTTGAGCTGAATTATTACTAGATTCATATTGTTCTTCCAGAATATTCCCCCATGCATCATACAAGTATTCTACCATAACGTTCCCATTACTATCAACAATCTTAGTGATGTCTCCTTGTAAGTTTTTTATGTAGAAATAGTCAATATAGTTTCCTGTACCACCTGGCTGTACAGAAAAACCAATCACGGAATTATTTATATCATATAGAATAAACATATTATAGGTACCGTCAGTCTCAAATATGACGTAATCACCATTCAACTTATAATGTGTCGTATCGCCATTAACTGTCTTAGACGTTCTAATCCCTGAGTCATTATAAGTATACTCAATGTTAACATTATCGTATGTCGAATCCACATAATTTATCCCTGTAAGTTCTCTTCCTTCGTACTCTAAAGTAATTGAGTCATACTCATAGTTACTGGATATATCACTATTATAGTAGTAGTCATAGTTTGATATTTCAATAGGATTACCTAAATCATCGTAGGTAAAACTTTGCAGCTCAGTTAACTGATAATTGCTTACAGTTGTATGTTCTGCTTCATATACTTTTGATAATTGATCCTGCCAAACATTTGAATACTCATATACGAAATGCTCTTCTGGCATAGCATCTACAAAAAATGGTGGTGTTCCAACCGTAATAACTATACCAAAATCCAAATCATAGGAAGATGCTTGTGCACTACATTCAAGTAAATGATATCCTGCTTGACTCGTGTTAACAGTATTGCAGACATAAAATGCAAAAACTGATTGATTCGTAAAGGCGTCTCTGAAATCAAACGATAAATCCAAAGTCTCACCAACTTGAATATATGTATAACCATCAACATAAACAGAAAGTATAGAAGAACCATTATTATCTCTATATCCCAAAGGAGTTATTTCTTCCATTTGGTCCTCTTCATACTTATATACAAGGTAATCCGTTATATTCCCTCTATAATCATATCTATATACTTTTGTATAGCAAGTTTCCGTTACAGTATCACAAACAGAACCATCACTTCTGCTTTCCTTAATCAACTGATTCATTTCATCATACTCATAAGTTGTAGTAATCTCTGTTTCTGATTGACTTAAATATTTATGATTGTACACTTCCTGAGTTATATTCCCAATAGAATCATATACATAACTATAACTATACTCATTATTAGATTTATAATAGTGTGTTTCTGATATTTTTAGACTCTCCCCTGTATAATTGAAATACTGAGTAAAGACCGGTACATTATTAGATAATGTTGAAATCATATATAATCTATCTATTGTTGATTTCTCATAGTCATAATCGCGTTTAATAATTGCGTTTTCAGTTGTAATCGTCGTTTCATCATAAAACTCATTGTACTGTGACATTGTATCTGGACTTCCAATATAATATTCCTCTTCATCTCTATCGTAATCGTAAGAAACCATATCACCAGCAATCTCAAAATCAAACCCTTTTAAGACTCCATCATCACCATAAATGTATGTTGTAGTATTGCCGTCACTATCGATGACACACTCTAATTGATTGTGTTCATTATATACATATCTCTCAGAATAATTATTCACTCCACCACTATCATACTCAAGATATTCACCAATTCTTCCAAGATTATCATACTTATACTCAAATCTCTTTTTCTCAGTTACTCCACCCGTTGGATTACTGTAATAAACATACTCAAGTTGATCTTCATCGTCGTACTCGTATCTAATTTTATCGCCATTAGCATATTCTTTTGTCCATAGCATTGTCGATGGATAACCACTTGAATCAACATATGTGTTCGTAACTAAAGAATTATTGTTTACTAGTGCTTCCTCTAATCTACCATATGAGTCATACTGTAACTTATAAGAATACCCGTCTTCGACTTTTATTTCTGTTAATTGTTTTGTGTTTTCATCATACACATACTCAACCATTGAACATTCATTTGTCAATGTGCAATAAGATCTACTCATTACAGTTTTCAATGACCCGTCATGATCGTATGTATAAAAAGTATAGTCTCCATTTTTATTCTCATAGTGATCTAGAAGTCCAGTTAAGGTGTAATAGTAATTCTCTGTCTCTCCAAAGAAATCAACTTCTGAACTCACATATTGATCATACAAAGTATAATGAGTATGACTTGAAAAAGTTGATGAGGACCTTCCATAAGATGATTCAGTGACTTGTCCATTTGAATTATATGTCAAAGTATTTGTCGTATTGTATAAAAGGTATTTTTCTGGTAAATAATCCGAGTTATATATTACGCTAGTTTCTGTTTTATCTGTGGTATATTTTGTAGGCGTTTGAGAAACATTCCCATATGCATCAGTATATTCGTAAGTTGAGGTTTGTCTATATGAATTCTTGGTTGTCTCAATTTGTCCTATCTCATTATAAGTATAAGTAGTCCCATACGTTCCTTTTGATAACTGTATTCCATCAAAATAAACTGCACCTTCCCCCTTATACTGTAGTTTTATTTTTAATGAAGTAATCTCATAGTTAGAGGGATTAACAATTTCAACTTGCTTATTCTGCCAACCTTCAATTTGTGGATCAAAATACATCTTTTTAGTATATGTTACACCATTAGACACATACTCAATCAACGCATTATAGGCTACTCTATCATAGCTATTATTCCCAGTACCATCTATATATGTTTTTAGAGGAGTACTTTCAGAGTATGACCAAAGACTCATTACATAAACTCCGTATCCCTCTATGATGACATCACTTGATAGATCAATCTCCATCTCGTGTAGAGTTTTTGCGTCTCCAAGCATTTTAACGCTTTTATCTCCTAGTATCTCACTGTAATCAGTTCCTGGTCTATTAGTTATATAAGCTGGTGTATCAGGAAATGTCCAATTGTCGTTCAAGAGACCATACTCAAAGCTCGAATTTTCAATCAAGTTGGCAGTGGAAGTTCCATAACCTGGTGTGATTTGTACATTATCAAAATAAACATTTGCAGAATCAATGTTTTCAAGTTTGATGATGACATTATCTGTTTCAGAAGTCACTTCAAAGAATACTTTATACTCTTTCCATAAAGTGTTAGAACCAATCACTTCACTAAACGAATCTGTACTAGTAATGATCTCTACTTTTGATTCTGTATTTAGATCTCCATTTTTAATCCAAACAGAAAGTGTGTAAAGTCCTTCGTCTAATTGCGCAATTTGTTTTAATGATGAGTTCGTCTGGATTTTTGCTGATTTACTTCCAGTTTTTTTATCTGCTGTTGTTAAATAATTATATGTAGTGTTCAAACTTCCATTTTGGTAATAATCCCAATTTGACTTTGTTATATCTTGTGCTTCAAAACTATGTGTTTTAATTGGGTTTTCGACATAGTGAAAGACATTTGAAATCTGATATATCGCATTATTCACCCAATAATTAGGTTGACCTTGAAAAGTCGTTATTTCAGGTACTTGTTCCAAAGGACTAAAAATATCCAAATACTCGTACGTTTGAACATTTCCTTCAGAATCAATTTTTTGATTTGTTCTTCCATAATTATCAAACACATACTCCATATACTCTTGTTTCTGGTTTGTAATTCTTGTTTTTCTATAACTATAAGAGTAATTTTGTGTACCTACTAAAGTATCAACACTACCCTCTTTCATATATATAGAAATGTCATCAATTTTTCTAGAGTTTATCATATAATCATAATCAATTTTTTTTCCACTTGAAGTTACTGCTGTATCTAACAAACCAGTACTAGTATATGAGTATGTAACAGTAAAATCTAGATTAGAATCAATTGTACTTAGATATGTATTTGTATTAGCATAATCTGTATAGTATTTCACTTCCACTAACTTACCTGAACTATTAGTATAATCCACTAATTGAGTTGTAACCCAACTAGTGCTACTTACTTTTTGCCGTAGTTCAATTTTATTCAAGTTATATGGAAATCCTGAATCATAGAAGAAAAGAATTTTATTCTGTGACTCATCTTCAATGTAATCTATTTTTTTAGGTATCGTGTTTGTATAAAAGATTTCTACTTCTTGATTTGATCGTATATCTTTGATACTTTTTAAAGATTTCGTAGTCGTATTGAACTCATAAAGTGCTAGTTCTTTTGTTTTTAGAAATACTTTTGTTTGATTTCCTGATGAATCCCTTTCAACTATCATTATACTACCACTTCCATCTTGCGCAAGTAAGCACTCATAATCACCTAGTTGAAGACCACTAATTATTGAGTCACAATATGCATAGTCAAGAAACTTGTGTTTTTGATAATACACTTTGTTTCCAGATGGGTTCAATATATAACTATTATAGTCACTATTTTCATCGTAAAAGTATGTTAAATAGTAGTTCGGCATCCAACCAGAACCATATCCATTGTTTGTAGAACTACCGTTATTAAAATAAAAACCTAAATTTAATGACTGTCTTTCAGTTTGGAAAGATATGTCATTTCTGGCAAATGTAAGCATACCGGTAAAATCAGATACATAACCCGTACCTGCTAGGTCGACACTTTGAGTATTATAAGTCCAATACTCGTTAATTCCTTGAGTATTTATGTACCCAATTTCAACAATTGGAGAGTTATAGGTGTCTGCGGTAGAAAAAAATTCTATATAGTTTTCTGCTAACTCATCATTACTCTTCAACTCAATAATTCCTGATGTTCGATTATCGTACACCCATTCATGAACAGCTTTCGTTAAGTCCCATGTATATAAACGTGTATCATTTTTAGAATCAATACCAAATTCATAATCTATTATCTTTCCATCTGTATAACTTCCATTTCCGATAAGTGTAGATAATGAATTCCCATCATCTACTTTGAAAGCGTTAATTTGAAAATCAGATGTGAAAGAACCATAATAGGTTCTCCCAAATAACGGATAATCTGTATACCTTTGCTGTAAATGCATATGTGCGTATTTAATTTCACGATTTTCATTACCTGCAAAATCAGATAAATCAAGTTCTAAGTATGATCGATAGATTTCACTACTCTTTTTCCCAACTATAAGTTTGTTTGAACTGTCATTATATGAGCTCGTTCCATAAGTATATCTATCATTAATATCGTTTGTTACACCATGGAGAACAATAGTTGGATCAATTATTACTGGATAAGAAGCATTCTCTAACCACTCGTTGTTTGGTGTAATTGAAACAGTATATTTGTTGTTCCCAATCTTCTCATAACTTAGTACAATATCCTCACTATATCCACCAGCACTATCTTCCATAAATAGATTATCGAACCAGAAGATTTCAACACTCTGATTATCGACAAAAACTAGTTTTCCATCACGTTCTTCAATTTGTAAACCTTTCAAATCAAATTGAAAATCTAATGAAAAATCTTCTATAAAAGTATCTAAAATTATACTTTCCTTTACTTCATTACTAAAAACATCATATTGTAAACTAACATTATCCAAAATATCTGTGTACAAAACCCTTTGATTAAGATTCTCTAATATCTTCTTACTTATGTTTTCTACTTGGTTAGTATCATACTTAATATCACTTGATTCAATATTATCAAGACTCCATGAAATAGAGTAATCATCAAGTCTTAACTTAATACTTTTATTATCATCTAATACTTTGGGAAACTTTATCTTATATCTATTCGACTTATTTTCAAATCCATCAATCTTTTCTTCAAGACTGTTATCAATATCTACATACTTCCCATTCTTTAAGTAATGAATATCTTCATTATATATTGCGATCTCATAAGTCCCATCATTTTTCATGAATGTTTTACTATTACTTGTTCTTTCACCAACAACTTCATCTACAATCTCTATTTCACTAGTTGTCGGATCATCAACTTGAGGTTGTTCATCAGTTCCATCCAAACTGTCAGATACTTCACTTGAACTATTTTCAATTAAATCTCCTGAATCCAGAGCATTAATATGATTCCAAGGAACATAACTCCAAAGCATTCCAAGAATACCTAAAACTGCTAGAAATGTTCTAACTTTCTTCAAAATATAAACTTGTGCTAAAATCCCTTTACTTGTTACTTTACTTTTAACTAATCTCTTCATTTCATTCTCCTCTTCCAATAAAAATAACGATACATGGATATGTATCGTTAATATATGTACATTGCTCACATAGTTTACTTACACATCCATTTAATCTTCCTATAAATATAGTACTCTTTGTGTAAGCGTTTGTAAAGGGGTAGATAGTTATCTTTTTGTATTTCTTTTTCTTGCGTTTTCTAGGATTTGAATAAAGATAAGTATTACTCTAAAGTAAATCCATACTACTGTAATTAACAGTCCTAAAGCTAAGTCCCATTCCTTGTTTTTAGGAGCTTCTGCATCTACTAGTACAAACAGTTGATCAAAATCTACTGTATAGAATAAAGCTGCAAAAAAACTAAATACTGGGATGGTTACAAATAGTGAATCAAAGCTATATGTTATTTCTAAGTAATCAAGTCCTAATGAACCAACAATACTTACTGCGATACCTAAGAAAGCTGCGATAAATCCTTTAAAGAGAACATCCTGTTCACGGAATGGTTTAATTAAGTTTATTAATAACATTACTATTAAGATTACTATTGTTGTAAAAACACCAATGAGAACTACTGGATTACCACTTAGAGTATAAAAAGCGTGAACATAATATCCAACTGCGAGTCCCTGATTTAGTGCAAAAACAATGGATAAGATACTTTTAATAGCTTCGACTTTTAAGGCAATATATAAAGCACCACCTGCAATGCATGGTACAAGTAACATATATATCAAAATCTCAGAATATGTGATTACATTTGCAAATGTAAACCCTAAGTAAACTGTGACGATAGTAATCCCTATCAATAGAAGTATTTTTAAGAACATTCCGATGTACGATGCAGCTTTGTCTCCTTGATAATTATAACTCTGTGGATAAACTGGATTCCTTTTAATCATAGTATTCCCCCTATAATGAAAAAGCACCCTGAGGTGCTTTTTTTTATTAATCTCTTGATGTAATAATCGCTACTAAGCGAAGTAGTTCAACGTAAATCCATACAATAGTTACTACTAAACCAAGTGCTAACGACCATTCGGATTCTTTTGGTGCGTTTGCTTCAACGTAATTTGTGATACGATCAAAATCTACTAATAAGAATAAACTAGATAATATAGTACTAAACACTGCGATACCTAAATATAATTCGTAGTTTCCTGCAAGACTAATAACGTTTGTTAAGTTCAAAATAACCATTACGATTGATACGAATATCAAACCGATTAATGCACTCATCATCAATCTTCTGAAGAAGTTTCCTACTCTGATGAGTCCTGTTGAATACAGAAACAGCATTCCAGCTAGAACTCCAAATGTACCTACTAACGCGATTTGAACAATACTATCTCCAAATGCGAATGAGTAAATCGCACTGATAAACCCTAAAAAGATTCCTTCACATATACCGTAAACAATACTTGTTGCAAAGGCAATATGTGGCATTCTATGTGTCATAATTACAGCGATAATTGCAACGATTGGTGAGACAATTATTGGAACGATAACATTTGCTCCAATACTATTTATAGTTAATGTACTTGCGAAGTACATTGCTGTAACTGCAATAATTCCTAATAATATAGCTGTTTTTGTAACGACTCCACCGTAAGTAGCGCTGTCTACATCGCTATAAGCTTGTTCGTAGTTTCCGTTTTTATATACTGGATTTTCTCCTCTAAATCTCATATGTAACACTCCTTTTCGATATTAGTATTATATCACTTTTTACTAATAAGTTATGAATTATTTATGAAAGATCAAAAAGGTTCATTTGACTATTATCTGGCATGTCTTCAAAGACATCTAACATATCAAGTTTATTGAATAATGTTTTTGATAATGATGTACGTTCCTTTATATCGTCTTTTGATTTAAATGGTCCTTCTTTTCTTGCGTTTACAACTGATTCTGCTACTTTTAAACCTAGTCCATCAACTGTAACAAAAGGTAAGACAAGTGATTTTTTATCTTCTGTAATAATAAAATCTCTTGCTTCTGATTTATTTAAATCAATATTTTTAAATGTGAATCCACGTTTTACCATTTCATAAGCAACTTCTAATACTACAGCTTGTCTTTTTTCTGTTTCACTTGCCGCATTTCCTTTTTCGCTTATTTCTTGGTATTTCTTATAGATTTCATATTCTCCACCTTTTAATGCGTATACATCAAAATCACTTGCTCGTTTTGAGAAGTATGCACTATAGAATACGATTGGGTGGTAGTATTTAAACCATGCGATACGAAGTGCCATCATTACGTAAGCAGTGGCATGGGCTTTTGGGAACATGTATTTGATTTGTCCGCAAGACCAGATATACCAGTCTGGTATTTTGTGGTCTTTCATAATCAGTTTATATCCTTCCCATTTATCTGGGTTACCGGCCGCTTTTCCTTTACGGATAAACTCCGATATTTCGAAGGCAGTTGCTTCTTCCATACCCCATGAAATTAAGCTAACCATGATGTCATCACGACAACCGATAACTTCACTGAACGGTACTTTTCCGTAACGCCCTCGACCTGTAACTAAGTCTTTGGCATTATTGAGCCATACGTCGGTACCATGTGATAATCCTGATATCTTTACGATGTCTGCGAAAGTTTTTGGACGTGAATCTTTAAGCATGTCACGTACGAAACGCGTTCCCATTTCAGGAATACCAAAACTTGCGACTTCACTTTCTAAACTTAGTTCATCAGGAGTTAAACCGATAGATTGGGTTGTAGATAGTAAACTATATACTTTCGGATCATCTAAAGGAATTTCTGTTGCGTCACTAAATGGAAAATCTATTGGGTTTTCTTTTACATAATCCATCAAGAAACGAATCATTGTTGGATCGTCGTGTCCAAGTACATCTAACTTAAATAAGTTATCCTCAAAACTATGGTAATCAAAGTGGGTTGTACGCCAGTTTCCTGATGTATCGTCTGCAGGATACTGAACTGGAGTAATATCAACAATTTCTTTATATGAAGGTACAACAACGATTCCACCAGGATGTTGTCCTGTGGAACGTTTTGTTCCTGTAATATGTTGGGCATTACGTTCAATCTCTGCTTTACGCATTCCTAGTCCTTTTTTCTCTAGATATCCTTTTACATAACCAAAAGCAGTTTTTTCTGCTACGGTAGAAATAGTACCTGCTCTAAAAGCACGTTCTTGTCCAAATATTTTACGAATATATTCATGTACTGCGGGTTGGTAATCTCCTGAGAAGTTTAAATCGATATCTGGTACTTTATCTCCTTTGAATCCAAGGAAGGTTTCAAATGGTATTGAGTGTCCATCTTTGTTTAAGTCTTCTCCACATACCGGACATGGTTCATTCGGTAAATCAAATCCTGTATGATATTTATCTAATATCGCCTGTGTACGGATTTCATCATCTGTAAATCCGTACTTTGTTTTTTCCTCGTTTGTCATTTTAAAACTTGAGAATTTACATTTTGGACAAACATAATGTGGAGGTAATGGGTTTACCTCAGTTATGTCCATCATTGTAGCGACTAGAGAACTACCTACAGATCCGCGTGACCCTACTAGGTATCCTTCGTCTAATGATTTCTTAACAAGTAAGTGTGAAATGTAGTATACAGTAGAGAATTTGTTCTCTGTGATACTTTTCACTTCTTTGTTGATTCTATCCTCTACAATCTTCGGTAATGGATTACCGTATAAATCACGAGCTTTATCATTTACCATTTTAATTAACTTATTTTGAATAGATGGAATTCCATCTAATGCTAAAAAGTCGTCCTTAGGTGCATATAGTTCTGGGATAAATGCTTTTACAAACTCGATTTGATCATTAATTTTTCTTGTGTTCGTAATGACAATTTCTTGTCTTGTTTCTTCATCAATAAAGAAGAACTCTTCTAACATTTCAGAAGTTGTTCTAAAATATTGTGAAGGGATTTTCTGATATCTTGATAGTGGATGTAACCCACCACCCACTTGTGGTGTTTGGGTATAGATTCCACGATATTTTTTGTCTTTTTCGGTAATATGGTGAACATCTCCAGTTGCGACAACTGGAATGTTTAACTCTTTTCCAACTTCGATAATGCGGGTAATTACATCTTGTATGTTCGCTTTAAAATTATCCATATCATGTTCTAAGTGGATGAAATCATTAAGCGGTTGAACTTCTAAGTAGTCATAGTATTTTGCGGTTTCTTTGAGTTCCTCGTAGCTTTTGTTTTTCGCTATTTCAAATAGGTGAGAGTTCATACACCCACTACCTACTAATAACCCTTCTCTGTTTTCATCTAACACACTTTTCAATAGACGTGCTTCTTTGTGAAAGTTTTTCGTATTTGCGATACTTACAATTTTATAGAGGTTACGCAATCCAACTTGATTTTTAACAATGACATTGATGTGTTTTGAAATTGCGTGTTTGTATGCGTTAGATTTTTCACTTAACATATTGAAATCTTTGATATTGGTGATTCCTTTATGCCTTGCATCACGGAGCATATGTAAGAATACTTCTTGAGTCGCTCTAGTATCATATTCTGCACGGTGATGTTGTTGAAGATTTACTTTGAAGAACTTTGATACTGCTTTTAAGTTAAATCGTTTTAATTGATCACTATACATACTTCTTGCGATAGCTAATGTATCGATTGTTGGGATTGGCCCATCGTATAAATCATTTTGTTTAAGTACACTATAAATAAACCCCATATCAAAGTGAGCATTGTGAGCTACCATTACGGTTCCCTCAAAAAATTCTTTAAATTTCGGGATTACTTCTTCTATTTTTGGGGCAAGAGCTACATCTGCATTTTTGATAGATGTAAGTCTTGTGGTTAGTAAACTTATTGGTCTTTCAGGATTAACAAATGTATCATATTGATCAATTACTTGGTTATTCTTTACCTTGATAGCACTAATTTCGATGATTTTGTCATAGTTAACACTTAACCCTGTGGTTTCAATATCAAATACTGTATATACTGCATCATTGAATGGTAAATCAATTGGGTTCTGAACAATACGTAAGTTCTTCTCATCTACAAATGTAAACTCACATCCATAAATTGGTTTAATCGCCTTGTCTTTTGTTGCTTTATAAAGTTCCGGGAAGGCTTGAACATTCCCATGATCTGTTAAGGCGATTGCGTCATGTCCCCATTTTTTTGCGGTTTTTACAAAATCACCGATAGAATCAATTCCATCTAATGTAGACATTTTTGTGTGAAGATGAAGTTCTACACGTTTTTCAGGTGCAAGATCTCTTCTTGGATCGCTTGGGATGATGTAGTTTGTACGCTCAAAAACAATAGCTGTGACAGTCACTTCATCAGAGAACTTATCAAAAGATGCATTCCCTTTAATTTTGGCCATCATACCAACTTTGGTTTCATCCATAAATTTCTTTTCTTCTTTATCTTTAACAAACTTTTTCAAGTATATTGAATCTTCATCACTACTCAATATAAACGTATAAAGATGACTACCAGTATTTAGAGCACGGTAATCTATCTTTGTAATTTCACCCTCAAGAGTAAAAATAGTATTATCATTCATAGACTTGTATTCTATAAGTTCGTTTTCAGAGCGCGGAATTTCTGAGATTGTATTCTTAACACCACGTACCACATTATTGTTGAAGTTCACATATCTTTTCTCTACAACTTCAACTTCTTGTTGTTGATTTACTATATTTTCAAAGTCCTCAGACTCCTTTTTAATACGTTCTTTAATCATAGGTTGATCCTTACAAATTCTAGTTGCTAATAAAGCATCAAACCCCATTTTCAATAACTCTGATTTTATTTCATAAAGCATACTTGTAACGAAGGTTCCATCCGTAGGACATACTACTTCAATTCGGTTTTTGCTTTGCTCAATATCAAAGTCAATTATTGCACTAAATCTTGGTTTATTTTCAGCCAATCTTTTCAATACAAAATCATAATAATCCTGTAACCTAGAGAAATCATTATTCTTGTATCGAATTGTCATTTCTGCTTTATTACACGATTTAATTTGACTAGGTATATCTTTGATTTGCCTATGGAATGTTTCAAAATCACTAATCGAGATTGGTTCATCAAATTCCACATCAAAAAGCCAACTATTAGTAGTTGGATCGACTATAATCTCGACTAAATCACCATTGTATATATCGGTTTTTTCTTGGAGATTTAATTGTTTTAGTAAGTTCAAAAAATTATCATTCATGTTGTCAACTCCAGTATATTAAATCTAATCACTATTATAGCATAATTATGACTCTAAAAGAGTCATAAAATAAAAAAAAGTAGAACGAATTCTACTAATTTTCTTCAAAGTCAATTTCAATTTTTCCCGCTAAAATCTCTTCTAGAGCTTGCCCAACTGGCTTACTACATTTTGGGGTCACAGCCACATATTCTTCTTCTTTAATTTTCTTAGCTCTTTTTGCACTAGTATAAGCTAATTTGTATTTCGAATCGATTTTTGTAAGTAAGTTATCGATTGATGGATAACGTAATCCTTCTTGATTTTTCACTCTATTTTACCTCCAACATTTCTTTGTATTTATAAATTGATCTCTCAGTTTTAGCATGTTCTGCACGAATAATAGCTAATATTCTATCAGCTGCATTCGTCACTTCGTCGTTAACAACGATGTAGTCATATTTATGTGCTAAAGGGAACTCACTTTCCGCCTTATCCATTCTCTTTTGAATGGTTTGTGGATCTTCTGTTCCTCTTCTAAGTAACCTTCTAAATAAGGCTTCTTTTGTAGGTGGTGCAATAAAAACAAAAACACCATCTTTCGCCTTTTCACGAACTTGGAGCGCACCTTGAATTTCAATTTCAAGTACAACTTCTTTTCCTTGTTCAATGTATTCATCGACTTTATCACGTGGTGTTCCATAATAGTTTCCAACGAACTCAGCATATTCTAAGAACATGTCGTCCTTTATTCTTTGCTCAAATTCCTCTTTTGTCACAAAGTAATAATCTTCACCATCAACTTCACCTTCACGCGGTGGTCTAGTTGTCATTGATGTAGAGTAAACTAAATCATGACCTTCTAATTCAAATAAAGCTTTCCTAACTGTACCTTTACCGACCCCTGAGGGACCGCTAAGCACAACTAATAATCCTCGCTCATTGAGTTTCATCTCGAGTGACCCCCCTTTAAAAAAACTTTACGTCTAATAAATTATATATATAATAACATTAAAACTATAAAATTGTAAGGTTTTGAAAACACTTTTTTCATTTTTTTTGAAATTAGTGTTATAATTTGTGTGGTGATTAATATGAGTTTAGACGGAAATATAATAAGACATTTGACCAATGAACTAAATGAGTTAATAAATACTGGTAGAATAACTAAAATCTACCAGCTTTCTAAGTATGACTTATTGTTCAATATTCATGCAAAAGGAACAAAGCAGCAATTACTCATTTCAAGCTCACCAAATTATTCAAGAATTCATCTTACAGAAATGAAATACGAGAAGCCGAACAACCCTCCAACATTTTGTATGTTTCTGAGAAAGCAACTCGAAGGTGGAATCATAAAAAATGTTGAGCAAAAAGAAAATGATCGAGTAGTAATTATTACAGTTGAAAGAAGAAACGAACTAGGAGATTTACAGAATAAGAAGTTAATAGTTGAAGTAATGGGTAGATATTCTAATATTATTGTTACAGATAATGAGTATAAGATACTAGAGTCCATCAAACATCAGATGCCATTCGATGGTACAGACCGAACATTATTCCCAGGTGCAATATACGAATACCCCACAACAGATCAAATCAATCCATATAATACGGTTGACCTTACAGAGTACCTAAGAGATGTTAATAATGAAAATTTTAGTGAAAATTATGGAAGACTAATGGGATTCAGTCCACTTATCAACAAGGAAATAATACACAGAATGGACAAATCTAACTCTCAATTGAGCGAAGTTCTTCTAGATGTAAAAAGCGAATATAAACCAGTAATTATATCGAACAAAAGAGACCATTTCTATTATACTGATATAACATATATAGATGGTGACAGGAAATATTTCAACAACATGAATGAGCTTTTAGATTACTTCTATTACAATAGAGATAGAATTGACGTAATTAAGCAATATTCAAAAAACCTGTTGAAATTCACTAAATCTTATCGCTCAAAATTACTGAACAAAATTGATAAGTTATCAATGGATTTACATGACACAATTAATATGGATAAAATCAGAGTGAAGGGTGAGTTGATTCAAGCAAATTTACATACACTTTCCAAAGGCGATTCAACACTTAAATGTATAAATTACTATACTGACCAAGAAGTTGTAATACCACTTGATAATAAATTAACCCCTATTCAAAATTCTGAAAAATACTTTAAAAAGTATAAAAAAGTTAAAGCAAGTATTCCACATCTTGAAAATCAAATTAATGATGCAAAATTGGAATTGAGATATATTGCTCAAATAACATCTCAAATTGAAAATGCTTCATTAAAGGATATTGAAGAGATAAAAACCGAGTTAATGAACAGAAAGTTAATGAAACGTACAAGTAATTCGAAAAAAAGAAAATCTAAACCTAACTACGAGACTTTCTATGATGAACTGGGTACAGAAATCTTGGTAGGTAAAAATAATCTGCAAAACCAATATATTACACATAAGTTGGCAAAGCACACTGATGTATGGTTTCACGTAAAGGACGCACCAGGTAGTCATGTGGTCAGCAGAGATTCTTTCCCTTTAGAAGAGGGTACTATAAGAACTTGTGCTCAGTTAGCTGCTTATTTCTCAAGTTACAAGGAATCCAGTAGTGTTCCGATCGATTACGTAGAGGTACGTTACATAAAGAAAGTTCCTGGAAAGATAAATAGCTTTGTAACTTATAAAAATCATAAGACAATATACATAGATCCTGATGAGGATTTTGTACTTAAATTACGAAAAAAATAGAACTGATATTATCAGTTCTATTCTTTTTTTTGTGCATTTCTTAGACGAAAGCATGTTTCATTTTGATATATCATTATAATATGGAAGAGGTCAGTAAGATAAGGGGGTTTAAATATTACTTTATTTGGAGATTATCAATGGTTTATTTTTTAAATAAATCATAAAGAGTCAAGTATGTTTGATAACCTCTATCCATAATTACAACAGCAATTTTAGCCTCTTACGAGGTGTTTATATTTATATTATACTACTATCATAATAAAAAAAAGTGTGAATTTTGTGAAAATCACACTTTTTTATTTTTTACTATTTTCCTAGTCTTTTGATTTCTAGTTCAACCATACTTACAAACTCGTCAATAGATACAGTTACTTGTTCTTGTGAACCATATTTTCTATATGTAACTTGGTTTGCGTTTACTTCGTTATCACCAACAACTAATTGATAAGGAACTTTTCTAGTTTGTGCTTCTCTAATCTTGTATCCTAACTTTTCATCACGCGCATCCAGTTCGCTTCTAATACCGTGGTCAAGTAGCTTCTTGTTAAGGTTTCTTGCAAACTCCTCATGATATTGTAAGTTTACTGGAATCACCTTAACTTGTACTGGTGCCATCCATAGTGGGAAAGCTCCTGCATAATGTTCAATCAATATACCAATAAATCTTTCAATAGATCCGTACAATGCACGATGTAACATTACAGGACGTTTTTTCTCACCATTTTTATCGATATAAGTTAAGTCAAATCTTTCTGGTAAGTTCATGTCTAATTGAATAGTTCCGCATTGCCAGATTCTCTTCATTGAATCTTTTAATTTAAAGTCTAGTTTAGGACCGTAGAAAGCCCCGTCTCCTGGATTCAACTTGTACTCTTTACCCATTTCATCTAATGCATCAGCCAACGCTTTTTCAGCCTTATCCCATGTAGAGATTTCACCAATATATTTGTCTTCAGGACGAGTTGAAAGTTCAATATGATAGTCTAGATTAAATACACTGTACATGTAATCATACAATTTCACTAAGTCTTTAATTTCTTCTACGATTTGATCTTCAGTCATAAAGATATGTGCATCATCTTGAGTAAAGTTTCTAACTCTGAATAATCCATTTAATGCACCACTTGCCTCATGGCGATGAACAAGTCCTAATTCTCCAACTTTTAAAGGGAAGTCTTTATATGAATGAATGTCTCTTTTATAAACTAACATACCACCTGGACAGTTCATCGGTTTAACTGCAAACTCATTTTCATCGATACTTGAAGTATACATGTTTTCACGATAGTTACTCCAGTGTCCTGAAATCTCCCATAATTGTTTATTTAACATTATTGGAGTTTGAATTAGCTTGTAGTTTTCCTTAATATGTACTTTGTACCAGAAATCTTCTAATTCCTTACGTAAAGTCATACCGTTAGGTAACCAGAATGGGAATCCTGGACCATATTCACTTAACATGAATAAGTCTAATTGTTTTCCTAGTTTTCGATGATCTCTTTTTTTACGTTCTTCAAGTAAATGTAGATATTCATCTAATTCCTCTTTTTTAAAGAACACAGTTCCATATATACGTGTTAACTGTATATTGTCACTATTCCCTCTCCAGTATGCTCCTGCAACACTAAGTAGTTTAAAGTGTTTTACCCATTTTGTACCTGGTAGATGAGGTCCTCTACAAAGGTCAGTGAATAGATCTTGTTTGTAGATTGAGATTTCTTCACCTTCAGGTAATTCGCTAATTAACTCAACTTTGTATTCATCATTTTTAAAGAACTCTAGTGCGTCTTCTTTTGAAAGAACTCCACGTTCAATTTTTGCATTTTTAGATGCAATTTTTTTCATTTCTTTTTCGATATTCTTTAAATCATGTTCACTAATTATGTCTTCTCCTAAATCAATGTCATAATAGAACCCGTCTTCAATTACTGGTCCAACACCAAATTTAGCATGAGGGTATAATTTCTTAACAGTTTCAGCTAGTAAATGTGCAGTAGAGTGACGTAACACTTCTAGTGCTTCAGGGTCAGAATCGGTGATGAAAACAACCTCACTATCACTTGATATTACGGTATTCATATCTACAACAATTCCGTTTACTTTTGCTACAATGCAGCGTTTTTTTAGTGATGGTGAAATTTCTTGAGCAATTTCAAACAAGTTTTTAGATTCTTCGAATGATAACTCTTTTCCACCTGGTAATTTAATAACCATATTTATTCCTCCTTTTAATATAAAAAAATCGTCCTTAAAATTAAGGACGAATTGTAATCCGTGGTACCACCTTGGTTCTTAGTTTCCTAAGCTCTCTAACTCGTAACGTGAGTGAAACGGGAATCTTTTTCAAGTCCTACTCCTAGGGAGTAATCAATAATATCATTTGGTAGTTCACAGCAACCACTACCTCTCTGTAAAATGAAGTATTATTCATCATATCCTATTCATTGTATTTCAATATAATTATAACTTGTTTTATTTTTTTGTCAAAGGTTTTTACATCTCAATCTCTTCAGACAATGTTTTTATACGTGCATGAATACGGGCTGCTTTCATTAATTCAGCCTTTTGCGAGTTTAATGTCATCAACGTAACTAAATCCTTTTGAGATACATTTGATGCGAAGAATGTTGGTTTTTCATCTAACAAACGGTGTTGTAATATCGGTCCTAGAACTTCATCTCTCACCCATTGTGAAGGAGATTCTCCTCCAATATCATCTAGCATCAGGATTTCAACTGTTTTTAACTTAGATACTAGTTGTTCTATTGTATTATTCCCGATTCTTGATTTAAACTCTCGTACTAAGTCAGGATAATATGCAATTATTACACTAACTCCCTTTTTAGACAACTCATTTGCGAGTGCTGCTAAGGAGTATGTTTTTCCTTTTTGATATTGGCCATAAAGGTATAACCCTGTAGACTTTTCTCCATTTAAGTACAATGTTACAAAACTTGTTAGTTTATTGTGAATATAAGTTCGATTTTTACCTCTTGCGAAGTCAAAGTCTTCCATGGTAGCTGTACTTATCATTTTAGGCATATACATAGCATCTACTAGTTGTGACTGGGCTTGTTTTTCTTTTCTTGAGGCATTATATACACAATCTTTATAATAGAACGCTACTTTGTTTTCTTCATAACGTATTACCGGTTCTTGTCCTTTTAGATCTTGAGTACATTTATCTAACCCTGTGCAGTTTCTGCATTTATCATACTCAACCTTGAAATTGAATAGATATTGGATATTTTCCTCAATAAAGTTAGTATTCAAGTCATTATCTACAAAAAACTCTCTTAAATACTCGTCTTCAACAAGTAAATCAACAATTTCTTCTTTGTTCAGCGGTTTAAATCTTAATTTTAGCTCTTTCATCTAATCACCTACATATTCTTCATGTATTCTTCAAACCAATCAGATTCAACATCTTTTGGTAATACATTTTTACCAGATTGACGTCTTGGTTTGGTGTTGTTTAAGCGTTGTTTTCTTTTCTTTATACTTTCAATCGCATCTTCTATTGTATGAACATTGTTTCGTTGCCATTCAACTGCGATTTTGTCAAAGTAATTATAACTAGGAAACTCTTCTAACTGTCCAATTACATAGACAAGTAAGAAATTAACTACTTCAAGTTTAAACTCATAATTTTCAATGATTCTTTCAACAACACGAAGTTCAACAGCCGAAGGTTTCCCATTTGATAGAATACCTAGAATAGTTGAAGGAGTTTCATTTTTACACTTTGTCAAAATATCACCATGTGTGACTTTTTCTTTTTGTGGTTCTGTTGCTTCTGTGTGCAATGTCTCTCTTTCAAACTCAAACCATTTTCTTGCGTTTCTTGATAAATCCTCTATATTGATGTTTTTGTTACGATCTACACTATCCATGAATACTTTTTGCATTGTGAACTCATCCAAATTATATACATAAGAAATGTTCATAATTTTTTCTCGTATAGACTTTGTTAGTTTTCGTCTATCGATATAGTTTTTAGAGAGACCTTCAATGAATATATCAAAATCAAAATTGTGATTAATTTTGATTTTTGCTTTTGATTTCTTTCGATAATCATGTTTTACTTCAATAGGTTTTGGGATAGATGAAAATACTTCATCAAAATGAGATGTAATGTTTTTAAACCCATCTTTCTCATTTCTTGTAACTCTAAATAGTTCAACAAGATCATTAAAATTATCTTTCCCAATTTTCGAGAATAGATACGCCCCTAAGCTACCATCTTTAATAAATTCTTCTGCGGATAATGGTGATTTTAACTCATATAGAAATACTTCGTCATTGTGGTATGCAACGATTAACCCAATTGCTTCAAGTTTTTTACGTGCTGTCACAAACTGTTTTGGTGACATACGTAGGATATCATATAGTTTATAATGAAAGAACTCTGGATTCTTCCCACGTCCTCGATCAATAAAAGACCATAACGTTAAATAAAGTGTGAACGCGTCACACCCAATTAATGGTTGATATAGTAATGTAAATACATTTCTTTCATCTAAGTCTAGATTCTGATAAGTTGTAAGTCTAAACTTGTCTAGTCCGTTTAAATCCATATATATGCTCCTTACGGATGTAATCCAACACCTTTAAATGGTAGAACACTATTTAAGTATTCATAAAACTTAATAATCATTTTTCTTGGACGATGTAGACCAAAGAGACCATACATTTCCACTTTGAAATCAATAGATGTTTCTATTGGTGTAACTTGAACAAAAGTAACAATGATGTGAAATTTATTACTTTGTAAAAGTATTTCTTTATGCTCGTCATCAATATTTCTAACTACTGCTTTCATTTGCTCAGCATACTCTAAAACAACTTCCTTAGCTTTTTGGTAGTTTGCTTTATAGTATCTTGATCGTAATCCGATAACCGAATGTAGTTCTTGTGTCTCTGCGATTGTTCCTAAATACGATTTCAAACTCATATTTACACCTCTATCTCTTTTAGCACTCTTAAAAAGTCCCTTTTTGTCTGTAGAATTGAAAAAGAGTTATCAATCACATAGTCAGCCCTTTCAACTTTCTCAGAAAGTGGCATTTGTGCATCAATTTTCATTTTTGCGTATTCTACTGATATATTATCTCTTGAGGCAAGTCGTTCTAGTTGTTTAATCTCTTTCGCATAAACAACAATTGTTTTATCAACTACCTCTTGATATTTTGTTTCAAAGAGTAATGGTACATCAATCACTATAATTGGATGCCCTTTCTCTTCATATTTCTTTATTTGCTCATTCACTTCATCTCGCACCTTAGGGTGGACAATTTCATTAAGTTTTTTTCGCTTTTTTGGGTTCGTAAAGATGACTCTTCCTAACTTCTTTCTATTGATTTCCTTGTTAGTTAATAGAATTTCATTCGAAAAAAACTGAATTACTTCATAATATGTCTTTGTTCCCTTACTTAAAAGGTTACGAGCTATCAAATCAGTATCTATTACAGGAATACCTTCATCAATAAAAAACTTTGATACTGTGGATTTTCCAGTAGCAATACCACCTGTTAAACCTACTATTATCAAATGACATACCTCCTTCATCTTCCTTAAGGGAATTATACCATAAAAATCGTAAACTAAAAAGAAGCCATAGCTTCTTTTTGCCTAAAATCTCTGACAGTTTTCACAATAATATGTTCCTCTACCATTGACCTTCATTTTTTTAATTGTTGTTTTACATATAGGGCAAGGCTCCCCTTCTTTTGTATGAACATTTAGCTCATTTTGAAAACGACCTGTAACCCCTAAACTAGAAGTATAACTTCTAATTGTTGTTCCACCTAAATTGATAGCCTTGTTCAAGACCTTAATACTATTTTCCATAAGACCTTTTATCTGTTTGCTTGTAAGAGTATTTGAGGGGGTAGTAGGATGCAAATTTGTAAGAAATAAAACTTCATCAACGTATATATTTCCTAGACCAGTCATAATTGTTTGATCTAGTAAAGATGATTTAATTGCGATTGATTTCCTAGATAATTTTTCTTTTAAATATTCAAAAGTCATCATATCACTAATTGGTTCTGGACCTAGCTTTGTAATTGGGCTATTCCTATAGACATCTGATTTTAAAACAATATCCATTGTCCCAAACTTACGTGTATCATGATATCGAAGCGTGGTACCATCTGTAAAATAGATAATAATGTGTTCATGTTTTGTTTTAGGATCATCTGCGTTTTTTATGAAGTATTTTCCCTCCATACGTAAATGAGATATCAAAGTGATTTCTCCAAAATTAAATAATAAATACTTTCCATATCGATCAATACTATCTATTTTTTTGTCTACTAAACATTCCTTAAACTCTTCAACTGTTTTGTTTCTAAGTATTTTATCATAAAAGACATCAATATCCCTAACTTGTTTATCTAGCATTAGGTGAGATAAGGTTCTTCTTACGGTCTCAACTTCTGGAAGTTCTGGCATTATTGAACCTTTTCAAAGTGAATTCTTAATTCATCATAACGAACACTTATCTCTTCTTGAGTTTTTGGGTGTCCGATTGCGATATTTGCGAATGGTGTTCCCTCTTTTATATGTAATATATCTTTGATTTTTTCCATACGTTCCTCTTCGGGATAAACCCCGATCCAACATGTTCCTAACCCTAAATTAGTTGCTTCTAGTAATATATTTTGTACACAAGCACCTAAGTCTTGTGAAGCCATGTTTTGCTTTTTCATATCATCTTTCATGATGACATGTATACATAATGGGGCTTGAGTTAACATCCAAGCTCCATTTGATACTTTAGATAATAAATCTAAAGTTGTTCTGTCTTTTATAACCACAAACTCCCAAGGTTGTTGGTTTCCTGCTGATGGAGCTTGCATAGCGCTGATTAACATTGTTTTTATGTCTTCATCACTTACTGGCTCAGTTGTGTATTGTCTAACACTTTTTCGTTTCATCATTAAACTCATAACTTACTCCTTTGGGTTGACATGTATGCTTACATGACATATTTTTTCATTTAGCAACAATCTATCATGAACATCATGAGCAATATCATGACCTTCTTTTACTGTAATATTAGCGTCTACTTGAATTTCTACAATTGCTTGATAGTATGGACCGTAACTAACCATATCTAGTTGGTCTACTTCAATAACACCTGTAACACTCATAATCAGATTTCTGTATTCCATACATATATCTTCTTTAACACTTCTTCCTTGAAGCGATTGGATGCTTGAGTAAATGATTATTATACCTATTCTTACTATAAATACCGCAATGATGATTGAGGCTATTTTATCACCTTTAAGTAATAAATCTATGTTTAGTGTTCTTCCTAAAAATACACTAATAACCCCAACAAATACCACAGCACTACTGATAACATCACTAAAGGATTCTTTACCGCTAGCTGAGATGATTTCGGAATCGATTTCTTCCCCTTTTTTAATTAAGTATCTCGCTAAGTACAGTTTGATTACAACCACAATAAGAATCACAATTAAACTGAGGTAACTAGGAATTGTAGATACTTCATTAAAATTCTTTATAACATTCATACCTAAATTATAGGCAATAATTATAATTGATATTCCTAAGAATAAACTTAACACATACTCAAATTTTCCGTGTCCAAAAGGATGGTCTTCATCTGCGGGTTTTTGGGAATGTCTGATTCCTAGTAATACAAAAATATCACTTAATAAATCCGAGATACTGTGAATACCATCAGCAATTAATGCAAAGCTGTTAAAGATAAAACCACTAATTAGTTTTAGTATTACTAAAAAGATGTTTACACTAAAGCTTTTTATCATAGCTCTTTGTTGTTGCATAGTTCGTTCTCCTTACTTTGTTTCGTATAGATTGATACCATTTTCTTGTTCTACTTTTAATGGTACCTGTAATTTGACACAAGATTCCATTGTTTCTACAACTAATGTTTCCATTAGTTCTTGTTCGTCTTTATGTACATCTAGTACCAATTCATCGTGAATCTGTAATAGAAGTTTTGATCGAAGTTTTTTCTTTTTGATGACTTTATCAAGTTCAATCATCGCTATTTTTATAATATCTGCAGCACTTCCTTGAATCGGTGCATTCATTGCATTTCTTTTCCCTGCTTCTTTTTGCATATGAACACTTGAGTTAAGTTCTGGTATATATCTTCTGCGTTTATACAGTGTTTCAACATATCCATTATTTTTAGCGTTTTCCACCACTGTATCCATAAACGTTTTAATTCCTGGGAATTCTTCGTAATATGTATCTATAAACCGAGCTGCTTCTTTGGCTCCAATATTGATTTCCTCACTTAGACCCCAAGCACTTTGTCCATAAATTATACCGAAGTTAACAGCTTTTGCTTGTCTTCTTTCTAATGAAGATATTTCTTCTTTCCCAAATATTTTTTGAGCTGTTTTTGTATGTATATCCTCGTTGTTGTTAAAGGCACTAATTAACACTTGTTCTTCTGCCATATGAGCGAGAACCCTTAACTCAATTTGTGAGTAGTCTGCTGCTAAAAGTGTATTTCCATTTTTTGGAATAAATACTTTTCTAATTTCTCTACCTTCTTTATATCTAATTGGGATATTTTGGAGATTTGGTTCGATACTACTAAGACGTCCTGTTGATGTAAATGCTTGTCTATATATAGTATGAATTCTACCATCATGTAAGATTGATGATTCTAGCCCTACAATATAGGTACTATAGAGTTTTGTAAGGGTACGATAAGTCATTATGTTTTCTATTATTGGATGTTTCCCTTTAAGTTTATTTAATACATCTATATTAGTTGAGTATCCGGTTTTGGTCTTTTTTGCCAAGGGCAATTGTAAGTCTTCAAATAAAACAACACCAAGTTGTTTTGGGGATGAAATATTAAACTCTTTTCCGGCTTGATTATAGATTTCTGTTGTTAAGTTATCAATTTTGATACTAATTTCCTTATTTAAGGCTTGTAGTTTTTCCTTATCTACCAAGATTCCTGTATGTTCCATTTCTGCGAGAATACTAGCAGTTGGAACTTCAATATCATTTAGTAGTGATAATTGACTATTTTCTTTTAGTTTTTTTAGAAGTTCTTCCTTAAGTTCCTTGATCGCAAATGCTTTTTTAACTGCGTACGTTTGATAAACCGTTTCATCCTCTGGGATTTTATATTTCGCACCTTTTGAGTAGACTTCTTCATGATAAGAAATATCATCATAATCAAAGTTATTAACAATCACTTTAAAATCCTCTTTGGTGTTGTTTGGGTTTAATATATATGCAGCTAATAATAAATCAAAGTTTACTCCCTTTATATCATAGTTATCATTCATTAAAACAACACGTATCATTTTTAAATCGTGGACATTTTTATTGATATTTTCATCACTTAAATAAAGTTGAAAATTCAGAGATTGGTGTAGTAAATCATAAGGGACATAGAAGTTCCCAGTTTCATTTACTAATCCAAATCCTAGCGCATCTGCTAGATGGTAGTTTGTACCATATGTCTCAAGTGTCAAATAACTATCTGGTTTTAATATATCATCTAAATCGAAAATATTATCAATCACTTTATATGTGAACTCTTTTTTTACACGAGGAACCTTTTTTGCATATTTCTTTATCAACGAATGAAGCTCTAGTTCTTTATAAAACTCAATCATCTCTTCTTCATTAACACCTTCATATTTTACTTGATCAAGTGTGAACTCGAACTCAACATCAGTTTTAATCGTCGCAATCTCTTTACATAAAATTGCAGACTCATAATTTTCTCTGATACGTTCTCCTAGTTTCCCTTTTATCTCATCCTTATGTTCTAAAACACCATCCAATGTATGATACTGTTTTAATAGTTTTACAGCGGTTTTCTCACCAACACCAGGGATACCAGGTAGGTTATCACTCGCGTCACCCATCAGTCCCTTAAGATCCGTTATTTGCGAGGGAGAAACCCCCATTGTTTCTTCAAGCAGTTCTGGAGTATATGAGGTATAATTTTGCATACCCTTTTTACTAGAACGCATATGAACTTTATCATTGATCAACTGAAGTAAATCTTTATCATTACTGATGATTTCGATTTCATCAAAATCATCATAGTATTTCGTCGCATATGTACCAATAATGTCATCTGCTTCAATTAAATAAATCTCTCTTTGTTTTACTCCTAGAACATCAAGGCTTTTTTTAATGAGGTCAATTTGACTCCTAAATTCATCTGGCATCGGTTTTCTGCCACCCTTATAATCCTCGAACTTGTCATGACGGAAAGTCTTTCCCGATTTATCAAATGCTACTAATATATGAGAAAAGTCTTCTTTCAAGACTGAGTTTATCATATTCACGAATCCAAAAACTGCATTGGTATATTGTCCTTTTGAATTACGCATTAAATTACCTGAATAAGCAGTACCGTAGTACGCTCTAAACATTATGTTTGAACCATCAATTAATATTAGTTTTTTCACTAAAAATCACCTCTATACTTTAACTCTATTCTATCATAATTAGGTGTTTAAACATAAAAAAAATACTCATAAATGAGTATTATTTTCCTTGTGCTTCTAAATACCCTACGATATCTGAAACTTGCTTGATTTTAGTAGCATCGCTATCTGCGATTTCTACATCGAATTGTGTTTCAATTTCCATGATTAATTCAATAGCGTCTAGACTGTCTGCCCCCAAATCATCAGTTAAGTCAGATTCCATTTTGATTTCATCTAATTCAATACCTAATTCTTCAGCAATAATTTCTTTAACTTTCTCAAAAACCATTAATCTCTCTCCTCTAAGTCATATTATGTTTATTATAGGACTTACATAGAGTTTTGTCAATGAAGTATGCCCTAAAAATAGAAGAATAACCCTATTTTCGGTTAAGGTATTCTTCTTTTGTCATTTCGTACTCTCTACCTTCAATATTTAACCTTGAATGTTTTCCTTCTTTCGTAAGCCTAAACCCACATTTCTCAATAACCCTTCTACTGCCAATATTCTCTTTCATATGTCCTATATGAACCTTATTTAAATAAAGGTAATTAAACCCTAAATCTAATACCGCTTCACAAGCTAGTGTCATATATCCTCTTCCCCAATACTGACGATTTAGAACATAACCGATTTCACCTTCCATTGTTTCATAATTGATACGAAAAATATCACACGTTCCGATCATTTTGTTGGTTTCCTTATGAACAATAGCGTACGCACTAGGAACCCCCTTTTCAGGTCGTGGTAGGAAGACTTTTTTAATTGAGTCTATCGCATCTTCAACGGATCTATAAGAGTTCCAAATAACAGTTTTTGTAACTTCGTCATCTTTTCCATACTCATACATATCTAAATAATCTTCAAGTTTTACGGGTCTTAGAAAAATTTCACCTAAATCTTTAACAGGTAAATCCTTTAAATACTCCTCAGTAAATCGTTCCATATCATACACCCCTTTTTATCTATTTTACCATATTTCACTTGGTTTTTATGATATAATTAGGACTAGGGAGATGATGTTATGGAACTATTCTTAAATGATATTATTGAGATTTTCGGAATGACAGAGGATAGACTTAATAAATACATTCATGAAAATGAGATAACTACTGTAAAAAGAGATAATATGACTTGGTATCAAGCGAAGTGTTTGGGTTCTGATTTTGATTTTATTATTGAGTTTAGGTTCAAAAAAGGAAGATGCAATAGAATATGGCTTAGACGTACTATTGAAGATTATGAGAAGCATAATGTCTTTGAACTCTTTGAACAGTCGCAGAGACTTATTATAGATTATTTTGGTGAACCAACAACTAGTGAAAAGGACACTAAAACGAACACAATAAGAGATACTTGGATTAAAAACGGGGTGCGAGTAAACCATAATATTGTTGAGCGTTTTATGCTATATGAAGTACTCTCAATACATAAGACTAAACAATCCAAACAAAAATCATAAGCGTCTGGTAGGTTT
This sequence comes from uncultured bacterium, assembly GCA_965601585.1. Classification (GTDB taxonomy): domain Bacteria; phylum Bacillota_I; class Bacilli_A; order Izemoplasmatales; family Izemoplasmataceae; genus Xianfuyuplasma. Next base: position 425,949 of record CBFCWH010000001.1, read on the forward strand.
CAAATCTTTTTATACTAATTTTTTTTCGAAGGAGATGATGTTATGGAAACAGGGTTTAGTTACTCTCCTGGTGAGAGTGTCTATCACGATTTAGTATTTGCGGTATTTTTAGTAATTGCTAGTATCGTATCTTATTGGAGTCTATTTTATGGGATTAGATATATTGTAACTCCAGATAAGAAGCGAATACTCAATAACGAACCATATGCTTTGAAACTAATCATAAAGATTATCCTTTTGCTTTACCCAATGGCAGTTTTTGTAGGTTTCCCTTTATTTTTGAACTTACTCAGTTTTGTGTTTGTTCTTCTTATACCTATATTTTCAATGTTTGATAGTACCATATCATTAAACTATGTTGTATGGGCTATTTTCATCATTCTTTACATTTTATACTTCTACTTATTCTTCAAGAAAGTAAACAGAAGAATCAACAATAGTCTTGACGAATCAATAGAGTTTTATAGCGATTGGGATTTTCCTCATATTACAGGTGTCAATAAATTAGATCAACCTGTATGTGATGTAAGGCGAAATGATACAATGAGAACAGTCCTATTGTATAAAGGGGTTGTACATTTCTCAGTCGTCCCAGTTATTTTACTTACAGTACTACATTTTCTTTATGAAATATTTTAGAGATTATACATTGGCGAAAAAAAAGAGGTTAGAAATAACCTCTTTAATTATTTTTGTTGTAGATTACAAGTAATCCTTTTAGTAGTAGCATGTCGTCAAATATGTAGTTCTCATCTTGTAGGATGTCCTTTACAAAACGTGATGCTCCTCCTGTAATGAATACTTTTACATCTTTTTTAGTTGATTGTTTGATTTGATTAATCATACCTTTTATCATATTACTATTCCCGAATAATAATCCACTATTTAAAGCGTCTACTGTATTTGAACCTAGTGTTTTTGTAGGTGTTTTGAATTCGAACTGTGATAGTTGAGATGCATTTCCTACTATCGCATTTTTTTGAGTAACAAGTCCTGCGGTAATTGCGACACCTTTGATAATTCTATCTTCAATTAACGTAAATGTAGTTGCAGTACCCATATCCACAACAATTGCATGTTCTGAATAATTTGTAGTTACACAAGCAGCACTACTTACAATATCACTACCTACTTCTTTGGGGTTATCCGTAATAATACGGATACCAGTTTTTACTCCTGGACCTACAAACATAGCGTCCATATGTAAGTATTTATTTACTAGGTTTTTGAAGATAACATTAAGTTCTGGTACTACACTTGATATCACAACTGCTTTCGCATCAAAAATGATATCTTTAAGTAATACAAAATATTCATCAACAGATTTTGTTTTATCGGTATTGTAACGATACGGTACACTAAATTCACTTTCACTATATCTAGTAACAACGATATTAGAGTTTCCGATATCAACTAAAATAATCATAAAATCACTCTTTTCCTAAATACACATTAAGTCTGTTTGCGATTGGCGCTCCTACAACTGCCGCTAAGATTGCTTCAAAGAATCCGTTTGTTAATAAGATTCCCCAGATAAATCCAAAGATTCCAGATAACGCTGCATTTTCAATTCCGAAAATCCAGAACATTACTAAAACCATTACTGTATGCGAGATTGTCGCTAATACAAAGCTAATAGCTGTTGCTGCCATGTTGCTTTTAATTTTCTTGTTGAATAAATCATACAATAAATAAGCAACCCATCCAAATAATACACGAGGTAATACTGAAACAAGTGGATTTTGGAATACAAAATCTGATGGTAAAGCTGGTCTAGTTAATGCAACAAATAGACTAGATAAACCAAAAATAAGTCCTAAGTAAATACTTACTCTTTTTCCACCTGCTATTCCCCCGATTAATACAGGGATGTGGATAATTGTTAGTGCTACTGCACCAATTTGAATGTACCCTAACATAGGTACTAATGCCATTACGATAATAATAGCACCGAAAACACCAGTTAAGGCGATTTCTTTTGTTCTTTTGTTTGTCATTTTCTTTCTCCTTTTTAGGCCTATAAAGGTCCCATAATTTGAATTTATGTTTAATTTTAATTAAACGTTTTGTTTGATTTGCTCAACTGTTTCGTTGTTGAGCATTTTCAAGATTTTGTAGACGATTTTTTTCACTTCTTTATAGTCGTCAGTTGAAATCATTGAAGTTGTTGAATGGATATAACGAGCTGGCATACCGATAGTAGCTACTAATGTACCACCATTTGCTAGTTGCACTCTTGCTGCGTCTGTTCCACCCATTGATTTATAATATTGATATTTGATATTATCTTCGTCAGCTGCTTTTGTGATAAATTCTTTCATACCTTGATGCATAATTGCACTAGGGTCATAGAAACGAACTAAGAACCCCTCTCCTATTTTACCACTAACGTCGTCTCCCCCAAAGGAATCCGCGCATGGAGAACAATCAACTGCAATGAAAACATCTGGCTTTACTAATCCAGCTGCTGTTTTAGCGCCACGTAGTCCTACTTCTTCTTGAACAGTCGCACCAACGTATAATTCGCAATCTAAGTCTTCTTTTTTAATATCTCTAGCTATTTCTAAACTCATACCACAACCAAAACGATCATCCCAAGCTTTACTAAAGATTTTTTTACCATCTTTTGAAACAGTATAGTTATTATGAGGAATAACTTGTTGTCCTATTTTAACTCCAAGTTCTTCTGCATGTTCTTTGCTATCTGCACCGATGTCTATTTTTAGATCAGTAAATTTAATTTTACCATCTTGTTTTGCACCTCTTGTTAGATGCGGTGGTTTTGAAGCAGTTACTCCTGGAATAATCTCTAAATCATCGGTATAGATATTGAAGTGTTGTGATAAGAAAACATCTCCGTGTACGCCACCTAGATTTGTAATAGATATTAATCCTGATTTTTCAATTCCTGTAACCATAGCTCCAACTTCATCCATGTGTCCAGCAATCATTACTTTTGGTCCTTTTGAACCTTTGTTGATTACACCAAAAATACTTCCTAAACGGTCTTCTACTAGTTCTTCAACATATGGTTCTAAGTTTTTCTTCATGTACTGCTTTACTGGTGCTTCAAAACTTGGTGCACCTGGTAAATTCACTAACTCTTTGTATAGTTTGTCCACTATTATTCCTCCTTGAAAGTACTAATTATTTTATTTATTTTAAATCCTTGTTTGCTGAATTTTTCTTCAAACTCAGTCATGATGTTATCCACGTTTTCACTATGAAGATCATATGTTAGATATTGGATATTCATAGGGTACTGTTGAATACTCTCTACCGAGTAATCAAAGAACTCACGATTATCTGTTTTAAAATGAACCTCACCTTTTTTAACCAGTAGTTCTTGGTACATTTTAAGGAATCTCTTATATGTAAGTCTTCTTTTTTGATGGCGTTCTTTTGGCCATGGATCACTAAAGTTTAAGTAAACTCGTTCTACTGAGTTATCATCTAGTAACTCTTTTAAGTCAATTGCATCGGCACGTAATAAGTATAAATTATCAAGTGGTTCATCAAGCATCTTTTGAAGAGCTTTTACAATTGCGCTGTCAAACTTCTCTATCCCAATATAATTGATTTCAGGGTTTTGTTTTGCCAAAGTGTAAACAAAATGTCCTTTACCCATACCTATTTCTAGATGTAGAGGTTGCTTTCTTGAAAACATTTTGTCTAGATCTAGTTTTTTATTGTCTGTGTTATCGATAATATATTTCGGGTTATTCTCGATTAACTCTCTTGCGTTTTTTACGTATCTTAATCTCATATACTCACCATTATTTTATTATTTCTAGGAATCGTTCTACAAGTACAGGATCAAATTGTGTACCTGAATTCCTCTTAATCTCTTTTATTGCTTGTTTCTTTTGTAGGGCATCTCTATAGGTACGATTCGATGTCATTGCATCATAAGCATCACAAATAGATATAATTCTTGAGTACAACGGGATTTTCTCACCTTTTAGGCCATGAGGATACCCTGTCCCATCAAATCGTTCGTGATGATATAAAACCGCTATAGCGATGTCTTCATTATCAATTATGTTTGATATTATTTTATATCCTGATTCACTATGATACTTGATTTTTTCATATTCATCAGGACTTAACTTATTTGGTTTCAGTAAGATATTATCACTGATTGATATCTTCCCGATATCATGAACTGAAGCAACTAACTTGATTTCCTCAACTTCATAATCTCGTTTTTTTCCAGACATTCGTAATAGCTCTGCGGCTAATTCTCCTACCCTTGTACAGTGTTCTTCAGTTTCCTCGGTCTTTTCATGCATTGTTTGCATGATAGTTGATAGTGCATTTGATTTTCTACTTTTTCTTTCCGTTAGTTTTCTTCGATACATTAGGTTTTCAGCTGTTCGAAAAGCATCTTCAAATGTACGGTTCTCTTCTATAAAACTGTATCCGATACTTGCATCAAAACCAACACTATGCAATCTAAATTTTGATATTTCATTTTTAATACTTTGTTCCATTTGGAGCATTTTCTCTTCTGTAGCATTTCTTAGAACGATAACAAATTCGTCTCCACCAATCCGAAAGACATTATCCGTTTTCGAGACACTCTTAAGTGTTTTCGCTAAAGACTGTAGTAATTCATCACCTTCAATATGTCCAAATGCATCATTTATAAGTTTTAGTCCGTCTACATCACATATTAGGACACCAACATCACTTTGTCCATCCAAATCCTTATTAAACGATTCGAAATTATTTCGATTATATAATCCAGTTAAGACATCATGGTTTGCGAAGAACTCGATTTCTCTCTTACTTTCTTCAATTTCAGTGGTATCTTTCAGTATTCCAAATACTCCATAAATTTTATTCGCTTCATCATACTCTCCAAATATTGAAGATTGGATGTATCGAATCTCATTATTTTTTATAATTCGATAATCAGAAACGATTCCTTTTTTTGTATATTGAATTTCATTTGTTGAGTAATCGTACTCTTCTATATCCTCTGGATGTACAACTCTTCTCATATCATCAATTGTAAGAAGATTCTTTACTCCTAGAAACTCATTTAACTCATTAGATTTATGAAATTCATGTTTTATGAAAGAGTAGTAAAATGTCGTAATATTTGCTACTTTCCTTGCTTCTTTGAATAAAATGTTCATTTGTTCAAGTTTTAAAACTTGTCTTTTTTCGGTGTCGATATCCTTAATAATCCCCTTAATGGAAACAGGAACATTACGATATCTTCTCTCAATATAGGCAAAGTAACTAATCCAAACATAATCCTTTTTCTGTTGGTTATAGAATCGTATTTGCATTGTTATCTCGTCTTTCTCTCCGTCAAACATATCTTTAATTCTTCTTGTAACTCTTGCCTTGTCAGCGGGATGGGTATACTTACTAAACATATCAATATAATCTCTATACGTTATGATATCCATTCCAATAATTTCTTTTAACATATCACTATGTTCAAACCTCTTTTGCTTAATATCAAACTCAAAATAGGCATTCTTTCCACCTGAAAATAAATTTGTAATCATTTCCTCTTTTACTTCAGGAGCACTTACTTTTACATAACTTGTGATATCTTTAAAACTTGTTACAAAACAGTTGTCATTAGATTTATAGGCGTAAACACTATAGTAGTGATCAAGAACTGATGAATAATTAATAAAACTTGTTGTTTCATTTGTTTTTACGACATTATGATAACGATCTATCCAAAATTTTTCTGTACTTGGAAGGATTTCAAGTACTGTTTTTCCAACAACATCTGCTGCTTTCACACCTATACTTCTACAGAAAGAATTATTTACATAAAGAAATCGATAATCTACAGGATTATCTTGGTCATCATAAATCATCTCGTGTTCCGCTATTGCGAAATCAATTGAGTCTAAAATGTCAATGTAATACTCTTTATTCAACTTGTCCACCCACTTAAAAAAGCCTATAATTTCAGAACCTTTAATATTATATCATAATATTAGATTCATTTGAAATGTTTTTAGGCTCTTTATTTTATATACAAAGTTTATATATTGCTTCCATGTAAATGGCTGTTGCTTTTAATAAATCCTCAACAAAAATATGTTCATCTACTTGGTGTACTGTATCTTTTCTTCCTGGCATAATCGGACCAAATGCTACAGCTTTTTTAAGACTTCTTGAATATGTTCCTCCACCGATTGTAATCAATTCTGATTCAGTATCATCAGTGTATTTCATATATGCTTCGTGAAGTGTTTTAACTAGTTCATCATCCTTAGAAACATAATGAACTGGTGAATCACCAACTATTTTATATTTAAACCTATATTTTCTTACACTTGCGTCTAAATTTATTTTTGCACTTTCTTTATCCCAACCTTTAGGGTAACGGCAGTTCACTCCAATTTTAAACGTTTGTTTTTCATAATCAAATACTGCAGGATTCATAGTAAAATCCTTCATTTCATCATCACTATGGTCAATGTTAATCTTTTCTCCTAGATGGTCAAATGACAAGTAATTATTGATATACTTTATAAAGTCATTGTTGATATGTTGATTAAGAAACTCAGCTAGTATAAATGCAGCATTAATACCTAAATTAGGTTGCATTGCGTGAGCGCTCTTTCCATAAACAACATATTTATCCTTCTTAACTTCACCTTTTAAACCATTAAAAGATAAGTATTTTAGGAAATCATCTTTTAAATCCTTACGTAATGTACATTCAGCATAGTCAGGAACTATATTATAACGATTTCCAGACTTAAAGGTGATCAGATCTGTATCTGTTGTTTTACCTGTAACATCAAACGACATAATTCCTTTTTCTCCATAAATTAATGGGAATGATGCGTCAGGTGCAAATCCAATATCAGGCATTTGCTCTGTCTTGAAATACTCTTCAATTCCACGCCAACCTGTTTCCTCATCTGTACCTAAAATAATACGAACTCGACGTTTACTTTCAAAATTCATTTCTTTTAGAAACTTCATTGCGAAATAAGCAGCCATTGTTGGTCCTTTATCATCTACAGACCCTCTAGCGTAAAGTTTCCCATCCTTAATAATAGGACTGAAAGGAGGATTTGTCCATCCATCTCCAACTGGAACTACGTCTAGATGACATAAAACACCTAAGATTTCTTTACCACTACCATACTCAATATGAGCAGCATAATTGTTAATATTTTTCGTAATAAACTCGTCTTCTTTTGCTAAGTTTAACATATAGTGTAATGCGTCGTTAATCCCTTTACCAAAAGGTGTTTCACTCTTTGGATCAAATCTGTCTAAAACACTAGGTATTCTTAATAATTCTTTTGTTCTCTCAATGATTTCTTCTTTTCTATTCATAACTAAATCATAAAAGTTCATTTTCCTCACCTCTATATTAAATCAATATAACACTAAAGGTTATATATTTCAATATTTAAGACAATAATTATGATTTTGTATTTATTTCAAAAAGTGGTATAATATTCAATGGAATATTTTATTTAAGTAAAAGTCTTGACATATGAGCGTACACTCATATATAATCAAATGGTGTAAAAGGAAACGATTTGTAATTTTCGTCATGTAAGGGAATACTACCGAGGTGAGATTATGATCAAGAAAGTAATTATGCAGGGACTAGTATGTTCCGGTTGTGCAGGAAAAATTGAAAAAGAATTATCAAAATTAGTATATGTAAATAGCGCTACATTTAACTTCCCTAACCAGGTAATGTTGGTGGATGCGACAGATGAATATAATGAAGAGGAAGCAATTCCCGAAATCAAGAAAATAGTTGATTCTATTGAAGATGGTGTAAGTACGTATTCTTATGATAAACGTCATTTTATGAACACCGTAAAAGAGATGGAATCGTATTTTTGGTTTTATATAGGAATTGCCATTACTTTAGTTGGAGCTTTGTTTGAACACTTGCTTTATGCAAATAATCCAACTACAGGAATATACTACACACTATATGTTGTATTATATTGGATAGGATATGTTCTTATCGCTCAAAAGATTGGACGCAAAACAATCAGAACAATCAAAAGAGGGCAAATTTTCGACGAGAACACTCTAATGTTTATAGCAACTATTACCGCAATGTTATTAGGACATTTCTATGAAGCACCTTTGATTATCATTTTCTATACTATAGGAGAATATTTACAACATCAAGCTGTTCATAGAAGTAAACAAGAAGTTTCAAGTTTAATTGATTTACGTATCGAATATGCAAATAAACTTGTTGGAAAAGAAGTTGTAATTGTCGATCCAATGGCAATTAAAAAAGGTGATATATTAGTCGTACGCAACGGAGAAAAGATTCCTGTTGATGGAACTGTGTTAAAAGGGAATACATCTCTAAACACAAGTGCACTTACTGGTGAAGCTAAATTAACAACTGTAAAAGTTGGTAATTTCGTTTTAAGCGGAAATATCAATGTAGGAAGTGTCATTGAGATTGAAGCGAATAAAGAGTACCAAGAATCTACAATCGCAAAAATGATTGATTTAATTGAAAACTCGACAAATCATAAGGCAAGACCGGAAAATTTCATTACTAGTTTCGCAAAATATTATACTCCAATCGTTACAATGGGAGCATTCTTAATGTTTTTAATTCCAACATTGTTTACATATTTTACCAATCCTGATTTAGCATTTTGGTCGTACGCAGAAGATAACATGTATAACGCTGCAATCTTCCTAGTTGTTAGTTGCCCTTGTGCACTAGTACTTAGTGTTCCACTATCTTACTTTGCAGGTATTGGTGCAGCTGCTAAAAAAGGAATCCTATTCAAAGGTAGTAGTTTCTTACATATGATGACAAAAGTCGACGCCATTGGTATCGATAAGACTGGTACAATCACTCATGGAAACTTCGAAGTAAGTGAATACACAGATTTAGAAACGCTAAAAATCGCTGCGAGTATTGAACGATTTAGTTCACATCCAATCGCTCAATCAATCGTAAAACACTACGAAGGTGATTACTATGATTATAGAGATGTAGAAGAACTACCAGGATATGGATTAGTAGTAAGTACCCCAGAAGGTAAAATCCTTGCAGGAAACAGAAAACTACTGAATAAACACAAAGTTAAAGTTCACGATAAAAAAAGCATGGTAGGAAGCAATGTATACATCAGTAAAAACGGAAAATACATTGGGAAAGTTATTGTAAGTGATACAATAAAGAATTCATCAAGAAATATCTTAAGAAAACTATCAAGAGATTACCATATTACAATGTTAACAGGTGATAACGAAACAACCGCTGCTAGTGTAGCTGGAGATTTAGGTGGAATTAATTTCTTAAGTGGACTTCTTCCAGGAGAAAAAGTCGATGCATTCAACAATATTGAAACTCATAAATACAAAATGTATATTGGGGACGGAATCAATGATGCACCTTTACTAAAAAATGCTGATATCGGTGTAGCTATGGGTGCTGGTAGTGAAATCGCAATTGATGTTGCTGATGTAGTAATTATGGGAGACGACCTTAAACAAGTTGATGATGCGTTTAAAGTAGCGAAAAAAACAAAACGTATTGTATTCGAAAACATCATATTTAGTTTAGGAATTAAACTCATCTTTTTAACACTAGCTGGATTTGGAGAAACAAAAATGATATGGGCTATTTTCGCAGATGTCGGTATTTCATTAATCGCCGTAATGAATAGTCTTAGATTAATCGCAAGGAGGGATGCAAATGAGCCAAGAAAAAATTGACAACATAAACGAGACCGTAAAACTGTTTAAGATATATAGTGATTTTACTAGATTAAGAATCATCGATCTTTTAGTTGAAAAAGAACATTGTGTTCAAGATATCGCAGATAGCTTACAAGCAAGCCAATCAGCTATTTCTCATCAACTAAAACTTCTGAGGGACTTACATGTAGTTAAAACTAGAAAACAAGGAAAACAAGTTTTCTACAGTTTACAGGATAATCACATTAAAGAGATATTCTTAATTGGTTACTCACATGCCACTGAATGTAAAGACTAAAGACTCGAACTTCGAGTCTTTTTTTTATAAAAAAAATAGGATATATTCCTATTTTTTAAACTGAATAATAAATGTACTTTCTTTCTCATTACTTTGTGCATATATCTTAGCATTAATTTCCTCAACAAGTAATTTAGTAATATAGAGTCCCAACCCATTACCTTGTGTATTTTCACTTTTGTCATTACGAGCATTTTTCTCAAATATCTTATGTAAATCCTCTTGATCTATTTTCTGTCCTGTATTAATTATTTTCAATTTATAGTCATCTTTGTCATTCAATAGGTGCACATATACAGTAGTATTAGGATCTGAATAGTAATAAGCATTAGTAAGTAAGTTTCGTAAGACACGTCCAAAATCCCTTTTGTTCCAATACACCATTACATTCAATGCTACTGAATATTTAAGAACGATGTTTTTCGATTTGAATGTCGATACATAGTTTTCCAGTTCTTTTGTTAAATTCAGTGATAAATTAAACTTTCTTGTTGTTCCCATGAAGTTTTCACTAATTAAGTCACTAGCTGTAGCAGATAAATCTTCAAGGGATTTCTTAATTGCATCTTTGTTCGTAATCAAGTCTTCTAGTGTATCAACATCTTCTAAATGGTTTAACAGAATTGTTACAGGAGTTTTTAAGTCATGGACAAGTCCATTTAGATTGTCTTTTCTTTTTTCCTCCATTAAATCAATTGTGTTTATCTTATGATTAAACCCATCATATATGGTTTGTAGTTCTATATAATTTAGATCAGTGTACTTCTCTTCATTTTCCTTCATTAGGTGTTCAATTTTTTGTATATCTTGCAACACTCTTCTATTTTTCAATCTTCTAGACTGTACTAAATACAACAACAATATCGACATTGTTACAATGATGATTAATGTAATAAAATCTGCTTCTCTATTATTAATTACTAGTATGGAGTTTTCACTATTATCCACACTGATAAGATACGTTTCATCCTCAAGCACAACTTCATAATCCTTTGCACTAACAGGCATTTTTTCCGATTCATATAACACTATATCCTCGTGAACTACTTTTACAGAAACATTATTAACATGTGTATAATGTTCCGCGTAGGAAAGAGCATAATCTATCGAATCATTCTCAAGTGTATGATGAAACAACGTTACAAACTTCTCGTTTTCATTCTTGATGAACTGCCCTTGATAATAATTGTTCACAATAGCAGCAGCAAAATTTGAGAAAACGAATAAAATAATTATTGTAGAAGCATATAGTGCTAATATTCTTTTACGTGACATCTTATATAAACTATTCATCAGCCTCACCTACAAGTTTGTATCCAAGTCCATAAACCGTTTTAATGAACTCTGTATCTGTGTATTTCTTTATTTTCTTTCTAATATTCTTTATATACCCATCAATAACGCGATCAAAGACATCTACATCTACACTGTATATCTTGTTTAATATGCTTTCCCTCGAAATTATTTTGTTTAAACTTTCTATTAATGTAGACAAAGTTAAATACTCAACACTCGTTAAGGTAATGGAGTTTTCATGTATTTTCAACGTATTATTGTGATGATTGAAAATAAACTCTCCATTATTTAGTGATGTTACATGGTTACTTCTGTTTAACTTCATAAAATAGTTTTTTACTTTTAATAATACTTCTCTTTTATTAAATGGTTTTAATATATAGTCATCTGCACCTAACTCTAAAACTTGTAGTTTATCTTCAATACTTGTTTTCGCAGTGACGGCAATTATCAGTCCGTAGTAATCTGGTCTGATTTTTTTTATAAACTCTTCTCCACTCATTATCGGTAACATTAAATCTGTAAGAACACAGTGAATTTTATTGCTTTTAAAACCCTTTAAGGCATCAAAAGCATTATCATACGACAACACTTCAAAGCCTTCATCAGTGAACAACTTAGTTAGAATCGCGTTTATATCTTTGTTATCTTCTAGTATCAAAATTTTCATTTTTTTTACTCCTTTTTGTACATAACATATTTCCCACACATTTGGTTTATATACTATACTCATATGATTGAATTTTCATATAAAATATATCACATTTTCTGCGAGGTGTACACAATATGATTAAAAAAATTAAGATGGACAACTTACTTTGTTCTTCCTGTGCTGGAAAGATTGAAAGAGAAATCAGCACTCTAAATTATATAAACAACGCAACATTTAACTTTACTACACAAACAATGTTACTCGATACAACTGTTGATTATAATGAAACAGTTGCCTTAGTAGAAGTAAAGTCTATCGTTGATTCTATAGAGGATGGGGTTGATACCTATCTACCTTCTAAGGAAAAGAAAACCGACAAGAAAAAATCTTCAATTATCAACCAGTTTACATTCGGGTTACTTATTTTTGGATTTGGGTTGTTGTTTGAAGATAGAATCTCATTCATATATATAGGTTCTCTATTTTGGATTGGGTATTTGCTGACATCCAAATCTATTCTTATAAAAACAATTAAAGGTGTTAGAAGAAAGGATTTCTTCAATGAAAACACATTGATGTTTATCGCTACTATAGCGGCGATGTTTTTGGGAGAATATTTTGAAGCTCTTATGGTCATTCTCTTTTATTCATTCGGGGAGTTCCTTCAACATAGAGCTGTTAGTAAAAGCACCGATGAAATCAAAGGTCTACTGGATTTAAAAGTTGAATACGCAAATGTAGTGATTGATAAAAACATTGTAATAAAATCTCCTGAAGAAGTATCTATTGGAGATGTAGTTCTAGTAAAAACAGGAGAGAAAGTCCCTTTAGATGGTACAGTGATTTCTGGAGCTACTTCATTAAACACTTCTGCTTTAACTGGTGAATCAAAACTTTTGTTTATCCAGGAGAATGATGACATATTGAGCGGAAACTTAAATGTAGGAAAGGCTATTAAAGTCAAAGTTACAAAAACATATGAAAATTCAACTGTGTATAAAATAATTGATTTAATTGAGAACTCAACAAATAAAAAAGCTGCACCTGAGACATTTATAACAAAGTTCGCTCGCATATATACTCCTACAGTAACTATTTTAGCACTGTTAATGTTTCTTATTCCTTCACTCATCAACCCCGCTAATGCAAACGAATACATCTATAGAGCAGCCACATTTCTTGTAGTAAGTTGTCCTTGCGCTCTTGTTTTGAGTATCCCTCTTTCCTATTTCTCTGGAATCGGAGCAGCGGCTAAAAATGGAATTTTATTTAAAGGTAGTAGTTTTCTTCATCAATTGACAGAAGTGGATACTATTGGGATTGATAAAACAGGGACAATTACAAAAGGGAACTTCATTGTAAGTGATTATACAAGCAAAGAAGTATTACAACTCGCTGCTTCTATGGAAACATATTCTAATCACCCTATTGCTCTATCAATTGTAAAAGAAAACAACACAGAGTTATTAGACATTACTGATATAGAAGAGTTTTCAGGAAAAGGACTTAAAGGGGTATATAATAGTTCATCTGTACTTGTTGGAAATAGAGCTTTACTCGAAGATAATAAAATCGATATCCCAACTATTAATGAACATAGTACAAATGTCTTAGTAGCATTGGATGGTAAGTACTTGGGACAAATCATTATTGAAGACGAAATTAAGGACGACAGTATCAATGCATTACGACAACTAAAAGGTAAACACATCACTATGTTAACAGGCGATACATACCATATCGCTAAAAAAGTGTCAGATCAAATCGGAACTATCGACTTCGCATCTTCCTTACTACCTGGAGAAAAGATTACTGAGTTCAATAAACTAGACTCCTCAAAACCGAAAATGTACATCGGTGACGGTATAAATGATGCACCATTATTAAGGAACGCTGATATTGGTGTTGCGATGGGGAGTGGAAGCGAAATTGCTATTGATGTCGCTGATGTCATCATTATGAATGACGATTTAACACAAATCAATAAGGCTTTTAGAATCGCTAAAAAAACGAAGCAAATTGTCATTCAAAACATAGTGTTGACACTTGGACTCAAACTTCTCATCGTCATACTTGCAGGATTTGGTTTAAGCAGTATGCTTGCTGCAATATTCGCAGATGTTGGTGTATCACTACTAGCAGTCATGAATACTCTAAGAATCATTTACTCCAAGAAAGTCAATAAAGACTTTAATGACCCGCAATTGGTAAAAACCACAAGAATCTTCAAACTGTGTTCAAATATTACATTATTGAGTATTTTAGAAACTTTAACAGATCAAACTTATTCTCTTGATGATTTAGCTGAAATCCTTAAGGAATCCTCAACTGATTTACTGAAACATATTGATAAGTTATTAAAAGAAAACCTAATTATGAAGAAAAATGTCGAAGGAACTGAATTATATACAATCAAGGATCAACATATAGTAAGAATCATTGAACTCGCAAAAGAACACTCTTATTGTTAGTTCAACAACACAATTCCCACACATTTATATATTATAATATTTACAAATATGTAAAGGAGATGATATTCATGAAAATTGCATATATAGTGGATAGTACTATAGTGATTCCACAAAACATAAACAATACATTTCAAGTACCATTCTACATCTACGATGAGAAAGGTACACTTCATAAATCTTATAACCACACAGTTGTAAATAAAGCAATTAACTCATACCAAAAGGATGTAAAATCATTTATTGAGCCTACTCCTGGTGTATATAGAGATTTATATAAAAAGCTACTAGGTGAAGGTTATGAACATATCTTAGTAATTCCAAACAACAAAGACAATAACATATCATTCAAAAATGCACGATATGCTTCTAAGTTATTTACATCTAGTGTTTCTGTAATTGATTCTAAAGATTTTGATGTAAGTATCACTGACATCATTCACTCATTACAAGAAGATATCAACACTAACAAGCAACTTGATACAGGTACAATAATTACACTAGATAAAATTATTGATATGATTACAACTGCCTTGAAATCATTTAAAACAGTAATAAATTAAAAAGACTTCTTTCGAAGTCTTTTTTTTAGTGTCTAACTAATGCGTATTTCTTTTTTCCACGTTTAATTACAGTGAACTCATTACCAATTGCATCTTCTTTCGTCACCATAAATTCAAGGTCTTTCACCTTATCACCATTGATACTTACTGCATTGTTTTTAATGAATTCTCTAGACTCACGTTTGCTACTGGCTAGTCCTGATTCTATAAGTAAATCTATTAAGTTCATATCTTCAGAAATACTGATAGACGGAACATCTTTGAACCCATCTTTTATTTCATCCACATTAAGTGATTTAACATCACCACTAAATAATGCTTTTGAAATACGTAGTGCACTTTCATATGCTTCTTTACCGTGCACTAGTGTTGTTAGCTCCTCAGCAATTTTATGTTGCGCTAAACGTTTATGTGGTGCTTGTTCGAACTCGTCTATAATTGCCTGTGTTTCTTCAACAGACATAAACGTAAATTTTTTCAAGAATGAGACTGCATCTTTATCTGGTGTATTAATCCAATATTGGAAGAACTCGTATACACTTGATTTTTCTCTGTCTAACCAAATTGCTCCACCAGCAGTTTTTCCAAACTTAGATCCATCGGCTTTTTTTAGCAATGGCCAAGTGAATCCGTATGCTTTCGCACCTTCTTCTTGAGTTTTACGAATCAACTCTAATCCTGCAGTAATATTCCCCCATTGATCCTGTCCACCAATTTGGAGTTTACAATTATTGTCTCTGTATAATACCATAAAGTCTAATGATTGAATAATTTGGTAACTGAACTCAGTGAAACTGATTCCTTGCTCTAATCTTGATTTAACACTATCTTTTCCCATCATGTATCCAATGTTGAAGTTTTTACCAATATCACGTAAAAAAGTGATAACGTCAAATTTCGAAATCCAGTCGTAGTTATTTACTACTTCTGCATCAGGTAAAATGCGTTTTACTTGTCCTGTAATTGCCTCTGCGTTTTCTAATGATTTTTCAAGTGTAAGTAATTGTCTTTCATTATTACGTCCACTTGGATCACCAATCAAACCAGTACCTCCACCAATTACCAAAATAGGGTGATGCCCTCTATCTTGTAATCTTTTTGATACTAAGTATGATATTAAATGACCAATATGCAGGCTGTCTGCGGTAGGGTCTGCACCTACATAAAATGTTACTTGCTCATTTTCTAGTACTTTTTCAAGTTCTGGATCTGTGACATCAAATAAGAGGTCACGCCATTTTAGTTCTTCTAATAAAGTCATTTGTTTACTCATTTTTATTTCCTCCTATTAATATAAAAAAAGTTCGCCCTGAAAAGGACGAACTTTAAATTCCGTGGTACCACCTTAATTCTAGATTTCTCTAGCACTCTGTCGTTATAACGGTACGACCGTCTATACTTTGCATATAGAAGCTCATAAGTGTATAAGTATTGTACTATCCTTAGTTTCCACCAAACACTAAGTCTCTATTGATAACTTTCAATACTCTCTTTTAATCTTCGCTTTATAT
Source organism: uncultured bacterium (assembly GCA_965601585.1). GTDB lineage: Bacteria > Bacillota_I > Bacilli_A > Izemoplasmatales > Izemoplasmataceae > Xianfuyuplasma. Next base: position 442,433 of record CBFCWH010000001.1, read on the forward strand.
TAGATATTAATTTTATAACAAATAAAGTCTACTAAATCAATAGTTTTTATAAAATACTATAAAGTAGTTTTACGTAATACGATTGAATGAGGTAGTTTTACAACTCTTTCAGATATTACTTCTTTGTTCATTAATTTGGTTAATAATCTCATACCTACTGCACCTAAATCATAGATTGGAACATCAACACAAGATAATTGTGGTCTAGCTAATCTAGCATATTTCGTATTTTGGAATCCTGCTACACCGATATCTTCAGGGATTTTCACATCGTTTTCGAAAGCTACATTCAGAAATGAAATTGCGATCGAATCACGTACTGCGATAACACCGTCTACTTTGTTGTCTTTGAAATATTCATTGAAGTGTTCTGTATTAATACTAATACGTCCACTTGTTCTCATTACTTTCGGTTCTAGTCCAGATTCATTTACTGCACGTAGATATCCTGCTTCTTTTAAGTCGTTAACCATATACTTTCTTACTGTAGAAACCATATAGATATTTTTACGTCCTTCATCAATCAGTTTCTTAGTAATTTCGTATCCAGCTCTTTCATAATCAATTGAAACAGATGGAACTTCATCATCTTGTGGATAATATGTATTTGTTAATACAACAGGAATTTGATATGTATTTTTAATTGTTCTTAAGAAGTCATACTGTGCATTTGTAATCTCATCATTCAGATATAAAATACCATCAACTTGTGCTGCGATAATCTCACGTAAGATATCTTCTTCCGAAGCATCTTCACTTTCCAAGATATATAATAAGATTGAATACTTATAAACACGTGCGATATCTGCGATACCGTTCATCATCTCAGCAATTGATGCACGACTCATATCAGGAACCACTACTGCTACAGTAGTACTTTTTCTAGACGCTAACCCTTTAGCGAATGCGTTTGGTTTATATCCTAATTCCTCAATAACACGTAATACTCTTTCTCTTGTTTCTGGTTTTACTTTTTCTGGATTATTAATCGCACGTGATACAGTTGCTAAACTAACTCGTGCTGCTCCAGCTACATCATAAATAGTTGCTTTACTCATAAATAGCACCTTCTTTCATCATTCAAATTATATCATAACTGAAAATGTTTTCAACCAAAATAACCCAAAAAATGAAAAGTTTTCATTAATTTGTGCAATATGCTGAATTTACATGTTTAAATCGTAAACAAGGCAATAATATAGGAGGTAGAAACCGTTATCGTTCAGTGAACAAATGTTCACTTTTTTCATACAAAAAAATAGTGTGTCCAATAAAAAAGACTTCCAGTGGAAGTCGTCTTTTATATTATTGGTGTAAATACAATTGTTTCTGCTTTGTATTTCAGTTTGTCTACGAGATTAAACTCATCTTCTAAACGATCGATATAAAGGTCATTTATTTCATCATCACTAAACCCTTTTTCAATATATGTTTTCTTAATTCGTTCATATCTTACTTTTTCTTTAATCTCAACAAATACTGTTTCGTCAGATGCATCATAGATGATGTCTAATCCTAAAGTGATTACTCCATCAATAATAACAACACCTTCATCAATTAATTTGTAAGAATGTGTTCCTTTTTCAATACCCCTTGTTTTTTCCTCATACGCATGGAATGTAACTTCTTCACCATTAAAAAGCTTATTGAAGTCCTCATTAACTTTTTTGTAGTTGAATCGATCATATACATTCATTCCTTCTGTACGTTTTTCTACTGGGATAATCCAATCCTCTAAATGAATGAGTTGCGAATTGATGTCTTGCTCTTGAAGTAGGTCGTGCAGTTTTTTCGCTAGAGTTGTTTTACCTGATCGAGATTTACCAGAAATAGAAACGACGATTCTAGACTTCTTACTTTGCTTTCTTACAATGTGTTCAATAAGCTGATTTACGTTTAAGCTCTTCATTTTTTCACCACCTGTTCGTAATTCCAAAAACTGATTAATTAGTTTTTTGGTTACTTAAATTATAGCATAGAAAATAATGTAAACGCTACCTTTAATTGAAATCCAATTCAAATAATTTAAGGTCGTACACGTTCAATTTTCCCTAAACTACGCTTTTCAGCATCAAAAGTACTCTCAATTCTACTTCCAATCTGCATCACTACTTTGTATTCATCATCAATCATTTTCCAAATATTACAATCTTTGCCGATGTAACACTTTTTATCTTTACCTTTAATGATTTTATATGTGAAATATGAATACGAATACGCCATTGATAAGTCTTCGGACATATCAACATATTCGACATCCCAATGATATAATACTTCATCTGCAGTATACAATCCTTCAAGTCTTTTCCTTATTGATGCTTTACCTCTTACGCTTTTATGATGCCCTTGTGTTGTAAACACACAGTCATCACTAAGATATTTTAACCATCCCTCTACTCCTAGAGTAGCGACATCCCGACAGTACTCCTGTTCTAATCGTTTTATCTTCTTAATAGCCTCGTGTCTAGTCATAGTAAAGCTCCTCTCTATTTAGAATAAAAAGACAACTACAGTAGTCGTAGTTGTCTTTACATATATATTATATCATATACTTATTAATTAAAAAAAGAGGTTAATACCTCTTTCTTATTTTTGAGTACATATTTGAACTTAAGGACTTCCAGTGATTTAAATCCTTATTAGATAAGTAACACAGTAGATTCAACAAAACAATCCCAATAACTATGAAGAGAAATATGTAATATGGATATCTCGGTAAAACGGAAGCTATTATCTGTGGCTTTTCACCAATAAACATATAATTTTTGTTCATCGTAGTATTTACAAACATAACTAGTGGTAGCAAAGTAAACACAAGTAAGATTGTTTTTCCAACGGACTTATATGTCACTCGGTAATCGTATGCTTTATAGTAGTAAATCGGAACAATTGCGATACTCATATGAAGTAAAATAAAATGATAATATCTCATATTATAGTATGTATACCCTAATGAGTTAGGGATAAATAATGCAAGTAAACCGCCGAAAATACCAAGGAAGAAAAGAATCTCAAATACCTTTTTATTGTCTGTCAGTAATAACGTAATACTAAACATTACTCCAAAACTACATATATGTAATGGCACACTAAACATCCCATAAGACCAATAATGAAGGTGATAGATTATTTCAAGAAACAATAACCAAATCGCAAAGCCTAGTTTCAGATTTCTTTCATAAGAAAGTTTCTTTATAGTTTTCGCGTATTTCATTGTTAAAACAACACTTAGAACTCCAAGTATTATTAGAATACCATGTTGCCAAGTGAATGGTTGCATTGCTCTTGATGGATCTAAATCGTGATTCCAAAATGTTGTCCAAGACATATAATCACCTTTTTAATTTTTTTCTATTATATCATAAAAATATATTGATTACTATTTACGTTTTTTAAACTTATTTCTGTATGCAGGTCTAAAGAATAATAACACTTTAAAAGTAATATATACTCCTATTGTAATTATAATTGAGATTGGTATACTTGCACCTGCAAGAAATCTAAGAACTAAGAGGTTGAAGACAAAAAAATAGAAGTCTGCAAAAGCGTCGTAACCACGTCCATCTTTTATAAGTGAGTATTTGTAAATTGGTTGATAAAACTCGTTATACTTAAGTCTAATTTTCATCATATCTTCATTATAAACATCATACTCATTTTCAATATTCTCATAGTGATTCCATTTTCGTTTATTATACCACTGATTTCGTGTTTCAATTGTATTGTCATTTTTACGGAATTTTGTCTTTATTCGATATGCTTTCTTAATTGAATGCAAGTGATTTTCAAAGGAATCATAATCCTTAAAAACCTCATTATCTATTTCCATATATTCGATTTTGTATCCTACTTCTAGAAGGTTCATAAAACCCTCTTTGAACTTCGGATAATTATCTCTTGTAATGTAACATCTTCCTACATATCCCATAATTTCCTCCTAATATAAACAAAACCTCAGAATACTCTGAGGTTTTATTAATAACTTATCTTCTCTCTTTGATACGAGATTGTTTAGCAGAAAGTCCTCTAATATAGAATAGTCTAGCTCTACGAACTTTACCTTTTCTTAATACTTCAACTTTTTCTACTAATGGTGAATGGATTGGGAATGTTCTTTCAATTCCAATTCCGTAAGATACTTTTCTTACTGTGAAAGTTTCACTAATTCCTCCACCTTGTCTTTTGATTACTAATCCTTCAAATACCTGAATACGTTCTCTGTTTCCTTCTTTAATCTTTACAGAAACTTTAACTGTATCTCCAGCTCTAAATTCTGGAACTTCAGGTTTTTGATATGCAGTAGTAATATCTCTTAATAATTGCTGAGACATGATATCAACTCCTTACTTTTGTGATACTTGCTCATAAGGATGATCCAAAGCGGAGCAAATATATATTAGATTTAACAGCGTGAATTATTATAGCATACGACACTATCAAATGCAAGAATAAAATCACTTAAATTCTACATCTCTATAGGTATCATACCTTTTACCATTTATGGTGAGATAAATACGATAATCCCCCTCAAGTTCTTGCTCATTAATATAATATATTATCGAGCGTTCATCACCTTGGAACACTGCACTACACATAGCAGTATAGGCAGATTTAGAGGTTGGAATATGATATGGTATTGTACCATTTTCATCTTCTAATTCTAGATAAATATCGTCATATCTATTAAATATCCCTTTGACTACTAATCGATCAGTTTCTTTTGTTAAACTGAAGTTATAATCAGTAGGTATTGTTTCAAAGAATGTATAGCTTGTTTCATACTGTGATGTAAACTCTTCTGTCTTCTCTTGATTCCCAAGAGATAATCCAGCACCTAGTTCAAATGAAGTATTTTCACTATAAGGTGTAAATCTTCCAGAACGGTAGTAATTTCCACTTACACGCAAACGATACACTTCTTCTCCATCCATTACTTCGACTGTTATTGAGTTTTCATATATCGTCCCTTCTCCTCTATAGAGTGGGGCAGGTATATTTAGTGGTCCTTCTATGCTTGAATAAGAAATTCCACCACTATGGATCATATAGTTTCCATCATCGTAGTAAGCTACATTTGAAATATAGGGACTATAGTACTCGGACCCAAGTTCTTTTCCGTATTGGTAGACCTGTGATATTTCCATAGTATCTGTATCAATATTATATATTACACCCCTTGAATAACTTGAACTAGCTGGGACATAAGACTCACTATCTTTAGATTTATTATTTCCATTGTCAAACAGAAAAATATTTCCATTTGGTAAGACGATGGCACTATGTTGTGCATATTGCCACTCGAAACCATCACCAGTTGGTGTAAAGAACTTAGTTTCAACTAACCCTTCAGTATCCCAATTTTCAGGATCACCAATAATCCAGTTAAGTTCTTTTGTGTTATATGAAATACTTATAACCGCGTCTTGATGTCTTCCTGATAGGATGATACTTTGAGTATTTGCATCAAAATCTATTGAATTATTATGGAACCAATCACTGCTTGTCCACATTGCTGACATTCCTTCTGTCGTTGGTATGTAATCTGCGATATCCCACGTTTTTACTACTTCTCCAGTTGTTCTGTCTATTTCGATAACAATGTCTTCTACAGTACCACTAAAGTCGTTTGAGAGCACGAGCAAGTTTCCACTTGGAAGTTCTACTGCATCGTGGTGGTACCCACCAGGGATGTAGTACTCTTTATAAATTTTACCCAAGTAATCCATTTCATACAAACCAGTTGTGTAGTATGGATCACTAATAATACGATCTGTCCCTATAAGTAAATGTCCATTTTCTAGAAAATCAGGACCAAATCCTAAAGGGGTGTTAATGTACCATCTCATATCTCCGTTATAGTCATACGCAACAGGAAGATTTGAAGTTGCTGGAGATAGCATCATAAAATCATCACCAAAGTATTCGTATGTCGTTTCGATTGTTGCATCTGGTAATTTAAGTACATCGATTGGTCTAATTTCAGTTGTAAGTTCTGTCGAATACAACAATTCTCCTCTTGTTTGATCTACTTTTGAGTATTCATACAACTCAATACTCGTTGTTCCTTCATATAATCCATAAATAGGAATTTGATGATCCTTTGATATATCTGTAACAAATTCTAAATCAGCTTCCTCAGTCTTCCCTTTTACAACAAGCATAAACGATGAATCAATGGCTGTATCAAACATCATTAAGGCTGATAAAGGTGAAATACCATATGGATTTTGTTTAATATAAGGCGTTGAAGGGGTATGGTTTGCTGAGTTGTACTCATTCATCATATATTCTTCAAGTTTTCCTTGTCGAACTATTAAAGTATCATTTTCTGACAACAAAGTACTCCTTGGTTGAGAGAAACCATATATCATAAATGAAGTAATAATGAGTACTACAATAATCGCTGGAATAACAATAATCAGATTGTTTTCCTGGAATATTTTTTTAAGGAAATTACTCAAATTTCTTACCTCCTTTATGTTTCTCATATAAATCTTTTCGTCTATGTTTTGTGCGTTTTACAGATTCCTCATGACGCCAAGCTTCGATGTGGGCGTGGTTTCCATTTAATAATACTTCTGGAACTTTCTTTCCACGAAACTCACGAGGTCTTGTGTAGTGTGGGTGTTCTAATAAATCATTACTAAAAGAATCATTTAAATGTGACTCATCTTTATTAATTACATTAGGCTTAACTCTTGTAATGCCGTCAATCAGCACCATAGCAGCTAATTCACCACCCGTTAATACATAGTCTCCAATTGAAATTTCAAGATCAAAATAGTCTCGAATACGTTCATCATATCCTTCGTAATGTCCACAAAGAATGATGATGTGATTTTCATTTGATAATTCATATGCTTTATTCTGACTAAAGGTTTCACCTTGCGGTGAAACCATTATTTTTAACGCGTCTTGATACCCATCAATGCTTACTAAAGCATCATATACCGGTTGTACTTGAAGGACCATTCCTGCTCCTCCACCAAATGGGTAATCATCTACTTTTTTGTGTTTACTTGTACTGAACTCTCTAAAGTCAATTAGGTTTACTTCAACAAGACTATTCTTAATTGCTCGTGCCATAATGCTTTCTTCTAAGAATCCTTTGAACATGTTTGGGAATAAGGTTAATACATCTATTTTCATAATAATCCCTCCCACTCTAATAATACTATTTTATTAGCCTTTTTATCAACACTCTTTACAAAGTGTTTAGTGAATGGGATTAGTGTTATTTTTTTAGAACCCGTATCAATTTCTAGAAGTTCTCCTTGTGGTACTTCTCTTACACCTTTTACAGTTCCAATAAGTGTATCCGTATATACTTCCATACCTACAAGTTCATCAAAGTAGAATTCGTCTTCTTCAAGTTCGTGAACATAATCCTTAGAAATAAGAAGTTCTGAACCCTTGAACTTTTCTACTTGGTTGATGTTTGTAAATTCTACAAAATCAATGTGTTCTACTGTTTTAACACTTTTAAAGCTTTGTACTGTGACTGGAATTAACTCATTCTTAAAAGCGATATATAAAGTATTACCTTTTTTATACCTTTCATCTTTAAAGTCTGTGAATGATTTTACTTTTAGTGTTCCTCTTAGTCCATGTGTGTTTGCAATTACACCAATTGTGATTAATTCCATATTATTACTCCTTTTTATTTACTGAACATTACCTTCTCATTTTGGAAGAGTTTGTTCATAACGAAAATTAAGATTGATACGTATACGACACTTGAAGTTACCATAAGAATAAACTGTACTGGAACCACTTCAAATGTTAGGATACTGATTAACATATTAACACTATTATATATAGGTATCAAATATAATATTGTATTAGATGCAGCTTCACCACTAAACATTGAAGTTACACCAACAATTATACTAATGAAATAGAATGGTAAGATTAACATACCAGCTTCTTTTATTGTTCTTGCATACGTAGAAACTACTGCAATGATTCCGACAATTACTAATACTGTAGCAAATAACACTGCGATGATCATTAAGTACTCACTTGCACCATAAATTGCTGCGTTTAGGTCATCTCCACCAGCACCACTCATCATATTCTTCAGACCAAAGATAATCCCAATAAATGATGATGTCGCACTCATTAGTGATATTACACTAAGACTTAACACTTTTCCAATTGCAATTTCAAATCGTTTCACTGGAGTAACTAACAGTGTCGCTATCGTTCCACGTTCTTTCTCCCCTGCGATACTATCAGGACCAATATTCATAGCTCCACTGAATAAGAACATAACAATTAACATTGGTAATAACATCGCAAACTCTTGTCCTGCTGCTTTATCTTCATTTACAATTTCATTATTTGTTTGTTTGAATGTAAGCATATCATCTCCAAAACGATCATGTGTCACTTGGTATGAATATGCATTCAGTACAGACTTCACATTGTAATATGTTTGTGAACTGTAATTTTCACCAGAATTATAAGAAATAAGCACTTCTGGTACAACGTAATCTGGATTCTCATATTCTGTTAAAGTGTTTTCAAAATCAGCTGGAAATTTAATCAATAAATCAATTTCTCCACTTAGTATTTTTGCGTCAATTTCATCTTGTGATAACTCGCTAGAAAGATGTAACTGAACCGGTACTAAATCAAACTCAGTTAAGTAATCAATTTCTCCATCCTCATTTTTATCTGAATAATTTTTAACATTTTGGAACCCTGTCAAAATTTCATCAGGTGTGTTTTCATGATAAATCACCATTTCATGCATTTGAATATCTGCTGTTTCACTTGAAATAACACTTCCCATCAAAGAATACATCATAAAAATCATGATTCCTGGGAAGAAAATTGCCATAATCAATAATCTCTTATCTGATATAACTCTATAAAATTCTTTACGAAATACAATCATTGCGTTTTTCATTAGAAGCTCCCCTCCTCTTCTTTTACAAGATCAAAGAAGATATCTTCTAAGTCTTTATCATCTTGTCCATCTAAAATATTTGGAAGTGTGTCACACACTTTCATTTTACCATTAATAATAATTCCTACTCTATCACATAGTTTTTCTACAACACTTAAAATGTGTGTTGAGATAATAACTGTTTTCCCTTGATCTTTTAGTTCTCTTAAGTAATCTGTAACATTTCTTGCTGTTAGGACATCAAGACCATTAGTTGGTTCATCAAAAATGATAAACTCTGGGTCATGTACTAAACTTATTGCAATACTTGCTTTTTGCTTCATTCCGGTTGATAACTCACCAACTTTTACTTCTTTAAAATCGTTTATTCCAAAACGATTGAACAATTTCTCTTTTCGTTCCTCAATCAGTTTTTCATCATCAATACCGTGTAATTTCGAGAAATAGGTATATAGGTAATTAGGCGTAAAATGATCTTCTAATTTTAGTTCACTTGTTAAAAATCCAATTTTCCCTAAAACATCAAAACTATCCGTTTTTACGCTACTTCCACCGACTAAGATTTCACCTTCATCTGGCTTGATCAATGTTGAAATCGAACGTAAACACGTTGTTTTCCCTGCACCATTCGGTCCAAGTAAACCAAAGATTTCTCCTGGATAAGCTGTAAAGCTTAATCCATTACATGCTATTTTAACTTTTGTATCCTTTTTTTCCAGTTTTTGTTGTTTTTTTGATAATTTAAATGTTTTCTTTAAATTGATAACTTCTAATGTATTCATAATACTCTCCCCATTAAGATTAAGTCGATATATTCTCCATCAACTTTGAATCCATTTTTTCTTGTTCCTTCAACTACAAACCCTGTACGTTCATATATTTTGATTGCATTAGGGTTATCACTTCTTACGTCAAGCTCCATTTTTGTCTTCTTAAGTTGCTTCGCCTTCTCTACGAGTAATTCCATCATAATAGAGCCGATTCCTAAGTTGTGATATTCTTTTAACACACTAATTCCTAAAGATACTTTATGTTTTAGGCGATTAAGTGATGATCCGTGAAATCCAGACATGCTAATTAATTCACCTTTATACCAAACAGTATAGGTGAAGTTATTATCTGAATCAAGCATGCTTTTAATGAATTTTTCTTCTTGTTCTAATGTCAAATTAAATTCCCCTGGGTCTCTCGAAAGATTCTTTGTTTCACTATTCACTTTAACCATATAATCTATTGCAGCCTGTGCATCAGTAAGCTGTATTCCTCTTACTTCGACTTCCATACCGCTTTTTAGAGTATATTGCATCTTTTCACCTCTTTTCACAAATAATTATATGTATATTTAGTAACTAAATAAATAGACAAATCAAATGTCTTTGTCATAAATTACATACTAAATTATATAATTTATTTGAGTTATATTCAATATACGCATTAATATAAAAAAAAAGACCTAATTCTAGGCCTTAAAACGAATCAATGTTAATATTAATTTTTTTACCTTCTCTTGATGCGCTAGCATAAGCGATTGTTCTGATTGCGTTTGCTATTCGTCCGTTCTTTCCAATTACCCTACCAAGATCCTCTTGATTAACGATAACTTGAATCGTCAGCATCTCATCTTCTTCTGAAAACTTTTTAACCATTAAGTCTTCTGGATGAGTAACTAATGGATTAACTAGGTCTTTAATTAATTTTTCATAATTAACTGCCATTTTGATCTCCTAATTAGTTATCTGATTTCTTAATTCCGGCGTTTTTAAATAGGTTCTTAACTGTATCAGTTACTTGAGCACCCTCGCTTAACCATTTTTGTGCTTTTTCTTCATCGATTTTAACTGTAGCTGGTTCAGTTAATGGATTGTAAGTACCGATAATTTCTAAGTATCTACCATCTCTTTTTTGTCTTGAATCAGCTGCAACTAATCTATAGAATGGACGTTTTTTTGAACCATATCTTTGTAATCTAATTTTTACTGCCATTATAATTTCCTCCTAAATTTCTTTATAACCTCGGTTAGTATACCAAATCTTTTCAATGTTGTCAAGTATTTTTACTTAACATCAAATTCGATTTGATATTCGTCTGTTTCAAAGAGACTTTCTTCGACTCTTTTCACAAGTTTAATCGCTTTTAACTCTTTTGTTTTTTCTTGAATAAGTTCTTCATTTACATAGCAAATCGCATATCTTCGTTTTTTGTTAAAGTAGACCACTGGTAAAATCTTATCAATAATTTTTACCGCTTTAGGAGTTCTAAAGTGGACTATTAAGCTTTTTCTTTTTGTCATGTTATCACCTTAATGTTTGTTTACTAATCCTAATTCGTTAGGATGCTTAATTTTTTGGGAAATACTTATCGCTATTTCTTTACTTATTATATTCAGTTCTTTTTGAAGTTTGTTTTCAAGATTCTTATACTCTTTTACTATTACATTTGTATATAGTTTTTCTTTAGCACTACTAAACTCCTGTTGAACCTTTTTTAAATCCGGATGATACTTCCCATATTTTGTTACTTCTTCATATTTATCATTATACTTTATAAAAGTATTTATGAGTTCTTGAATTGTAGAATCTGTTTCTATAATTTGATGTAATTCTAATAATCTTTTATAGTCTTTTTTTTGCTTAATTTCTTCTACTAACTCGTATGTTTTTTCAATAATTTCTTGTTTCATTTTACCACCATATAATTAGTATATATTTTATGGTGGTTTCTTGCAAGAGTTATCATTGATTATATTACAAGATTAATTGACTATAACGATAGTACCTAATATAATATGAAGTGAAAATAATTTTATTTTGAAAGAAGTGCATACGTATGAAAAAAACACAGTATTTTTTATTTGTAATTATTGGAATTCTAACTTTCATCATAAGTCCAGTGAAAGTTCATAGTGCATCAAGAGAGGTTGTTTATTTTAAAGAGGCAAGTTGTCTTGTATGTAAGGATTTAGAGGAAAGTGGTTATATTCAAAAAATGAGAGATCAGGGTATTGATGTAACGATATATGATATACAGTCTAATGATTTAGTTTCTTATACAGATCCAGATGGGACTGTGCTTGAAGTAGCTCCTATTGATATTTTCGCAGCTTTTAATAAGGAGTATGGTCGAGATGATGGAGGAGTTCCTGTCATTTTTGTTGGGAACACATATTTCGAGGATCCTAATATTAAGGAAGCAGTTGATCAAAACACCGTGTTTGATTTAAGCGAAAACTCATTGCGTGAGGTGCGTGTTAGCGAGGGTCAAGCTTTTGCTGATTTAACTGGTTTTGTTGGATTTTTAATAGTACTTGGTGCTGGATTACTTGATGGTTTTAATCCTTGTGCAATTGCATTACTTCTATTGTTTATTGGATTACTTGTTGGGGCAAAAGACAAGAAAGTTTTATTAATGGTGAGTATCACATATATAACTGCTTTGTTTCTATCGTATTTCTTAATTGGAACGTTTTTCCTAGAAATACTAGAACATTACACAGATCAAATTGAAGTGATTGGTACAATAATTAATTGGTTTGTAATTATTCTTTGTTTCATCTTGTTTAGTCTCAATTTTTACGACTATTACCAAGCAAAAAACGAGAAATATGGTAATATTAAAAACCAATTACCTAAATGGATTCAACGATACAATAAGAAAATTGTAAAATCATTCACAAGACTAATGAACTCTGAAGAAAATAAAGGTGGTATACTAGCTGTACTTGGACTAACATTTTTATTAGGAATTACATTGAGTATCACAGAGTTAGTGTGTACAGGGCAAGTATATTTTGGTATCTTATATGGAATCCATAGTGTAGATACTACTTATGCTTATATTTTACTATTATTCTATAACTTAATGTTTGTCTTACCTTTAATCATTATCGCAGTACTAGCAATTCGATTAAAGAGTGTTGTTACAATAAGCAATTGGATAAGAGAACATTTATCAACAATAAAATTAGCTACAGCGATTTTCTTCTTAGGAATTTTCATTTACTTCCTAACAAGAGTACTATAAATTTGGGGTGAATAATTATGAAGCAATATATCATTATTACTAAAGAGGGAAAAACAATCTATGATGGACGTATTAGCGACATTCCGTTAAAAGAGGAATACATCATCAAGAAAAGTGTCGACTTGTTTGATGATGATGATCCTTGTATCATTCATCAAAGTTACGTCATAAAAGAATATGTAGATGAATTATTACATATTTTTAAATGTGCGAATACAAAACAAATTAATGTTAGTGATCACATTGAAGATTTATCATTCTTAGATTATATGGAGTTAGAAAAACTAGTAATCAGTCTAAAGGAGTGAGAGACATGGAAGTATATTTAGATAACGCTTCTACTACTGGAGTCAGTAAAGAAGTTTTCAATGAAATGAACCCCTATTTACACGAGGAGTTCGGTAACCCTTCTAGTTTACATCAAAAAGGAATTCGCGTTCGTAAATTGATGAACTCCTGCCATAAAAAGGTGGCTTCTTTATTACATTGTAAACACAATGAGATTTATTTTACAAGTTGTGGAACAGAATCTACAAACTGGGCGTTAAAAGGTCTTGCTTTTGCGAATAAAACTAAAGGTGAAATCATCACAACAAAAATTGAACATCACGCAACAATACACACCGTTGAATTTTTAGAAGAACTCGGCTATATAATTCATTATTTAGATGTTGATAAGGAAGGTTTCATAAATGCGAATCAACTACGCAATCTAATAAATGACAACACATTAGTAGTTAGTATTATTCTTGCGAATAACGAAGTAGGGACTATCCAAAATATTGATGAAATCTCAACGATTTGCGAGGCGGCTTCAACGTATTTACACGTAGATGCTGTTCAAGCAATTACTCATATGAATATTGATTTATCGAAAATGAAAGTAGATCTAATGAGTATCTCTGGACATAAGTTCCACGCACCAAAAGGTATTGGTATATTGTATATCAAACAAGGAACTCATATCACAAACCTCATCCATGGTGGTCAACAGGAAAACAAACTCCGTAGTGGGACTGAAAATGTACCTTTTATTGTAGGAATAACCAAGGCTCTAGAAGTCGGAATTGATAAATACAAGAACTACCAAGAACGTTTAAATACCTATGCTCAGTATTTCTTAGATGAGTTAGATAATGCAAAAATAGATTATATCTTAAACGGTCCAATTATAGGAAAAAACAGATTACCGGGTAATCTTAACTTATCTTTTAAAGACTATGATGGAAGCGATATAACATACTATCTAAACAAAGCAAACATCTATGTTTCTACAGGTAGTGCATGCGATAGCACTTCTATTGAACCTAGTCATGTGTTAAAGGCTATCAATGTTCCAAGTGATTATATCAATGCTTCAATTCGTTTCAGTATTGGTGAGTACACAACATTGAAGGAAGTAAAGTATAGTGTTGAGAAACTTATAGAAATTTTAAATGAACTAAAATAAAGGAGTAGAAATTCTACTCCTTTTCTTTATCTCTTTTCTTGTATTTTTTTTAGACTTCTTTATAGTCACCTTTTTTTAAGTCTCCTAGTAAAATATCTCCATAAGCTACTCTTTTTAAATAAATTACTTCAACCCCAAAGTGATTCACCATTCGTTTTACTTGGTGAAATTTCCCTTCTTTTATTGATAAGTAGAACTCATAGTCATTGATAACTTCTACAAATGGTTTTAATGGGATATACGGTCTATTCCTACCATCTAGTATTTCGAACTCTTTTAATAATTTTTTAGGTTTAAAAGGTTGATTCGTCCTTACTAGATATGTCTTGTATATATCTTTGCTTGGGGAAATAAGGTCATGAAGTAATTCTCCATTGTCTGTTAGAAGCAATAAACCCTCTGTATCTATGTCTAATCTTCCTGCGATGTTTAAGTTCATTCTTGAATAAGGCTCGTCTAATAGTTCAAATACAGTTTCGTGTAAACTGTCATGATTCGCCGATACATATCCTGAGGGTTTATGTAACATTAGAAGAATATTTTCCTTATAGATAATCACTTCATCATCTAGTTTTATAATATCTTTGTTTGGATCAATATTTAAAGACGAATCTTTGATAATCTCATCATTTACTTTTACCCGTTTCTTTTTAACAATGTTCTTTATTTCTTTTCTACTACCGTATTTCAAATTTACTAGTATTTTATCTACTCTCATAATATTCCTCTCTATCTAAAAAGATGTGAAATCACATCCTTTTTACTCTGTTTTAACTTCAAATGATAATGTATAAAGTGTTTCGCCATCGAGTTCAAAGATGACTTCATAACTTCCAACAGTCCAATTATGATCATAACTGAAATAACCTACCTGTTCATCGTAGGAAATGTATATCGTATCGGTATAAAGCGTCGTGTCCAATGTATCATTAACGATACTTACTGATACTGTTTCATATTGAATATCCCTTGTTGTATAACTAACATAAAGTATACCACTACTTGCAATAACGTAATCAATTGGTTCTTCTGGATAGAATGTTTCATTGCTTACTTCTGTCCCTAAGACTACATCATAAATAGGGCCACCATCACTAAACAATATGAAATACGCTAGCGCAGTAATCCCAACGATTAATACAAACCCGATTATCTTTCCAATTGGACTCCCTTTCTTTTCAAACGGTAGTTTTCCAGTTGATGTAGCTCCAAATTGCTTCCCGTAAATATTTTCCGGTTTCTCCTCATGGTACATTCCATCTTGTAGGGATTCTTGGTAATCATAGTTACTTTTATTCTTTGTTTCTTCAAAGTAGTCTTGATACTCATCATGTGATTTTTGTTTTGGTGCTTGTTCAATAGGTGCACCACAACTTGTACAGAACTTAGCATCATCACTATTTTGTGTTCCACAATTCTTACAATACATAAAATCACTCCTTTTGTCCCATAGTTACTTTAATTATAGCATACAGTAAATAAGAAAAAGACAAGTTTTCTCAACTTGTCTTTACTTATATTTTTTCAAAGTTTGGTAAATTGAATATCCTGAAACTTTTTCGAAATCACGATCAATCTGTTTTTCCATTGCAATTGAGTTAATAATTTTTCTGTATTCTTGATGTTTCTTACTCAATACAATAGGATCGACTTTTCGTTCGTTTGCATCTTCAATTAAAGATAAAAATTCAATTATTATTGATACTTCTTCAGATGTAAACAAGTCGTAATCAATAGGATATGTATACATTTTACTCTTCTTCGTTTGCAGAATCACCAAAACAGATTCCGATTGCTTTTGCTGCTTGAACATATTGTCCTTCTGGATCAACAGTTTTTCCACCACCACGTGATGTTTCTCCTACTTGTCCTCCACCTACTACGTCTTCTAGAGGGATTGAAGTAATTTTTCTACCTTTTAATTGAACCATTCTTCCGCTTCCACCATTCATTAATAAATCAACAGCGTTAACACCAAATAGTAATCCTAAAGCTCTATCAAATTGTGAAGTAATTCCTCCACGTTGGATATATGCTAAGTTTGTATAACGCACTTCGTGCTCAGGTACTAGTTCTTGTAATTGATTAGTAATTACTTGTCCAACTCCACCTAAACGGATACTATCTGCGCTATCTTTTACGATTTCACGAACTACTTGTTCACCATCTTTAGGTTTTGCACCTTCTGAAACCACAATAATTGTGAAGTTACGACCGAAAGCATCTCTTTGTCTAATTTTTTCAACTACACTTGATAAATCATATGGAATTTCAGGTAATAGAATAACGTCTGCACTACCAGCTAACCCACCTTCAAGTGCTAACCATCCACTATTACGACCCATTACTTCTACAACCATTACTCTATCATGAGAGAATGCTGTTGTATGAATTTTATCTAATGCATCTGTAATTGTTTCTAATGATGTATTGTAACCGAATGTAACATCAGTCGCAGGTAAATCATTATCAATTGTTTTTGGTACACCAATAACAGGAATACCTTTTCTATGGAAGTCACGAGCACTTGTTAAAGTTCCGTCTCCTCCGATTACTATTAAAGCGTCTACCCCTAAATACTTTAAGTTTTTAACCGCTTCATCTGAAACGTCTTTATAAACAATACTTCCATCCGCTTGTGGGAATGGTAGATTGAATAAGTTGTCTTTGTTTGAAGATTTTAGAATTGTTCCACCTTCATGCATAATCCCTGATACACTACGTAATCCTAAAGGACGATAATCGTTTTTGTATAATCCAGAATATCCTCTAGTAAAACCAACTACCTCAAGACCATACTTGTTTACAGCTGATTTTGTGATACCATTGATTACTGCGTTAAGACCACTACAGTCTCCACCACCGGTAATAATACCGATCTTTCTAATTTTTTTATTCACTATATTGCCTCCTAAATGAAAATCAGTTTAATTATACTTAATATTTTTACTATAGTAAATAAAAAAACTACCTTGAAAACGATTTCATTGAAATATTGTTCAATATGCACGAAAAGTTGTAAAAATAATAATTTACTTTTGTTTAAGTTATATATGTTTTTTGTTATAATTGTCACGAGGTGATAGTGATGTTATTGATGAAAGATGTTATAAGAGAAGGTCATCCTACATTAGCAAAAAGAAGTGCTGATGTCGAGCTACCTCTTGATAACGAAACCAAGCAAACATTAAAAGATATGATGGAGTTTTTAGAGAACTCCCAAAATCCTGAATTAAGTGAAAAGTACGAGTTACGTCCAGGTGTTGGACTTGCGGCTCCTCAGATTAATATAAGTAAGCAAATGATCGCTGTATTAACAACTGATGAAAAAAACGAGAAGTTTTACAAGTTACTCCTTGTCAACCCTAAAATCGTGTCACACAGTGAAGCAAAAACGTATATTCCAGGTGGAGAAGGTTGTTTAAGTGTAGATCGCGAAGTTGAGGGATTAGTCCCAAGACATAAAAAAATCAGAGTTCGTGCATACCAATATTTACCATCTACAGACGAACTACGTAAAATCGAAATCAGAGTAAGTGGTTATGTAGCAGTTGTTTTACAACATGAAATTGATCATCTAAATGGTGTATTGTTCACAGAACGTATAGTTGATTCACTAGAAGATGTAGAGCCAATTGAGTTTGCCTTTGACGAAATAGAAGAAAATATGGAGGAATAGGAATTATGAAAATTTTTATTGATACTGCAAATGTAGAACACATTAAAGAGATGGCATCATTAGGAATTTTATCAGGTGTCACAACAAACCCTACTTTAATTGCAAAAGAGGGTAGAGATTTCCTAGAGGTTATCAAAGAAATAACAAGTATTGTTGATGGTCCAATTAGTGGAGAGGTAATTAGTCTTGAAGCTGAAGGAATGGTAAAAGAAGGTATTGAGATATCTAAAATCCATCCAAATATGGTGGTAAAGATCCCTTTTACACCTGAAGGACTTAAAGCAGTTACTACATTGACATCCCTAGGGATCAAAACAAATGTCACTTTGATCTTCAGTTCAAACCAGGCATTACTAGCAGCTACTGCTGGTGCTACTTATGTATCTCCTTTTGTTGGGAGATTAGAAGATACGCTGCATGATGGAATACAAGTAGTAAGTGATATTAGAGAAATCTTTGATATTTACGGATTTGAAACACAGATTATAAGCGCTTCAATAAGAACACCTAAACAAATGGCTGATAGTGCATTAGTAGGTGCACACATTGCTACAGTACCATACCCAGTACTTAAAAAAGCTATGACTCACCCTCTTACTGATAATGGTATAAAAGCATTTATGAAAGATTGGGAAGAGGCATTTGGAAAAAAATAAAAAGACTTCTTTGAAGTCTTTTTTTATGACAAAAAAACATATTTATGTATATTGATTTCAGTTCAAAATCTACATATAATCAAGTAAAGACGAAACTTAGGTGATACTATGAAACTTTGGAACAGAAACTTCACTATTTTAATAACCGGTTCCTTTATTAGCGCGCTTGGAAGTGCAGCAGCGGGACTTGGATTTGGGATTTTAATTTTTATTGAGACAGGTTCTCCACTTACATTGGCTATTTTTACATTGGCCAATATTATTCCTAGAATCATTACCAACTTTTTTGTTGGTCCCTTTATTGATCGCAATAGTAGAAAAAAGATCATTGTCTCAATTGATTTCTTCTACTCATTACTATTTGCTGTATTTGCCTATATCTTATTCAATGGATTCTTTGATGTCCTTGCATTTACAGTACTAGCAGGATTTGTCGGAATTATTGATACAGTATATCAAACGTCTTTTATGAGTATGTTTCCCGAAACAGTACCAAAAGGACTTCATTCAAAAGCATACTCTCTAGCTAGTTTGATTTGGCCCATATCAGCTGCTGTTATGGCTCCAATTACTGCATTTCTCGTGGAGAGTTTCGAGTTTGGAATCGCCATGTTAATGCTCTTTAATGCTGTAACGTTTTTTGTAACTGCGAGTATGGAATCGAGTATCAGGATCAATGAAAAACTGAACACTGATAAAGTCGAGAAATACCAGTTCATACATGACATAAAAGCTGGATTAAACTACTACAAAGTAGAAAAAGGCATAATGGGAATCGCACTTCTCTTTGCTTCATTCTCATTTGTATACGCTGGTAGTGATCTACTTAGAATGCCTTATTTCCTTAATCATGATATTCTCACTTTGGGTAATTTCAGTTTACTAATTAGTGCAAATGCTATTGGTAGAATAATCGGAGGGTTAGTCCATTACCTATTTAAGTATCCTCCAAAACATAGATTCCTTATTGCTGTAACAGTTTATTTTACAGTAGAAATACTCGCCGCAACTCAACTGTTTTTCCCTTATTTTATAATGGTGACAATAAGTTTTATAATAGGATTACTCGCATCTACATCTTTCAATATTCGGATGACTGCTACACAAACCTACATTCCTTCCAATATGAGGGGGAGAGTAAACTCCGCTCAACAGTTACTATGGAACTTAGGTGCAATCTTTGGAACAATCATCATTGGTGTGATTGCAGAATTCTCAAATGTTAACTACAGAATAATCATTTTGGGAATGAGCGCAGTTTCTATAACTACAATATTCTTAGTTCCACTTAGAATGCATAAAGAGTTCAAAAAGATATACAATAGCGACCATTAAAAAAAGATGAAGTTAGACTTCATCTTTTATTTTTTTATAATAATACTAAACTCAATACTACTCCAATAATACCTATTACCGCTAATATAGCTAAAGGTTTTCGTGGCATTTCTCCACCATTTGACATTGCTTTTCCAAACATTCCAAATACTAAAGGATGAATTAAGAATGGCATTGCGAAGATGAATGAAATTAATCCAACACTACTGAATGCAGTGTTTACAGATTCAAACATACCACCTTGAACAGCAGCAAATAATCCGAAGTGAGAAATTGCACTACTGTTAGCCATCGCTGCACTTTCTAAGTCCATACCAGCAAAATGTAGAATTGTAAATCCTCCAAATACTGCGACTAATTGCCAACCGATACTAAAAAGAATTAATCCTTTAATCTCTTGTCTTTCTTCTCCATTAGCATTTGCCAGTGTACGTAAAGCAAAGTATGTAGCAACTATTCCTACAACTACTACAATTAATGCTGGAACTACCCATAAAGTTCCATTGGTAACACTTATTGCTAAAATGGTAAATACAAACAGATGACCAAAGAATGGAATATTAATCATAATTGGTGCTCTTTCTTTTGCAACTTCACCAATATCTCCAGCTGTACAAGCACCTGTTAAACCTGAATGACTTAAACTTCCTGCCATACCTGGTGCTAAAATATCAACATTATTAGATTTACCGATAAATACTAATAATCCTAAACCAACAAACATCCAGAATAACTGTCCAAAGAATCCGTATGACATTACTTGTAACATACCATCAAGAGCGAATGCATCTAATAATCTTGTACCACCAGTAATAAATACACCTGCAAGTACAATCGGGATTCCTCCGAATAGTAAAGCCCTCATAGTCGGACCTGGTCTCCAATCACTATAAACCATACCAAGTGTACTTGAGATAATCATAGCGAAGAATATTTGTGGTAATGCGATTAATGGATTGATTAATGCTGAAATTAGTAAACCAACAACTAGTATTACTAAAACAAAGAATAACTCCATTACACCGCGTCCTAGATAATGTCTTTTATCAACAATTTTGGCTTTGCTATCAATTAAAATAATTGATACTGCAACTCCGAAAAACGCTAATAATGGATAAAAGTCATCTAGTGCTGTTTTCTTGTATTCAAGGAACTCATCAAATCCCCATGAATTGAATAAATTGTCTAACCCCATATGAGCCATTTTAAATAGTGAAATAATACCAATTAAAATAAAGAATGCTCTTGTTAAGAATATTAACTGAGTACCTTTAGTACCTAGTATAACTTCTTCTTCGTTTAAAATCACATCGTCCTCTTTTGGTGTTTTTGGTTTCCAAAAAGTGTTTCTAAGTTTTTGTCCTCCAACAAAGAATGTTGCAACAAGTGCAATAATTGTTGTTCCTCCAGTTAACCCCACAACTGGAAACTCAGCTAACCCTGCTGTAGCAAGTCCACTTACTTCTAATACCATACCCAAAGTTAACCCAAATACTACAATGATTAAAATAGGTGAGTACTTAGATCCTGCAACCACGCTTCTTGCAATTAGTACAACAACTAATAGCATTGCAAGAGTTAAAATCAAATGCGTGAAAATCTCAAAAAGTTCCATATAACCTCCAATAATTTTTTATAAAAAAAGGCGTGTCTAAAGAAATAGGCACCCCTTCTTCTACGAATATACCTTGATTATATCAAACTTATTTTGACTTGTCACTTAAAATTATAAGTGATTAGTCACTCAATATGAGTTCTTCCTTTCTTGGTGGGAATAGCTTGTCTGTTAGTTTAACATTCCATGCCGCAATTTGTACTTGTATCGTATACGCTATCCCTATTAATAAGGCCGTAATTCCAGCTTCGGGAAATGTTGTTAAAGTGATAGCTAAAGATAGTGATAAACTTCTTATCAGCGTACCATTCACTAGAGCTAATCCATTAGTTCTATCGAAAAATAATCTTGCACTACCCACACTAATCACAAAGAAGATTGCATAGAGTACTAACAACGGTATAATCATCTCAATAAGTATCTCTGGATTATTCACAATTCTTTCTGCTTTCAAGGATATAGCAACAAATATAATTAATACAACTCCAAGAGTAGAAAAAAGTGGAAACTTTGGTTTTATTGATTGATTGAACCTTTCTTTAGAATACTTCTTTATCAATAATTTTTGAGTTATAAACGCTAGAACCGTAGGTAGAACTACAACAACAACTATTTGAGTAAAAATTTTCATAAAAGGTACTGTGATTGCTTCTCCTAA
This sequence comes from uncultured bacterium, assembly GCA_965601585.1. Classification (GTDB taxonomy): domain Bacteria; phylum Bacillota_I; class Bacilli_A; order Izemoplasmatales; family Izemoplasmataceae; genus Xianfuyuplasma. The sequence continues at coordinate 464,761 of CBFCWH010000001.1, forward strand.
AAACAAAGTAATATATATAGGAGATAGTAAAGCTCCTAGGAGTAATCCAAACACTACCATCTTTATTGCTGCGTTTACATTTCCTTTCGCCATAGCTGTCCAGCTAATTGTCATTCCCGATGTTGGTAATAACGCAATAAGCAATAAGCCTAAACGTAAATACTCATTATCCCCAAAGAAGAATAACCCTAGTCCCCAGGCAATTAATGGAAACACAACAAAGTTTATTACTTGAGTTACTATTTGGAGTTTTAAATTCCATTTCTCTAATATACTCTCTAGTTTCAAGGTAACCATCATTGGATAAACTAGTAGAAATGTTAATGGGAGTATCAGTTTAGAAAGAAAACTAAGATCAAAATAATACCCAAAAATAACTCCCAATGTAATGGATATTAATATGCTAATTATTAAATTCTTTTTTATTATAGTTAATGCCTTAATCATAAAAACCACCTCTTCAATTTCTTCAATACTACTATATCAAAACTGAAACAGATTAGCAATTAGTTCGCACATAAACTATATATATAAACTGATATTAAATGAACTAGTCATATATATTTGGTTCACTTCATAGCATTTCGTCTTTCATTTTAACTATTATGGGTTTATAATGAAATTAGGAATAGAAAAATATATTTAGGAGGGAGTGATCATATGGAATTATCTGCAAGATCACAAAAGAAAGTTGATAGTATTCTCTTAAACGCCTCTCGTCTATTTGTTCAACATGGCTACCATAAAGTTACTATGGAATCTATAGCTCAATATGCCAATGTTTCAAAAGTTACTCTATATAAATACTTCTCTGATAAGCAAGTTCTTTACGAACATATTTTGAAAGAGATATACCTCGAAGAATATAATGAAATAATTGATGTAATAAATAGTAACCTACCATTCGAAGAAAAAATAGATGGAGTGGTAAAAGCTAGAATCAGAAAATACTATGATAAATCAAAACCTGTTTTCACAGGAGAAATCACACTAAGTTTAGACCTTCAGAAATTCATCAAGAAATACACAAAACTAATGATTGAGCAACGTAGAAAACTTTACGAACAAGGAAAGATGGAAGGATTCATATGCGAAGATATTAGTGATCATACATTAGATATGTATTTCAAAATAATTCAAAAAGGGTTGGTTGCTGAGTTCAAAGAACTTGGTGATTTAGAAAATGAGAGTCTTTCAAAACTACTAAAAATTCTATATGCTGGTGTATTAGGATGTCAAAATTAAATTTTGACATCTTTTTTATTGACTTGTGCTCTTAATTAGTTTAATATACCTATATGCGTATATAAGTATATGGAGGTTAATTTATGACAGAATTATTTAAGATATTAGGTGATGAAACAAGACTTAGAATTTTAAACCTTTTAATGGAACAGGATCTGTGTGTTTGTGAACTTGTTGATATTCTTGAGTTATCACAACCAAAGATTTCGAAACATATTGCTAAAATTAGAACGATTAATTTAGTAAATACAGAACGAAACGAGCAATACATCTATTATTCTCTGAATAAAGAGAATAACGATTTCATCAAAGTTCTCACAACAGTTTTTAATATTGAGAACACCCTTCTTAAAAACGATTTATCAAAACTAAACAAGATAGAAAGCTTTGTATGTAGTACAAAATAGGTATGGATATGGCAATTTTTAATGCGATTAACGACATCTTCTTAAAGATGACATGGTTATATGATTTAATAGAAAAATTAGTGGTAAATGTATTTGGACTATCTATGGAGAATCGATTAGGTAATAGTGTTCATTTTTTCATTTATGATGTAATTAAAATTTTTATCTTACTCTGTTTCTTGATATTCCTTATTAGTTATATTCAATCGTTCTTCCCTCCAGAAAGAACACAGAAGATATTAAGCAAATACAAAGGGATAAAAGGAAATATTATAGGTGCTTTGCTTGGTACTATTACTCCTTTTTGCTCTTGTAGTAGTATTCCTATTTTCATAGGTTTTACAAAAGCAGGATTACCTTTAGGTATTACATTTAGTTTCTTAATTTCATCTCCATTAGTGGATTTAGCATCATTTCTAATATTGATGAGTTTCTTCGGATTAGAGTTTGCATTAGCTTATGTGGTAGTGGGATTAGTATTGGCAGTTATCGGTGGTACTATTATCGACAAATCAAAGATGGAAGATTATGTACAAGACTACATTAGAGATATGAAAAAGGACTCAAACGGTAATTCGATAGAAATCAGTTTCAAAATGTCTTTAAAAGAACGTATTGATTACTCGATTGAACAAGTAAAAGAAATCATCGGTAGAGTATGGTTATATATTTTCATAGGTGTAGGGATTGGAGCAGCAATCCATAACTATATTCCGGAAAACATTATCAATGCAGTCCTTGGTGGTGGAAATCCATTTAACGTTTTTGTTGCTGCAATTGTAGGTATTCCAATGTATGCAGATATCTTTGGTACTATACCAATTGCTGAAGCATTACTTGGTAAAGGAGTATTGACAGGTACTGTCTTATCATTTATGATGGCTGTTACTGCATTAAGTTTGCCATCGATGGTGATGTTAAGTAAGGTTGTAAAACCGAAACTTCTAACAATGTTCATTGTAATAGTTTCTGTTGGGATTATCATTATTGGTTATTTGTTCAATATTTTGCATTTCCTGTTTGCATAAAACAAAAAGCACCCATGGGTGCTTTTTTTTATTTGAATAGTTTTGCCAGTTCTCCACCAAATAATGGGACAAAACCTAATGCTAGTGCTATAAAGAAGTTTGTAGCAGATAATGCAGTATTTATATAGAACAATGTATTAATTCCTGGGACAAAGACTACAATTAGTAGTAGGGCAAATCCAACTAATACTGCGTAGTTAATCATTTTGTTATCAAACAACTTCATTTTGAAGATTGTTTGGCTTTCACTACGAGCGGAGAATGTTCTAAAGAGTTCTCCAGTGATAATTGTGATAAAGGCCATTGTACTACCCATGTAGAGACCACCAACTCTTACATTTCCTATATAATATGATACTAAAACAGCAATGGTTAGAAACACAGCTTGGAACCCAATTGCTAGACCCATTTTCCTATCTACAATACTTGCGTTTGGATCTATTGGTTCTTTATTCATTACATCCTTTTCTTTCTTTTCAAGTCCAAGAGCGAAAGCTGGGAATGAATCTGTAACTAAGTTAATCCATAGAATCTGAATTGGAAGTAATGGACTATCCCAAGAGAGTAAGATTGCGGTAAAGATAAGCAATACTTCTCCTACATTACAACTTACTAAATATGCAACGAACTTACGGATATTTGAATATATGACACGTCCTTCTTCTACAGCATCTACTATAGTTGTGAAGTTATCATCCATTAATACCATATCTGCTGCTTCTTTGGATACGTCGGTACCGGTAATCCCCATTGCGACTCCAATATTTGCTTGTTTCAATGCGGGAGCATCGTTTACTCCATCACCTGTCATACTTGATATTTCACCTGTTTCTTGTAATGCTTTTACAATCATTACTTTGTGGTTTGGTGAAACACGGGCAAAGACATTTGTGATTTTCACAAGATCAAGAAATTCAGGATAAGATAATTTATCTATTTCTTCTCCACTTAATGCGGTAGTATCACCATTAAGTATTCCTAGTTCTTTTCCTATTGCGCTCGCTGTGATTTTATGGTCTCCAGTAATCATAACAACACGGATACCTGCTTTATGACAGATTTTAATAGCTGCTTTTACTTCTTCACGAGGTGGATCGATAATCCCTACTAAACCAGTGAACACTAGATTATTTTCTTCCGCAGTAATGTCATCATATGTGGTTACTTCTTTGTATGCAAACCCAAGAACTCTTAGAGCGTTACGAGCCATCCCTTGGTTCGCAAGTTCTACCACTTTGATAAACTTGTCATCTATTTCCTTTACTTCACCATCTAGCAAGTAATACTTACAAGCTTTTAATAATTGATCTGGAGCACCTTTTGTATAAATATGCTTTTTTCCATCTATTTCATGAACCGTACTCATCAATTTACGGTCACTATCAAATGGAAACTCATCAATTCTTGGATATTTTGATTTTGCTTCTTTTTGTAACATTTTGCCTTTGGCTGCTAATGTTACAAGAGCAAGTTCAGTAGGATCTCCGATTAAGGAGCTTCCGTTAATACTTGAATCATTACATAGTACCCCAATTTCAACTAGTTTTGGGATATTGGTGTTTCCACCTTTGATTTCACCTTTAAAATCATATCCATTTCCAGTAACTTCTACTACAGTATGATTATCAAATATTCTTTTAACAACCATCTTATTTTGTGTTAATGTACCCGTTTTATCACTCGAAATGACTGTCGTTGAACCTAGTGTTTCTACTGCATTCAACTCTTTTACAATAGCGTTCTTTTTCGCCATTTTTCTCATACCCATTGATAGTACTACTGTTATAACCGTAGGCAATCCTTCCGGAATTGCTGCCACTGCTAAACTGACACTAACCATGAATAAATCTAACACTTCGTACTCTGCGAAACCAAGGTAGTTGTATAACATTCCAACAATAAATATGAGAACAACTACAATGACACTTACAATTCCAAGTAGTTTCCCTAGTTTATCAATCTTCTTTTGAAGTGGAGTCATTTCCTCTTCTACAGCGTTTAGTAAGTTCGCAATATTTCCAATTTCTGTATCCATACCCGTTGAAGCAACAACACCGACAGCTCTACCATATGTAACAATCGTACTCATGTATCCCATGTTCACACGATCACCAATAGGGGTGTTTTCTTTGAGAACTTCATCAGCATCTTTTTCTACAGGAACACTTTCTCCCGTTAATGCAGATTCATCAACTTTCAAGTTAATCGTTTCAACAAGTCGAATATCCGCAGGGATATAGTCCCCCGCTTCTATCAAGACAATATCACCTGGTACTAAATCTTTTGAATCTATGTTTTCAAGTTCCCCATTACGCATTACTTTTGCGTGCGGAGCAGACATACTTTTTAAAGCACTAACTGCGTTTGATGCTCGACGTTCTTGAAAAACACTCAGTGCTGTATTCAAAATTACTATAGCAAAGATAAAAATTCCATCAGTTGCATGTCCACTCGCAACAATACTTACAATTGCAGCGGCCATCAATAATAGATTTAAAAACCCAGTTAATTCTCCAATAATCATATGGATTATTGATTCCTGAGTTTCTTCTTTTAATTTGTTTTCACCAAATTTTTCACGTTGATGTTTTACTTGTTCAGAAGTCAGACCTTGTTCCTTATCTGATTTGAATTCTTGTATGACTTCATTAATATTTTTAGAGTACATTTTCATATTTATCACCTTTTATTATTATACTACAAATCATACAGATAAAAAAATAATCTTTGTCACTTGAATAATTGTTTATATATAGGGATTTTGATATAATTGAGATTAGGTTAGGAGTGAGATTATGATTAAACTTGAAGACATTAAAAAGTATGAGAAATACATTATTGAAAAACGTAGAGATTTTCACATGCATCCTGAAACAGGATTTGAAGAAGTTAGAACATCAGGAATCATCGCAAAAGAGCTTAAAACTATGAACTTTGATATTATTACTGGTGTAGGAGTAACCGGTATTGTTGGTACCCTAAAAGGTAGTAAAGAAGGTAAGACAGTTTTACTGAGAGCAGATATTGATGCTTTAAACATGCAGGAAGAAAATGATGTTCCATATAAAAGCACAATTGATGGAAAAATGCACGCTTGTGGTCATGATACTCACACAGCTATGTTGCTAGGTGCTTGCAAGTACTTTAGTGAACATCAAAATGAGTTAGAAGGAACATTAAAAGTGGTATTTCAAAGTGCTGAAGAAGGACCAACACCTGGTGGTGGAATCAGTGTAGTAAAGGGTGGATATCTAGATGATGTTGACGCTGTTTTTGGAATACATATTACAACGATGTACGAAACAGGTGTCTTATCAATAAAACCTGGTCCTGCAATGGCAGCTCCCGATGAGTTTCGAGTTCACATTAGTGGGTTTGGTACTCACGCTAGTGCACCTGAAACTGGGAATGATGTTATTTTAACCGCAGCCGAGATCATTAGTAAGTTTCAAACAATCCCATCGAGAGATACAAGCGCTGTTGATAGTGTTGTAATTAGTACAACGGTTATTAATGGGGGTACAAACTTTAACATTCTTGCAGATCATGTTGATTTTAAAGGAACTATTCGTACATTAAATAAAGAAACCAGACAATTTGTGTTTAAACGAATGGAAGAAATAGTTACAGGACTAGCGAAGATTAATAATTGTGAAGGTCGTTTAGACATTATTGAAGCCTATCCTCCACTTATTAACGATGTCGATGAAACGATGTTTGTTGTCGATATATCCAAGGAACTATTAGGTGAGGAAAAAGTGATTGTCGCGACTGAACCATCTATGGGTGGAGAAGATTTTAGTTATTATTTAGAGAAAAAACCAGGAGCTTTCGGTTGGCTAGGAGCAAGACCTAAAGATATGGAAGAAATCTATTATAACCATAATCCGAAGTTTGATATTGATGAATCGAGTTTGCTAATCGGTACACTTCTTCATATCAATACGGCAATTGAATACTTAAAAAAATAAAAAGAGTTCAAATGAACTCTTCTTTTATTATCTAAGTTTGATAAATTTTTGAACACCATTCTTGTAGACTTGTTTATGTTCTCCTTCGATAAGTGGATATATATAATCAAAGAAGTCTTGTGTAACACCTTTTTTGTTTTCTGTTAACCATTCCTCTGGAATTGTTTGCTCTTGGTTTGCTACTTTAGTAACATCAACTGGAACATATTCAACTTTGTATGGTTTCGATGATAATCTCTTGATTCCAACCATTTTACATGTTTCACCTTGTAAAGCAAATTGAACTGCTTTTCTACCAACTTCAATTGCTTCTTCTACGTCTGATTTACTACGTACAAATGAAGCTGCACGTTGAGGACTTGAAAGTTCAATTGCACGGTATCCTAAGTTCAGTTTTTCTTCTAAATAATCACCTAGGAACATTGCTACTCCACCAAGTTGCTTATGTCCAAATGCATCAATTGTTGAACTCATAGCTCCAATGAAGTTTCCATCTTTATCTCGGATTCCTTCACTTACTGCTATTAGGCAGTTTTGATTTTCAAGAAATGCCTTATCTACTTCTTCAACAAATGCGTCTAAATCGAATGCAACTTCAGGAATATATACTAAATCAGGTCCAAATCCTTCGTTTGTTGCAACATGTGCAGCAGCAGTTAACCACCCTGCATGACGTCCCATGATTTCAACGATAGTAACTTTTCCACGTGGGTATACTGTACTATCACATTTCAATTGCATTAATGTATTTATTATATATTTTGCAGCACTACCAAATCCTGGTGTATGATCTGTTAGAGGTAAATCATTATCTACCGTTTTAGGAACACCTACAACACGTACTTCGTAATTGGTAGTTGCGAAGTATTCACTTAGTTTCACAGTAGTATCCATTGAGTCATTTCCACCGTTATAACAAACGTATCGAATATTGTTTTTCTCAAATACTTCATGAATTCTTTTGTATGTTTCTGGATCTTCTTTATGAGATTTTAATTTAAACCTGATACTACCAAAAGCACTCGCTGGTGTATTTACTAGTAATTCAAGATCTTCAATAGTGCTGGCATCAATGAACTCCTCTTTCAAAATTCCTTGAATACCATGTTTTAACCCATATACCTTATCAATAACTTCGTTATTTTTTAATGCTTCACTTAACACTCCGTATGCACTAGCGTTAATAACACCGCTAGGTCCACCTGATTGTCCGTAAATTAAATTTCCTTTTAACATATTAATACTCTCCTTATTTCATAATTCACCACAATTATAACAACTTGAGCTACATTTGAAAAGCACAAATTGTTGCAATGAAACAATGTTCAAAAAAATACAACAGATTTTATTCTGTTGTATTAATTGGTTTCAGTTTTTTTACAAAGGAATAGAATTCTTTATAATCCCCTTGATGGTTCGCTTCAATCTCTAAATCTTTTGAATTTAACAGGCAATCAGTAATTAGATATGTTGCCATCCCTAATTTTCCAGCTGGTAAATCATCAAAGACATCATTTCCTACCATATAGCATTTTTCTGGTGATTTTCGAATCTTATCTAATACCTCTTGGTAGTATTCAAGATGTGGTTTTGTGTACTTATTCTCTTCAAAAGATGAAACGTACACAAAATCGTCTTTGTCTAACCCTGCCCATCGTATGCGATGATGATTCGCTTTTAATGGAAAAAGTGGGTTTGTAGCAATCGCTACGGTATACCCTTTTTCTTTTAGTAGTTTTATGCTTTCAATCATCTCTAGTGATTCATATGTTGATGGTTTTACATTTTCAAATAAAGAATCATAGAAGTTACTAAAATCTGTTTTATATTGCTCGATATCTCCATCAATTAAAGTTTCGAAATGTTCCATAAACTTTTGCTCATTCGTTTTATCATTTTTTGTTAGAACCATTACATTAGTTGCGTCCATAATGTATTTTGCTAAAAGTCTTGGTTCAATTTTTCCATGAAAATGAACTCCCAAATTTCTGAAATATAACTCCATAAACTTATCAAAGTCCATCGGTAACAATGTACCATCTAAATCAAATAAGAATGTATCTCTCATAACGCCACTTCCTCTTCTTATAATATATAAAATAAGGGGACTCTATTGGAGCCCCTTTTTTCTATTTGATAAAATCTAATATTTCATATGGAGCAAGAATATGTTCAGGTTTGTATTTCATATTGTAAAACCCTGAAATCACCACATAATTTTGATATGGTTTTGATGTTTTAGACTGTAATAATTTTACATACTCTTGATTCGCTTTATATGGATTAAGGAATTTAACCCTCTTTGTATATACTTTTTGGTTATATCTAGTTTTCGGTTTACTTACTGCTTCCCAAAACTCACTATCTTGCTTTCCTTCAATTCTACCAAACAAATCAATAAAATTGAAACAGTAATATCCGTTTTGTGTATCAAAGTATATCGTGCTTTTTTTAAAATCAACTTGTATATTTTGAGCTTTCCCTGAGTTATGCAACTTATCATATACTTGATAAATGTCAATAAACCCATGGTATATCCCCTCTAATGCGTTTAGTTGATAGTCTCTATAGAACTTAGAAGTATAATAATTATACATCAGATAAAGCAATGTAATGGCCCCTAATATAGTAGCTATTACCAATAATACTTTAAGTACACCTATTAAATCGTATATTGGATTAATAATATCCGGATGAAACAGATCCCAACTTTGTAATGTCCGACTCACATACCCTAGAAGTATAGTCAAAACTAAACTTAGGATTGTGTATTTAATTAAAACATAATATTTCGTTTGCTTATTCATTCCCATCCACTCCTTAAGTACTATTATAGCACAATGGAAACGAATGAAAAATTATTTTATTTTAGTTTGAACGACAGCGTAACTGGGTTATGATCAGTATATTTATATCCTAAATCATGAGTCTCAATTTTCGAGACTGTAATATTGGGTGAAACGATAAATCCATCGATAATGGTTTCAAAGTTTCTCCCTTTCTTATACGGTTGTTCTTGACTACGTACTGTGTTTACCTTTTTATCAAAAACAACTCGAAACTCACTGTCATATAACTCATCAGGTAATAAATCAACCCATGCTGGAAGATTGTCAGTATATTTTGATTTATCAAGAAGTAAATTGAAATCGCCACCCACAATCACATAGTTGGTTTTACTATTGTAAAGATTTGTGATGTACTTCAGTATATGTCTTATTTGTTTAGATCTATACATCCCACCTTTATCATATGCAGATAAATGGATATTAATTAGGTAAAGCACTTTATTCCTTGTCATTTGCACCTTATTAACAACCATACATCTTTTCGGGTAAAAAAGACTATTTGGAAAGACCTCTTGTCCTTCTAAAGAAATCCTTGTTGAACTAAGTATCTCTTTCTTCGACAAAGTAACTAATCCGCTATATGCGCTTCCCATTGGGTGGGTCCAGGGAACTGGAACCCATTTTGCACGATAATTGTAGGCAAAAGATATATTGTACTTATTTAATCCACTAGTTAAGTGTTCAAGTTGATTTGTGTTCGCACTTCTCTTACCGTGTGTATCGACTTCTTGTAAAAAGTAAAAATCATGATTTAAGTCCTTTAGGTACTCCTCAATGGATATTAAGTTATCAAAAGTTTTCTCTTTAGACAACGTCCTTGATGATTGTCCTCCTTCTAGGAAAAAATCCTGATCCTTATCTAACGAACAGTAACCTAAATTAAAAGTTGTTATGGTTTTAAGTTCCTCAACATTCTCGTCACGAGTGTTTCTAATTATATCTGCTTCTTCGATTGGCGCTGGTTTATATTCTGAAAATATAATGTAAAGAGCAAACATTCCAATCATAAATATAATTGCGAATAATATCATATATACATAAATCATAGTACCACCTCTACCCTTATTTTATCAGATTGTTGTGAATTAATTGTGAATGAAAAGAGAAGTCACCTCTGACTTCTCTATCCTTTTAAATCAATATAGTAACGATTAATCAAATGTTCCTCTAAAGCTCGTTCTACATCAAATCGAACTTTTAGATGGGTTTCTTTTATTGCGTCGTATAAAAACATATTTCTTTTATTCACTTTTTCAATATCTTCAACAGAAGGCACTTTTCCTCGTCTCTTCTTTGCTGTTTCTTTTGATACAATAATTGTATTCCAAATATCATTTGTATAAACAAAATCATACGGTATTACATACTCAAGCTTGATATCATCTATATGTACTGTTTCTCCTGTGTAAAAATCTTTTGATCCTTCCAGATGACAATACTCTATTAATAGATTACGATATTTAATTAGATTCTGACGTTTAAAACGATACTCCTTACTTCCAATCACTTTCTTAATTATATTGGGAGACTTATTGTAATTTTCCAATAACTCAGCCCATTTAAAATCAATAATATTCTCAAGAATAAATGTATGTTCATTCAATAATTTAACCTGCTCTTCTGTAAATCTAACACATTTAAATTTTGTATCCAAATCATAAAGTTCAACTCGATGTTTTGAATCAATTTTTTCAAACTTAGCAGCAACACCCTTATTCACTATTGTGATAAATTTTTTCACTTGTCTTTCAAAACGAATCGGATTTCGTTTAAGAAATGATTCAATTTTATCATACCAAACAGGATATGTGATTTTTGTGTTCTCTTCGAAATCTTGTCGAATCTCTTCTATCCTTGCTTCTAAAACACTACTTGGTCCCTGAGATAATTTAAAAAAGCCAATCTGGTTCCAATAGTATTTCATAATTTTTTGGACGAGTTCATAGTGATATATTACATATGACTCTCCTTGTATTTCATACTCCTCATTTTTAATACACTCTAGTAATGCACGTCCCCAAGCTGTTTTATATGTATTATCATTATCTATTCCTTGAATAACCATAATAAAGTCATTAATATAACTCATAAAACCACCTCTATTTCCATTATACATTATCTTATAGTTTTTCTAAAAATAAAATAATTTGAAAACATACCAACAAAACTAGGATTTCAACTGTTATAACTGTGAATAGTAAAATCAAAGGAGGTATCACCATGAAACTATTTTTATTAGGAACACTATTATTCTCTGGAGGTGGAGCAATAGCGATGCAAAATGAAACAGTTAAAGAGAATGTTTCAGATATGTATCACAATGTACGCCAAAGAGTACAAAAAAGAGTGAAGGAAAATTCATTCGACAGATTAAGAGAAAATGGTTATCCATATCCAAGCGAGGAAAAATTAGCTACTCTTACTGAAGAACAACAAACAGCAATCCTTACAGCAATTGATCAAATTAACGCAACATATGATTGGATTAATATGACTGACGAAGAAATCAAAGAAGCTTTAGCTGTAGTTCAAGATGAACTTAATCTTCTCGCAGAAGAATTAGGTTTAGATTTACCTGATAACTGGATGCAAAAAAGATTCAGAAAACGTGTTAATGAGAAAACAAGAGAAGTTATCAAACAGCATTTACTAGAAAATCTACGTGAAAACGGAATTGAGGTTCCAAATGACGAACGACTCTCTAAATTGAGTGAGGAGCAACAAGATGCATTACTTGCGAAAATTGAAGAGTTCAATGCAACGTATGATTGGGCTAATATGACTGATGAAGAAATTTTTGATGCGATGTTGGTAGTTAAAGATGAGTTAAAAACTCTACATGAGGAACTTGATTTCCCAGTACCATCACACCATCATAGAAGACATCATGAAGAAACACCTGAAAATGATGTAGAAGATTCAGATGAGATGTAAACAAAAAAGGATGTGAATTTCACATCCTTTTTCTTTCCTCTATCTTAAATCAATTCTAACGATTTTCCTACTTTTTCAAATTGCTCTACTGCAAAATCTAAATCCTCTTTTGTATGTGAAGCACTAATCATACAACGTAATCTTCCTGTACCTTTTGGAACAGTTGGGAATACGATTCCAGATACGTAAACTCCTGCATCTAATAAGGCTTTTGAAAATGCCATTGTATCTGCTTCATTTCCGATGATTACTGGAGTAATTGGTGTTTCACTATGACCTGTATTAAATCCAAGTTTTCCTAATTTTTCTTTGAAATAATTTGCATTATCCCATAAACGATCTGTAAACTCAGTTGAAGTCATCAATAACTCAACACTTTTCATAGCTGCTGCAGTTGCTGCTGGTGGTAATGCAGTTGAGAATAGTAATGGACGTGCTCTGTGTGATAACCAAGTTTTTGTTTCTTGTTTCCCAGCAACATATCCTCCAACTACACCAATCGCTTTACTCAAAGTACCAATAATGAAATCAACACGACCATGAAGTTTAAAGTGATCAACGGTACCTCTACCACTTTCACCTAATACACCACTACCATGTGCGTCATCCACATATGTTAATGCACCATACTGTTCTGCTAGTTCAACAATTCTCGGTAATTTGGCTAAATCTCCATCCATACTGAATACACCATCAGTAATGATTAATATATTGTTATAATGTTCTGCTTTTTCTTCTAATATTCTTTCTAAATCTTCCATATCACTATGTTTGAAGATTGCTTTGTCAGCTTTGCTCAATTTAATTCCATCTATAATTGATGCGTGATTTAACGCATCACTTATAATTAAATCACCTTTTTGAACGATTGCTTGGATTACACCGATGTTACAGTTTAATCCTGATTGGAAACACATTACTGCTTCTTCGTGTTTGAACTCAGCAAGTTTTTCTTCTAACTCACCAATAAGGTTATAGTTCCCTACAATAGTTCTTACAGCTCCAGCACCTGCTCCATAAGTACGTACTGCTTCGATAGCTGCATTTTTTACTTCTTCATGATTTGCTAAACCTAAATAGTTATTACTTGATAGGTTTACTACTTCTTTTCCGTTTAGATTAATTCTATTAGCGCATGGTCCATAATTAACTGGTAATTCTCTATATACACCATCAGCTTTTAATTGTTCAATCTTTTCTTTTAAAAATGTTAGTTCATGATTTTTCATAGTTTTACTCCCCTGGGATTAAGACAATTTTACCACTATTTCCACTACCCATAATTTCCATTGCTTCATGAATTTTACTCATTGGATAAACATGTGTAATTATCTTATCAAAATCCAATAATTTATTGTCTACTAATTCCTTAACTTGGTGCCAAGTATCATAGATTCTTCTACCAACAACACCATAAATACGAATACCCTTGAATACGATATCATTAGCTACATCGATATCTATTGTTTGAGATGGGATACCAAGCATGCTTAATCCTCCACCATCTTTCAAGTACTTAAACGCCTGTTCAATCGCTTGTTTGCTTCCACTGAACTCACCAATAACGTCAGCTCCACGACCGTTTGTTTCTTCTAGAACTCTCGCTATTACATCCTCTTTCATAGGATTAATCACTACATCTGCACCAAGTTCTTTTGCTTTATTTAGACGGTATTCATTTACTTCTACCGCAATTATTTTTTTTGCTTTATATGCTTTTGCTACATTTACACCCATAAGTCCAATTGGTCCACAACCGACAACTACAACGTCCTTGTTTTCAATATCAAAATGAGACATTGTGTGTACTGCATTCCCTAATGGTTCCTGAACACTCAAATGAATTGGATCTGCATCTTTCGAATTTAAGAAACAGTTCATTGCAGGAATACGAACATATTCCGCAAAACATCCATCAGTATCTACACCAATGATCTTTGTGTTTTCACAAATATGCCCTTCACCTCGTAGACAGAATTCACACTCTTCACAAATAATGTGAGTTTCAGCACTTACTACATCTCCAAGTTTTACTCGAGTAACATCTTTACCCATCTTTACAACTTCACCACTAAACTCGTGACCCGCTGTAAATGGTAATTTCAACCTTTTCTTTGCCCAATCATCATATGTATAAATATGATAATCAGTTCCACAGATTGAAGTATAATTCACCTTAATTAATACTTCATCATCCTTTAAATCAGAAGGGATTTTCTTTTTAGTGATTGTTAGTCCTACTTCTGGTTTATCTTTGACAACACAAGTCATCAAAGTATCGAATTTATCCACCATTATTTTCTCCTTAGAAATCGATTTTTAAAACGCTTTCATTACAAGCATATTATAGCATAATAAAACAAGTTGTAAAGTAATATTTTACAGCCATTAAAGGGACATATTTTCACGAATTACAATGAAAATACTTTCCTAAATAATTAGTGTAAAAACAACTGAAAAAAATGTATAAAAAAAAGATAAATTGTGGGGATTTATCTTCCTTTCCTACTCAGTTGAATATATAAATTCAAAGGAGTGAACACAGTTTTTGTAAGAATAAGATTATGGGATTACTATTCTTACGAGAGACGTGATTATATTAGTTTTTGTTACATCAGTATTTTATTTTATTTGGAAGTGATTGTCTATTTTTCTAAATAAAAAAAGTAATAAAACTTAACTCGTGTATTGTTCGTGTGTAAACAAAAATGTTGTGTGAAAACCATTTCACTTAATCCCTCACTTATTTCTACACTTTTTCATACGCTGTTTTGTACTTGTATCTATTTTTCATTCTCAAGTTTTCATCCTTTTTTTCCATAATAAAAACACCTCCATACTGTTTTTATAGTACAAAGGTGTTTAACTCTTTTACTTAGGGTCCACTAAAAAGGGTCCACTTTAAAATTTCTTTTATTATTTTATATAGTATTTATATTTTGGACGACCTACTGTTCCATAATCAATACGTTTTTCAATACTGCTGATTTCTGTAAGGTAATCTAAATATTTACGTAGTGATACTTTACTTAGATTTGTAATTGCTGAAATTTCCTCAACATCAAGTAACTCTTTTTTATGATCATTCAGAATTGAAACAATGTAGTTTAATGTGTTTTCTTGAAGTCCTTTAGGTAAATTGGATTCACTCGAAGTGTTAAACATCTGGTCAATCTCTCTTTGAGACAGTTTTCCGTTTTCTTGAAACATTTTAAACTTCAGTTCACAACGATATACTGCTTGGTTGAATCTCTCCTGAGAAAATGGTTTTACTAGATAATCAACAACTCCAAGATTCAAGAACTCACTTATTGTTTTATTATCATTTACAGCAGTGATAGGAATTACTGAGATATCGTTCCCTTCTTCACGTAACAACTTCAATACTTCAAGTCCATTTAGCTTAGGCATTTGCACATCTAGAATAACGAGATCTATTGTGTCCTCGTTAACTTTAATATACTCAAAAGCTTCCAATCCGTTATCAATAACTTTAACAATTTCAAAGTTCTTTAATTCGTTTAAATAGTGTCTGTGAATATGTGCTACCATTGGGTCGTCTTCGACGATTAAAATTCTTAGTTTCATGAGCTCACCTTCATTAATATAATTTCGATTTTTGTTTCCTCTTTACTACTATATACATTCTTTTCACCTTTATAAACAGAAACAATTTCACCAACCAGGCTAAGTCCTGTTCCTCTTGAATCACCATTTTTAGTACTTATCCCACGTTCAAACATTTTATCAATAACTGTTTCGTCAATTCCACCAGCTTGATCAATTACAGTCATCTTTATTTTTTCTTCATCCTCAAACACATCTACAACAATCCTTTTTTCTTCTAGATCTTTGTTTCTGTAAGCTTCAAATGAGTTATCGATTAAGTTCCCAAGAATAATCACGATATCATCTGAATTAATTGGGTTATGTGTTCTTGTCAAATATGAATCACTTGTCAATAATAGTTGTGCGTTAAATTGTTTTGATTGAATTTCTTTTCCGACAAATAAAGCTAGTATACGTTCGTCTTTAATTCTTGATGTATAGTAATCACTTGCTAGATTTGTAGTATATACATTTTCCATAATATAGTTTTCAGCCTTTTCGTAATCCTTCATTTTTATCAGTCCTAAAACTACATGTAATTTATTTTGAAACTCGTGTTTTTGCGATCTTAACGCCTCTGACATCTGTTGATAACCACTTATCTGGTCAAGTAGCGAATCAACCTCGAAATGGGATCTAAACACAGCAGTAGCTCCAATTATACTATCTTCAAGATATAATGGGAAAGCGTTCATTAACAACTTGTCATTCCCAACTTTTTTATACTTATCAGTAATATGTTTTCTTCCTTCTATTATCTCTTTAAAATCAACAAAATCAATAACATCTTTTGCATTCATTCCGATTACATCATCTGTTAGATGAAACATTTTTTTCGCTTTCTCATTTAAAGTGGTTACCGTGTAATCGACATCGACACTAACAACTGCCTCATTGAGTTGCTCTATGATTGATTTATTTTCAGCGTATAACAACGAAATCTCATTCGGTGCAAATCCAAACAACTCACTTTTAAAACGATTCAATAACCATGTTAATGATATTAATGAAAAAATTAGTCCAAATCCGAATCCAAGTACTAACGTTATTGCCTTATTAATTTTCAATTGATTGATATCACTTAACAATGCTCCTGTACTCGCAACACCTATTTGGGTATCCCCATCATATATTGGTACAAACGCTCGAATACTCCTCACATTATCATTGTCTACATAACTACCAAGATAATCCTCACCGTGATAGATATCAGACACTTCTATTTGATCACACTGATTCCCAACTTCTATATCATCTGGATGGGCATATCTAATATTATTCATATCCAATATAATAATTAGTGACAGTTCATTTGCGTTTTCATAATACTTATCTATATAAGTATCTAAAGTATTATCACTGTTCTTTAGTTTATCTATAACAGTTTCATCATCTGCGATAATATTTGCCAGATTGTATAGATCAGTTTCATACACATATTCAATATATTGAAACTCCTGATTACCAATATAAATCGCTAGTAGAACAAATGCAAGCGTAAGTAGCCCAGACATTAAAAAAACTAAACGATCAGTTCCTTTTCTTTTCATATTCATCACTTCACTTATAATTTCTTTTATTATATATTCATTATAACATATACATAATGTATATGATGATTTGTTTTTTAACAAAAAAAATGATAAGTTTAAAGTACAAGGACATGAACTACTTAATAAAAACACTTACTTTTTTCCAACGAATTTATTTTAGAAAAATAAGTTAATAAAGAAAATAAAAAAAGCAGTGTTTTTTGTGTTGTAAAAGGCTTCATTAGGTCGTTTTTGACTATTTATAATTAATGTAATTTATATGTAGTGTTTAAGGTTTTATTCTATATATATATTTGTTAGAATTTTAGAGTCAAAATGATTTAGTTATCAAATTATTTAAACACACACATCTGAAAGGAGATTATTATGAGTGATATCAACTTAAATATTAATGAACTTGACAAAGAACTTTTAGCTCAACTTGATGAGTACATCTTGAGTTTAGAAGATCCTAAAGGTACGTTAATAAATGTATTACATCGTGCGCAAATATTATTTGGGTACATTCCCCACAACTTACAACTTTATATTTCAAGAAAACTTGATTTAAACGCGGCAAGAGTTAATGGAGTTGTTAGTTTTTATTCTTACTTCAGCGAGGAACCAACTGGTAAAAACGTAGTTAGTGTTTGTATGGGTACAGCATGTTATGTAAAAGGTGCTGAAAAAGTTCTACACAAATGTTTAGACGTTTTAAAGGTTGAGAAAAACGAGATATCTGAGGACGGACTTTTCACTGTAAGAGACGTTAGATGTATTGGTGCTTGTGGTTTAGCCCCAGTATTAACTGTTGGTGAAAAAGTTTATGGTCATGTATCTGAAGATATGGTTGAGGACATCCTTAACCAATATAGAGGTGAAGAGAATGGCAATTAAGAGCTTAAAAGAATTAAGAGAATTAAGAGCTAGTTTACAAGAAAAAATTACTTTACGTGAAAAAGGTGAGGTAGAGGATTCTAAACTAGTTGAAGTATTAGTAGGAATGGGAACTTGCGGTATTGCTTCAGGTGCAAGAGAAACATTCAATAAACTTCTAGAAGTTATTAATGAAAAAGAGCTAAAAAACGTAAAAGTAATTAGTGTTGGGTGTATTGGTTTTTGTAAAGAGGAACCAACAGTTCAAATCAACATTCCAGGAAGCGAACCTGTATTATACGGGAAAATTACTGAAGAAAAAGTACAAGAATTAGTTGAAACTGTAATCATTAAACGTGAATTACTAGATGAAAACTACTTGATCAAATCGTTTAATAAGGCGGTGGTTTAGTATGATGAAAAGAATGACTCTACTTGTTTGTGGTGGTACTGGTTGTATGGCTAGTGAATCACAAGAGATGTTAGATATTTTAAAAGCAAAAGTACAAGAACTTAATATGGAAGATGAAATCAATGTTATTAAAACTGGTTGTTTCGGATTCTGTGGACAAGGTCCAATCATTAAAGTTCAACCTGACAACGTGTTCTACGTAAAAGTTAAACTTAATGATATCGATGAAATTTTTGAAGAGCACATCCTTAAAGGTCGTGTTGTTGAAAGATTATTATTCGTAGATCCAAAAGCAAATGAAACAGTTAAAGAACATAAAGATATGGACTTCTACAAAAAACAATACCGTATTGCTTTAAGAAACTGTGGATTTATCAATCCAGAAGATATTTCTGAGTACATCGCTGTAAAAGGATATGAAGCTTTAGCTGTAATATTAGCTGAGAAATCACCAACTGATGTCATTAATTTAGTTAAAGAATCTAAATTACGTGGTCGTGGTGGAGGAGGATTCCCTACTGGTTTAAAATGGGAACTTACTGCAAAGCACAGACGTGAAGATAAATATGTAATCTGTAATGCTGATGAGGGAGATCCAGGAGCATTTATGGATCGTTCGATTTTAGAAGGAGATCCTCATAGTGTTTTAGAAGCAATGGCAATCGCTGGTTACGCAATGGGTGCAAATACTGGTATGGTATATATCCGTGCAGAGTATCCATTAGCAATTCACCGTTTAGAAGTTGCAATTAACCAAGCAAGAGAATACGGATTCTTAGGAAAAGATATCTTCGGTAGTGGATTTGACTTTGATGTTGAAATTCGTCTAGGTGCTGGAGCATTCGTATGTGGTGAAGAAACTGCATTAATCAACTCTTTACAAGGTATGAGAGGGGAACCTACTAAAAAACCTCCATTCCCAAGTGAAGCTGGATATAAAAATATGCCAACAAGTGTAAACAATGTTGAAACATTTGCAAACATTCCACCAATTATCTTAAATGGTCCAGAATGGTTCTCAAGCATTGGTACTGAAGGTTCTAAAGGAACTAAAGTATTCGCTCTTGCAGGTAAAATCAACAACATTGGTCTTGTAGAAGTACCAATGGGAACTACTCTTAGAGAAATCGTTTATGATATCGGTGGCGGAATTATTGATGGTAAAGAATTCAAAGCCGTTCAAACTGGTGGACCTAGTGGTGGTGTAATCACTGCAGATCACTTAGATACTCCAATCGATTATGAGTCATTAAAATCAATCGGTAGTATGATGGGTTCTGGTGGTATGATTGTTTTAGATGAAGATGATGATATGGTTGAAATCTCTAAGTTCTACTTAGATTTCACACAAGATGAATCTTGTGGTAAATGTACTCCTTGTCGTATCGGAACAAAACGTATGTATGAGATTTTAGACCGTCTTACTAAATTAGAAGGTTCTCCTGAAGACCTTGATATTTTAGAAGATTTAGCTATCAATATAAAAAGCAGTTCGTTATGCGGATTAGGACAAAGTGCTCCAAACCCTGTATTAAGTACTTTGGAATACTTTAGAGAAGAATACGAAGCATACGCATATAGAACTAAGAAAACTGCTTATTCGATCAATGCAGATAAATGTATTGGATGTACAAAATGTGCGAGAGTATGTCCTGTAAGTTGTATCGATGGTAAAGTAAAAGTGAAACATGTTATTAGAGAGGATGAATGTATCGCTTGTGGTGCTTGTTACAGTGCATGTCCAGTTGATGCAATCATCAAACCTTAGGAGGAATCAACATGAGTAAAATGGCAAATATTAAAATTAACGGTATTGATTTAGAAGTACCTTTAGGGACTACTGTATTAGATGCTGCGAAATTAGTTGGTGTTCACATCCCTACTTTATGTCACTTAGATTTATGTGATTTCGGGGTTGTAAACAAAGTAGCTAGTTGTCGTGTATGTGTTGTAGATATTGAAGGACGTGGCGCACTTGCTCCTTCATGTGCTGAAATGGTTTATGATGGTATGGTTATTAACACTGATACTGTTAAAGCGATTAACGCACGTCGTAACAACTTAGAATTACTATTATCAAACCACCCATTTGATTGTTTAACTTGTATGAAAAACCTTGACTGTGAATTACAAACATTGGCACAAGAATTAAACATTCGCGAAATTCACGCTAAGGGTGAGAAAATGAATTATGAGATTGATTACTCAAGTAATTCAATCGTTAAAGATCCAAATAAATGTGTTATGTGTCGTCGTTGTGAAACAATGTGTAATGACGTACAAACAGTTGGTGTATTAAGTGGAATCAACCGTGGATTTGACGCGGTAGTTGGAACTGCGTTCCATTTAGATATGATTGACACTTCTTGTACATACTGTGGACAATGTGTTGCTGTATGTCCTACTGCTGCATTAACAGAAAGAAACGATTTACCTCACGTATGGAGAGAATTATCTCGTGAAAGAAATCATGTAGTAGTTCAAGTTGCTCCTGCAGTACGTGTTGCAATTGGAGAAATGTTCGGTATGGAACCAGGTACAATTTCTACAGGTAAAATCGTTACTGCATTAAGAAGATTAGGATTCAATGCTGTATTTGATACAAACTTCGGTGCTGACTTAACAATTATGGAAGAAGCTAGTGAATTAGTACATAGAATTCAACATGGTGGAACATTACCAATGTTAACTTCTTGTTGTCCAGCATGGGTTAAGTTCTTCGAACATCAATTCCCAGAAATGTTAGACATTCCATCTAGCTGTAAATCTCCACAAACAATGTTAGGTGCAATCGCTAAAACATATTACGCTGAAAAAGTAGATATTCCAGCGAAAAACTTAAAAGTAGTAAGCATCATGCCTTGTGTTGCTAAAAAAGCTGAAAGTGCAAGAACTGAATTATCAAAAGAAGATTACTTACATGTAGATTACGTATTATCAACTCGTGAATTCGGACATATGATCAAAGAAGCTGGTATTGAGTTTGCAGACCTTCCTGATGGAGAGTTTGACAGTATCTTAGGTGAATCTACTGGTGCTGCTGCAATCTTTGGTACTACTGGTGGAGTTATTGAAGCCGCAGTTCGTACTGCTGCTGAGATGATTACTGGTGAAACAATTACTAGAATTGATTTTGAAGAGTTACGTGGTTTAGAAGGTATTCGTGAAGCTAAAGTGGCAATCGGTGATTTAGAATTAAACATCGGTATCGCTCATGGTTTAGGAAACGCTCGTAAACTATTAGAATCTATTAAAAATGGTGAATCTCATTACCACGCTATTGAAATCATGGCTTGTCCAGGTGGATGTATTGGTGGAGGAGGGCAACCTTATCATCATGGAAATCAAGATGTAATTAAAAAACGTCAGAAAGCAATTTATGAAATTGATAAATCTATGCCTAGACGTAAATCACATGAGAACGAAATGATCAAGAAACTATATGAAGATTACTTAGGTAAACCTTATGGTGAAAAAGCTCATGATTTATTACATACTTGTTATGTACCAGGAGAAAAAATCTAAATTCATTAAAAAAGACTTTCAATTGAAAGTCTTTTTTTTATATATTTTTTATCATTATCTGGCATGGATTATTTTTATCAAATATATCATCATTCTGGTAAAAATCAATAAAGCCTTGCTTTAAATAAAACTTCCTTGTTAACAGATATTCTTCATTTTGAACTTTTTCAGCAAGCGTTAGTACCATTAAAAATCGATACTCTTTTCTTCTAGCATAATCTTCAACAAAAGATTGTAGTTTTGTACCTACACCCCTATTGTGATATTTCTTTAGAACCCCTAAAACATACATATCTAATACGTCACTATTTTCTTCTCTAACAGAGTAGAACCCTACTGGAGTATCTTTATCATATGCAACCACAAAAGGATATCTCCTCACATTTTCGATATATTCAAGAGTACTTTCTTCGATTCCAAACCATTCAGGTAGGTCCCTAAGTATTTTCCTTGCGATTGATTCCTTTTCTTCTACATTGTCAATAAGTTTAACATTCATTACATCACTCCCATTTCAAGTATACCACAAAAAAAAGGACTTCCGTCCTCTTAATTTTTGGATTGGTAAGTCCCCCTGTAGCCTTGGAATTTCTTTCCTAAAATCCGTAGATCAAACAGCCTCTTACCTTTCCGGTCCCTTTTTACCTTCAACTATATTATGACACGTTTCAGACTTTTTTCAAGATAATATTGGTTATTTACAAAATAACAAAAAACACAGTTCACAAGGGAGTGGACTGTGTTTGTAAACTAAAAACAAACGTTATTTGAAGTAAATTATAAACTAATTATTTGTGCCTGTGAATTTTTCTTGCTTTCGATGAAGCTTCTAGTGCTTTTTTGTAGGCTCTTTTACTTCGATAGTGATTAATTAAGAAACTATAACTTGTATCAATGATTTCTATATCCTGTGCTTTTTCTCCCAGTTTGATGACCTCTTGAAGTTTACTCAAGAACTCTTCTTCTGACATCTCTAGGATTCCTGATTCTCTTGCTGCAATTTCAATCATCATACTTTCTTTCGTTGGTTGATGATCAACTTCACGAGCGAACTGATTATAGACAAGTCGCGCTTCTTCGGAATCTCCATTTCTTAAGGCTACTCGTATTTTCAAGAAAAAGATTCTCGACGAGCTCAATGTTGATGAATATAAGTATTTTCTTGCCATTTCATTTTCGTTCATATACATATGATATAAAGCGAGTAATAGTTTCGCTTCCTCAATTAAATAGACCGCATTAAAATTATTTGAGAACTGATAAACACTGTCTAGTAGATCTTTTGCATCCTCAAAGTTTTGACTTAACATAAAGGAGTTCGCGATTGCGAGTCGGACCTCCATTGCGCGTAAATATATAATTCGATCCTCAAAGAAATCTATCGCTTCATTTCCTATTTTAATTACTTGCATGAATTGATACGTTTTTACGTAACATTTCACGAGATATGATTTTATAAGGTAATCAAAGTTGGAATCACCAACTTTCAAAGCTGATTTCAGATACTTCACTGCATCTGCGTACATTCTTAAATTATACTGATTCACACCTTCAATTAAAAGATACATTTGCTTCTGACGATCACTGAAGTAATTTTGAACTCCTCTAAATATTGAAATATCCACATTATCGTCTTTCGGTTCTTCCCCAATTAAAACCTTATGTAAAAACTTGATTAACCCAAAATCAGTAATTAATACTGAATGAATATATATGTGCTCTTTTGATAATAGTTTTTTCATATCTAACCGAACTCTTGTATATTCATATTTGAATAAGTTATCAAGAATCCTATCATATAAGTGTTTAAACTCCTTAAATACATCAGTTGCATCTGCGAAATCTAACTTAAGCACTTTGAATAAATCTCTTAATGTTTCATCACTACCCTTAATTTTCCCCTGTTCTATATTGGCAATGAGTGTATGCGACACATTTGTCAGTGTCCCTAAATCACGAAGTGAATATCCTGAACGCATACGATAAAACTTAACTAATCTCCCCAATGCACGGTACGAATTATCCGTGTCTAACTCTAGACTAAATAACATCCTATCTCTCCTTCCTTTTTATTAGTAAATCTTCTATCGTTTTCTTTACTCGAAATAAACCAAAACTTTTCGCATTGGGATACTTCTTATAAAAACGGTTTAATCTTCTCTGTGTACTAAGTGTTTTTGATATTTTATTTAAATCCTCTTTGATTCTTTTAGTAACCGTGTTTGACGAGGATTGTTTAAGTATCTCTAATAAGTTACTTTTAAGTTCAAGCACATTTTCTGTAAAATCCTGTTTGGACTTTCTATACTGAAGTTGAAATTCCTGATATTTCCCTTCAACTTTTAGTGATAATTCTTTTGATATTGCTTCAATTTGAGATATGATATGTTTCGTTTTAAATAGTTCGATCGTTGTTATAACTGAATCAATAACAAAGATACCATAAAACAATATAAGAATGATACCAATTTGGTTCAATGTAACGAGCGTGAATAGTTCTTCAAACAGAGGAAGAATACCCCGGTAAAGCGTATATCCACCTAACCCAAAGAATACTGTAACATGTAATGAAATTCTCCCTTGAATATTATATTTATGTGAACTATAATCCCACCATCTAGTTTTGAACAACTTCTCTAAAACGTAGCTTGTTACAAATTCCCAAATCGCAGTTACTACAGCCATATAGACAATCTGCATTAGGATTACAAGACCATTACTTGAATCAAAACTATTAAAGAGATTCATTGTAAGTATAATTGTTACTACTGCACATCCATAAATAGGTATATATGGTCCACGTAAAAATCCTCTATTAATATATTTCTTTGATCGTAATGAGACCCACGAAGTTTCCCAAAGCCAACCTATAACACTAAACATCATAAACAAATAAAGTACTCTAATCATTCTTATCACCTATAGATAATTATACTACATTTTGACAGTTAATTTTACACAAAATTAAAAGGCACTTTCGTGCCTTTTTTTAGAATCCTTCACTTATTGATTTTGCCTGCATATGTAAGAGGAGATAATCAGGTCCTCCTGCTTTACTATCGGTTCCACTCATATTGAATCCACCAAATGGTTGATACCCTACAATCGCTCCAGTACATTTTCGATTCAAGTATAAGTTTCCTACATGAAACTCTTCTCTTGCTCGTTCTAAATGGAAACGATTATTAGATATTAATGCTCCAGTTAATCCATATTCTGTTCCATTCACAACGTCTAATCCTTCATCAAAGGTTTGCACTTTTGTGATTGCTAATACCGGACCAAAAACTTCTTCTTGCATAACTCGTGATTGAGGATTACATTCTGTAAATACTGTTGGTGATATGAACCAACCTTTTGACTTATCACTTAATCCACCAGTCAGCAACTTCCCTTCTTGTTTTGCAATTTCAATATAAGAAGTTATTTTGTTATATGCTTTTTCATCCGTAACTGGACCCATGAAATTCATGAAGTCTTTCGGATTACCATATGTTAGTTTCTCTGTTTTCTCTTTTATTAATGGAATGATTTCATCATATACATCTTGGTGAATAATTGCGCGGCTACATGCACTACATTTTTGTCCACTAAATCCAAAAGCACTTTTGACAATAGATTCAGCTGCTAGTTCTACATTAGCATCTCCATCTACTAATATTGCATCTTTTCCACCCATCTCAGCAATGACTCTTTTCATCCATATTTGACCTTTTTGTGGTTTTGCTGCAGTTTCATTTATTTTCAATCCTACTGCCTTACTACCCGTGAAAGAGATAAATCTAGTTTTTGGATGTTTTACCATATATTCACCAATTTCAGGTCCGTCTCCTGGAATGAAGTTGACAACACCAGCTGGTAACCCAGCCTCTTTCAATACTTCCATAAACTTGTATGCAATCACTTGAGTTGTAATAGCAGGTTTAAGAAGAACAGTGTTTCCACAAACTACTGCGGCACTTGTCATACCAGCAAGTATTGCAAGTGGGAAGTTCCACGGTGTAATAACCGCTGCTACTCCCAGTGGGATATACTTGAATTCATTTCGTTCAATATTTCTTCGTGATATAGTTTGCTCATCTGCTTTTTCTAACAATAACATTTGTCTACCATAGTATTCAAGAAAATCAATCGCCTCTGCGGTATCAGCGTCTGCTTCTGGCCATGGCTTTCCAGCCTCTAAAGTCATTAAAGCACTAAACTCGAATTTTCGTTTACGGATAATTGCAGCTGATTTAAATAATACATCTGCACGCATTTTCGCAGGAACTTTCTTCCATATTTGAAATGCTTTTTGCGCTGCGTCCATTGCGTCACTTGCGTGATGAAGTTCTGCTTGGTGAATGTACCCAATAACTTCTGAGTGATCTGCTGGGTTCAATGAAGTATACTTATTCTTAGTTTCAACTTCCATACCGTCAATTATTAATGGGTATGTTTTCCCCAAATACTCTTTCACCGTATTTAAACCTTCTTGATATTTTAATAGATTCTCTTGTTTTGAAAAATCAGTAAGTGGTTCTGTTTTATATTTATAATACATATTTTTTCCCTTCTAGACTACACTATGTTCGTAGTCAGTTTCTTTATTATGTTTGAAACGATCGATATGTAAATCTTTTAAATCTATTGTTGTTGGTAACCCTAGTATAACTTCTGATAAAAGCAATCCTGTCATTGGAGCAAACATAAACCCGTGTCCACTAAAACCAACAGCTAAATAATATCCATCTAGTTGGTCTGTGTCTCCTAGAATTGGTTGACGATCTGGTGAGCAGTTATAACTTCCTCCCCATTGCCTTACCACTCGTAATTCTCCTAGTGGTGGAAGTAAATTTACTGCTGTTTTAGCCATTTCATCTAGAAACTCATGAGTGGAATGGATGTCGTGATTATGAGGAACATTTTGTCCGCTTCGACCCATAATAAATGAACCATGTGGAACTTGTTGGCAATAGATGTTTTTCGAGAAACTAATTACCATCGGTCCTTGGATTTTCTCAATAGGTTCTGTTACTAGTATTTCATGATTTTCACTAAAGACTGGTATTTCAACTCCCGCCATTTGTCCTACTTCGTAACTGTATCCACCTGCTGCATTTACTACTTTCGATGTTTCTACCTCATAATTTTCAGTAATTACTTTTGTTATTTTGTTGTTTTCTTTAACAATACTTATAACTTCTTCTTCATAGAAAAATTCAACACCAAGACGTTTTGCAGCATTATAATATGCATCTGTCATTAAGAACGGATTTAAATGTCCATCTGTTGGACAGAAAGTTGCTGAAACTGCAATATCCTTATTTAAGTGAGGAACTATTTTCAATGCTTCCTCAACAGTAAGTTTTCTTGATGGAATTCCAACACTATTTTGTAATGCAACGTTTTTTGTGAATTTTTCATCCTCTTCTTTGGTTGTTGCTACAATCAAGTATCCTTCCTGCTTAAATTCAATGTCTCTATGATACTTAAGTTCTTGTTGAGCCTTCTCAAAAAAATCAATACTCATTTTTGCCATTATGCAGTTTCCTTTTGTTCCCCATTGTTGACGAACTCCAGCACCACATCTACCTGTTGCACCACCTGTCATATAGTTATCATCAAATACCTTGATCCCTGTCATACCTTTTTTTGCAAGATTATACGCGATTGCTACGCCACTAATTCCTCCACCAATTATTACAATATTAGCTTTCATTTTCAGCGTTCTCCACAATTGATTTTAGCTTGACACCCGTTATCAACGGGCGAACTTTATGTGTTTCTACTTCTTTTAGTGGTATGTTTAGCAACATTGCGAGTTCTCTTTGCACAAGTAACATGCAAGTATTTCCTTGGCATGGTCCCATCCCAATTCTTAGAATACGTTTCAAATCTTCTATCGTTTTATATCCTTCTTCAAAGGCTTTATGAAGATCATAAAGTGTTACATCTTCACAACGACAAATTATAACATTTTTAGAACTCATATCTTTCTCCTTATCGTGACGAACTCATATAGAAGTTCTTTAGGTACGTCTACATGTAACAGTGCTGTTTTATCTTGTTTTTTTGAGATTTGAACTTTCGTAATCAGTGCTTCTCCAATGATTTCACCTGCTCGGTTAATTGCATGAACAGCTTCATCAATGTTGGGATATGGTACGAATTCATAAGGTATTTTATATGATAGTTGATGTTCCTTTTCCTCGACAGTAAAAATAGCTAATCCTGGACAGTTAAATACACAAATTCCACATCCTGTGCATTTCTCAAAATCAACTACTGGTGGTACATTGATGTCTTCACCTATTGTGATGGCATCAAAGGGACAGCTTGTACTACAAGGGTTACAAGGAATTTCCTCGTAACATTCTGTAATCGCTTTTGGTTTATTTAATTTATCTTTACTCGGAAAACGTGATTGAACAAGTTCTAAGTTTGGAACTCCATTTTTAGTTAACATCACATTCACCTCTTAACTCTTTTAATCCTTGTCTTGTTTTTTCTCCAAATGGTCCACTTCTTAAATTCTCCAGTTGCATCGTAAAATCTTGATATAACTCATCATGATTTGGATGTGTGACCCCTAATCTTTCACTTATGATTAATCCTGATAAGTACCCTTCAACGATTGCGCTACTCGCTTCTTCTACTCCACATACGTCACCTGCTACAAAGATGTTTTTTATTGAGGTTTCGTGATGACAATCTAGTAGTGGAACATGCCCTCCTAGATTTGGTACATAACGCATTTCAGCATGAATCATACTTAACAAGCTGGATAACGGACTAAGACCTACACTAATACATAAGACATCGGTATCTATTATTTTTTCTGTACCTGGAACTTTATTCCAGTTTTCATCGAGTTGAATCGTTTCGATTTTTTCTAAACAATCAGTACCATACGCCTTATTAATGGTTGTACTTGTAATAATATCTACTCCCAAACGTTTCAGTTTCGAAGCGTGGACTTTATACCCACCAATAAACGGTGAGGCTTCTAAAACGGCTTTCACCTTAACTCCAGCTTGCATAAGCTGATAACTTACAATAAGTCCAATATTCCCACTTCCAACCATAACTACGGAATCTCCTGGTAAGACACCATTCACATTCATCAATGTTTGAACAGCACCGGCACCATAAATTCCTGGTAAATCATTGTTTTCAAATGCTAAGAACTTCTCGCTAGCACCTGTTGCTACTAGTATAACTTTTGCTTTTAACTTTGAGTAAATTTCATCATGTAAGATGGTAATGACGTTTTCTGGATACAGTCCCACAACTGTTGTATTCGTCATTACTTCGATTAAATCCCGATAATCTAAAACATCATTCACTAAAATTTTGGCGATATCAATTCCTCTTGTTTTTGCATACTGTTTTTCACTTCCAAAGAACATATGTGTTTGTTTAATAAGTTGTCCACCTACTTTATGATCACGTTCTATGATCAGTGATTTCACCCCTGCTTCTGCTGCTATTTTCGCAGCGCTTAATCCTGCAGGACCTCCACCTATTATTACTAGATCATAGTGTTTCATAAAGCACACCTTTGTCCTTCTGAGTGAGTACCTTCATACCCTCTTCAAGTAGTGTTACACATGTTCTTACATTCGGTTTTCCGTTTACTATCATGTTACATGATGCGCAATTCCCAATTGCACAATAAAAACCACGTGCTCGTTTATGCTCGATGCTATGGCTCAGTTTTCGGATACCGAGATGGTGTAATGCAGATGCTATTGTATCTCCCTTTTGACCTTCGACTAACTTACCATTATAAGTAAAATGAATCAGTTCCTGATCTTTGAACTCTAAGATAGGATGGTCTTTTATTCTCAAAGTAAATCACTCCTCTCCTAATACACATTTTATCATATAAAACGCTTTCATAAAATATTTTTGAAATTTTGTGAAAATAAAAAACACTACGAAGTAGTGTTTCTATTCAATATTTTGCTTTGATTTCCTATAAATGCGATTCAAGATCAATGTATGTACTCCGATAAATATTAATGCAAACAGTACTGTTGATCCAAGTACTATGAAGTATTTATAAGTCTGATGAATAAATAGGAACTGATCTTGTACAAGAACATATATTAAGTTCATACCAATTAAAATTAATATGAGAAGCAAGTTGTAATTATATAGGATCCTATGATTAATTTTTAAGGAATTCTTTTCAATTTTACTAACAATATCGTAAGTAAGTTGATTTCCCGAATCGTCTTTTAGATGGAACAATATTATATTTAAAATACTTGTTCTATAATATATTTTCAGTTCACTTCGATTCTCTCTAATCGCAAATAACTTAATTTTACTAAAAGGTATTTTCCTTGCAAAAGGCATCTTTATGTATTCATTATCAACATCTACTTGATAATCAAGTATTGGTCTACTCAAACTTATCAAGTAGATTACTAAATGTCCAATAGTAAATAATAAGCTCAATCCTGAAAGGACTACGTAGAAGTATGACGATAATGTCCATCCACCAGTATCATAGTATATGTTGTAAAACATGATTCCAAACATGCAAAACAAAACGAATGATACGAGTACATTACTTAATAACTCGTCAGTATTATGAAGTTTTCGGTACATATAATCCCTCCTTTGATTATTTTACTTTTAAGCCTAGCAAATGACAAAATGTCTCTGCTTGTAATGGTGATATGATCATATCTCTTATACTTTCATGATCAATTCTTAACTTCTCTATATCACATGTTGATATATCAAGATCTTTCATCTTTGTTTTGAAGAAAGTTGAGTTCGATATATTATTGTTTTTAAAATAGATACCATCGATTTTGTTTTCAAACCAACTCGAGAATGTTAAGTCCGTGTTGTGAATTTCAAAGATTTTGATTTTATTATTAGCAACATCTAAATACTCACAAATCGAATCTTTTATTAGGGTATTATCAATATATGATTCAACAAAATGAGACCCTATAAATTTGCAATTTGTAAACTCGTTTCGTATAAATGTAGAATCTGTAAATGTATTATTAGATAAATCACAATTTTGAAACTTGCAGTCGATAAATTCAGAACGTAAAAACGTGTTATTAGTTAATGTGCATTTATCAAATACACATGTATCGAAAACAATTCTTACATCTTCATTATTACTATAATCTATCTCTTTTAAAGTATTGTAATCTATTGTGTTTTCATCAATTGAAATAGTTATTGTCCCTTGAAAGTCTTCAAGAGGTATTCTATGAATGGGGCGTTTTCTTTTCTTCACTACGCTTTATGTACTACTTTTCCATCAATAATAACGATTTTAGTGTTTGTCATAATATCAAATAGTGGTCCATCCCATATTACGATATCTGCGTCTTTACCTACTTCTAATGACCCTACTCTATCCTCAATACCATTAAGTTTAGCTGATGTGATTGTCAAAGCCTCAAGAGCTCTTTGTTCACTTAAACCTTCTTTAACAAATAACGCTGCTTGTACTAACGTTGTATCAAGAGTAATTATTGGATGATCTGTCATAATAGCAAATAGAATATCATTATCTTCTAATACTTTTGCAGACTTAAAAGATTTATTTACTAACTCATATTTTGAAGCCATACCTAGGGTCGGTCCAATAATTAAGTTAGTTCCTGATTCTTTTACTTGTTTTGGAATTAGATAAGCTTCTGTTGCATGATCAACAGTAGCGTTTAATCCAAACTCTTTTGCAATACGGATTGCAGTCATAATATCATCTGCACGATGCGCATGAATTTTAACAATCATACCGTCAAACACACGCATTAATGAATGTAATTTCATATCAAACGTAGGTTCTTTTGCATCTTCCTCTTTATTGATATATGCATTATATTTCTTATGATAGTCTTTTGCTTTGAATAACCATTCTCTCATTAAAGCAGCACTTGCCATACGAGTTCCCGGGTTTTTTCCACCTGTACCATATACTCTTTTAGGATTTTCTCCAAGAGCCATTTTCATACAAGTCTCTTCCTTAATAATCATTTCGTCTACAGTTTCACCATAGGTTTTTATAGCTGTAAAGGTACCACCAATTACATTCGCACTCCCAGGTCCTGTATTTACTGAAGTAATCCCAGCTTTATACGTGTACTCAAATGACATATCTTTAGGATATATACTATCAATCCCTCTTAGTTCAGGATAGATTGGTCCACTCATTTCATTTGTGTCGTTACCTTCAAACTGAATCCCCTCTTCCATAATACCAATGTGGCAATGAGGATCAACTAAACCAGGAGTTACTATCGCTCCTTTAGCGTCTACAATTTCAGCGTTTTCATATTTTGATAGATCAACATTTGATCCTACTTCTAATATCTTACCGTTCTTTACAACGATACTACCTTTAACGTTGTTTTCTTGTGCCATCGTGAATAATAAAGCGTTCTTAATAATTAACATATTATCTCTCCTTTATACATACTAGTTTTATTATACAAGAATAAAGTTAAAAGAGAAATACACAAAAATAAAAAAAGTAATCATTTCTGATTACTTATTTATCGTTTGCGATTTGGATACTTGCACGTTTTCCACTAAACTGGAAGTTTCTCATGTTTTTCATTACTTTGTCTAAATGTTTTTCATGAGTACTGAAGTATGAAAATCCTCTTCTTAAGAACACATCATCAATGTCTCTTGATTGAAGACCTGTACGTTTTGAAATAACTTCAACTAGTGCTTTTGGTCCAAGTCCTACACCTGTACCTAAGTTTAAATGGAAACGAACTTGGTTCTTCTTTTGTTTTCCATTTCTAGTTTTAGTTGTTTTTCCTTTTTCGAACTTTTCGTTAATATCACCTTGAATAGCTTCTGATTTATCTCTTTTTTCAATTTTATTTAATAACGCAATAATAACTCTTTCTGGTTCATTATTGTTTAGTAAACTATATGCTATATCGTAATATGCATCAGAATTCTCTGTATCAATGATATTTTGAATTTCCTCAATTTGCTTTTCTTGTTTAACTCTTATAACTTTTTCTGGTGTTGGGATATTTCTTTTCTTAATGTTTGATTTTGTAAAATGCAAAATACTATTAAGTCTTGAAATCTCTTTTTTACTTACTAAAGTAAAACTATATCCCTTGTTCCCAATACGTCCTGTACGTCCGATTCTATGAACATAGTATTCAGCTTTTTCTGGAGTATCATAGTTAATAACAGCTTCAACATTTTTAATGTCTAATCCTCTAGCAGCAACATCAGTAGCTACTAAGATGTCTAGTACACCATTGTGGAATTTGTTTAGAACATCTAAACGTGATGTTTGTTGTAAGTCACCATGGATTTTATCTACGTTATATCCTTTTTTCGTTAATTCTCTTGTAACGTCATCAACTTTACGTTTTGTGTTACAGAAAATTAATGTAAGTTTCGGATTGTAAACGTGTAATAATCTTCCTACGGCTTCTACTTTGTTCTTGTCGTGAACTTGATAATAATACTGTGTAATGTCCTTGTTTGATTGCTCTTCCTGAACAACACTTACAACTTGCGCATCTCTCATATATTTTCTAGAAATATTGATGATAGGTTTTGGCATAGTTGCACTAAATAGGACTGTTTGTCTTTCAGGGTTTGTAGCAGCAAGAATGGTTTCAATATCTTCTTTGAATCCCATTTTCATCATTTCATCTGCTTCATCTAAAACTAAATATTTAATATTCCCTAAGCGAATTAGCTTACGGTTGATATGATCAATTGTACGTCCTGGAGTTCCGATTATGATTTGTGGTTTTCTCTTTAAGTGTCCGATTTGTTTGGTGATTGGTTCTCCACCATAAACAGATACGGTTTTTAACTTCGGAATGTACTTACCGATTTTATCAATTTCCCTTTTAACTTGTACTACAAGTTCTCTCGTTGGACATAATATTATTGCTTGAATTTTGTCGCTCTGAAAATCGATACCTTCTAAAATTGGTATTGTAAAAGCTGCTGTTTTACCAGTACCAGTTTGTGAATGTCCAATGACATCGATTCCTTCTTTTAGTAGGGGAATTGCTTTGGCTTGAATTTCCGTGAAATCCTCAAATCCCATTTCAGTTAATGATTTTTCGATATGTTTATTTTCGTAAATCATAGTACCACCTCCTAGGTCGGCTATTAAGTTTAACATATTTTTAGGAAATGTAAAGGAAATTAAAAACTTTTACATAAAAATAGGTAATGAAAAGGTTATTCAGCAAAAATTGAGTTAGCAACACGTAAAAGGCGTTCATTATCAAACAGTTTATTAAGCCTTAATAAAGAGTAAAAGAACTTAATTTCGTGCGCACCCTTTAGTAAGTGAACGTTTTTCATCATTTCTTGAAAGGAATGTCTTTCTATATTAATATGTTCGCTTTTTGCAACATCAAAAAGGAGAAAAACCTGAGCATACAATAAGAACTGATTTAGTATATCTGAAAAATCATAGATATACTCTTCTAGCTCCAATAATGCATCAAATCCTGTAATTAAATGAAGTGTATAAAAACTTCTTGTATTCTCATACTCGGTTAGCAACAAATTGATGATAAAATCTTTGGATGGAACTCTCAACTTCCTTAAGTTCTTCACTACGAAATCGTGTTTAAGAAACTCATTAAAACTTTCAGATGTTCTTCCATTTATAATCTTCATACCACTTTGTTTCATACTTTCTTTCATTTGAGTAAGATTTGACATAAACTCTTTTTCAGTGATATATGTGGACATAAAATCAACTTTTTCACTAGATAATTCATAGTATGATAAAGCTTGAGCAATCATCAAATCGTCACCTTCTTGCTTCGCATATGAAAGACGGATGATGCCGTGAAAAAGAGCACAACCAAGATTCATTTTATACTTGTTTAAAAACTCACCAATTACAACATCCTCACCTCGATGGTGAATGTCACCTAAATAAAAGGATGTACGGTTAATATAAACTTGTTCGTATTCAGACACAGGTGTTGTTTGCTCTGTTAAATCTAATAATCCTTTATCCTCTTTATAGTTTTCTAGTATATCTATAGTGATTTCCCTAGGAACTTCAAGTTTCTTAAGAGCTGTTAAAACCATAGGTAAATGATTAGTAAGTCCCCCTTTATAAATCGGACTTAATGCCTCATATCGTTCATAAATTCGTTTCATTATATCACGTCCTTTATAGCTTTATTATATCATATTTCATTATGGTTATATTGTTAGAAAACTGTATCATTTTAAAGCATTTTACTATATAATGTATTTATGTATCTTTAAGGAGTGGTTATTATGTTGGTATTAGTCGGCGCTAGTGCTAGTGGAAAAACTGATATAGCAAAAATACTAATCGATAATTATGGGTTTAAAAAAATGATAACAACAACATCTAGAAAACCACGTAAAGGTGAAATAAATGGAGTTGACTATAATTTCATTAGTAAAAAAGTTTTTGAAAATAGAATGCAAAAGAATCGCTTTTTAGAAGCTGTCAACTATAACGATAACTACTATGGTACTCCTAAAAAGGGTGCTACTGCCGAAAAAGTTTTAATTGTTGATCCTGAAGGTGCAAACAGTATATATGATCATGAAATAAAAGATACTGTGATTATATTGTTAGAAACAGAAGAAGATACTAGAAAAGAACGAATGTTAGAACGTGGAGATAACCTAATCGAAACGATTGATCGTCTAGAAAAAGATAAAGATCATTTCAATAAAGGAAACTTAAAACATATTGATTTTATCGTTAATACTACTGAAGGAACTCAAGAAGAACTTGCAGAGAAGATTTATCTACTATATCGTCATATTGTAGATCAAGAAAACCAAATGAGTATCTTTGATGTATTTCGAATTGATGAGAAAGAAAAAAACGGAGACAAATAGTAGTCTCCGTTTTATTTTTATATTAAATGTGAATGTGGTGAATAGTCTTCTATTGTAATTTCATTGGCTTGTCTAAATGACCATTTTACAATAATTTCACCAAACACTTTGTATATCAATACTGCAGCTAAGATGATTGCTAAAATCGTTGATCCAATTAAGGCAAAATCTGAATTACCAGTCTCTCTTGCTAACTCAAGGAATCGAATTTCTGCAAGAATTGCCATATCAATAGCAACACCACCTTGAGGGATTAGAGCGAGACCTAAATATTTCTTAATTTTTGTTTCCTCTTTAATAATTACAGATGCAGTAAAAGCACCAATAAGTTTACCCGCAACACGGACAAAGACATAAATCAACCCTACTACTTCTAACTTTGACAATAATCCTATGTTTAACTCAGCTCCAGATAATGTGAAGAAAATTAAAAGGATTGGCAAGATGAACCCATCTGATATTGTTCGGACTTTGTCTCTTAACTCAAAGTTCAATCTATTTGATAGGATAGCTCCAATTGTTAACGGTAAAAGTATAGTTGATAAGTTAAACATGTATGTGATTCCAATCCCAAATAGTAATCCAATAACTATTATTAGGAATAAAGTAGTTTTATCTCCCTTGAAGAAATATTCAATAAAACGTTCAACCATTAGTCCTAGAATCGTACCGATACCGATACTAAGAATTATTTGAAGTAACGGTTCTCCGAATAGTATTCCAACAGTTAATGCTTCTCCTGTATGTCCAGCTAAATATACACTAATCGGAAGTACAAAGGCAAAGAGAATTACCCCTAATACATCATCTAGTGCAATCATTGGACAAAGAAGTGCTGTTAGTCTTCCTTTGGTATGATAGCTCCGAATACATGCGACAATAGGTGCTGGTGTTGTTACTGTAGCAATAGCACCAAATATTAAAGCATAAGTCCATGCGTACTCTCCTACAAAGAGTAATATCATACCACCAACTAGTACGAAGGTGACAACCGCTTGGAAAATCGTAATAAATAGAACGGCAAACCGGTTATATTTCAACATTTTGAAGTTTACTTCTAATCCAACGTTATAACCAATAAATCCAAGTCCTAAAATTTTTAACGCTTTAAAATCATAAATCATTTCCTCATTAAAAACGTTCAATATGTTTGGACCAAAAATCATTCCGATAATGATATACCCAGTTACTTTAGGTAACTTGAAAAATTCAGCTATTTTTCCACCTAAGATCCCTATAGCAACCAGTAACGCAATATCGATAAATACATTTGAGTGAAGGTCCTCAAAAGATAATACCGAACTCAATAAACTCGCATCAAAGAACATTATTTTTCCTCCTGTAAATGATTGTTTGTGTAGTAATTACTTATATCTATTGTACTATTTATACGAATCTTTTACAAACCAGAAAATTAAAAGATGGTAGTTTTTCTACCATCCTAATTCATCAATATCCTTTGTTGTTGCTTTTTTATGATACTCAAATGAGATAAACCTTCCTTTTTCATGTGATAACTCACCTAATGAATCGATTTTTATTGAGTTATAATATCGTGCATCTACTAAAAACTTTTTCCTTCCTTTTTTTGTCATAAACTCTAGATAATATCTGTTTTCTACTGGTTTTTTACTTTGTACTGCATATCTCATTCGCAACATCGATCTTATCGCTTGTTGATCAGATTTCTTGTTGTTTGCGTGTTTTTGAATCAGAATTGCTATTTCAGTTTTGACTTTTGCTTTTCTCATAAATGTCCCCTTTTTATTGATACTAATATATTATCATATTATGCTGTCACTAGCAATTCTATGAAACTATAAAAAGAAGCCCCTAATTTAGGGGCTTTTGAACTATCTTGGAGTGTATTCCGTATGAAGTAAATGATGTGCTCTTTTCGAGTTTGGTTCTTTTAAATATTCTTTGTATAATGCTTTTATTGATGGGTTCTCATGACTTTTTCGATATACCATTTCTCCATCAACCATATATGTAGAGGCAATACGTTGCTCACGGATTTCATTTGTTGTTCCGTAAGGTTGTCCTCCTCCACCTATACATCCACCAGGACAAGCCATAATTTCAATAAATGTATATGGGCTTTCTCCTCTAATTACTTCTTCTACTAATGTTCTTGCATTACTTAATGAATGTGATACTGCGATTCTCACAGGTTGTCCACCAAGGATTACTTCTGCTTCTTTAATTCCTTCTAGTCCACGTACGTCTAAGAAGTTAATATCTTCAAGTGGTTCGTTGTTTACTACTTCACTTATTGTACGAAGTGCAGCTTCTGTTACTCCACCAGTCGCACCAAACAATTGAGCTGCTCCTGTTGTTAATCCAAATGGTGAATCAAATTCAACATCTTGGATATGTTCCCAATCAATTCCCATTTGTCTGAACATTTTAGCTAGTTCTCTTGTAGTTAAAACGATATCTACATCTGGATGTTCTTTATCAATTTGAAACTCTTTTCGTTCTGCTTCATATTTTTTAGCAGTACAAGGCATAATTGATACTACGTAAATATCTTTTGGTTCTTTTTCTAGTTTTGTTGCATAGTATGATTTAGCTAAAGCACCAAACATTTGTTGTGGAGATTTACATGAACTAATATGTGGTAGTATTTCTGGATATTCTTGTTCTGCTAAGTTGATCCAACCTGGACAACAAGATGTCATCAATGGTAATACTCCACCTGTTTTAATTCTTGTTATTAACTCTGTACCTTCTTCTAAGATTGTAAGGTCTGCAGTAAAGTTTGTGTCATATACATTGTTAAATCCTAAATGTTTCATTGCACTTACTAGTTTCCCATTACTTACTAATCCACTAGAAAATCCAATTTCTTCTCCAACCGCAACACGTACTGCAGGAGCGATTTGAACCATTACATGTACACTTGGATCATGTAGTTTTTCCCATACTTTATCCGTATTATCTTTTTCTATAATTGCGCCAACTGGACATACGTTTGCACATTGTCCACAGAAAGTACAAAATTCATCGCTTAGGTATTTACCAAAGGCAGGTTTAATTTCCATATCATGCCCTCGACCCATTGAATCTAATACATGCATTCCTTGAACAGTTTTACATACGTCTACACATCTACCGCATTTAATACATCTGTTTGCGTTTCGCACTAAAGATGGGTTATGAAAATCTATTTCAACTGGTTCTAATACATTTTCAAAACGGTTTATATCAATACCTAAATTATTTGATAATGATTGTAATTCACATTTCATATTACGTACACAAGCTGTACAGTTTGCATCGTGATTTGAAAGAATTAGTTCTGTTATTGTCTTTCTAGCATTTAATACCTTTGGACTATTTGTTTTGATGTTCATTCCTTCTTTAACAGGTGTACTACAAGAAGTCTTTAATCCTCTATAGCCATCTATTTCAACTACGCAAATACGACAATCACTATTGATATGTAAATCAGGATAATGACATAATGTTGGAATTTTGATATTATATTTTTTTGCTGCTTCTAAAATGGTAGTTTTCTCATCTACTTCTACATCTCTACCGTTTATCTTTAAAGAAATCATTATTTTTCCTCCAATCTACATCTTGTGATTCGTTCCATATAATCATCATTGAAGAACTCCATTGTTGAGATGATTGATGTTGGTGATGTTTGGCCTAATCCACATAGAGTTGTTTCGTGAATTACTGATGCTAATGAAGCAAGTGAGTTGTAGTCTTTCATTGTAGCTTCATAGTTCACAAATTTTCTAATCAGATTCACTATTTGAACATGTCCTTCTCTACATGGTGTACATTTCCCACATGATTCATGTAAGAAAAACTCCATATTTCTTAAAATGATATCGAATAGATCATGTGAATCATCTATTACTATGATTGCACCAGCACCCATTTTTGAATCAAAGATTTCAAATCGTTCGTTGTCAATGTCCATGTCTAATAGAGTAGGAGGAATAATTGCTCCACACGCTCCACCTAATTGGACCATTTTTATATTTTTACCTTTTGGTACTCCTCCACCAAGAACATCAATAACTTCTCTAATCGAGCGTCCAAACGGTACTTCATATAAACCTTTGTTTTCAACATTTCCAGAAAGACTAATTAGTTTTGTACCACTTGCGTAGTTACTTCCTATTTTACTGTAGTTTATTCCACCAATTTCAAGAATGAAAGGTAGATTACAAAATGTTTCAACATTGTTAATAAGTGTCGGTTGATTAAATACTCCTACTTCTGTAGGAAATGGTGGTTTCACTCTTGTACGACCAGGTTTCCCTTCAATCGATTCAATTAATGCAAACTCTTCACCGCAAACATATGCACCAGCACCTCTTCTAACTTCGATGTCAAAGTCGAAGTCGTGATCAAAAATGTGTTCACCAAGGAAATTGTGTCGTCTCGCCTCTAAAATTGTATGTTTCATGATATCAATAGCTTTAGTATATTCCCCACGAATATAAATAAAGCCTTTAGAAGCACCGGTAGCATACGCGCTTATAACCATACCTTCAATAATTTGATGAGGGTCGTTTTCCATCATGTATCGATCTTTAAAGTTCCCAGGTTCTCCCTCATCTGCGTTACAAATTATATATTTCATACCTGTTTGATTTTTAAAACTTTTCATTTTAATAGAAGTTGGAAAATTTGCTCCCCCTCTACCTGTAATTCTAGAAAGAGTAATTTCTTCAATAATCTGATCTTTAGACATACTTAAAGCCTTTTTTAAAACCTTGTATCCATCATTTGATAGGTAATCAGTGATACTTAAAGGATCAACTACTCCAAATCTCTTAGTTAATTCTCTACGCTGAATCATATTATTCCTCCTTGAACTCTTCTAAGATAGTAATAACTTTCCCTTTTGAAAGTCCTGTGTAAGTAGTATCATTGATTTTCATTGCAGGTGCTTCATCACAACATCCAATACAAGCTGTAAATTCAACTGTAAAAGTTTTGTCTTCAGTTGTTTCACCCATTTTAACTCCTAAAAAGTCACACACTGTATCTACAATATTAAAAGAATCATTCAAATAACAAGGAACATCCTTGCAAATTTGAATGATATATTTACCACGTGGTTTCGTAGATAAAAGCGTGTAAAATGACATCACGCTACATATGTGTGATTCTTTTGTTCCTAAATGTTCTGCAATTCTACTAATTTCACTCTCACTAACGAAGTGATCGTCTTTTTGCTTATCCACATCAATTAAAATCTCTAGTAGATAATCTTTCTCTTTTGGATATTTCTTCAATACTTCACTTAAAATCATTTTACTTCCTCCCGTCATATAAAACAGGATAAAAAATGTTCTTCCTCTTGTAAGTATGAAGTAAATCGTAGATGCAATTTAAGTATGGCGTGTTGGGTAACTCTTCTTTCTTGTGGGTGTTTTAGGAAAAATATTCCTTCCCGTTATTTAGAAAATTTAAGCGTTTTCATAATTTTCTACATTCTAATTATCCCTTATTTGAAAGACAATTACAAGATAAATCGGGAATAGGAAAATCGGGAACTTATACATTAGTTATACGTCTATAAATAGCCGTTAAAGTGCGTTAGAGTTTTTTTCTGAAGGTAGTTGTTTTGTATGCAAATTGACAGTTTTTTTACTTTCTTTATTTACCTTATTTACAAAATGCTTATTTATAAAAAAAAACGATGATTTCATCGTTTAATTTACTGTTAACATGAACACTGCACTGAATGCAGGATTGTTCACTTGAAGTCTCTTATCTACATCTTTTTTAATTTCATTTAAATGCTTTCGATATTTCTGATAGAACTCATAAGATGGCTTTGGTGAATATTTGATATCCTCAAGTTCAAGATGATTGATTATTTTTTTTACTGTAGTTGGTTTTATAAATACTTGATAGTTAATGTCGTAGTACGCTAACCATACGGATACAAGTGGCCATTTTGCGAGTTTATAGAAACTCAATAGGCTTACAAGTCTATTGAATCCTTCTTCTTCATTACCGTGTAACATCTCAAATATCGCACCCATAAGCTCATGTTTGTCGTGATCATCAATCTCCTTTGCAAAATCCTTGAACTTCACTTTTTCAAAGACACTAACCATTGACGAGTTCGTTACTACTTTCATTACGTCATAAAAGACACTTAATCCTTGATTCATATATTCTTTAGAACATACTTTGTGGATATACTCAGTATGTTTACTTAGTTTATGTTTTTTCCCAGCTTCCTTTAACTCCTTAGTTTCAAAACCATCAGGGTACCTTAGTAGAAATTCGTGTTCAACTTGTTTTAATTTTTGTTTATTCATTATAATGCTAACTTATAGATATTAATGATATCCTGTTTATCTAGTTTCACAAATTGTCCTAAGGTTGGTGATGTTACAGTAGCTTTTTCTGCCATTAACTCGATGTTAGAATCATCAATTTCAATATCACTCATGCGTGTAGGCATATCTATAGATTTGTAGAACTCCTCTAGTTTTTGTATTCCTTTTAAGGCTGTTTCTTCTAAGTTATTATCATTTACTTCTACACCAAATACTTTGTTTGCGAAAAGTGCAAATCTAGGGAGATCATGTTTATAGACATACTTCATCCATGCAGGATACATTATCGCAAGTCCTGCCCCATGTGCGATATCGTATACAGCACTTAACTGGTGTTCCATTCCGTGGGATGCCCAGTCTTCTACTCGTCCTGTACCGATTAAACCATTATGGGCTAAAGCACCCGCCCACATTATTTCTGCGCGTGAAGCATAGTCTGTATTATCGTTTAAAGCTACTTGTGCATTATTAATTACTGTAGTCATAACACTTTCACATAGACGATCTGTAAGTTCTACATTTTTTGTGTTTGTAATATATCTTTCAATGACATGTCCAATCATATCTACTACACCACATGAGGTTTGATAGTTTGGTAATGTATATGTTAGTTCAGGATTTAGAATTGCAAACTTAGGACGTAAAGATAAATCTCCGTACCCTCTTTTTAATCCTGTCTCATCATCAGAAATTACTGTCGCAACACTACTTTCACTACCTGCCGCGGGGATGGTTAGTACAACACCAACAGGGAGTACTTGTTTTGGTCGAATTCCGTCCATATAGAAATCCCACACATCACCTTGGTAATCATGTCCTAAGGCAATTGCCTTTGCACTATCGATGACACTTCCTCCACCAACGGCTAGAATGAAGTCTACGTTTTCTTTTCTTGTTAGTTCAATACCTTCTTTTACGAGTTCTAGTCGTGGGTTCGCCTGAACTCCACCTAGTTCAACATAATCGATATCATTTTCTTTAAGTGACGCTACTACTTTGTCATATAACCCATACTTCTTAATTGAGTTTCTTCCATAATGAAGCAATACTTTCTTACCATACATTTTTGTATAATTACCTACTTCATTTTCTGTTCCTTTTCCAAATACTATTTTGGTCTTATTATCGTAAACAAAATTTAACATAACATTCTCCTTTTTTGTATTTTCAATAAAATTATACCACACAAAAAGAAAAGATGTCACAAGATGACATCTTTATCATATAGGTTTGATTACTTCTTGTAGTCATTCCAATGAGTATTCTAATTTAATGGTTCTGGAACTTTTAGTTCATTCATTTCTTCTAAGAACCAGTCTTTTGTTCCTGCTACTTCAGTAGTTTCTTCTAGTAATTCTAACATTTCTATTATAGTGACTTCTTTAAATGCGTACTCCTGATAATAAGCTTGTAAGAAACTCTTTAGTTGAACGTAATTTTCATCACCCAATATTTCTTCAAAATAGTATCTAAATAATGTCGGTCCGTGATAATAGATGATATATGCATACCCTGTTTGATAACCATGAATATCATCTGTTAGTGATCGTCCTTCAAATTCTCTAAAGTAATCTTCAAAGCCATCTTTTAAACTACTTCTTGAGTCTAGGAAACCTTTTGCGTGTTCGATACCGTATGTTTCATAAAAATATAGGAATGTAATATATGTTGTTAGGGACTCATCTAAGAACGGTTCTTTTGCCTGATCATTATGAATGATGGAGTACAACCATTGGTGTGCTACTTCATGAACGATAGTGTATACACTTATTTCTTGACTACAGTAAATAATACCTGTGGATTCCATTCCGTAAATATATCCTAATTCTAAGTTGAAGTAGTCATATGGGTATTCTCCTAGATAACCACTATAAGTATTAATAGATCCCCCAATCGTTTCAAAGCTTTCCTCTAGCTCTTGATTACTAAGTTCACGGATAGAATAAACTGTATAATCAATTCCGTACTCACTTCGTTCATACACTTGATAATTTTTTGATGCACTAAAACTAAAATCGCGTCCATCTTCAAGGTAAACATCATAAACTTTTCTTCTTAACGTCGTAGCCTCATCCATTTGTT
Source organism: uncultured bacterium (assembly GCA_965601585.1). GTDB lineage: Bacteria > Bacillota_I > Bacilli_A > Izemoplasmatales > Izemoplasmataceae > Xianfuyuplasma. Next base: position 509,420 of record CBFCWH010000001.1, read on the forward strand.
TCCCACTTGAAGCAACGATATAGTCTTTTGGAACATTGATAGATGCGTAGTAGTTCCCGATTTCATTATAGTAACTTTCTCCGTTATACGCGTAATTATAATCACTTATTGGTTCTTCATTATTTGGTTGAACAAATGGGTAGAAGAACATTGAAATATAGTAGTCTTCATAATAAGAGATTCTTCCTTCTCCAATCCAATAAGAGAATGTATAGTTGAAATCAATTTCAATAGTGTCACCTTCACTTGCGGTTTCATCTAGTGATACAGATAATAGCGATTGATTAACTGAATCAAATGAAGTGTTTTTTTCTATTTGATTAATCATTACGTACTCCAAATCGAAATTACCTTGATTTCTTTCACGAGGATAAAAACGAATATTTAAAACATCAGTATCCTCTTTCACAATATAAATCAGTTTGCCTGTCACTTCTAGTGACTGGTTATCGTCGTTTAAATATAGATCTAAGTAATATGTATCCTGTTCAAAAATGGTTTCTTCTTCATATGATAGAAACTTGTTTTTGTTTACTTCTATTTTTGAATCATTGTTACATCCTGCGAGTAATATTAATGAAAGTACTATTATGACTATTTTCTTCATAGAATCACTCCTTTTTAAAAGATTATTTAATCTCTTCTATATCTCCTACTATATCCTTTATTTCTCTTTTTAACTCATCCTCATCAATTTCTTCGCCATTAGTACTTGCGTGAATAACGTTTTTGACAAGATTCTTAATGTCTTTTCCACGAATACTTGGAGTTCTTTTTGGACCTTTTTCATGCTTTATTTTGTCTTTTCTCCAACTTCTAAATAGTAACCAGTATATACCATATAAAATCACAAATGGAACACCAAGACCAATCGCTAATGCTAATACGATAATGACAAATGCGATAATTACTACTACATATAAAACTGATACTAAAAACTCTAATATAACCATTTCTTTCACCCTCTTAACTAACTCTATTATATCATAGTTAAACTTGCTTTAGATATCAAAAAAGAACACTTACTAAGTGCTCTTTTCATTTTCTCAATCTAGGATTAGTATTCTATTACCATCTGGATCTGTGACTTTTAATTCTTTACCACCCCAAGGGGCAATAAGTGGTTCTAAAACGTCAACATCCTTCTCTTTCAACTTCGCATATAACTCATCAAGATCTGAAGCGTTAAATACAAAGGTTACAGGTCCATCATTACTGATTCCCCATTTATTCTCATCCCATATCCAAAAAACAGGAGCATCTTTAATAAAGCCAAATGAAACCCCATCATAATTTGGATCATCTTCTATCACTGGTACTTGAAGTACATCTTTATAAAACTCAACTAATCTCCTTGGATTAGTTGATGAAATATTCATACCAGAAAATCGATTAATCATATAACCCCTTCTTTCCTATTATTATCTTTATTATATCATAAGCAGTAATCCGTTTTTACTAGGATTTGTATTTATATAAATATTCATCATTGTCATCATTCAATATTGTAAACCCAGAGTTCTCTAGTAGTATTCTAGCAATGAAGTTATCTTTTTTTGTTGTTGTGGTGATTGTTAATGAGAGTGACTCAAGATGTGATAAAATCTTTCTTATTGCTTTCTTTCCTACTCCTCTACCTTGAAACTCATTGTCAATAATAAACTCTGAGATTAAAGCATGTTGATGAGCTTCCTCAATTTTTACCAAACACAAACCAACTATATGTTCATTCAACTCAACAACATAGAGATTACTGATGATAGACCTATCATTATATATTCCCAAAATTTCTTTCATAGTTTCTTGATCTGTTTTGTTGTTGGGTTGGAGATTGAGCACTCTATCTTCATCCTCATTATTGTATTCTCTTACTCGAACTTTATCAGATTGTTGATATTGATTTATTACATGAAGCATTAGGACTATAATGAATGGTAATAAAAACATAATGAAGTAGCCATTAAAATTATGCAATCCATATGAGTCTGCGACTGCAACTGCGATAACTGTATATTTATTGTTATCGCTTTGTACAATATAGTTATTCTCTTCTGCAATTAAGTCAATAACATGATTTCTATCTTTGTTTGTAGATAATAGTTTACCTGTATTTACAATGATTGTATATGGTTCTTCACTATGGAAATCAAATTTCTCATAGTTACAAAATGAGAAGGGCACATATACATCTGTATCAAAATCATCAAGTGCAAATTGATTACCATATGGATCGAGTCTTTCCTTATATTTAGCAACTCTAGAAGATGTGTTTGAAACTACTCCAATTATTTCCCAAAGTTCCCCATCAATATCAAAGAACTGGTTCACTACGTCTGTATGTCCATAAAATTTTATTGCGGTAGCCTCATCTAATATAATGACTTTGTCAGTGGTGTTATAATCCCAAACTTCACCATTTATTAACTTTACTTTTTCAATGATTTGCCAATAATTTGGATGATTTACATCAACACCGTTATCAATAAAAGTTGACTCAATTGCATGAACTTGAAAATCAAAAGTAACATGAGTTGTATGTGTTTGTGTAATGTTTTCTACTCCATAATCGTTTTTCAGTAAAGTGATTTTATCATCACTAAAATCTGCGCTTTCATGTGATTTCCACGCTTGCATACTTCCTATCGCAACATCATTAAATGTTGAAGCATATAAAAATGTTCCATAATAATAAAGAACAAATAATACTGGTATTAAAATTAGTACCAATAACCACTTGCTCTTCAAATACTTAAAATAACCTTTCACCATAGCGTAACGCCCCCCTTTTGTTAACTTAAATCATATACTATTTTACCACAAAAAAATGAACGAGTAAATTACACATTAGTTTGTATATAGCTTATCTTATTCTAGCGTTCTAACTGACTTTTAGTCTTGTTTATAGTAGACAATACTAATATAATAATATTTAGGGGATGACAAAATGAAGAGATATTTTACTGGTTTACAAGTGTATTCAGCATTCATGGTGTTCTATTTAATTTATAGTACAACTCTCATAATTTTATGTAGATTTAATCATGACTCATCTAACTTGAGGTAATCTGAAGTTTATATCATTTTGCAACTCATTGCCCTAATTATAGTTTCGATTGTTGCGTTTATTCTAATTTCAATAAAAAAGAGAAAACTATAATTAGACCAAAGACTTTGCATTATATATGTATGAACCATATTTCTACTTCTCTTTCGTCAGGTTAATAATCCAGATAAAGGAATTGTCATCCTATCACTGTCAACTTTTCAGCGAGTAAACGATGTGATAAAGCGACATGTGACAGAAATGACAAGTGAAAATAAATACACTTTACAAACAGTTTTAGTTGCATAATAATTATAGGGGGGGATTGCAATGGATAAAAAAGGAATATTGATAATTCTGGAGTTTATGTTTATTCTCATTACTATGTTCTCGATTGTTTCAATAATTATACCTGGCAGTGTTGAGCATGGAGCATATTCTGATTTGGAGTATTACTTTGTTTACACTAAGTTCCTACGCTTCGGATTCTTAGGAGTTATTTCTGGAATCATGGTATTAGCAATTGGTAATGAACGTAGACAATGTGAATAACATACTATCCATTCAAAAAAAAAGTCACGACCAGTCTAGACTCTTTTTTTTCGCTTTGCTTATTGTATAGATACATTATTATTTGGGTATATAGTATAAAAAACATGTTCTCAATCATTAGGTTAGATAGAGCGGTATAGATTGACAATTTATGATATTGATCACTACTTCTCTGAGGTAGGTGTATGCTTCAATTAAATATTGTAAAATAATTACATTCTAGAACGGTTTATGCGTTCTTTTACATTTTTGATACTTAACATACATTAAAATGTCTGCAAATTATATAAATTATTCTACCCCATTCAAATGTCTTTTCAAAAAAGTCAGTGCTTGAGATACACTAGTTATTTTATAGAGATATCGGATTTTTGTTAACAGCTATGACAGAAACTTGTTAATAACTTTGTTAACAATTGAATTGACAATTCGTTAATAGTTTTGTAAACTATATACGAGGTGGTATATATGACTAATTATAAAGCATTTCAGGATTTAATTGAAACATTGGAGAAATATCCAACTCCTACTGACTTAGTGTATAAACACAAATTCACTCATCATGAGTTGAAAGACATCTTTATGGATAAGTTTAATGATGAAAGATTTATTAAACTACCACTAAAAAGCGAAAATAGTGATCCCTTAATTTATCTAGATAGTGATTATTTATCAAGCAAGTTAGATGATGCTGAAAATTTACTTATCGGATTAAACAGTTCTAATCTTTGGGATATTACAGATGAAGACTTGGTGAATGGATTCATCTTCTCTGAGATTGAGTCTTCTTTAGCAATTGAAGGAGTTAGAAGTACACGAGCTAAAATTGAAAAAATAGATAAAATGACATATCAAGAACTAAAAACAGATAACGAACGTGTTGTTAAGAATATGATTGAAGCTTATAACTATGTTAAAGACAAAGATATTACAATAGACAATATATATAATCTATACAATATCTTATCTAAAGATTGCTTAAAAGATGATGAAAAACTTAAGGGTGATAATTACTACCGTCATGACGGTGTAAATATCATCGGTAATAATGAACGAATCGTTGACACAGGTGTTGACTATAAATACTTAGAAAAGGGAATGAATTATTTAGTTACTTATATCAATACTCCTAAAACAAAAACAGAACAAGTCTTTGCTCCTCATATCATTCACTACTATGTTATTTATTTACATCCTTATTTTGATTTTAACGGAAGAATGGCACGAGTACTTTCCCATTGGTATTCTTCTCGTTATGCACCTTATTTATCCCTTCTATTTATTTCAGAAGCGATTAATAATAAAAGCAATAAACATAGATACTATAATGCAATAACTTACTCTAGACAAGCAAATAACGATATTACATTTTTTATAGAATACATTGCAGATATTATGTTAGAATACTCCATTATATATACCAACTATTATCTCATATATGATCAACTAGAAGGAATGGGACATTCCATCCCAAGATCATTACAAGTAACTCTAAGAAATATACTAGCAATGCCTGTTGTTGGAGATGGATACTTCAACTGGAAGAAATACGCTGATTTCTCTAATGATGATTACAGTAAAGTTCTTTACTTAAAACACTTAAATCAATTGGTTGATTTAGATGTGTTAAAAGTCAAAAAACAAAAAAACTCGAATCTTTATATCATAAACAAAAAGAAATGGACATTATATTAGAAAGAGCTGATTTCAAAAATGAAATCAAGCTCTTTTTTCTTTGATTCTGTAATTTTAACGAAAAGCGTACTTAGTTCTCCCACATTATTGCTTATAGCTCAATTATTCAGAGGAAATCGATATACTTTTGAAATTCTTGATGTTTCTGGGCTTGTGCTACACTAGTTTAGTCACAAATCAATGAAAAATGTATGAATTGGCACATAAAAGTATTCGATTATTTGAAATATCTTATAATACATTAAGTCCTATAAAAACACCTAAAAATGTCATACATATATCATAAAATAAACGGCTATCTTTATCCATCTAGTTCCATATTTGAAATATTCACAAATTGCCTGGACTACCATGGTTTTCCAGGACACATTCTGTCATATTTACACAGTACCTTTTAGATAATATTATAACATGACGACAAAAGAAAAGAGCAACGAGTTTACCCTCATTGCTCCAATAGTTTCTCATTATCAACACAACTGAAAGAATCATTTGATATAATCAAAATTAATGCAATAAAATTTACTCACTAATTCGCTTCATCGCTTCAGCAGCAGCTAGTTTCTCAGCTGCTTTTTTTGATGAATTAATTCCTGTTCCTAGATGTTCCCCATTAATATATACTGCAACAGTGAACTCAGGTCTATGGTCTTGCCCTTTCTTGTCTATTACCTTATAAATTGGAATTGATAACCCTCGTTTTTGACAATACTCTTGTAGAGTATTTTTTATGTGATCCAAACTTATATCGCGTTTCTTGTTTGATTCTTCTAATGCTATTTCAAGAATATTCTTTGTTTCAGGTCTATTAGTTTCTACAGAGTTATCATGAACGTACTTTTGAAATTTCACATCAACAAAAAGTGTTTTAATAATGAAACTCTTTGTTGTTAAAAAACCTAAACTATAATATATGGCTCCAACTAGTGATTCAAAGATATCTGACTCTACTTTTGTATCAATAATATCTTGATTATCATTTTTTAGAACATAATGATATAAACCCATTTTATGACTTACTTGTCTCAAGTTCTCATTATCTACAATTGATGATATTGTAGTTGTGAGATTCCCTTCAGTTTCAACACCCAATAATAGTAATTGCTCTGCTACAACAAGTCCTATTACTTTGTCTCCGATAAGCTCAAGTTCTTGATAATCAAAACGAATTGATGAAGGTAGTTCTCCACGATCAATTCTTTCTTTAGTGTACGTTTTAGTTGTCATGGCTTTCTCCATAATCTTCTCATCAATCCCAACTAATCCGAAATCATTTTGTAAATAACTACATAATTTTTTAACTTTATTCATTTTCTTCTCCTTGTATTTAGGGTATAAAAAAATCCCTATATTTTAGGAATAAGAGTTCAAAGTATAAAATATATCACTTCAAAAAAGCAAACATTTCAAATGATATAATCATAATATATAGTGATAAGGCAAATGTTTAAATGAGTTATTTGTCGACTAATATCTTATAAAAACATTTAGACTATCATTACATATTATGAACATACTATTATCTTATTCATGATCATATTATATAACAGTTACCAAATTAATGCAAATCAACTTAATACGAGCGCAGATGCGATTATAGTATCACAAGTAATAAAGCGATATTATGAATTGATTAGGTTGAAACACATAGTTTCTATAACAGAAGTACCATTCTGCAATGCATAAAAAATGATATAAAAAAGAGCTTATTTCCTAATGACTTCTTATGCAACGACAGGGATAAACCCTAGTAGTATGCGAGATCACGAAATAAACTCTAATATCTCAATATGGAGGTTCCGACCGGATTCGAACCGGTGATCACGGAGTTGCAGTCCATTGCCTTAGCCACTTGGCTACGGAACCTTGAGTGTCCGTTAAACATTATAATCAATTCGGTAAAAAAAGGCAAGTTATTTTACCTGCTTTTTTTCTTTATTTTGATATCCATTTTAAATATAGTATAATATTTAAAAAGGCTTAAGTAGGAGGGTCACTATGACGATTGAACTTTTTGTTGATTTACTAACTAACATTGTTTTACTTATGAGTTTATCCGTAGTATATGCTTTGTTTTCTAACGATACTCGTTTATCTCGTTTAAGCAGTAAAATCGCGATGGGGATAAGTGTCAGTGTTGTAGGTTTCGTCATTATGGCTAACGCTGTAGAAACCAATCCTGGGATATTTTTTGATGGTAGAAGTGTATTAATGCTTCTTACTGGGATATTCTTTGGAGTCACTCCTACAATTATCGGTGGGATATTCTTATCTATCTACCGTATTATTATGGGTGGAGACGGAGTAATACCTGGGATTCTTTGGGTTGTAATACCTGGGATTATTGGTTTGTCATGGCGTTTCAAGAGAATTAAAAATGAGAAAGTCTCTCTTAATAAGATAACGATTTTTGAACAATTTGTCTTAGTTCTTCTAACACAAATGCTTATGGTTGGAATACTGTTTTTCTTCCCAGCAAAAGTACCCCTGTCAAGTATCAAAGTTATTGCCTTCCCACTTATTGCATTGTACCCTCTAGGTGGACTGGCTGTAAGTATATTTATGCTTCGTCAGAGAATGATATATTTCAACTCTCTAGAAATCAAAGAACGGGAACAAGAATATAAAGAGTTATTCCATAAATCCGCTAGCTATAGTTTACTAATTGATTCTAATACTGAGAGAATCATGAATGTAAATCAGGCAGCTATTGAGAGATACGGATATTCATATGAAGAATTTACAAACATGACAATATTTGATCTTAGTTTATTACCTGAAGAAGACGTTAGGAAGAAGCAAAAAAGAGCTATTAAAGAAGATGTTGACTATATTACTTGTAAGCATATACTTAAAAACAAGGAAATCATGCATGTAGAGGTTAGAAGTACACCAATTTCCATTGAAGGTGTATCATACTCATATTCAACTATTACTGATATAACTGATCGCATTAAAGATGAACGTAAATATCAAGATGTTAATGTGAAACTAGAGTCAACATTGAACAGTGTAAACGAAGGAATCATCTCCACCAATGTATATGGTGAAATAGAAGTAATCAATGATTTCGCAACTTCATATCTGTCGATTACAGCTAATGCAATCGGAAAGAATATAAATGATGTTATACAAGTATACTCAAAAGATTCTCAGATTGATTTTAACAATATATATAATCTAGTAATGACATCAAATAAACCATTCAAATCAAAAGTACCATATTTGCTAATGAGTAAAGAAGATACATTTACTCAATATATTGATTTCTCATTATCACCAATCTTTTATGATGAGAAACTAAGAGGAAGTATTTTAGTTTTTCGTGATGTGACAAATCAGTTTCAACAGAACAAGCAAATTCAATATATATCTCAACACGATTATTTGACAGGGTTATATAATCGTTACTTCTTAGAGGTAGAAATGAAGCGACTGGATACAAAAAGACAACTACCAATCACTATAATACATGGTGATGTTAATGGTTTAAAACTTACAAATGATGCATTTGGTCATGTTGAAGGAGACAACCTTATCATAGAGATAGCGAATATTCTTAAAAAAGCAACACGTAGTGAAGATATAATCGCTCGATGGGGTGGAGATGAATTTATAATCTTACTTCCTCAAACATCAAAAGAAAATGCGCAGCTGGTTATTAATCGTATTCGTGATTTACAAAGAAAATCAATGTATGAAGTAATGACTCCATCCATATCACTCGGAGTCGCAACCAAAACAGACGAAGTACAGGACTTAAATACGATACTTATTGAAGCAGAAACTGAAATGTATAATAATAAACAATACGATGGTAGAATTATGAGACAGGAGTTTCTAGAAAAAATAAATATCAAACTATATAACGTTCATTCTGAACTAGGAAATCATGCAAAACAAGTTGGCGAGTTTGCCTATGAGTTTGGTATGCTATTAAATCTTGATGAAGATGATTTAGATTCCTTAGTCAAAGCAGCACTATATCATGATATTGGTTGGATTAATATTCCTGATGAAATACTCATCAAAAGTGAGAACTTAACTCAAGATGAACATGATTTAATACTTTCACATAGTGATGTAGGATTTAGAATAATGAAATCAATTCCTGAACTCACTTCAATAGCAGAACTTATTTTAACTCATCATGAGTCTTGGGATGGAACAGGTTATCCACATCAATTAAAAGAAAAAGAAATACCTTACTTAGCCAGAGTTTTACGTTTCTGTGACGCTCTTGATATGATGATTAATAACACGGTGTACTCTCCTACAATATCCATTGATGAGGCAATTGAGGAGTTTAAAAGAAACAAGGCAGTTCAGTTTGATCCATACTTAACTGATAAGTTTATTGAATATCTACAAAAACTCAAGTTCAAAGTCAAATAAAAAAAATGACGAGTAATCGTCATTTTTATTTTTGAATGGTCGGGAAGACAGGATTTGAACCTGCGACCTCTTGGTCCCAAACCAAGCGCTCTACCAAGCTAAGCTACTTCCCGAAAATAATTGGCGCGCCCAAGAGGAGTCGAACCCCTAACCTCTTGATCCGTAGTCAAGCACTCTATCCAATTGAGCTATGGGCGCATAAATAATTGGCGGTCCAGACGGGACTTGAACCCGCGATCTTCGGTGTGACAGACCGACATGTTAACCACTACACCACTGGACCCCAGGTTTGAGCAGCAAGAAAATTATAACACAACTAAATTCGATAATCAACACTTTTTTAGCCGAATATAATTGTATCAAAAGAAGTCTAGAAAGGCAAGGGTTTTAATGTATTTTTTTCACTTTTTTTTATAGTTATTTCTTACATGTTTTTACCTTTATAAAATTCATAATTAATAGACTACTACATAAGAATACTAATTAAGTATGTAGTGTATCTATAGGATATCATAGAATCCATTTTCCCTCATATATTAATGCTTAAATACCCATTTTTTTCCTCTCTAAGATACTTTTATGTATACTTGTGTAAAGGTTGTGAAACTTTCGTGTAAATGGATAGAACGGTAGTACAATCTAGGTAGAGGTGATTAATATGCAAATTCTTCTCCCCCTTTTATTAGTACTTAGTGCATATTACTTAAGTAAATATATTAGAACAAATTCAATCATTTTATACATAGCTGCATTACTTATATCAGCTATTAGTATTATGCTACCTACCTCAGCATATACTACACTCGTTAATAACGGTACCGTTGGTGTATCTTTTTTACTAATAGTAATGTTTACAGGTGCTCTTAAAAGAGGGAGCCAAATCAAGAAACGATTAAGTAGTGTAAGACGAGAATATGCGATTTTAGGATTCATGTTTATCGTTCCACACTCTTATTTACATATATATGAATCAATTATAGCTCATATCCCACTTGACGTCATTTCACTACTTGCGGTAATTCTCATGGTACCTTTATTTGTAACATCATTTAAGATTGCACGTTCAAAAATGGCAACGTCTAGTTGGATTCAGTTACATAAAATAGCACACATCATTTACCTACTCATCTTCCTACATGCTATAAGAGTAAGCGATGTATCTCATATTATCCCATATTACATCATTTTTGGAACCTACTTCTTCTTGAAACTATATCACAGGTTCTCGAAGTATAACATTTTGAAAGCAACAACAATTACTGTTACCTTAGGGGTAATATCACTAGTTTTTGTGAACGATGCTCCAAAATACTTTATTGAGCCCATGAATATAATCGAAGATAATCATTTTCAAGATGGTACTTACATCGGCTACTCCAAAGGATACCAAAAGATTGACACCGTCGTTAGAGTAAGTATTCAAGACAATACTATTTCATATGTCATTGTGGATGAATGCGGCTGTACTCCATATGTTAAAGACGATAGATATGTAGACACTGCATATGCGATTGCAAATGAGATAAAGGATCAAAACAGAACAGATATTGACGCAATAACAGGTGCTACAGATACATCCTATGCAATTAACGAAGCTGTAATTGATGCTTTAAAACATGCTTTGATCAAATAAAAAAAACGATTCCTTCCTAAGAATCGTTTTTATTTTTGTAATTATGTTCTTTCAATCCAACCCATTTTGTCAAACATCGAGAATAAAGCATTTAGTGTAATCCCAACGATAACAGCCAAACTCATTCCTTGTAAACTAACTGCGTCATTGATTGGTAATGCAGCTCCACCTAATCCAATTACAAGCATAGTTGCTACAATGATTAAGTTTTTCATATCACCTAAATCAACTTTAGACTTAATAAGAACCTTTACACCATTACCTGCTATTAAACCATATAGTACGATTGTCATACCACCGATAACAGCCCATGGAATACTTGTAATGAATGCTTGAATCCATCCGAAGAACCCAAGACAAATTGCGAAGATTGCTGCTAATCCAACAACGTAAACACTACCTACTTTTGTCATTGCCACAACACCAGTGTTTTCACCATATGTTGTATTTGCAGGTCCACCAATCATTGCACTGAAGAATGTTGCAACACCATCACCCATGATAGTATTCTCTAGTCCTGGATCACTTAGGAAATCTTCGTCACAAATTTCTCCTAATACAGTATGATCTCCTATATGTTCAGCAATAGTAACGAATGCGATAGGTGCAAACATTAATACTGCATCAAAATCTAAACTATAGCTTACGAATGGTAATTTAAAGTTTGGTGCTTGAATAAATGAGTAATCAGTAAATACTGTGCTTAAATCAACCAGTCCGAAAATAACTGCTGATAAATAACCAACTAGAATTGCCATTAGGAATGGAACAATTTTGAAGAACCCTTTACCAAGAATCCCTACTGCGATTACTGTTGCGAATGTAATGAATGCAACCAATGGTACTTCCCATCCACTTCCACCATTTAATCCTGCACTACCAATTGCTACAGGTGCTAATCCTAATCCGATTGTAATTATCGTTGGTCCAACTACTACAGGAGGTAATAACTTTTTAATCCAACCATTTCCTGTAAAGCGAATAATTGTTGCTACAATAGCATAAATAATCCCCACTGCCATTAATCCAACATATGCACTACTAAATCCATTTGTAGCACCAGCTACACTGATAGCTCCAATATATGCGAAACTTGATCCTAAATAAACTGGTACTTTCCCTTTAGTACTTATAATGTAAATAATTGTCCCTACACCACTTGCTACTAAAGCTACTCCTACGTCTAACCCTGTCAATAAAGGTACTAAAACTGTTGCCCCAAACATTGCGAAAACATGTTGTAAACTTAAAACAATCCATTTCGCGATACTACTTGGTTTTTCCTGAATTCCTACTACTAAACTTTTTTCCATTTTCTTTCTCCTTTTCAATTTTTGCATAAAAAAAATCTAAGTAGAAAGACTTAGAAAAGAATTTTCATAAAAAATAAGCACGCATGCTTTTGTATGAATTTCCTTACTAGTCTCTCCGGACTACCTTAAAGGTATTCTAAAAGAATATTAACATAGCTTTCTTTCCTTTGTCAATACAATTCTAATATATGTACTATCAAAAAAAAGAGTGATTTCTCACTCTTTACTTTAAAATTACAGTTCACCTTGCCATAATCCATGTAGATTACAGAACTCTCTTGCGAACACTTGCTTCCCTTTAGCTACTTCGAAAACCGCAATTGGTTCTTCTTCTGCTCCAAACTCTTTTTTCCCTACTAACATACCATCAACATAAAGTTCAATGTACTCAATTAAGTGTTTTTCTTTCATAGGGTGTAATGCTGGTTTACCAACAGTAACACGGTATCCGTTTTCTAGTTCTTCTACGAACGGAACATGTTTTTCTTCATTTACATTTCCAGTTAATACTTCCATCATAATTCCTCCTTCTTTTATCTATAATAATTATAGTTTAAAATCACATAAAACACAAATAAAACACTGTCAATAATAGCGCTTACAATATATAATATATAGAGAAGGAGTGATATTAAAATGAAAATGATTAGTACAAAAAACGCACCTGCAGCAGTTGGTCCATACTCACAAGGTGTTTTAGTTAATGGTACACTTTATGTATCAGGTCAAATCCCTTATGTTCCTGAAACAATGAAACCAGCAGGAGAGGATATAAAATCTCAAACACTTCAAAGTTTGAAGAATGTTCTTGCTATCGTTGAGGAAGCAGGATTAAAGAAAGAAAACATTATCAAATGTGGTGTATTCTTACAAGATTTAGGTATGTTTAAAGATATGAACGAAGTTTATGCTGAATTCTTTGGTGATCATAAACCAGCAAGATTTGCTGTTGAAGTAAGAAGATTGCCTTTAGACGTTCTAGTTGAAATTGATGCAATTGTAGTAGAATAAAAGATGAAGAATTAATCTTCATCTTTTTTATTATCATTAATCTCACTTATATCATTACGCTTATTCTTATCCCAGTACGAAAGCTTATAGTATGAAGCAATAAAAAGCGAACTGTAACTGGATAACATTAGAAGTTTAGAAAGCAACTCACGAAAACTGAATGATCTTTCTACAAAGAATGACATCTTCAGTGTTAAAAAGTAATCTAAAGTCTCATATCCCAAGTTTAACATGAATAAAACTAGTATATATACTACAGATATTTTGACATAAATTCGATCCGTACTTTTCATGAATGTGTTAAATACAAATAAAGGTATTAAAAACACCAAGTACATCAAAAAAATGATAGAACTATCCGAGGTAAAAGAGAAGCCTGTATGATGTTGGTAGTATATGTGAACTCTAATTGCTTCTTGTATATATATTAATAAATATTGAAGTATCAGAGTCCCCAGTAATATTCTGTCAGTTAATCTCAGTTTTTTGTTTATAAACTCGCTCATACTCTTATGATTTGTACAAAGCACAAAGAATATTAAATACACAACCAAAACAAGTATAAAACTAAGGTCAAAATAAAATCTATGACCAAAAGAGTATGAACTTATTTTGATAGAAATGATCCTAAAAATAGATATCAAAGAAAATATTTTAATCAAATTCAATGATGCATCCAAGTCCTTTTTTCTATATAAATATACAATCAAAGGTACTACTATTAACTGTGAATTATATGCTAAAAAAAATAGATAGTTTGATAAAAATCCACTAACCGTCATATTGAATGTTACAGAACCAATAATGCTTCGAATCAAAATTAGTATATTGAACAACAAGTAAAAAAATGGAACAGACTCTGAATAATTCCTTCGCCAAGATATTTCATCTAACCACCATGTCTGTCTTCTGCGGTATTTTCCCATATTAAAAACCCCTTTCCCTTAATGTCTATTATATCAAAAAAAATACGGATTTCTCCGTATTTTTTTATTTTACTTATCTTTGTTATTTTCTGAGTCCTCAACCGTAGAATCATCATCATAATAAGGTTCATCTTTAATGTATTGATCATAATCTGTAGCATTATATTCCTCAGCTTTCTCCTCTTCAAACTCATGAGAAGGATCAAACGTTTTAAACTCCTCTACAAACCTTTTTGCAAATCTTGCAAAATATGGTCTAAATACATAAATAACGAAGAATACAACTGGTGTAGCTAAAAATATATTTGGTCCATAGACTACAAAAAGTGTCCAAGTCCATTTAGCTAACTTTTGCTTCTTACAGTAATTCCATACGAAGTACCATATGATTCCCCAATATAATGCAAATAATAATATAGCCACTGCCATTTGCATAAACTGACTTTTTGTGAAAATGTTTGAAATTCTCATAATGAATCCTGTATTATTCATTCTTGTTAAGAAATTATTGAAGCTCCAAAATTTTGTACTAAAGTAATCAATAATCTGAACAAACATGAATAATATGTTTTGTAAAAACATTAAGGCAAAAATAATAAACGCTACTGTTTCATAAGGTTTTTTTACTGATTGTAACTCATGTCTTTCTTTTTGAATTGTATCTTTAAATCCCATGTCTCCACCTCTCTTCTATAATAAGTTTATCATAAAAGATAATTAGTTTCTATACTAAACTAAAAAAAGCGCAGTTCAGCGCCTATTCAGTACGTAATTCCCCTACTTTCTGAAGACTTTCAAGGACACTTGCGCCATGAGGTGCATTAGATATCACATTTGATACATCAGTCCCAGCCATATACCCATTATGTTCTCCACTAACCCATTGATTTGATACGTCGTATATATCACCATCAACTGCTATATACGCTTTTTGTCCATCTTTTCCATCATACTCCTTTAGTTCATCTAAGGATAAATATAGAAGTTCTGATTGAATATTAGTTGGGTCATTGCTTTCATCTATTTTTCTTGTTTCACTCGTTGTACATGATGCTAACATAAATATGAATATCATCCCGATAATTACTATTCCGATTTTTCTCATTTTCAATCACCACCTACTATTATTGTAGATAGAAGACCGATAAGAATCAAAAAAAATGCATAAAAAAAATACTTACTAGTGTAAGTACTTAGTGTCTTGTTGGT
>CBFCWH010000002.1:0-358787 GCA_965601585.1 uncultured bacterium
TATCCAAGTCCTAGTAGATGTAAATGTGAATCATAAAACTCGTCATTTTTCATCTTAATCACCCTTTACTATAATATCAAAAAAAGAGTGTGGTAACACTCTATTTCTTATGTTTCCTTTCAAAATTCCACGCGTCAGACAACATTTCCTCTAAACCTCTAGTTGCCTTCCAATTTAGCTCCTTATTAGCTTTCTCTGAACTTGCATAACAAGTAGCAATATCACCAGGACGTCTATCGGTAATAATATATTTAATTTTCTGTGATGACACTTCTTCAAAAGTTTTTACAACTTCTAAAACCGAGTACCCTTGTCCTGTACCAAGATTGTGAACAAAGCATCCTTTTCTATCTTGAATATACTCCATTGCTTTGATATGACCAAATGCTAAGTCATCAACATGAATATAGTCTCTAACACCTGTTCCATCAATAGTATTGTAATCATCACCAAACACATTTAGACATTCTAGTTCTCCTGAAGCTACTTTACATATGTAGGGTAACAGATTGTTAGGAATCCCATTTGGATTTTCACCAATCAACCCAGATTTGTGTGCACCAATAGGATTAAAGTATCTTAGAATACTAATTGACATTTTTGGATTTGAAATATGATAATCTTTTAATATCGCTTCAATGAAGAGTTTTGTTCTCCCATAAGGATTTGTTGCTCTTGTCGGAAACTCTTCCTCAATTGGACAAGCTTTTGGGGTCCCATAAACTGTAGCAGAAGAACTAAAAACCATTTTAGCAACACTGAACTCATTCATCAATCTAAGTATGTTTAGGGTTGAGTTAATATTATTATCGTAGTATTTTCCTGGATGTTTCACAGACTCTCCTACAGCTTTATATCCTGCGAAATGTATTACACACTCAAAGTTGTGATACATAAATAACTTTTTACACTTTTCATAATCCTTAGCATCGTAGTTGTAGAATTGAATTTTTTTTCCAGAAATTTTCTCAAGTCTACCTAGAACTTCTAACGAACTATTATACAAATTATCTATAATCACAACATCGTGACTATTAGATAGTAACTGAATAACAGTGTGGCTTCCAATATAACCTAACCCGCCAGTTACTAGTACTTTCATAAAATCTTCCTTTCTACTTTTTATTTTTGATAAACCCTAAAAACTGCATTAACCTCATTTTCTAAAACTATTCTGTAGTTAAGCTTTTCCATAAGTTCACGAAGACTTAAACTAGCTGATAATCCTTTTGAACTAGTCTCATCAAACACAGCTCTAACAGTGTGAAAAAGTATAAAAATATCATGAAATAATGAGTAATTACGAATATAATACAAATCAAATCTCAACTTGTCCTCGTATGAAGTGTCATACTTACCTAAAGCTTGAGCCAAGCCTGTTACACCTGCTTTTGCATTCATTCTAAATGCGTAATCCGGATTTTCCTTCTTAAACTGTTCTACGAAAAATTCTCTTTCTGGTCTAGGTCCAACCAAACTCATGTCACCAACAATAATGTTAAAGAATTGTGGCAACTCATCAATCCTAGTTTTTCGTAAGAAATTTCCCAATCTCGTAATTCTTGGATCTTTCGCAGTCGCTAACACAGGGCCTGTATTTTTTTCAGCATCAACTATCATTGTACGAAATTTTATAAGTGTGAACTTCTTATTTTTATAAGTTAAGCGTTCTTGCTTAAAGAATACTGGTCCACCATCTGAAAATCTAATCAGCAGACCAAAAAAAATCATAATAGGGCCAGTAATTATAATTCCGATTAAGGAAATTGCAATATCAAATGTTCTTTTAATAACTTTGTGCTCAAGGCACAACTCTAGTCTAGTAACTTCATATGCTAAAACATCTCCAATTTGATCAATTCTAGCATTTTTTATTGCCAACTCATATATCTTAGGTATTAGATAAAACTTCTTACTTTTTTCAATGCAAAACTGAATAATTGCATTCTTCTTTGTTTCTGTAAGATTTGCAGTCAAGTACACATTATCTACGTAATCAATCAACTCATATATTTTATGTAACTGTTCCTCATTCTCTTGTTCTCTTTCATAAACTAAATATTTAACATTTATATATCTTTCCGAACCCAATAGTATTTTTTTTAGTAAATCATCTACTTGGGAATCAGTACCGACAATTAAAACATCCTTTATATTTACCTTCTTTAAGAAAATAAAGAAAATACGCTTATATGACGAAAACAGTAATATCTGAATAATAAAACTGTATCCCACCACAGTAATAGGTACTTCAAAATCGACTATAATCAGAAAGACTATTCCTGCTGAAAAGTTGACAACAATTAGTGAGAAAAGGATTTTCTTCATAGCCTCAAAGTACCCATTCCTTGTTAAGGAAATATTGTACACACGAAAAACCATCAAACTAACTATTGACAATACTATAATCAAAATATTTAAGCCAAAATTGCTAATATGTAGTACAGATTTATCAATATAATCAAAATAGACAAAAGCATACATGATAATTAAATAACTACACACTACAACAATGATATCAAATAGTAACTCATTTAATTGCACGAATCGACTATCCCAATTTATTTTTTTCATTATACCCTCCAGAATATGTTAAATTTTCTTTAGTAGTTCCTTAATCATACTTGTCTTTTCTCTATCACAAACTAACATTGCCTTCTCGGTATTTACTATTACACAATTAGATACTCCAACTGAGGTTATCAATTTACTATCTCTATCAGATATCACAATATTGTTAAAAGAATCTACGTATGAGTACATACCTTTAACAACAACATTATCACAGGAATCACTATCATACATTTCTTGTAATGAATTGTAACCTCCAACATCATTCCATCCAAAATCTACTGGAATACAAATTATATTATTTGATTTCTCCATAACCGCAAAATCAATCGAGATTCTTTCAAACAGTTCAAAGTCTTTCTTTACAGAAACTGAAAGCTCTTGTCCAGATTTTTTTCTCATCAATGGTATCATTCCATGAACTACATCAACATGGTTTGGAATATACTTCTCCATCTCAGATATTAAAATCTTATGTTTAAAGACAAACATCCCGCTGTTCCAAACATAATTACCCTCTCTTATGTACTCTTCAGCAATCATTAACTCAGGTTTTTCCATGAACTCGAGCACCTTGGAAGGTCTACCGATTTCTTTGTCAACAAGTTTTATGTATCCATATCCTGTCTCTGGTCTAGAGGGATTAACTCCCAATGTTGCTATATAACCCTCAGATGCAACTTTTCCAGCCTTCTCCAAAACACTAGTAAAATTATGAACATCCTCGATAATATGATCCGCAGCAAGTACGATGATAGTAGGATTTGATTCGCTTCTTAAACTGATATATGTTGATCCATATACTATAGCAGCGGCAGTATCACGGAACATAGGTTCTACGATAATATTATCTATTGGCAGTTCTGGGATTTCTCCAATAATCCCAGAAACCTGAATTTCGTTTGTTGCAATAAAAACGTCACTTATTGATACAAGATTCAAAATTCTATCAACAGTTTCTCTTATCATTGATTTCTTTGAAACTAAGGAAAGAAGTTGCTTCGGTTTCTCTTTAGTAGACAGTGGCCAAAATCTCACACCACTACCTCCTGCCATAATTAGTACTTTCATTTTTTCACCTTTTTGAGATACCAATTATAAGTCTTTCTCAACCCTTCTTCTAAATCTACTTTATGTTTCCATCCTATTTCGTTTAGTTTATGAACTGAGAGTAGCTTTTGAGGCATACCATTTGGTTTACTTAAGTCAAATGTAATTTCACCTTCAAAACCTAAGATGTCGCAAACCATCTTATTCAACTCATGTATACTAACATCATACCCTACACCAATATTTACAATTTCATTTTCAAAATAGTTATCCGTAAGAAATATAACAGCGTCAGCTAAATCGTCAACAAACATGAACTCTCTTCTAGCAGAACCATCTCCCCATATCTCGATTTTATCTGAACAACTATCTATTGCCTCATCTATCCTCATTATAGTTGCTGCAATAACATGGGATTTCTTCTTATCAAAACTATCATTATATCCATAAAGGTTACATGGCATAACCGAAAGGTACTGAGTTCCATATTGGCGATTATAATACTCAATAAGCTTCAATCCTGTTATTTTCGCTAAAGCGTAACCTTCATTTGTGGGTTCTAACTTTCCTGATAATAAATATTCCTCTTTCATAGGTTGTTCAGAAAGCCTTGGATAAATACATGAACTTCCTAAGAAAACTAATCGTTTAACACCATATTTATAAGCAGACTCAATAACATTGTTTTGAATTTTAATATTGTCCAGTAAGAACTTCACTGGATTATCAATATTAGCTTGTATCCCACCTACAATTGCAGCAGCAAGAAATACATACTCCGGCTTATTCACCTTAAAAAAATTATCAACATCAAAGGGATTTCTTAAATCCAACTCCGAAACCTCTACTGTAATTATATTTTTAAACCCTCTTGTGATTAAACTCCTGTGTATTGCTGAACCCACCATTCCATTGTGTCCTGCAATATATACTTTTGAGTTTTTTTCCATTTGAATCACCTCTTACGTATAATATTAGAAATAACATCGAAGAAATAGTCAATTTGATTTCTCAAGTCTTCAGCGTTATTTCCTATAAAGAAACCATTATTGTGAATATAATCTGCATTACTCAACTTATTATGAATCTCATAATTATAATACTTAATACATTCATTCCTGACGAAATTCCCAGCAACGATAGGTCTTGTTTCCACACCTGCGGATTCCAATTTTGGGACAATTTCATCTCTTTTCCCTATAAGAGAACCCCCTAAAACTATTGAGAATCCAAACCAACTACTACTCCCAATCTCTTTTTGACAAATCAAATCGGGATAATGCTTTACCTTATCTATGAAATACTTTGCGTTTCTTCTTCTAGCCTCAACTATGTAGTTTAGCTTATCTAACTGAACATTTGCCAAAGCAGCTTCCATTTCTAAAGGTCGCAAGTTATAGCCAGGTAGGATAAAATTAAACTTCTCATAGAAAGAGTTTTCTTTTTTTCTATAAAAATCCCAGTCTTCTCTTAAACCTCTGGTCCAACCATGAGCCCTAAGTGACTTCATTATAAAATAAAGTTCCTCATCATTTGTGATTGTATATCCTCCTTCCATTGTAGCTATATGGTGAGAATAAAAAGAAGAAAACGTTCCTAACAAACCAAACGATCCTGAATACTTCTGATTATATTTTGAACCCATCGACTCACAATTATCTTCAATGTAAAAAATATCATGTTCTATACATAACTCTGCTATCTTTCCAAAGTTATTGTTATTACCCAACAAGTTGACGACCAATATCATCTTTGTTTTAGGACTAATGGCCTCTTCTAATTGTACTAAATCGTAGTTCAAAGTATGTAAATCGATATCTACAAACTTAACTTTCAAACCGTATTGTTGTAAGGGATGATAAGAAGTGCTCCAAGAAACTGCAGGAACTAAAACTTCATCACCTTTCTTCAATCTACCAGAATAAAACAAAGCTCCAATCATAAGTAAGTTTGCAGAGGATCCTGAGTTAGACATTACACAATACTGAGATCCAAAATAGCTTGAGAATTTTTCTTCTAATACCTCAACTTCTTTACCCATTGTAAACATACCTGATTCTATAATTCTATGTAGAGCTTCTTTTTCTTCTTTACCCCAGAAATCTGATGCTAATTTATATTTCATAACAATCTCCTAATCATAAGAATGTTTCATCCTATCTTCTCTTTCTACTTTCTTATAGTCATTCTCAACCATAATTCTTACTAAATCCTCGAAACTAGTAGTCCTAGGATTCCAACCTAAAACCTCTTTTGCTTTTGTAGGATCTCCTAATAACTGTTCAACTTCGGTTGGTCTAAAATACTTAGGATCAACTGCAACTAACACTTTCCCTGTTTTTATGTCAATACCCTCTTCTTCCACACCATCACCTTGCCACATTAACTCTATACCAACATGCTTAAATGCTAAAGTACAAAATTCTCTAACTGTATGCATTTCTCCAGTAGCAATCACGTAATCATCCGGTTGCTCTTGTTGTAAAATCAACCACATGCATTCCACATAGTCTTTAGCGTAACCCCAGTCTCTTTTTGCATTCATGTTCCCTAAATACAATCTATCTTGTTTACCTTGAGCAATACGAGCAGCAGCCAGAGTAATCTTTCTAGTAACAAAAGTTTCACCACGTCTCTCAGACTCATGATTAAATAGAATACCATTAGATGCGTGCATACCATATGCTTCTCGATAGTTTTTAGTAATCCAAAAACCGTACAGTTTGGCTACTCCGTATGGGCTTCTAGGATAAAAAGGAGTTGTTTCCTTTTGTGGTACTTCCTGAACTTTTCCATATAGTTCTGATGTAGATGCTTGGTATATCCTAGTATGTTTTTCGTATCCTAAAAGTTTTACAGCTTCCAAAACCCTTAACGTTCCCACTGCATCTGTCTGAGCTGTATACTCTGGCAGTTCAAAAGACACTTTCACATGAGATTGAGCTGCTAGGTTGTAAATCTCATCGG
Organism: uncultured bacterium; assembly: GCA_965601585.1. Classification (GTDB taxonomy): domain Bacteria; phylum Bacillota_I; class Bacilli_A; order Izemoplasmatales; family Izemoplasmataceae; genus Xianfuyuplasma. Next base: position 6,589 of record CBFCWH010000002.1, read on the forward strand.
GTTTAATATCACGGATTAATCGAATTAAGTTTGCACTGTCTGTCATGTCACCATAATGCAAGATTATTTTCCTTGGTTTATGAATATCTTTAATAAGTTCATCAATATATAAGTGTTCAATCCTTCCAGTATTAAAAGAAGATGCTCTTCTTAAAACACCATGAACCTCATAACCTTTCTCTAATAAAAGTTCTGCTAAATAAGAACCATCTTGGCCAGTGATTCCTGTAATCAATGCTTTTTTCATAAATCTCTCCTTTTCCTATAATTTTTTCCAACTTAGTGGAACTACTCTAATAATGCTATTATTATCATTAACCCACTTTGTTGGGCATACAACAGTTTTCTTATTATATTGGTTTAAGTAAGCACCCCACCAACTAAAACTACTATTTGATATAATATTGTGCTTGCATTTTGTCATATAAAACAACTCTACATAATCATCTGATTTGTAATCCCTTGATACGAAAGTAACATTGTCTATATTTGGAAACACAATGTTACTTTGGACCCACTCCACGTCATCAGTAAATACAAAGTAATGATTATCGTTACTCAACTCCTGTAGATAACCTATTGCCTTATGGTAATAATTAACATCACAAATTCCCCCATACTTCCATGAAAATTTCGGTGAATAGAAATCACCTCTTCTAATGTGTATAGAAACAGAATTAGATCTGTCAATTTGAGACAACAAGTATTCGTCCGCATCTACTGGTTGTAAAAAGTTAGAAAGCAACTCCTCTTTAACTTCATCTACAATCTTGTAAGATTGCCAATATCCAAAATAAGCTACTGTTTTATTATTTATATCACGAACATATTTTTCAAAGTTTGTAAAATCATATAGTGTGTCATTTTCACCTCTAATGAATCCAGTTCTCCGTTGTACGTGAAATAACAATAAATACAACCAAGGTATTTTCCATCTTCGATAAACATCTTCGGATTCAATTTTCATCAGTTTGTGAGCGACTGCACCTGAGTGAATCTTCCGAACATTGTAGAAGTTATAGTCAACCTTATATCTATGATTTGGATATTTTTGCTTTAAATAGAGGTAAAATGCATATTGAAACAACTGATTTCCTAGACCTCCATAAAAAATAACTCTATGACTCATCTATATCACTCCTTAACATAATATTATATCCTAGGGCTGTTGTTATCCAAAATAGAGGCTCTAGGAATAATGAATTGAATAAACCATAAACAATTACAACAGTAAAAATAACTAATACAATTTGAGCCTTATTATCTCTTTTACCTGTATATATTATTGATAAAACTGGATAAATCAAAAATAGAAGAAGCGCAACAAAAGCAACTGCACCTAACTCTACTAGAACATTCATATATACATTCTCAAAGTTCCCAAAATCAAATAAATTACTTGTATTATTTAATCCTATTCCTAAAGGGTTTTTAAGCGCTGTAATGAATCCTTGATATAGTAGATCTAATCTCTCTTGATTAGAACTACTTATAGTTCCTGAAAAAATTGAAACTAATTTATCTACAAAATACTCTAAATAACCTATTGAAAATATTAATAGAAAAAACGATAATCCAACTAAAAAAGTTGTAATAATAAATCTTGGTGATATGTTTTTTCTTGGAACCACCAATAAGATTAAGTATGAAATAAGCAATGTAATCCATGCCCCTCTTGAAAATGAAAAAATGATGGATAATCCAAAAATAAGAGTTAATAATATATATACCCCTCGACTTCTAATTACTCCTAATCGATATGATAAGAAAGTAAACATTAATCCAAATAGGAAATAAAATGCATCAGAATTTCTTGTAGATTGTGTATACCTAATACCAAAATATGGATACTTTTTCCACCACCAATGAAGAACTTCGGAACCTACATCAGGGAATGCAACTCTATACACACCAATAACTATCAAAAATACAAATCCAGCTAAAATCATGTTTGAGTATGGTTTACTCTTTTCAAAATTAGTAAATACAAACCAAAATAGTACTTGATTTCCTAAAATTACTAGAATATTGCTCATTTCAAGAGACGAGTTAACTGTAAGATTTATTAAAACATACGAGTTAAAAAGAATAGTAAAAAGTAAATATTTTATATTCGCACTCTTTTTTAAGGATGTTGCTATCATATACAATAAAATTACTATCACTGATATATCCATAATTGAGAAGTAAGAAAACTTCAAAAAATCGAGAGGAACGGATAGCAATCCCAAAACAAAGAACACCCAAACTAGTGTTTTCATGCTTTCTCAAACAATCTTGAAACTCGGTATTTCAGAAATGACTGCAATAGATAATATCTTGAGAGAAACTTAAATCTTGAAGAACTCAAGTACTTTCTCTGAATTTTGTACTTGGCATAGTAAACTCCAGACTTTTTATTTTTTGCCCAAGAGTACGTATTTTTAGAAAGATTTTCTTCCTCGTATCTCATAACTAAAATTTCATTTATAAATCCTACCTTATATCTATGAATTAATCTCATCCACAAATCGTAATCTTCCAAGGTCTTTTCGGTATAACGAATGATATCACTATCAATATGCTTAACAAACATCACTGTTGAATGAACAAATGGATTTTCTTTTAAACTATATCTTATGATTTCTGAATGATCATTAAACGTCTTGTGAATTTTTTGGTAATCAGGATACGATGTAACAGCACCTGTTGCACATAGTACTACATCAGGATTCTCACTCATATAGTTTATTTGTTTCTCCAAACGATTGGGGAGAGAAAAGTCATCTGCATCCATGCGAGCAACATAATCTCCTTGAGCCATTTCAAGTCCTCTATTTAGTGATTTCATTACTCCCATATTTTCAGCATTCATAAGACTTACAATTCTAACATCATTAAAACTATCAATGACGACCTGAGTATCATCTTTTGAGCAATCGTTAATAATTATTAGTTCGAAGTTGGTGAACGTTTGAGATAAAATTGATTTAATAGCCCTTGAAATCCTTTTAGCCTCATTATAGGCAGGCATTATTACACTTATTTCTGGTTTGCTTATCATATCAGTTCCTCCAAATACTCTTTATATTTCGTCAATATATACTCCCATTCAAAATCCTTCTTAGATTTTGACATATTATCAATCAAGCATAAATATCTTTCTTTTGTAAAGTTTTCAACTTCTAATTTCATAGATTTGTAATCTTTCACAACAATACCCCCCGGCATTTCCTTTACATTACCAACATCATAGGAGATAAATGGCAAATCAGCTGCAATCGACTCGAGAATAACTAGTGGAAAAGCTTCAGTATTAGAGGTAAGTAGAAAAAGATAGGATATTTTGAACAACTTTATCAAATCGCTACGGTTTAGTTTTATACTTAAGTAGTTAGATCCTTCATCATCGTATTTCAATGACTCTTTTCTACATCTTTGTGTACAGTTGAATACTCTGCTAGTATCGTTCCCTACATTAATAAATATGTAGTCGTCGAATTTCTTAGAAAGTCTAATATAATCTCTATGTCCTTTTGCATATACGTGATTCGAAACATTTAAAATAATTCTCTTATGTTCTGCAATATTGTGTTTTTTGAAGAACTCTTCTTTAAATCTTGTCAACTCAACTTCACTAGAAAACTCCTTAGGATCAAAACCATTAGGTAGTACTCGTACATTATCTATTGGTTTTTTTTCTAAAAACTCATAGTCAATATATTTTTTAGAATGTGGAATAATTAAATCGAACTTCTCTAATCTTCTTCTCATGTTTTTATAGTATTTTTTATATCTAAATCTTCTTAACCCAATTAATCCAGAAAATCCAACTGTAAAACAAACTAACTTAGCATTATTAAAATTAGATTTACTCATCTTTGAAATCAAATCAAAGTGCCATGTTTGTGGTGCATAAGTAACTATTACATCGAAACTCATTTCTTTCAAAAACTTGTAAAACTCTTCAACGTCTCCGGATATACCTTTGACTTCGTTTCCATAAATGTTTAAATATTTGATTGAAACGCCATTAATTTTACTGAAGTTCTTGCAATCACTAGATGTTAAAACCCAACTATCCACCCCAATACTACTATAATACTCACTATATTTTTGTACAACCTTTGACACTCCATCCTCGTTTGGATAGTAACTTGATGTCATATGTAATATTTTCTTTCCAGATAACTTGTCCATTAAAAAATCCTCCATAACTCCTATTGAGAGTATCAACTAAAATCTAATATTTCAAACAATTTCTTCTTACCAATAACTAAAAACATGCTTATTACAATTAATACAGAATATATTACTCCAACTATTACTGCATTAAGCAATAAAGGAAAGTTTAAAAACCCCTTTGCCCAACTTACAATAAACACAACTACTAAAACAGAAATCGTTGTTTTTAAGAATAAAAATAAAATCCCGGATATATTGAGCTCTTTTTTTACATACATGATTGCTATTATTGTAGATAGAAATGTCGCAATACTCGTTGCGATAATCAACCCATAAACATCATAGTAAGTAATAAGTATTATGTTCAGTACAATATTTGTCACTACACCTACTATACCAATTACCATAGGAACTCTATTTCTTAGCATTTGATAGAAATATTTAGTCAAAATATCTCTAACAGAGTATGCTACTAATGCTAGTGAGTAAATCTTCAAACATAAAGCCATAACCTGAATATCATACTCACTGAAGTTTCCACTATAAAATATAATTCTTACTAATTCCTCGGAAGATAGTAGAATAAACCCAAATATAATGGAAGAAATTATAATATTTCTTTTTATAGCCCTTGTCACATAATCTATAATGTAGTTCCTCTCAAATATTTTCGCCATTTTACTAAATGAAATCATATTGATTGAAAAAATAAATAAACTTAAGAAGATACCAAATATTCTGAATGAATTATTCATATAAGTTATGTTACCAATTTCTAAAGTGGATGCAAAAAACTTGTCAATATATGAGTTCAACTGGTACATGATCGACATCACAAGAATCGGTAAACTAGCAGTGATAAAAACCTTTAAGTTTATGAAGTCAAATGCAAAACTTAGTTTTTCCTTACGATAAACTATTTTCTTTATGTAAATAAATAGAAGCGTAGCGGATTCAAGAACATAAGAAAGTAATAATACATATATATAGTTTCTAACTGAAAAACTTGAGACTAGTAGTAAGTACACAGCAACAATCAAGTTCCTTATCATTTCAATCAGAAGATTTTGAATAAACTTCTCATCGTATTTTAGTATAGTTTTCAGTAAATGAGATATAGTAAAGAAAATTACAGAGAACAACAAAATTCTTGAGAAATCCAAAGAGAAAATTTGAGTTCTGCTATCTAGATTCTTAAGAAATGGCCAAAGAATTATTTTCGGGAAAAAGTAATTCGCAACACTAAACGATGTAAAAATCAATATGCTACTCATAAGTAAGGTCAAAATGAATCGATTAGGATTACCTTTTTTAAGTTCAATTTCCTTTAATACACCAAAAGTTGAAGAGTTTATTAAATCAATATATACAGCTGTTACTATGCTAAATAATGCAAACACTAAAAATAACGCATCGCTCTGAGCAGAAACCCCTATGTTTCTTGCCAATAAAACATCTCTAACAAATGCAAAACACTTTACAATTATTGTAACAAATATAACATTGTAAAACTTGAAGTTGTTTATAAAACGTGTCTTCTTATAGATTTTACTTTTCATTTCTAAGTCTTCTATCGTAAATATTTTTAATTACAAAAGTAGGGAGCATTCGTATTATTGGCTTAAACAAGAGCATACAAACCGCAATATGTCTTGGAATAAGTTTCTCAATCAAAATAACTCTATAGAAGTCAATCTCTCTATTAAAATATTTAAACCCACGTCTTCTTGAATATGTTTTAGTATCAAACCTAAAATCCAATAATGATTCTTGTACATTATAAATCTTAAAATCTCTCTTTATCGCACGAAGTATGAAATCATAATCCTCAAAAAAAACAATTGATCTATATCCTTCTAACGACTCAAATACTGACTTTTTATAGACCAGTGTGGGGTGATTAATTGGATTCCTATACTTCGAAAATTTCTTTATATCATCGTGCATTTCCGGCACATATCTAACTTTACCACGATCACCAGGCTCACAGACAAACTCTTCTACAACAGAGCCCACTATATCATAGTCTGCTAGTAATGGAATTTGAACGGAAAACCTGTTTTTCGTTGCAATATCATCAGTATCCATTCGTGCTACAATTGAATTCCTGCACTTCTCCATACCTCTATTCAATGCTTTCCCAAGCCCTACATTCTCTATCAGTCGAACAAGAGTGATTTCTATAGGACTCGATTCAACATATAATTGAATGGTATCTTCAAGTTCACTATAAAGAGGTCCATCTATTACTAGTACAATCTGATCAGGTTTCAATGTTTGTTTCAAAACACTATCTATTGCTAACTTAAAATTTGTAACTTTTTCATTTTTGTAAATTGACATTAAAACTGAAAAACTCATAAAACACACCCACTCTACTTTAACTAATTAGGTCATCCTCATTCTTGAAATTTTAGACCTGTTTTTTCTTCTAAGGTATTATTTTCAATCCATGAGCAGACTTGCTCGTAATCTGAAGTCGTATCTAACTCAATCCAACCACCTTCGACATTTACACCTTTAACAACTGTATTATCATCAATTATCTGTTGAATAAGATCTGTCATATATATTTTATTGAACATTCTCCCCGATTTACCATATATATCCATCTTATCAACGTTTTTATCAAACTTATCCAATAAATAGTTTAATATGTTCTTACGAAACTTAACTATTCCAACAAACCTACCATCAATATTTCTTGAATCAACCAAGCTATCTCCTAAAGAGGTTATATTATCTCCATCCATCTTTAAACTCTCTATATCAAACGTATCAGTACCATATCTTTCAATCCAATAACTTCTCCAATTTTTATCAATCAGGACAGAAACCTCATTAACATCAGTAACTATCTTGTGTAAAATCTCATCATTAAATAATATATCCGAATACACAACTAGTATATCTTCAGTAAACTCTTCTCTTGCACAAAACAACGAGTATACCATGTTAGTTTCATCATATCTTAGATTATTGTAATACTTTACATTATCAAACTTGATTTTATCGTACTCGTATCCTCTTACAATAGAAATGTCTTTTAACCCATAATCTCGGAACTGTTCGATTTGTCTTTGAATAATTGATTTACCATATATATCTAACATTCCTTTAGGTAAATTTTCTGTATAACTCCCTAATCTAGTTCCCATCCCTGCTGCTAAAATAATAACCTTCATAATTTAACTCACCTTTTTTCTCTATGAATTTTCTCACTATTTCACTACTAACTGTTTTAGCGTGAACCGACTTGAAGTCTCTCTCAGGATGCCACATTAATCCCAGTATTTTATGCTTTTTCGAGTAATAACCTTCCACAAATCTATGTTCATCAATAAACAAAGGATTAAGTTTGTCACTCAAATTTTCCATAGAAACTCCAAAATTGTGATAATTGTTGACTTTCAAAACAGTACTTCCATAAAATACATTATGATCCACACCTATTTTTGATGAATTATTCACTCCATCAAATCTCGTAATTCCTCCTCCCAACAAACTGTTCACATATTGCATACCTCTACATATAGCAATTATTGGGATTTGTTTTTCTAAAGCAAACTTAAAAATCTGGAACTCATTTTCATCTCTTCTTGGTTGAATACCCTTACCACCCTTTTCAACATCTACTTCAGGTATATCTCCTCCACCAGTAAGAACAACTAGTTCTATATCCAAGCCTTTAATTAGGTTTACAGTATTCCTTCTACTATTTGGGGATAAAACTACAGTCATGCCTAACTTGGAAAAGAAATCAATATACGTATGTTCAATAGAGTCTATATCTTGATTATTTCTATCCTTTGATTCTCTCATTGTAACTAAGCAAATCACTATGATATTCTCCTTATTATTTTATTTGATGCATCCAACTCAATTTCATTTGAGTTTCTCAAATCAGAATATAATTTCTCACCAACGCCTATAGCAGCTGGTAACCCAAATTCTGCGCATCTAATTGACATATGTGAAGCCACACCACCATATTTAGTTATTAAACCAGCTATATCATATCCGAAAATCCAATCATATCCTGGGTCAGCTTTCTCAATGATAACTATTTTGCCAGTAATATCTTTCATATCACCACAACATAAATCAGTAACAGTTGATATAATTTTTTTTGATGTAATAAAATTAGGTCTAGACTCATTCATTTTGATAACTTCAAAATCTGAGATATCAAAAAGCAATTCTGGTAGTCTTATACTTAGAAGTTCTTGGTAGATACCTTTTCTTCCTTTTATAATTGGTCTCAAATAGTCTTTTGCAGAAGAAACATCATCAAATCTTGCTAATGAGAGGATATCTTCTACTGTAACATAAGACATTTCCAAACGAGAAAATCCAAGTTTATCTCCAAGTATTGAAATAAGTTCGATTATATAACTAAGAGTCTTTGTAAACTCAAATTTAAAGAACTCTCTAGATATGATTGTTTCTTTTAGAAAATATGACAAATCTTTTATTGAAAAAGCAAATCCATAAACTTCTATAATTTCTAATAAGACCTCTTCATCTAAATCATAAAAATCATATTTCTCCTCTAACACTGTACCATGTCTACTATATGTAGAAAAATCTAACTGATCATATCTCTTTGATAATATATCATACGTTCCAGATCTCAAGTGACCATATTTATCCATAAAATCCTCTTTGGAAAGTAAGTTACTATTTAATAATTTGAAATCAGAATCATACTGTGAAGCAACTGTTTCTAACGATGTCATAAATCTCTCAACTTCATTAGAGGAAAAATATCCGTTATCAACAAATGAAAATAGTAATGACTTTGAAATAAAGGCACACCTTGCTTGCCTAGCAAACTGACCAGTTCCTTTTTCCCTCAATACGTCCAAGCTAATATTGATTTCGTTTACTACAGTCTTGAAAGAACACCCAAAATAGTTAGACAAGTTCTTACTGCAAGAGAAGTCTACTAACTCCGAAAGAGTGTCTCTATCACTATCCAACATGACACGATATGAAGAAATAACACTGCTTGTCAACTCATAAAGCGAAGTTGATATTTCTCCAACTTCCTCCTCAGAGAAATTACTCTTTAATAACTTCTTCAAATTCTTCTCGGTACTTAAATTGTAAGTATTAAAGACAAGATCAAACTCAATCTTATCATGAATCTCTGGTTGTTGCTTCAAAACACTACCATAATAGTTAAATAGTTTCTTTTGTGTTGACTCCTTTATACTATGGGGTGTTAAAGCTTTAAATGACAATAATAAAGATATATATGGTTTATTTCCAAATTTATACATTAACTCACTATTTGTATCGTTATATCCTAGACTTAATAAACCTGAGTTCCACTCTCTTTTAGTAATAATTTCACGATAAAGAGAATAATCAAGTGGATGAGGATTATCTCCAATAATCTCTGACGGGTTCCAAAAAGACATATCTGAATATCCTATTTCAGAGAACTCACCTATCTTTAAATCACAAAATTTTTGTCTTTCATGACTTATAATAGTTTTTAGATCAATATTACTTTCACTTCTTAAATACTTGTAGTTTGCAGCCAATGGTCTTACCTGAAAAATAACTATCTCATTCCTAGTTGTAATAGCAAACTCTATATCAAGTATCATTCCTTTAGCAATCTTTTCAATCTCTCTAATTGATTCAACTAACCCTCTAAAACTGCTTGGTACATCAACAATATCAATTTCATTATATATATATATTAATTTTCCATCTTTACCACTAGTTATATAATCTGTATCACCTTTATCAGAGTAATTTATTACATAATATGGTCTGTTCCTAACAATATCTCGCGTAAAGATTACACCACTCAACTGTACGTCACTTGCTTGACTTTGGATTAAAACTTCTTCATCATAAAATAGAGAAGATTCATCAGAAACCTCGTAAGAGTCAAAAACTTGTTGAATCTTTTTTCTTATATCGATTAGATCATCCGATTTAACATTCAAGAAACTTTCATAATGGCCCGCATTTGACATAAGTAAATTATCCTCAGAAACCGAGGAACTTCTTATCACAATAAATTCTCCACTTAGGTCACTTATTTTGGAAAGTAAAACGGAATCAGGTAACTCGTGAAACTCTCTACGTGAGATAAGAAGCAAGTCTTCGACTTTGGACTTTTTTATTACTTTACTTAAACTGTCTAAAGTTCTTCCTTTAGTAGAAATAATTCTATTACCCACTTCCTCCTGACTCATTTTTTTAAGAATGTTTCTAGGAGAAAGTTTCTCATAGTACTTTGTTAAGGTAAGGTTAATACCTAGTTCAGTTAGCTCTTGATTTGATGGAAATACTTGCCAATCATCACCATGATACAAAGTTATCACAGCATTAGGGTATTCGGCTCTAATTCTCTTTAAATTCTTTATTGGATTAATTGAATCCTGAACCAAGACTTCATCAACTATTTCTATACTTGAAACTACTTCATATCGCTCTTGATATGAAGAAATAGTATTACCATACCAGTTTTTAGTTGTTTCATCATCAAAAAGACCAAAATAAAGTATATCATTCTCATTCTTAGCTATTTTCAAGGCGTTCAAATGGCCATAATGAAATAAATCCAATATACCAAAATTGTAAGCTATTTTCATTTACCCACCTCTTCTAGACTATGAGCATGTCTGTCCTCTATTTTCGGGAGTTTCATATAGTCTCCATATATTTTACTTAAAACATAATCATAATCCTTAGGTCCATACACTACTAGTTCATCAAATCTATATTCCTTTAATGGTACAATATTTTCCATACTAAATATTTCTCGACTTCTATACACACCAAGACCATTTATCATCGTATTGTTTGATAATGGAGGGAACTTAGCTAACGTTCGATCTAATCTTTTGAATGCTTTATGTTTACTAAACAACTTATATATTTTCAATTTAGATATCATATAAATCACGAACTTTTCAGAGAATGGACGTTTCCTTTTAAAATCTACATTCGTCTCGAAATGAGCGATATTAAATAATATTTTCGCAAAAGTTATTCTGAATCTATGAATGTTTCTAGTTAACTTTCTATCAGGTAATCCATCTAAGGGAAACAAATCAATCCAGGGATTAACAATTTTCTCATCTAATGAAGCATTATCCTTAAGAATAATACTCTTGTCTACAATTTTAGGTACATATGAATAGAAGTGATTTTTAGCGTCATATACTAAAATGCTTAAATCGCTTTTCTTCTCCAATAACTCAACTGCCTTTTCAAAATCCTCCCTGAATATCCCAATATCAATGTCGTCATCCCACGGAATAAAACCTTTATGTCTGACACTACCTAATAATGTTCCACACATAATCATATACTTAATATTATTGCTCCGAAATAGATTGTCAAGTGACTTGAATAAATTATACTCAGCGTTCTGTACATCTTGAATACTCATAAACTGACTCCTTAAGTAAATATACTTTTTTTAGATTACTTATATCACTATATATGTATATTGAATCAAAAGATACACCTATTTATTTTCTCGTTTTTATTTTGATTCATTATCGACTCATACTTAGTGAAACTATTTGAATTCCTGTGAGCATCACTTGCTATGAAATCAATCATATTGTTTTTTCTAAGATATTTTATTTTCCTCTTAATCTCGATATTTCTAGGTGAAATCATACTACTAGCATTCACTTGAAATAAAGCTCCTTGTCTTTTAAGAGTCTCAAATGTTTTCATAGAAGTAATATAACTATATCTTTCAATGTGTGCTATGATCACTCTATAACCATGAAGCCCAGCCTCATACACTACTTCTGATATATCGCAACTGCGAACACCAAAATCAACCAATATGTAGTTGGAGTTATTCATTGTAGTGAACTTACCCTTTTTGATATACTCAAACATGTTATCTACTTCATCAATCTCTCTACCGAGATATAGTTTGATAGGAATATTTAACTTAACTATTTTATCTTTTAATATGTTGAACTTCTCTTCAATTTCCTCACAAGATGCTACATACTTCTTGGTAGGACGATAATGAGGTGTAAGAAACAAGTCCGTGATACCTGAGTCTACCGCAGCCTTTATCATCATAATAGATTCATCTACTGTCTTACAGCCATCATCAACACCAAACATGATATGGCTATGTATGTCAATCATAAAAATCACCTACCTTATATAAAAATACCGTAAGTAAGAAAGTCTTACGGTATATTTTTTTAGTCACCATAGTAATAGTAATAATCTACACCATAACTTGAATCCCTTTTCTGCACTCTTGTTAGTACACTTCCAAGTATATTCGCACCGTTTCTTTTCAAGTCATTGATTGCCTTATTTGCTATATCTCTATTAGTTCTTCTAGAACCTACAATATAAACTGTTCCATCGCTAAAGTTAGAGATTATTGACGCGTCAGTTACGGCTGTCATTGGTGGACAATCAATAATAATGATATCATAGATATCCCTTAGTTCTTTCATCATTTCTGACACTACTTTACTAGCTAATAATTCCGAAGGAAATGGTGTTTTTTTACCCGCTACCAAAATATCTAGGTTCTCAACACTATTTTGAGCTACATTCGAAATATCCCTTGTCTCAATATACCCTGAAATCCCACCTTTGTTTGGCAAGTGGAAAGATCTATGAATTTTAGGGATTCTTAAATCCATATCAACAAGTAATACTTTCTTACCTGCTTGAGCATATACTGTAGCCAAATTGATACAAGTTACAGTTTTTCCTTCACCAGGAAATGTACTAGTCATATTAATAACTTTAATTTCCTTATCTATACTTGAAAAATCAATTGCTGTTCGTATTTTTCTGTATTGTTCAGTTACAACTGAATGAGGTTCTTCTTTTGTAATTATCCTATAACTCATACTATTCATCCTTTCCCATATCGTAATCTGGAATTGTTCCAAGAACTCTTAGTTCTAAATATTTTTCAATATCGCTATCAGTCTTAAGTTTCTTATCTAGAAGTTCGATTAACAAAACAGTGCTCACACCAAGCATGCCTCCCAATAGAATACCAACTGTCACATATAACAACCTATTTGGACCCTTAGGACTTACTGGAATGTTTGCAGTATCAAAAACTTCTATATCTTCAAGTCCATCATACTCTGTACTTTGCTCCTGTACGATTTGCGTTACTGAGTTTGCAATATTTGCAATCATATTCCTGTCAGTTCCCTCTACTGTTAACTTCACAATCAAAGTATCATTTACCGAGTTCACTGTAATCATTTTACTTAGTTGGTCTACTGTCAAGCTGTAAGTCGAATTACGTTCAATGACTTCTTGTAGAACCTTATTAGACTTGGCAATCTCTGAATACGTATCAACTAATCTTTGACCTGTAATCAAACTCGTATACTCACTGTCAACAGTACTTTCAACCTGTACTATCATACTTGTCTCAGTAGTGTACACATCGTCTAAAACAACATAGGCATACACAGATGCTAATACAGTTATTAAACCTGTAATGAGAACAATTACTTTCCATTTTCTTAGTAAAATCTTTACTAAGTGAACGATATCAATATTCATGTTTTGGTCTCTTACTTCTTCCATATATATACTCCTTTTAAAGTAATTATGTAACTCTTTATATTATAAATATTATAACATATTAGTTATGTATATTGTATGAATTTTTTTCTATGAAAGCATATACATAGAAAAAAATTGACTTATTATGAAACTTTTTCAAAATAGCAGTCTTTAATATATACAAGTTGTTTTATACTAATTCTCCTTTTTTCTCACTTTTTTTATGTAAAAAAAACTCACTATTTAAGTGAGTTTTTGTTTTTATAGGGCTACATTGTTTTCTAATGTATATGATTTTATTTTTCGTAATTTTAGATAAAGAATTGTACAGATTTGAAGAGCAAGTGCAATCATGACCCCTATTAGATTGAAGTGACTTACGAGTAAACTTGCGACTGTTAGATAAACAGCATTTGCAAATAGTGTTGCCAGGAAGTTATACTTCACAAATCCAAGAGAAATCAACAATGGATGAACAGAGGTAAACGATAGCGCAATAGCTCTAATTAAAAGGTAAATCAATAAGATGTAACTGTACTCAACATATAGATCACCTAAGAAATACTTAAGTGGGAAGTATGCTGCCCCAATGATTAGTAATGATAATGGAATAAGTAGTTTTAAAGAATGATTTCTTATTTTTACCAAATATCCATATGCTTTACTATACTCTTTTTTAGCAGTTAATTCTGAAAACTGTGGCATAACTGCCTGACTTAGTGGTACAGTAACTTTTGAGAATGCTTGAATAATTTGCTTATATACTTTGTAAACAGCAACTAGTTCAAATGATAAAGTGGAAATAATTATGATATCCAGCTGTTGTACTGGAACGTCTGCTGTAGTTGTTATATTTGTCCAAAACGAGAATTTAAGGAATCTCTTCCAAGTAAGTTTCACTGGAGACACAATTAACTTCTTTAAAGATAGTTTATCACTTTTTACAACGGTATGAAGGAAGAATCCTTGCAATACTAGATATCCAAGTGAATCAGCAATAAACATTACAAGAGCTATTTGTAAGAAACTACCTTGAAGAACAAAAGCAACAATGACAACCCCAACTAACTTAAGTGAACTTTGAATAATACGGAAAGCTGAAAAGTATCTAAACTTGTCTAGCAATCGTAATACGCCAATAGGAGTTCCGGTGAAGTTAAATACAATAATCAAAGAGAAGACTCTCATTGCATTTAGTATATCATTATTCCAGTCAAATAAATGAGCTATTAGACCTGAAATCGATAACGCTAGTATCGTTCCAAATAAAGCAGTAAGCATATCTAATAGAATTCCTGTTTTTATTACTTTATGTAGTTCATCAAAATCTTCTTCTTCAATTGATTCACTACCAAATTTTATTATTCCTTGCCAAGATTGAAAATTAATAATTTTGTCAATGATTAGCATAAATGAATAAGCCACCATTAACATTCCATAGTTTTCATCACCTAAGTAAACAATTAGTATAACTGTTAGTCCAAGACCTAAAACAGCTGCTCCAAATTCACCAAACAATGCGACAACAAAATTCTTAATTAACTTGGAAAAGAAATGATCTGATTTAATTTTTTTTACGAATTTTGAAACGCGAGTTCGTAAGTTTGAATTTGACTCCATATTTAAATACCTTTCTGTTTTTATTCATCTTATAAGTGAATGCAAACAATGCAAAAATTGAAAACCATAATGCAATGTCTAATGCATATGTCACGATGATATCGTAGTACCATCTCGGAGCTTTGATAAACGCTTCAAATATTGCAAACCCAAATGCAATTCTCCAAATACTTGCCTTCATAAAATAAAAGCCTTTTGATACCATAGCCATGGCAACACCATATAATGCACTACCAATAATAATACCTTTATACCCGAAATCATAAAATAGTTCAGCAATATAACACGATCCAAGTCCGACTCCACTTAGATACGTTGATTCATTCAGAACAACATATCCCAGTGCATTAGAGAATGAGTTTCCATTTGTTGCTAATCCAACACTGTTATGTAAGTATGAGAAATCATATTGAGGATTAAAAATGGTTCTTGTTATAAGGTTTGTCCGGAACCATTTTACAGTACCGAACACTGAATAAACAACATCCTCATTTAATGCTTCCTCATGTACTACTCCAAGCCGTAATATACTAGAGCTAAATCCTTGTTGTTGAAAGAAGCCCATAAACATATCTACTAGAGATAGGTCTGATAACCCTTCTCCAACACGTGTATAATTAAATGCATATAAGAACATAATTCCAAATATACTCGCAAATACACCAGTATAAACCATTTTTTTTGTAAACCATACTTCATCATTACCTTCTCGAAGTTGTCTAATGATGAAATAAGAAATAAGAAACATGACGATAACTGCAAAGGTGATTCGTCTTCCTGTCAATAACGATAATACTCCATATAATCCATACAAACCTAGTGGTACAAGGGTCTGTCTTTTAGGTGGCATTGTCGCTAGAAAGATAAACAAGAAATATGGCGCAAGCACCCCTATGTACTGTAAAATAGCTGGTACATTACTAACATAATTCGCATAATAGTCGATGTAAGAATGTGTAATAACGTAACTAATTTTATCTACAACGAGTAACACATATAATGGATACAAAATATAGAATACCAAGATACTTATTTTTCTCAAATTCAATGATTCAACATCATCAGTCTTCTCTTTCTTGTGTTTAAACACAAGAGTGAAAGAGTTCCCTATTTTGTCAATAACAAAATAAGTAACTAAAATAACACCTAATGATAACGCCATAACATTATTTGAATGAACATATACTTCATAGTTTGAGAAATACTTCAGTTCCATACCGAAATACTCATAGACAAAGTGTCCTCCTAGTAAAAACACAAAGAAGGATATCAGAAACATAAAGTATAATATTCTTTTTCTTAAGTTAGTTGAAGTATAGACTATTGAAAGTAGCCATACATAAAAAACAATCAAAAATGAAAGGTCAATGTCATATAATAGTGATCCGATCAAGAAGATCAAACCAACTGACGCTAGTATGATTTTTTTCATCATAGCTTCCTCCTAATTGTTCTCTAAAAGACGTGAATAAACTCCTTCTAGTTCTTTAACTTCTTTTCTTACATTATACCCTGCATCATCAAGTTTATCTAGTGGAGATATCCTTTTTGAGTATGTTTGTGAGACGATTGCCTCTGCCCATACTTCAGCAGACATTTCTAATGATAATGAATGATATAAAGCCGTCACATCAGCTTCATTTGGGATTGTATTAGATGCAAAAACGTGTAATCCAGATGCTTGTGCTTCAATAGCCACAATTCCTAACCCTTCAAATAACGATGGAAACAAGAAAACATCCATTGCAGACATGAGCTTATTGACATCTTTTCGTTGTCCTAAGAATTGTACTTTATCAGTAATTCCAAACTCAGTCGCGATGTCCTTGATTTCATTTTCTAGATTACCTGTACCTACTAAAACTAGTTTTGCCTTGTTATTCTTTTTTACCACTTCATTAAACACACGAATTAAGAAGTGATGATTTTTTTGTTTATTGAACCTACCAACGTGTCCTATTAATAACTCATCGTCCTCAATAGAGAACTCCTTACGGTATTGTTCACGATCTGTCTCAGAGAATACAAAATGATCCATATTTATTGCATTTCGCAATACTTGGAATTTATTTGATGAGACAATTTTTTTACTAAACATATAGTTCGCTGCATCCTTCGAACAAGCAAAGAAGTAATCTCCGTATAGATTAAAAAGTTTACTAGAGAATCGGTTCACTAGAGCTGCCTTTTTACTATATGTTAGAACATTGTGAGAATGAGAAATCACCTTGGCACCTTTTCCATACTTTTTCGCTATTCTACTACACAAAAGAACAGTATATAAAGAACCCATATTCACATGAATAATGTCATAATTTGTATTCTTTAAAAATTCCTTCAGTTTACTAGTATAATTTATCTTTCCTTTAATTCCTTTAAACTCATGAGCGTCAAGGCAATGTAAAGAGCTACCTACATTTTCCATTTCCTCGCGGTATGGTTCAAAGCACTGATATCCTAACGCTAAAAAATCAAACTGAAATTTTTCTTTGTCTACATGGTGGTAATAACTGTTTAGGAAAGATGCAACACCACCGCTAACACCCTTGTTGAATCCTCCTGCAATTTGCAGGACTTTTATTTTATTATTTATCATTTCTACATTCCTCATAAATATTTACTTTTGAGTATCTTGGTTCGATACTACAGCATGGGCGGATGCAAACAACTCGGACACCACTTGCACGTTGTGGTCCTACTCTCATAAAAGTTCCAAGTACTGATGTGTCTCCACCAAGTCCAAGTGCACCTACATTTGATTCGTTAACTCGATTTGTAATTTCTTGTTCAAGTTCTGATTGATTTGCATAACTACCAAAAATCTGAGCTTCCGTCATTAGTGATGTTGCCTCAGACTGTGAACGTCCAACCCCAATTGCTAGTGTTGTAGGTGTACATCCAAGCATTTTTACAGCTTCATTTGCACGATTAACAATTTCATCTGTAAATTCCTTGATACTATGCTTGTGGAAGATTCGTTTAGTAAGACCTCTTATTGCAGGTCCTCCACCTTGCATTAATACATGTACATTTAGTTCGTTTCTTCCTTCAATATACTTAAGAATGAATGGGGCAGGCACTACTGCTTCTGATTCAGTAAACAAACCAGCAGACTGTTCTATTCGTTCAATGTCATTTCCTTTGACACCCATTGGTCTACCTGGTAGATTTCTTAATCCTTCAGCTACACCTTCTTCAATCGACATCAAGACATCATTGGTTAAACTACAGTTGTCTCCAACTTCGATTAAAATATGTGGAATACCAGTATCATCACACATAGGGAATTTACTATCTCGAGCTTTACCAGCATTCTTAAGTGTTGTTTCCAACACCCACTTTGCATTCTCATTTGACTCTTTCTCAATTGCTTTTTGATAGGCAATTTTTTTATCTTCACTAAATATAGTACTTGCAGTAACAAGCGTGTCACTAACCATACTCACAATATTTTTATTTATCATATATACTCACTCCATGTGCAATTGCAATAATACAAGGAAGTTCTTTTACTTCTAATTGATGAAAAGCTTCGATTCCTTGTTCCTCATATCCAATTACTTTTTTACTTAAGGTCTGATCTTCAATCAATGCACTTACTGGTGGAATAATCGCATATAGTGAATTGTATTTTTTGAGTTGCTCTGTTGTATAATCACTTAAAGCACCTTTTCCTAAATGGATCTTTACACCATGTTTTGATAGTGCTGGGATGCTACCCTCGATATCAAGTTTGTTACTTGATGTTGGTCCAACACCTGCTCTACTTACTGCAGTATGGAAGATAACACTACCTTTTACTATGTCGTGGTATTTACTATTAGGATTCATTTCCAGTTCATGTACAATTTTCGGGAGGACTGCATCGCGCCCTGTGTAAATAATCCCTGTTAACTCTACTATATCTCCAGCTTTTAATGTCGAAATATCGATATCAGAAATAGGAGTCGTTATTTGCATCATACTACTTCAATCCTTTCAGAAATCACTATCTTATTTATTTGTCATTAACTCAATGTACTGAGTTTCATGTTTTATTACGCCATAAGCTTTAGCGCGCATAATCGTTTTTTCAGCCCATTTAAGATGGGGTTTCACTTCGTTCATTTTGTTTGCGTTGTGACTTTTTATTACGCCCCCAGTAGCATTCAAAATTTGGATTGCATCCAAATATTCCTCATTCAAAACTGTTTGCATTGAATTCACTACTTTGATATGTGAAGGATGAATACAAGTCTTACCAATAAACCCGTTTGCCTTGTCAAGAATCACTTCTCGTAGTAATCCGTCAATCGTATCATCTACAATTGTTTCTCTTAGTAAAATCGAACGATTCAAAGTCGAATCAGGTAGTTCTTTAAACTTCATATCCTTGTTTGCCAAGAAATACTCCCAAACTGGTCCAGAAATAACATAGTCATTATCTCTTGAGAAGATATTTAAAATATCTGAAAGAATATCTCTTACTGCTAGGACGTCGTAAATCGTATACTCTACACCACGTCGCATTCCGAAATATGATGAAAAGTCTGTAGCTCCAACACGGAGACCTAAGATTAAATGACGGTAGTCATCTAAAATTGATTTGCATTTTAGTAGTTCTTCTATTCTTGATTCTTTATAGGCAATGATTCTATCCTCAAAGATTGGAAGTCCATATAATACTTCATTGTGTTTTATATTTAACTCTTCTAAAATTTCAAAATACTCGATTCCTCGTACTGATGTGAATTTAGGAAAATTCACACCTGTAAGTAATTTCAAGTGTTGTTTTGAAAGTTTCTGAGCAAAGTTTCTGAACTGTTTTCGAGAACGAACTCGGAAGAAAATTAATGGTAAATTATTGTAATCAAACTCATTATTCTCAATTTTTTCAGCAATGTACTCTAATGACTTTATTACATTCTCTTCAGCTGCTGGAACATCTTCTTTTTTACATGCATCTTCGAAGCATAAAACAATTGAAGTTAAACCAACAAATTTATTCGTTAAAACCATACTTGCAAAGTCTTTTGTTCCTGGCATATACATAGTAGCACCAAGGCAATATTGCAAGACGTCTTTTTCTGTATATTTATCAAATTCTATCGGATCGATAACAAACTTAAAATCCGAATTATATTTATGATGTCTCATAGTATTTTATTACTTAAGGTATTTTAAGTAATGTCCTCCTTATTTATATTTATAGATTTATTCCTAGTTCACTAAGAATTTTGTTTAGTTCTTCCATTTGAACCTTTGGTACCTGTACAAATTCAACATTCTTCAAGTACTTTCTTCCTTCAATCTCTCCAGGAGTGAAAATACTCCCTTCTTCTCCACATGCTTTTATGTTAGCTTTTAACTCAGCAATCATATCGAAGTAATTGTCCATTGATGAGAAAAACTCAGGGTTTATCGCAACAATGAAATGTCCATTTCTTGATTTATCTGTTGGATGATTTAGGTTTTTAACATCCCCTCCAAATGCAGAACCAGCAAGTACGCCTGCCAGGATATCCACGACGAGTGATAACCCGTACCCTTTGTAAAGTCCGATTGGAACAAGAGAGCCTTTGATTGCCTCACTAGGAGATGTAGTAGGATTACCATCTTTATCGTATGCCCATCCTAATGGAATATCTCTGTTTTCTTTATCCGCTAGTCTAATTTTACCTCTAGCAACAATCGAAGTTGCCATATCTAAAATAACTGGAATATTGTCATTTGTTGGAAAGGCAAAACATACTGGATTCGTTCCTAAAATTGGTTTTGTACCATTTGTAGGTGCAATCGCAGGAGCAGAGTTAGCAAAAATCATACCAATCATATTTTGATCTGTTGCTAAACGACCAAAATATGCTGCTGTTCCAAAGTTGTTTGAGTTACGTACAGTCGATATACCTACCCCACTAATTTTTGCATTTTCAATAGCACTGTTCATCGCCTTATATGCAGCGACTTGTCCAAACCCGTTGTTTGCATCAAACACTTTTGTCATTCCCATTGATGATAATTCTTGAAGATTGCTTTTTGCTAAAAGCAAGTTTTCTTTGATCTTTCTACGATAGATATGCATACGTCCTACACCATGAGTATGAACTTCACAGCGATGTGCGTATAGAATGGTATCTGTAATAATTTCTGCTTCTTCCATTGGAACATCTAATGCTTCAAAAATAGCATTTAGTTTCTTAGTTAATTCATCTATACTAATTCGAACCATAAGTACTACTCAATAGAACCTTTTTTAGATATTACTGCTTCAGGATAGTATTCTTTAATCATTCTAGAAACTAAAACAATTTGTTTCGCTCGCTTTTTCGCATCATCAACTGTTGTATCCCAGCTATGGTTTTTAGCAACTGAACCACCAGTTTTTAAGTAGATTGGAGATGCAACACGAATCATTTCAGGAACCTCATAATGTCTATAAAATCCTCCTGATGATTTCGGGTTTTCGGTATGAATATCAATTGGAATGTTAATTGCTGATCTCATTGCAGATAACATTTGTAATTGAATGTCTCGTACTGGATTAAATGAATTAGCACCAATTGACTCAAGTAATTTAGCTGAACACGCGTTCCCATGTCCTGTATGTGCAGATACTTTAAACTTAATGTTTTTCGGTAATTCATCGTGTTCCTTCATTTGATTTAGCAACCATAAACATCCTTCATCATACACAAGGAATGATTTACATCCTGCTTTTACCCCACGTTTGACTTCTTCTACTGCTCTAACTACTTGTTCTTGTCCACGTAATCTGTAACCCATACGTTGTCCTTCAGGTGTGTTTACTGACGCAGAAGTATCAGTGGTAGCTCTAGGTCCTATAGCTAATACTAATTCTACGTCCCATTTTTTTGCTAAGTTTACCATTCTGTTAAGTTCTTCATCTGTTAAAAACATTACACCTTTTGTTTGTGTAACGCGATGTATATATACACCATATGAATCTAGTGAAGTTAGCAATGCTTCCATTGCTGCTGGTCCTTGAATCCCAGGTACTTCAAATCGGTAATTTGCTCCATCAGAGAAAGTTTGTTCTGATGTCGGTAAATGATAATTGTCTCCAGAAGGAAGACCCATTTGTTCTAAAAATCTTCTAGTTTCTTTCATAAGTTATCCTCACAATCTTATTATTTAATATATAATTCGTTCAATAGACTTTTAATGTCTTGGTCTAACAGCTCTATTTTTTCTAATACTGCTTCTATTTTTTCTGTTGATAGTTCAGCCACTTTCGATAGTGATATGAACTTGTCAATTAATTCCTCTTTTGTAATTGGATTTTCTGGTTCCCCTTTTGGATAATCAACTCTGTAAGAAACTGATTGCCCATTTGTTAAGGAAACTTTTACTTCAGCTGCTCTCTTTTCAGGATTCAATGCAGATAAATCATCCCTTGCGATAACAGTAGTTTTGTTCATCAACTCACGCAATGTTGGATTGTCGACTAACTCCTGTTCAAAATCTTCCATGTTTGCACTTAAGTTCATTAGCGACACTGCAACACAGTAAGGTGTACTCATTTTCGCACTGCTTGAATCATATACATCTTTATGATCATGTCCTTTTACAGCTAGATCATATGTATATACCGTAATATCTTTGATATCATTTAACTCAAAATCGTTTGCCTTTCTACAAGCTATAGTTGCATCAATTGCAGGATGACAATGTCTACATGCGGCAAACGGTTTGATATATATGTTCATAATTTCCAAAGTTTGATTTGGCTCAAATACTAAATCCTCTTTAGATGTATGTAATCCAGCTAACGTTCTATATAGTCCACGCTCACCACCAAGAATATCTTTAGGCACTCCTAAATTAACTATTCCAGTGAACGATGCCACCAATCCGTTCATTGATGTTTGAGCAACATTATATGGCTTAAACTCTGAACCACTTTCAATTACTTCTAGCAGACCCGATGCTGAAGTTGCTGCTGCTACAAGTGATCGTTCAAGTTGGTTATCATCAAACTCCATAGCAACACCAATCGCCATTGCAACTCCTATCACACCACAAACTCCTGTTGCATGATATCCTCGTAGTTTTAAATGCGGTTGCATTTGCTTCGCTATGAGGATTGCGGCTTCATATCCGGCAATTGTTCCTCTCATAAAACGTTCTGGACTAATATTTTTCTTCTCGCTCAATGGTATCAAAGCTGAGAAAATTGGTGCACCTAAATGCATCATTCCGAACCTATGTCCGTCATCCAGTTCAAGTACATGAGAGTTAAATCCATTAATAAATGCTGCGTTATTAAGTGTTGTTGTTTGATTTGAACCAATGATTCTTGATTCAGTACAATCCTGATTTAACATCTCCAAATATGACATTGTTTTCGATTCTTGAATTTTAGCTCCTGCGAAGGTAACTCCAATATAATCAGTTAGGCAATATTTCACTTGATTTATTAGTTCTTTAGTAAGATCAGTCTGTCCTACTTCTTGAATTCTTTTAATAAATAGTTTCGTAAAGTTGTCCATTTTTATTTCATCCTATCTATATCAAAACGTTTATATACCATGTCATTGTTATTGATATCATTTATTGTAAGAGTATTTTGAATGGTATTGATGATTTCGAGTATTTCTTTATGACTGTTTCTGATAAACTTCACTCGACAGAAATGTTGCATCAATGTTCCAACAAAATGTGGCTTAACCTCTTCTCCAACTTTATAATACTGAACGATATCAGTAACCCCATCTAGTTTACGCACATCTTCCAATCCAATGATTTCGCCTACCACTCCTGCTTTAAGAGGGATGCAAATACTACCTGCGTATTTATTATTTAGGTCTGGTGAAATCATTTCCACTTCATCGTCTGTTACCATTTTTCCACCTAAAGCATAACGAATCATCATTTTCACATCGTTTACACCGTTTAATGGTTCCGATATTTTATATGTTAATCCTCCACTTAGACGAAGTCCCATTTCATGGAAATAAATTTCGCCATTTTCTGGTAACGCCTGCATAAAGAATGATCCATTTTTGATTCCGATACTCTTAAACATTGAAATTACATTGTCGTTGATAGTATCTAAATAGTGTTGAGTATACTTTGATGGAAATTCTGATGTAGCACTAATCAGTGACTCATTACCCGATTCATCTACAATGTATCTATCTCCCAACATTGATAAATATATATCACCATCGTTTGCTATGTATCTTGCTGAAAATCCAACACCTTGGTTTTGAATAAATTTCTCTATAATAACCTTTTTGTTTGTGGAAAACTCAAGAGCAAGTTTATATGCATCTTCTAAATCACTTTCATCATTACAAATTGAAATCCCTTTGGAACTACATCCATCTGATGGTTTTATAATTACTGGATATTCAATCTTTGATGTATCAAACTTTTCAAGTGAATCTTCTATTTTATACTCTTTAACGTTTGGAACATTGAACTTATTGCATAGTGCTTTAAAGCTTGCCTTATCAGAACAGATGTTCCATTGTTCTTCTGATGCATAAAAAGGTAACCCTGCTAGTTTTGTTAAGTTCATTACATTAACTAGATTAAACTCACTTGGCCCACAAAATACTCCATCTATATTGTTGTCTTTGATATATTGTAAAAGGGTATCATAATCAGTTGTACTAATTATCTCCCAGTAATGGCATCTGGATTTAATTTCATCTACTACATCTGTACCAACAGCATATGTTATTACTCCAATACTTTTGGCAATCTCGATAATATCTAGTGAAGCCAAAGTACCACCTAAAATTAATAGTTTTTTATCTTTCATATTGTCTCCTTAGACCATCACTTATTTATTCGAGTAGATTTCTTCTCTAGCTACTACTCTAGCTATTGTTTTTAAAATAATTTTGATATCCAGTATCAAGGAAACATTATCAACGTAAAAACAATCTTTTTCCAGTTTTTCAGCACCGGTTATTGAGTTTCTATAATACGCTTGAGAATATCCTGTGATTCCAGGACGAACTCCAAGACGTTTTCTCTTTGGTTCACTTAAATCATCATATGTCATATCATCTCTGGGTATGGTTGGTCTTGGTCCGATTAGACTCATATCACCCTTTAAAACATTTAGTAATTGTGTAATCTCATCTAATGATGTTTCTCGTAAAATTCGTCCAATTCTAGTAACACGTTTATCATTTTTTCCATTAAATGTAGTGTTATCATCGTTACGAATATCCGGGGCATTCACATACATCGAACGAAACTTAATCATTTTAAATACTTTCCCGTTTCTTCCTCTACGTTTTGCGACATAGAATATAGGTCCTCTATCTGTGAAGTAGATAATTGGGGCTATAAATAGCATTGCTATTAGTAAAAACGGTAACGCAATCAATCCTGCCAATATATCAATAAACCTTTTTATTATTCTCTTATACATTTTGACACCTCTTTGTAATTTTACAATTCCTTTACTTTTCTATATTTCACTATTATTTGTTTCGCTGCAGCTTCACAAATTTCCAGTGCTTTTTCTCTTGTAGTTGCCTGTGATATCACACAACCAACACGATCATTGCTGCTTCTTATTCCTGAGCAAGTATCTCCATTTTTTTTGAAGATCATCACATCATTTACCCCTTTAATCGTTTTGGCTTTTTCAACCCCTTCTATTGAAGTTATTACTCCTGATTGTGGTTTAATGTAAGTAATTGCCGCAGCTAATTGCTTTGGTTTTGGAATAGTAACATCTTCATTGCATGCTAGTTGTATTGCCAAACCTGTCATGTCAATCCCTGTAGAAAGTTTTACAAGATGTGTTGAGATGAAATCTCCACCCATTCTTGCTCCAACCTCAATGATTTTTGGTCCATTTGCAGTAACCATTATTTCTACATGTGCGGTCCCAGTATTAATACCTAGTGATCGTACAGCTGATTTTGCTAGTTCACGAATTTGGTGTTGAATAACTTCACTATGAAGACTTGGTTCACAATGACCTAGTTCAACGAAATGTGGAGCACCTGTCGTAATTTTATCTGTTATTGCAATTATATTGATGTCATCATTTGCAATAACAATTTCAACGCTCACTTCTTTACCTTCAAGATACTCCTCTACAATTACAGTACCGCATCTTGAACTTTGCACACTGTATATATACCCTTCTTCTAGCTCACTTTCAGAAGTTATGTATACAACCCCTCTACTTCCTGAATTATCAGATGGTTTGATAATACATGGATAACTCAAGTTTGATTGTGTCTTATATAAATCCTCTTTACTCTCTAAAATATAGAACCATGGATGATTCACATTGTCCTTCTCAAACTGTTGTATCATTTCAGCTTTATCAGTAGCTAATAATGCTGTTCTAGTAGAGATGCTTGATAAACCTAACTCCTGAGACACTTTTGCAACAGCTCTCATAGGTAAGTCGCTGGCGATAGTTAATATCCCATCCGGTTTATACTCTTTGGCGATTTCAATAATTTTCTCGATATCGATTGTACTACACTCGAAAAAATCATCTGCCATAGGTATTCCAACAGCATTTGGATTCATATCAAGTACACCTGTTATGTATCCTAGTTCCTTCGCTTTTTGAATAGCTGGAACTTGCAATGGAGAAGCTCCTAAAATTAGTATTTTTTTCATAGAGACACCCCTTCAAAGAATTTCTGAAAGAATTTCTTTTAAAGAGTTTGTTATATAGTTAATTTCCTCAATAGTAAGTTGTGTATGTAATGGCAATGTGATTTCGTTTTGATACATCCCAAATGCATTAGGATAATCCTTAATATCAAATCCCATTTTTTTATAGGCTGTCATCATTGGTAATGGTTTGTAGTGAACATTACTACTGATTCCTTTTTCAGCTAACTTAACAATGATTTCGTTTCTTTTTTCTTCTGTGATATTCGGAATTCTTAATAGATATAAATGCCCTGATGAGATATGGCTATCTGAATAATGGTTGATTCTGTATAATCCCATTCTGTCGATTGCTTTATCATACTCATGAACTAATTCACGTCTTTTTAACAGTAATCCATCATAGCGATCTAATTGGCGTAAACCAATACTTGCTAGAACATCTGTCATATTGCATTTGTATGCTGGATATACAATATCATATTCCCAAGCCCCTAATTTTGTTTTAGCTAAAGCGTCTTTAGATTGCCCGTGTAATGAATACAACATATATTGTTTGTATAACCATTCATCATCTAATCCTAAATCATTCCTCCAAACCAGTGCCCCACCTTCGGCGGTTGTCAAGTTTTTCACTGCATGGAATGAGAATGATGTGAAGTCAGCTAGTTGTCCTGAATTCAAACCACTTTGACTTGCTCCAAATGAATGTGCCGCATCTGATAGCACAATAACTCTGTTGATTGTTTTTTGAATGTCATTGCTTGGTTGGAACATTGCTTTTTTCGACTCAACAACTTCATAAATTCTTTTATAGTCGCACATTTTCCCTGCAATATCTACAGGAATTATTGCTTTAGTTCTTTCAGTAATTGCCTTCTCTAGTGCATCATAGTCCATTTCAAATGAATCCTTTTGAGTGTCGACTAAAACGACAGTTGCCCCAACGTGTTCAATTACTGAAGCTGAAGCGGTATACGTGTATGCTGATGTGATTACCTCATCACCAGGTCCGACACCTAATATGCGTAAAGTCATCTCCATACATGCTGTAGCAGAATTCAAACACACTCCCTTGTTTACCCCAATATACTCTGCTACTCTTTTCTCAAGCTCTTTTGTTCTAGGTCCTGTTGTAATCCAACCTGATTTTAGAGCCTCTACTACTTCGTTAATTTCCAACTCAGATATATCTGGTGGAGAAAACGGAATATTTCTTTTCTCTGACATTAATAATCTCCTTCTTATTTATTAATCAAAAAATTGTAATATTTTTTCCTTATCATAATTTGTATTCAATAATTTTCTTTTTATGGTGTTATGATTTGTATACGTTGATATCAATATTCCATCATAATGGAAATCATCCTTCTGAGTTCTACTAATTATCTTGATTTCACAAATCTCTTTACCAATTTTTTCAGGATCATCATCAATCACTGCTGAGACAGTAATTGGGATATACTTGTCATTTTGAATCACATCAAGAATTATTTCAGCTACTTCACCCGCACCATACAAAAGAATTTTCTCAAATCCTTTCTCAACAATGTGATGCAAATACTGTGCTATATTCTTCTTTGCATAAAGGTAAATATCCCGAGATGACTTTAAATACATGATGTTTAATAGTTTTCTTGATTCAACACCTTTTTTCGTGACAAAATACTCAACATTTTTTGTTGAGTGGTATTTTCTAGTTATTAACTCTCTTTTTTCATACGTCTCGAGGTAATTATTTACCATCGACACAGAAATTCCTACTGTCTCACTAATCTCTCTTTGAGTGATCCGTTTATTCTTTTCCATAAGGTCCAGAATCATAAATTCCTTGTAAACTGGAGTTGGTCTAAAGAAGGTGTTATCTTTCATATGTTTTCAACCATCCTTTGTTCGATTATTGAATAATTATATTATATTATATAACTTTTATTTTTACAAGCAAATATAGTGTTTTTGTTCGGTTATCGAATAATTATTTTTAAGAAGTCTTCTGTGACTTAAACAGCATAAAAAAAAGTGCGATTTATCAATCGCACTTTTACTTTTTCTATGGTGTTTTTACGTAACTTCTAACGTTGTCTTTCAAGAACTTATCAACATCAATATTGTCGTAGTTCTCGATAATTTCAATAACATTATCAATCGTATTTTTATATCCATTATTGTTCTTCTCAATAAAGATTTTATTAATAGCAGTCTTGATAATTGTATCTGAGTCTTTCAATAATTCTTCATACATTTTTTCTCCTGGACGTAACCCAGTAAATTTGATTTCAATATCATTGTATGGTTCCATACCAGATAAACGAATCATCTTTTCTGCTAAATCTAAAATACGAACAGGTTCACCCATATCTAAAATGAATAGTTCTCCACCTTTTGCGTAGGCTCCGGTTTGAATAACCAACTGACAAGCTTCTGGTATTGTCATAAAGAATCTAGTGATTTCTGGATGTGTAACAGTTACTGGACCACCAGCTTTAATCTGCTTCTTGAATAAAGGTATTACTGATCCATTTGAACCTAGTACATTTCCAAATCGTACAGCTGCATAATCTGTTTCATACATTTCATTCATTGCCATGATGATTTTTTCAGCAACACGTTTTGTTGCACCCATTACATTTGTTGGTCTTACTGCTTTATCAGTAGATACAAGCACAAACTTTCCAACATTATGTTCTCCAGATATTTTCGAAACATTATATGTCCCAATAACATTGTTCTTTATCGCTTCTACTGGTGAATGTTCCATTAATGGAACATGCTTGTGTGCAGCAGCATGAAAAACAACATCAGGTTTATGCTCCTCAAAAATCTCGTTAATTCTTTTATAGTCTCTAACACTTGCAATTAACACTTCTATTTCTGGTTTATGTTTTACTTTACCACTAGCATATAATCTACACATTTCTTGTTGAAGAACATATGCGTTATTTTCATATATATCAATAATAATTATCTTTGATGGATTAAATGGACGAAGTTGACGAACCAACTCAGATCCAATAGATCCTCCTCCACCTGTTACAATTATTGTTTTACCATCAACATACTCACGAATACCGTTCTTCTCTAGAAAAATTGGCTCTCTCCCAAGCAAATCGTCAATTTTTACATCACGTAGTTTTTGAACCTCTTGCTGCGTTCCAATCATCTCATAAAACGGTGGCATTAATCGAATTTTACACCCTGTTTCCTCTAAGAGGTTTAACAGTTTTTTAGTCTCCATAAAGCTCAAACTAGGTATAGCTAAAATGATTGAGTCAATCCCATACGAGTTAACAACATCATTGATTTGTGCAATGGGACCTATTACAGGAATATGTCTGATTTGTTTACCAATCAGAGCTTCATTATCATCAATAAATCCTACCACTTTTTTATTGAAGTTATCATTATCTTTGATCTCGTCTAAAAGCATTACACCAGCTCTACCCGCTCCAACAATAAGAGTTCTTTGCTTGTAAGTTGTATCTTCAACGTATTGTTGATAGAACTTCACGAATCGGTAGGATAGTCGGATACTCAATGTTCCACTTGCTGCGAAAAAGAATGAAATTAAATAGTATGAGTAGTTAAAATGGTATAACCCAAATACAAGTAAAATTAAATAAGACATGTTAATCGCAATAATATTTGCAAACAACCCTCTTACAAGTTCCTCAACACTTGCATATTTCCATAAACTCCTATACATACCCAATACTTCAAAATTAATCAAGAAGACAATAATAATGAAAGGAATCTCATATGACATATCGATATAATGATCTAGTATGAACCTAAAATCATCATTAACAAAAATCCCTATACAAAATGCCAAAGTCACTATTAATATATCTGCTAGAAGAACCACTATGTGCTTATACTTCATTATCATTTCTATCACCCAAACTAAATCTTTTTTACTTCTTATATTTATTCAAACAAAGAGGTTAGTATCAACTAACCTTTTTAATTACTTCCAATCATGTTTAAAGAATACAACAACCGTACTAAGTGCAGCACCTAATACAAATCCAACTAGACTAACTAGTGGTACATTTGTACTTGATTGATACTCAGGAGCTAACAAAGGTTTAATTATATTACTTGTTAAATATTCATTATACTCATTAAGAAGTATATTTGAATCATTAACAATATCTTCTAATTTTTCAGATGCAGCATCAATATTTGAAACTACTTTCACTTCTTCTTCTGATTGCTGCTCATCAGTTATTATGAATGTTCCGTCCTCACCATTTAATCTATCAATTTGTAGATTGAAGTAAATGATATCGTTAGTTAACTCTGCAATGTCATCCTGTAATCCTACAAGAGTTTCTACTAGAGTATTGTAATAAGTATCAATGTCAAACTCTACACCTTCAGGTAACTCCAATCCAGGAATTAATACAGTTTGAACACTACCTTTATAATTATCTACTAAATCCTGTATTTCTATTTCTTTAGATGTTGCTTTATCTAAAGCTAACTGAGCCAACTCAATTTTGTATTGATAGTTTGTAATTAAATAAACTTCATCTTTTGTTAACAAGTAATTATTTGTTCTAGTAATTATTTGATTAAGCTCAATTCGAGTAACAATATCAGTTCTTACTAAGATATCATTAAACGAAATCCCTAAAGTTGGAGAGTAGAATTCTACTTCACTTCTTGACTTCATCAGAGATTCAATTGCCATAACTTGAGCATCCAAAATGTCATATGCGTCTAAATAATCGTAGTTTTCATAATCAACATCTGAGAAGTCTAACACAGACATTTGATAGATATATTTTCTCTCAAAATCCTCTCTAAATTGATTGACAATTGCATTAATCAAATCTGAAGCTTGATCCACATTGATTCCCAACTTCCCATTATCTAATACAAACTTGTAATCAGTTGCATAATAAGTAAGTTCTTCACCATTTTTCAAAGCTGCTTGTATCTGAGCCAGTATATCATCCGGAACGATAGGTGTAAGTGAGATTGAATCACGAACATCAGCAGTTGATATATCTAACTCAAGATCATCTATTGCTAATGAAATTACATAAGTTTCAATTGCTGTAGAATAATCAAAATTGGTACCATCAGGATACTCACCATCAGTAGCACCTCTCCATTGCAAAGTAACGATAGTAGCTACTTCAGATGTAGTGTTATCGTAATAAAAAGCTCCAGCAGCAGATACTGTAAATGCTACTATAGCTGATATTAATATTATCCATTTACCTTTCCATATGATATCGAACAGGTCTTTTAAACTAATTTCCTTTTCCATAATACAACTCCTCATTATTATTTTCAGTTTCATATTTAAGGATGATAAATACATGTTAAATATGCTCACATAATATTATACTTTATTTATATAAATTTTCATAGTTTTTTTCTTTGAATGTGAAGTAAGCCTTTTCACACCTCTTTAATTACTCAAAAATAGTAAATTGTACTCAATATTTGACTCCTCGCAATCACTGGATAAAACTATGTAATATTTCGCTTCAGCGAAGTTCCAATACTTTGAGTAATCTCTTTCATCACTTAGTTCAAATGACTTAAATAGTTTCCTATTTTGATCATAAATTTCGACATTAATTTTCGCGGAGAAATCTATATTTCTTAGATTGAGTGTATATAATCCCGATTCTTCAAACTCGACTTCTATCATATCTACATCACTTCCATAATCAATCGATCCTTTTAGTAAATCATATGATTTCATATGTTCTACTTGAAGATATGATAAATCATCAAAATACTTCACATAGTCATCATCAACACAATCATCTAGCTCAAAGGCAAAATCTGTGTTGTCAAAGTCATACTGGAATGTAACTACCCATGAATCTACTGAAGCTTGTTCAGACAAAAAGGATGTACAATCAATCGCGAAACTAGTAAATCTTTGTGCATCTTTGTCAAAGTTAGCTGTTACCTCAAAATTTTGAGTAGTCTCTCTCGTATAGTTATCTAATCTATATACTTCAAAAAGACGAAGCAGTTTTTCATTTGATATTGTTCCCTTATACTCTACATCATCCTCGCTAACAGTAGTATTAATCGTTTCTAATGAAGTAAGAAGGTAACTATCAAACTCCAGTAGTTCGGATACTTTATTACTTACTTCTGTGCGAGTCCAAACTTCACCAAAAATCACGTTAAATGCTTTTTTGTTCTCCTTAAGAAATACTTTATCAGTATCTGTAAGAGTATTATCAAACTTCCTTTCATCCGATAGCACTATCACATTTGAATGGTTATCAATATATCCGTACGAAATACTTCTCTCATTTTCTCCCTCTACTATTATGTCACTAGTGATATTAATTAAATACCCACTTAAACTACGCAAAGTTTCAGTGTGAGTAGTAAGGTCTGAACTTACATGTTCATTGTTTCTTTTAGCACATGCAGTTATTGAAACGGTAATCAATCCAATAAATGCAAGTAATATTATTTTTTTCATTATCTTTACCTCTTCTTAAATGTTGAACTCTTTTTATCATAGATTCAAAAACCGATAAAGAAACAAACTATAACATGCAAAAATCCTACAGTATTATACACATATTCATAAAACATTACTACAGTTTGAATCTTCCCCGATATTTTCTAATACAGCTTTGTTTTCAAGATTTTAATAACCTCAACGATTCCTGTCAATAAAAAACACCACCATAACAAAGTTTATGGTGATGTCTTCTGTCTTACTATGAGTACCCACTAAATAGAGTTCATTTTAAATTCGTATCTGTCTATCTATTCAATATCAATCATGTATTTATTAATTTTGTTTTCGAGTTTTTCCAAGGTAATTACTAAAACTCCATTTTCGAATTTCGCTCTTAGTTTCGTAGGATCTACTTCTGGTAAATAAATCTTTCTTTCTGATTTAAATGAGTATCTTTCTTTATGAATGTATTTAGTTTCTTCATCCTTAACATTCTCTTTACTGATTCTGATTACTAAATTATCATTCTCAAAAGTAATACTTACATCTTCTTTTAACAACCCAGGAAGTTCAGCTTCTACTACATATTTATCCTTTAAATCCTTAACGTCAATTTTGAAGTTTCCACGAACTACATGGCTATCTGTGAAGAAATCATCAAATAAATCAAAAACTCCTTTTATATCGTTTCTATAATACGGTTTTACTCTATACATAATTATCCTCCTTTATTTTGTTGGCACTCTCCATTGACGAGTGCTAGTAACTATATTATAATGCAAGTTTTTTGGTTTGTCAAGAGGGATGATTTGAGAAGTTTAGGTAATAAAAAAACCGCTAATAAAAGCGGTTTTTACCCTATATAAAGGAAAGAACCGCCTCTCGGCGGTCCAAGGAAGGGGATGTGTGAATAATATTATTATTCACCATGCTATGTAAGGGATAAGTTGCGACTATGTCGCATCTTTAATATAACATAGTTTCATTTTATATGCAAACTTATATGCTCCTTTTTCCTTTTGTGAAACATTTATTTTGTATCATTCCATGTTTATTTCCGGGTCAAAATCTTGCCACATATAATAGGTAAATAATTTCATTACATGCCAATTTGTGTCGTCTACCATACCAACTATAGTGTCGTATGCAGCTTCACTTACTAAGTCACCATCTAACCAGTATCCTAACATGTCTTCATATCCTACTGGTCCACTGTGTACTAATGTACCATCTATCCAATATAGAACGATTTCATAATCCATATTTGTAAAGTCTGGAATATCTGGTTCACCTGGAATTGGATTTGGTACCATTGGTACAACTATTTCAATATATGACATTTCTAAATCAAATGCTGCACTAAATCTCATTTCTTCTAGTGTAGCTAAGAAGATAGGATCGTTTAGCATTCCTGGATCTAAGTCTAATGGATCAACAGGTAAGTACTTCATGTAGTTTTCTAGGATTTGATATGCTTCACTAGTAATTGCGAACTTACCAAATTCACTTGCTACAGCTTGTACATCTGTAGTATCTGGTTCAGCTGGTAAAGTGATGCTTGAAGCATTTTCCATAGTCACTACAACTGAGAGTTCATTTACACCTGTCCAGTCGCCATTATCTTCATGAGGTACATAGTTTTGATCCTGTAATCTTTCAGCGTACTCTTCAGACACTATACCATCAGCGAAGTCAGTTAAATCAATACCTAGTTCCATCCAAGTTAAGTCATTTGGATCATATAGAATATGTCCTGTAATTGGATTAAGTGTTAACAAGTGTTGAGTAACACTTACAAAGTCAGGTTCTTCACATTCTGGTAAGTATTCTGTTAAACATACCCAATCCTGATCATATGGGAATGGAATGGAATTGAATCCACTAGCTAGTAATCCTACTTGTTCAGTTAAATCATCAAAGATTTCTGCATATGCGATACCATCAAACTCAACTTCCATCAAAAGTTCAGCATCTGCTGTTCTATATGGAACAGCATCACCGATTCCTGGGAAGTAATAAGCTGGATCAATAAACTGATCAAACATCGCTAAATTATCATATGCGTACTCTACATCATGTAGATATCCTAAATAAGGTTCTGCGCTTAACACACCTGGAGACAGAACTTCTAAGAATAATGCTAGATTTACTTGTGTCATTGCTGCTACATGAGCATCATAAGCAGTTTGTCCATCGTAGATAGCTTGTGCTAAGTTTTCTAAATCAGCTAGGACTAAACCTTCTAATTCTACTTGTAATTGATCAAAATCAATTGCCATCATATTTGCTGCAATGATTGTTTCATCAAATACCGGGTTAGGTCCAATTTCATTTGCTAAAATATCTGTAATATGCATATCTGAGAAGAACTCATAAACTAAGAACTCTAAAACTTCTTCAGATAAGATTGCAGCATGTAATCCTTCTACTTTTGGAGCTACATAATCTGCAAATACGATTTCAATGTCTGCAACTGTCATAGTGTTACTCATAAAGTCTTGGATACCGTTTAATTGTAAGTCACTAATCATACCTGTTGCATCAACACCAAGTCCGTTTAGATATGTTTCATGAGTCATTAAGTGACCTAAAACATCATTTTCAAACTCAAGTATTCTTTCTGGTTCCCAAATAACATCATATGGCCATTGATTCATTTTCGCTAAGTCTCTTAATACTTCACGGTCTTCTTCACTAGCTACATCGAAGTAGTAATACATTGCACCTTCAGCTTGAATCGCCGCAACTAAATCAAGGTAGTTAATTCCATATTCGTCATTCAGATATGTTGGATACATTTCAACTAACATAACCATTTCAGTTGTTAAATCTTCTGGATTATGACAATACTTCCAAGTACCCCAACACCAATCAAATTCTTCTAGATTCATGTTGATATGTTCAAGGGTATAAATAGTCCAATGAGCTTCATGCCAGTTATTATTATCTGCTAATTGTTTTAAGTAATCCATTTGTAGTTGTGTTAAAGTACCCCACCATTCAATAACGCCAATACCTTCTATGTCACTCATCCATAGATATGGGTCATAAGAATTGCTTTGGATATCTTGTTCAAACTCTTCTAAGAACCAAATTGTTTGCTCTGTTAGCCAATCAATCTCATGTTTTTCTTCAGCTCTACCGAACCATTCATGATATCCACCTTCATACATCATTCTTTCTAATGTATCAACTACCCAACGTTCATCATTTTCATCTCCATTGAAGTAAGAGATTTCATTTAAAATCTCACGTTGTTCTGGTGTAGCATAATCCATGTACCATTCAACAACACCATACATTTCAATATCGGCAATCATTTGTGCTACATCAACACTATACTCATCAGTCATATAAGTAGTATGTTGATTAATCAAATTCAATAATGAGTCCTGTAACCACATAGGATGTACAAACTCATAGTCATTTCTATAATACCATTGGTAATCCCAGTTATATTCAGCAAGATGTTCTAACTGGTTAATTAAATCAACTGCCCATTCATTACCGGCTTCTTGTGAAGTATCAACGATTTGCTGTCTTTTAGTATGGTCTAACTGTACATAAAACTCATGTACACCCATATCTTCTAAATCAGCAAGCATTTGTGTTACGTCAAAGGAATATGTTGTCTCTAAATAAGTCTGATTATTTACTAAGAACGTATGTAAATCGTTCTCTAGCATATGAATGTCTACTTCTTCCTCATATCGTCTCATAAACCATCGATACTCTTCCCTTTCACGATTGTCTGAGGACTGATCAAACTCATTTACTACCCAACCATGGTTATTCATATCAACTGCCCATTGAATAACTCCTCGTTCAGGTTCAGTAAGTTGTAAGTAGTAAGCAAGAGGTCCTAAACTAGCATACAATACATACTCATCTGCTGGTACATATGTACCACTTTCAACTGGCCAATTATCAATTAAGAACTGTTCGTTTTGTTGTAAAACAGCTAAATAATCATCATATAGCCAATCAGGATCTGCAGTTTGCATCATATTATGATAAATCGCATTAGATACTAGTGGTTTAATAACCACATCAGTTAATGCTTCAATATCTGTTGGAGTCATTGCTCTAAAGAACGCTTCTGTTCCTTCTAATGGATCAACAGGTAACGTTACGTCCCATACCTCATCTACTGCGTTCCAAGTAGCAACATCTAACATTGGTACTAAATTATCAAAATCAAATCCTGCTGCTTCTAAATCTAACTCATAATCAAGTAATAATTTTCTTATTTCTGGAGCGATGTACATAGCATCTGCATGAAGAACAATATTTTCATACTGAACTGCATTCAATGCTAATTCCACTTCAGTCCAATTTTCTTCAATGATGTAATCCACTAAAACACCAAGATTTACATCATACTGTGATAAGTCAAATCCAATAGTTGGTTCTATCATATTTTCTTGTACATCATAGAAGAATGTTTCTCCCATTTCACTAAAGAACAATGATACAACCATATCTTTTAACACTTCAAGTTCCACTACATTTTGTAGTGAATCATCAAGTTTTACTACCGCCCATTGATGTTCAAATCCAACCCAACCTAAAATATCAGCTGCTTCTGGATTTTCTGTAGCTAACTCCGTAATAATTGGAGCTACTTCTATATAAACATGAACACCCGTAGGCACTTCGTGTAAAATTACTGAGAATTGCAATACTACTTCACCGTCAATATCAAGATTCATATCTCTTTTTATCATATCACCATTTGTTTCGTCATAAACAAAATGATCTGTAATGATAGCTTCGATATAATGAACTTCATTAATATCTTCAGTGACTTCGAAATTAAACTCTGTTGTCATAGTCATCGCTTGTTCAAAATGCATGTTAACCATAGCTGTAGAGAGGAATGTCATATCACCATCATAGTTATCAACTATGAAATCAATAGCAATTTCCTCTGGAGTTCTTGTATCGTCAATAACACAAACACCTGCTTCTTCATGTTCTCCATCTGGACATGAAACGGTATCAACAACACAACTTTCTCCCTCTCTGTGTTCTCCCTCAGGACACACATCAAGACAACTTGTTCCAACTAATTCTTGTCCGGTAGGACATGCTGTTTGACATTCAGGCGCTGTTGGATCACTTAAACAAACGTCTAAATCACTAGGATCCCTATTACAGGCCGCTAAAGTAATAGCTAAAACAAAAGCTGCGAATATAAGTACTAACTTTTTCAAATCTTACACCTCTTTCTATATTTTATTTTATTTCACTTTATTCCTTACTTACTTTTATTTTACTACTACCTTATGAATATTTTATGAATTATTTTGATATTCAAAACAAATTTGCAAAAATGTCTCATAAAATATCATATTATTTAAAAATATTATATAATAAAGAAGAGGTGTCACTATGAAACTACTATATAAAGATCAACTAAGAAAAATAAAAGGTAATTTATTCAACTTTATAAGTCTTTGTTTATTAGTGGTAATCATTACTTTAACTTTTACTTCTGTGAAGTCGTCAATTAGAAGACTTGAAAGTAACTATGATGATTATTTACAAACCCAACAAGTAGAAGACTTTTATTTCAACATGGGCGAAGTAGATGTAAATTATATTAGTGGGAACACCGTGTTGGACCTTTGTCAGGAACTGAATATATATAATAATTGTCTTATAAAATTATCATTGTCTGCGAGCAATCCTGCATATCTAAACGAGCTAAACTTCATAATCAATGAGAAAATTCAGGAAAACCCCGAGGTATATGAGAGTTTAATTGCTGAATATGTAGATGATTTCATCACAAGATATGAGTACAAAGTAGAGAAGGGATCTGTAGTAAATGTACTTGAAGATCCCTATATTTATAAGTTTCATTCAATTACATCTGAAATCAATATTCCATACATAGTAGATGGTAGACTCCCAACGAATGATTTTGAAATCGCTATTTTCCCAGAATTTGCAGAACATAATAATATTGAGATTGGCGACACAATGACGATTCAAGAAAAAGATTACTTAGTTGTTGGATTCCACTACCAAGTAGAGTTCTTATTTCCAATCTTCAGTTTAAGTACCATCTCGTTTGATCCAGAGTATCAGACTTTAATCCTATCAAACCAAAACACCATTGATGATTTAGATCAGTTCATATTTACAAAATATTATGTTCAAGGTGACTTATCAGAAGTTTTAGGTGAGGTTGGATATGATACCCTCCAAAGTGGTGATTTAAGCTTACTAGGGAAAAACATGCAACTTGTGAACATCATAATGCCTGCTGATATCAACTTCAGAATCATTTCTTTACAAAAAGAGGTGGATACAGCTAATGCATTTATTGATATTTTCCTACCTTTGTTTATTACATTTGTCACAATTCTACTTATTGTATTTATGAAAAGATATATAAGTAAAAATAAAAAAGACATCGATACTCTACATGCACTTGGTTATTCAAATAACGAAATTGCACGATCAATTTTAATATATCCGTTCATCATCTCCTTAACATCAATATTTGGATACCTTGGTGGATTATTACTATCCGGTAAACTATTCGAAATATACTCAGAGAGATACTTATATCCAAAAGCAGATTTTATTTTCGATTTAGATATTTTGATACTATCAACATTGCTACCAATAGTATTAATTACATTGATTAATTACTTGTTCATAATTCAAAGCCTAAAGAAAAAGCAAAGCGACGTCTTGAAGTTTAAACTGCGACTCTTCAAGTTCACAACTGTAAGAACTGTTCTAACTACTTCACTTTTGTTTATCACTATTAGCATTATGATTACTTTTGGATTAAATGGTAACTCTATGTTCACATCATTCATTGAAGCTACAAAACTAGGAAACAATTATTCAGAGATGGTGAATCTTCAATATATGACCAATACAGACCATTTAGATACCTACGAGGAGTATACAAAAGTACCTGCTAGAATCATAGAGGTCAATTCTAAAAGGCTCAAAAACGTTAAAAGTACAACGATTTATGGAATCAACCCAGAAAGTGAGTTAAAACTTCTTATTAATAACTCAATTGGTGAAAACCAATTACTAAACGACGGAATAATAGTATCTGATTATCTAAAGACATCACTAAACCTTAACATCGGTGATACTGTTACATACGAAGTTGGAGGAGTAGAAACTATAGAAGTAATAGTGGGATTCTCGAATGAACTAATCGAGAATAACTTCTTTACAAAAAAAGAAAGTCTAAACGCAAAATTCAATTTAGACAATACATATTATAATGGTGTATATACTACTGATGAAGACTATAGTAATCCATTTATAACATCCCGAATAGACTATCAAAACTCTCTAGATGAGTTCAAAAACATTCTGAACATTTCTACAGTAGTCTTGAACTTCTTAATCATTTTATCTATTATGTTATCACTTTTTATATTTGCATTAATCCTAATCAGTTATTTTATTGATAATAGGTTCAATATCGCTATCCTTAAATCTGTAGGATACAGCAACAAGGAAATCAATAAAAAATATCTAACAGTTATCTATTTATTACTGGTTGTTAGTTACATAATAGCTATACCTATTACCAACGCTTTATTAAACTATATGTTAAGATTATTAATGACTTCAATCGGGTTCAAACTTATACTGGATATTTCCATTCTAAATATAGTAATTGGCTTTGTTGTGCTGAATATAATTTTCGTAGTTATCGTTTATTTTACAAACAGATACTATGAAAAAATAAGTATAGCAGAAATTATGAATCATGATATAAAATAAAAAAGAGCTCACGCTCTTTTTTTTATAGTTCACTACTAATATCATTCTCGATCTCAAAAGGTTTCACACCACTACGATATCTATTAACGATTTTTCCCTCTCGTGATATTAAGAATTTTTCAAAGTTCCATTTCACTTTCTTTCCCTTATAAACAGGGCTATTCTCAACTAAATAATTGAACAAATCATGTTGATTTTTACCTTTTACTTTTACTTTACTCAGCATTGGAAATGTAACTCCATAGTTGATTTGACAAAACGACACTATCTCACTATCACTGCCAGGATCCTGTCCTAAAAACTGATTACAAGGAAACCCTAGTATTACTAGACCATTATCCTTATGTTTATTATATAACTCTTCTAATCCCTCAAACTGAGGTGTAAACCCACATTTTGAAGCAGTATTCACAATCAGTAAAACTTTACCTTCATGTTCTTTCAAGGTGCCAATATCACCATTCATTTTTTTAATTTCAATATCATATAAGTTCATAATATCACTCCTCTAATTTAATTATACTATTTATAAATTAAAAGACAAAACTTATACATTTGTATGTGGATAATGTGGATAACATCACATATAATGTGGATAACTATAGTAATTTACATAAAAATTTGACAAAGCGGTCAAAATATGGTTATAATGATATTGACCATTTTTTTACAATCTTATGAAAGGGTGATAATATGAGTGAATT
The DNA here is from genome assembly GCA_965601585.1 of uncultured bacterium. GTDB lineage: Bacteria > Bacillota_I > Bacilli_A > Izemoplasmatales > Izemoplasmataceae > Xianfuyuplasma. The sequence continues at coordinate 48,460 of CBFCWH010000002.1, forward strand.
TTTACAACACGATGACGCTAGAAAAAACCGTATTTTAGAAGCAGCGTTAATCGAATTTGCCGACAAAGGATACAAAAAAGCTTCAACTAATACAATTGTACGAGAGGCTAAAGTATCAAAAGGACTACTATTTCACTACTTTATCAGTAAGAAAGAGTTGTATATCCATATCTATAACTACGCTCTTGATACTATTACAAATGAACTGTATGCAGGTGTAAATTTCGCAGATAAAGATGTACTATCTCGATTATACGCTTCAACTCTTCAAAAAATAGAATCTTACTCGAAACATACATTATTTACTAACTTATTTGAAAAGCATGTATTTGTTGAAGATGAGGAAATTCTGGAACGAACTTCGCAAGCATCTGTAAAATACTCAAATGAGTCTTACCAAAGAATCTTTAGTGATTTAGATTACTATTTATTTAATGAAAAAGTAAATATTGATCGTTGCTTAGACGTAGTAAAATGGACAATCGATCGTATCAGCATGGATTGGATTGTTAGACATGGAAACACATATAAAGAAGAAGCATTTGATGAGTTAAGAGAGGAAATTGAAGTTTATCTAGACTTATTTAGAGATGCATTCTACAAATAGAATCAAAACATACACATATCTATAAAACACATACTTTTAGAGTATGTGTTTTTTTTAGTTATTTCATAAATAAAACCATCACAAAACTGTGATGGTTCTATTCTTTAATATTGTCAGTTAATCATTACATGAACTGTTTTTCAAAATTCACTAGTTCTTCTTGATCAACTTCGAAAACCTCATTTTCATAAAATCTACCTTCAATATCATTCAGTGACCCTTCAGATAACTCAAGAGCCATAAATGCATCAAAGTTTTCTCCATCTTTTGTTGTAATATTGAAATCTTTTGCATTCACAAATCCAAACCTAGGGTAATACTTGTCATGTCCATAAATAACAATTCCATTATACCCTAATTCTTTAGCCAAATTTATCGTATGTGTTATCAAAAGGGAACCATATCCCTTTCCTTGTTCGCTCTTTTTGATTGATACAGGTCCAAACGTTAAGACTTCGTATTCACTACTTCCTTTAATTATAGCTTTGGAATACATTATGTTTCCAATCACTTCATTTTCCTTTTCAATTACGTATGCTAATTCTTTTACATAGCAGTCACTTTCACGTAATTTATGAGCGATTAAGTGTTCATCACATCCTGGTCCGTGTAGCCCATCAAAAGCCTCTTTTGTAATTTCCTCTACTAAACGATAATCTCTTTCTTCTTCTAATCTCAATTTTATCAAAATTATGTACTCCTTAAAAATTTCTAATACTGTTTCACAATACTATAAGAATGGTAAAAGTATAATCATTGCTCCTGCTATTAATGTTAAATAGAACAATCCAAAAATAATTGTAACTGCGAATGCGAATAACATATTTAGAATATGGAATCCGAGATGTGTCCTCTCCTTATCTCCAATGTATCGGAACAAATTCATTATGGAAACCACTAACATAAATACTAATAGGAAAGCATTAATAATCGTTAATAATAACGCGATTATGAGGCCAACTGTACCTCCTGATGATAATAAGACTAATAAAACAACATTAACAAGTGTTAATAAAGTTAATAATAAAAATCTAATAAAAAACTGTTTTGGGTTCTTGTACATTTATATACACCTCCTAGTTCTATTTTAAACCATATTACATACTTATTACAAATCATTGTAGCTATTTTAGAATATGAAATACCCATTCTCTCTAATGTCCTAAAAAAAAAGACCATTTTACAGGTCTTTTTTTATCCCTTTTGTTCCAACAACCTTTTTTCCCTCGTGTTAGAACTATCTGTATTCTATCAAATTAAATATTAGAAGTTGTGTATTTACTGTGAATCATGCCTCTTTTATTATAGCTACTACAGGGATAATTAAGAACGCTAACCATGCGAATGCCCACCAGTTGAAGAACCAACCTAATGTGAAAAATATTAGAAGAGCAATAAATGGTGTTATCGCAATAGATCTTTCATTCCCTTTGGTTTCAGTTAATATTGCGTAAACAGGAATCGCTAGGAATACAACCCAGAAATAACCCCACATATTAGTAAAATAGCTAAGTCCAATATACAGAACTGCTGTTGCTAAACATAACAATTTATACTCTCGAGGCATTTTTACTACAGAGTTTGTGTCTTGTAGTAAAGCGTAAAGAGCTAATGGGACAAATGCTAAAGCTGCCCAATCCCATTGTTCAAATGTATATCCCCAATATAGATATCCAAGTACACCACCTATTATTGTAACTTCCCAAAGTAACATTCTTAGTACTCTTTTCTCATTTAGAGCACCTAAAGCCGGAACTACTAAGAACACTGTCCATGCAGGAATCCACATATTATTTTCAAATCCTAAATACAAGAAAACTACTAATGCAATAAGAGGACTTAATGCTACAAGTGTATTTAATCCACCAATATTCTTTCTTTCAATTCCAATAGCTACTAATGGAATTAAAATAAATATCAACCATCCTGGATGCCATAAATCGAAGATAAAACCAAGAACAAAGTATCCTACCAAAGTTATAAATGGCATTAAAGCTGTTAACTTGTGTGAATCTGATTCCATTTCAAGGAAAATCGCAGTTACTGGAATAAGTAGAAATACTAACCAAGAATATGCCCATCCCTCAAAGCCAAAACCAAGAACAAAGAATACTACCAGTGAAATAAAAGGAGTAATCGCAATCATTTTACTGTTCTTTTGGTTTGCCTTTATACTTTTCGCCTTTGATACCGTTTGATACCCTTCAACCAAATCATAAATAATATGTTTCGGTTCGCCTAACTTGTTTTCCACTTCTTTTTCACTCATCCCATAATCCAACCAATTATCATACATTTCAGAATAATCAGAGATGATATCATCCTTCTCTGTTTCATTCATATTGTAATTGTCTAACAATGACTTAAGTTCTTTTAAATAACTAATTTTCATAACTACTACCTCCCAAAATTCTTGACACACTTTTTAAGAAACTAGTCCATTCGTTTTCTGCATCTTGCAAGTGTTCTAAACCTGAATCTGTAATCTTGTAATACTTTCTTGGTGCTCCGATACTCATACTCTCTGTATAAGTTTCAAAAAAATCTTGTTTTGTCAACCTTCTTAAGATTGGATAAATCGTATTTTCATTCACTTCTATTTCTTTAGAGATGTTTTCAATTACTTCAAAACTATACATATCTTTACGACTAACAATCTTGAGTACACAAAGTTCAATGATACCTTTTTTAAATTGTGTATTCATACAAAACCTCCTTTATTGTGTAATGCACATTTAAATAATAACACGTTAATGTGTAAAACACAATAAATATATACTAAAAATAAAAAGCGCTATTTAAAGCGCTTTAATTTATTTCTTCAGTAAATATCCTAATCCTAAAGTCTTCGGTCCAGCATGTGCCCCAACTACTGCAGTTAATGGCATATCATAAATCTCTAAATCCGGATTTTTTTCGTGAAGTCTTTTCATAATATAATCCCTTTTCTCAGGATTGTTCGCGTGAATAACATAAGCTTCTACTTCTTTTCCTTCTGTCTCTTCAAAATAGCGATCAACTAATCCATCAACAGCTTTATTGAATGTTCTAATTTTTTCTACTGTCTCAACAATACCATTTTTATTAATTGATAATATTGGTTTAATCTTAAGTGCATTTCCTATAAATCCTCCAGCAGCTCCAATACGTCCATTTTTCACTAAGTAAGTTAAAGTATTAACTGCGAAATAGATTTTATGATTATCCTTAATATAATCAAGTTCTTCAATTATTTCAGGAATATCAGCACCGTTATCAATCATTTCACATGCCTTTAATGCCATTTTTGCTTCTGGATAGGCCAATGTTTTAGAATCATATACAGTAACATCCAAACCATCAACTTCATTCGCAGCCATTTTTGAAGCATTAACGATTCCACTCATCTCACCAGATATAGATATAACCAATGCCTTATTATATCCTTCTTTTACAAGGTTCTCGTATATTTCAATCATTTGCCCAAGTGGCATATAACTGCTACTAGGGAAAACAGATTTATCATCTTCTAATCTTTTATAGAAATCATCCGCAGTGATTTCTAGATAATCTAAATATCTCTCATCTCCTAAATGTAATGATGATCTAAAAATTTTAATATCATATGGATGATCCATATAATCCAAACACGCATTTGAACATGCGATTACTGCAATCTTGTTTTCCATTCTTACATCTCCTTTGTTTTTAAAAACTCACTAGAATTATACCACTATATTCAAAAAAATAGTAGAGTATTTTAATCTCCCTTACAAATGACTATTTCCCTTCAACATTAGCTTTTCCGTTTTCAAAAAAAGATGGTAACCATCGAAAATATGGATTTGGATAAATATTTTTACTACGTAACACAAAAAAAGTATTTTTTAATTGACAATAGTGTACGGCGTACAGTATAATGAAGTCGAGGTGATGATATGCCACAAAAAACTGATATACTAAAGAACTTAAAACAAGAACTAAGAAAAGGTACTCTTGTTTTAGCTGTACTTTCACAGCTAAGGCAAAAGCATTACGGTTATAGTCTGGTGGAAACATTAAATAGTAAAGGTCTGAAAATAGACCAAAACACACTATATCCTTTACTTAGACGTCTTGATAAACAAGGAATACTGGAGAGTACTTGGGAAGTTGTTGAACCAAGACCAAGAAAATATTATCAATTAAACAATCTTGGAAAAGATGTACTGGATGAACTTTCTACAGAATATACAATGAACTATCAAATTATGAGTGCTTTACTTAAGGAGGAATAGAAATGGAACTATTAGAACGTTATTTAAGACAAATTGAACGATATTTGCCTTTCAAAGATAGAAAGGAAACAATAAAGGAACTAAGAAGTTTAATTCTAGATCAAGTAGATCAACAAACTAGTGAAGGAATAGACGAGGAAAAAGCCTTATTTAATATTGTTCTTGATATGGGAGAGCCAAGAGATGTAGCATCAAAATACTATGATGTAAAACCAATGTTCTCAAAAGAGATGGAACCTATTTTGATACTTGTATTAAAGATTATAAGCATAACATTACCACTAGTAATATTGTTTGCCAAAAGTATAGATTTCATTTTTGCAGCATCTTCTGTCAATATAATGGAATTCTTATTAAATATAGCCTATAGCATACCATCTGTTTTATACAGTTTATTAGTAGCCTATGGATTTGTATTTATAGTATTCTTCTTAATTGAAAAGTACATTCAGCCAAAGTTTGAAATGGAGGTAAAGGTATTTAACCCAAATCTTCTACCCAAAATTCCAGCCAAAGCATTTAAAATAACAGTGTTTGAATCTGTGTTAGTTATACTACTTACATGTTTAGCATTGTACATATTTAATTTGAATCAAGGAATAATATCTATTTACTATGATGGAGGTAAAGAACCATTACTAAACAACAACTTCAATAAAATATTGATATTTATGAACATTGGATGGTTCGTTTCTATTGGATTAAGTGTGTTCTACTTATTTAAACGAAGAAAAACTATAACGTCGAAAACTGTTGAACTGTTCCATCATATATATAATGCTGTTGTTATGATCTTATTAGCAACAGGAAATATCTTCAATGAGGTGATAGTTGACGGCCATAACTTAGGGTTTTTGCCAAATATGTTTAGGATTGGATTTATCGTTATAGCTGTAATAGTTATCATCGGTTCCATTGTTGAATATGTAAACATGTTCATTAATTTAGAATCATTGGAAGAACTAAGTAAAAAAGAGTCCTGAAAAGGACTTTTTTTTGGGTATTTGGTGGTAAAATGAAGATAGGTGCAAAAAAAAATACCGAATTTTTGCCACAGTTTGCAAGTATTTGTTCTTAACATGAAATACCCCAAAACGTTGAGTTTATGCGTGTTTTTTCCTCTTTTTGTTTCATAAACTTAAAAGAAAGGGTTTACAAGTTTGACTTTGATTTGCAAAACTGTGTGCAAGTATTTGGTCTTCGGTTTGAACCTAAAATAAATTAAACTTTAGTCAGTGAGGTGTTAGTATTGCTTGATTACAAAGACAATTATCTTCTGAATCTGTTAATTAATTCAGATTATAATCTCAACATTTCCGATATTCAGAAACTACTTGGAGTATCGCAAAGAAGTGCGTACTACAGTATTTCTAAAATTAACGACTTCCTTGATATGCAAGGTCTTCCGAAATTGGTGAACAAACGTCATGAAGGAATCCAAATTGATTCCCTTATAAAAGACAAATTAAGAGACACCGTTTCAGATAGCTTAAGTGAAATGTACGTGTGTACATCTCAGGAAAGAATCGTACTGGAAATACTTATTTTGATTTGCAAAAAGGACTTTATCAACATTAACTATCTTGAGGAGTTATTTGATGTAAGTAGAAATACAATCGTCAACGACATCAAAGAGATAAGAAAGAGATTGAAAGTCTACAACCTAGCGTTAGAATATGATAATTTCGCAGGTTATCTAGTGGAGGGATTAGAGATAAGAAAGCGTTCAGTAATCTTAAATCTTATTTCAAACTACGAGTATCTAATCAAAATTAAGTCATTTGGTTTATATACCGATGAAGTAGTTAGTGACAACTTAGAAATACTTAAAATATTGGAAAAAGAATTAAACATTAAATATGTTAATACCACGCTAAACTTCTTAGCAATCTTAATTGGAATTATTAAGATCAACGAATTTGATCCTATTATTCTTAATGAAGATGATCGTAAGGTTATTGAGGACTCACATGAGTTTAGAGCAGTAAGGAAAATTGTTGGTGATTATTTAGATGAGAGTGAATACTACTATGTAGCACTTCATTTACTGGGTCTCCGTATTCAGTTTGCTGAAGACTTTGAGCTAGATGAAAATGACTATATTACAGAAATCGTTGAATTCTTAATAAAAGAGTTTTCTAGAATTACTCTAATCTACTTTGATGATGATGATGATTTATTTAATCATTTATACACTCATATGAAACAAGCAATGTTTCGTCTAAAATATGGGATTATCTATCAAAATGAACTTAAAGAACAGATTCTAGATTCCTATCCTCAAGTATCACAAGTTACAAGAACGATATGTCAAAAACTTGAGAAAAAGATAGGTTATCCAATTGGTGATGATGATATTTCATTCATCTCAATGCATTTTGGAGGCTATCTAAAACGAGAGAAACGAGACATCATTCAAGTTAAGGTATTATTAGTTTGTTTAAACGGTGTAGCTACTTCAAAGCTACTTCGTAAAGAACTTGAATACTTACTTGGAACTTTAGATATCATTGATGCAGTAAGTATTGATGATGTTGGTAAGTATAAAGATGATGTTGATTATATTATCTCAACAATTCCAATAAAAGATCGTTCTATTAAAAGCAAAACCTTACAAGTTAATCCAATCCTAACCGACAAAGACAAAGCGAATCTAATTTCATTTATGGGATTAGTAAATCCAACAAAAAATGAAGTTAGCATTAGTGAAAAGATCTTAGAAGATATTATTGATTTTATACCTACTGACAAAGTAAGTGAGGTTCGAAAAATCATACTTAACCGTTTGGCAAACGGTAATAAACAAATAACAATTGAAACCGAAGGGAAGAAAATTTATATGCTTAAAGACCTAATTAAAAGAGACAAAATATTATTTGCGAAGAGTGTTCCAACTTGGGAAGACGCGGTTTGGTTAAGCGCAAAACCATTATTGGATAATGAAATAATCGAGAAAAGATACTGTGATAAAGTCATTTCAAACGTAAATGAGTTAGGTCCATATATCTGTATTGCACCAAATATTGCGATATCGCATGCAAGACCTGAAGATGGAGCAAATGGTTTAGGTATGACAATTCTAGTATTAGAAGAACCTGCATACTTTGAAAAGAACCAAACAAGACCTGCTAGGGTTATTGTAACTCTTGCAGCACCAGACAATGAACAACACTTATTAGCTTTACAACAACTATCACAACTTCTTATGGAAGATTTAGATAACTTGTTAGCAGCTACAAGTGAAAATCAAGTATTAGAACTAGTACAAAAATATTCTGAATAGGGGGTTAATCGATGCAAAAAGTAGTATGTATCTGTGGTAGTGGGCTTGGAAGCAGTTTCTTAGTTGAAATGAACGTAAAAACTGTTTTAAAAGGTTTAGGATTACCAAACATAGAAGTAGAACACACTGATTTAGGAAGTGCTTGGCAAGGTATGGCAGATGTAATCGTGTGTGGAAACGACTTATATGACAACTTAAAACGTTTCGGTGATGTAATTGGGTTAGATAACATCATGGATAAAGTAGAGTTAAAAGATAAGTTATCAGCATATTTAACAGAAAAAGGCGTTTTATAATCATTGGCTAAAAGTTTGTTTATCTTTGATGAACATTTTAGATAAAAACAAAAAGAGGAGAGAAAAGATTTTATGAATGCATTTATTGAATTTATTGGAAACTTGCTAGGTAGACCGGAAATTTTAATCGGTATTATCGTATTAATTGGTTTACTAGCACAAAGAAAAGCTGCTTCTGAAGTAATCAGAGGGACTTTAAAAGCAATTTTAGGATTTATCTTATTACAACAAGGTGCTGGAATATTAGTTGGAGCATTAAACAACTTTGGACCTTTAGTAAAAGAAGTATTAGGAATGCAAGGTGTTATTCCTAACAACGAAGCAATCGTATCTTTAGCATTAAACGATTACGCTACTGATACAGCGATCATCATGGTTGTTGGTATGTTTGCTAACATCTTAATCGCTAGATTCTCAAGACTTAAATTTATTTTCTTAACTGGACACCATACATTATATATGGCTGCAATGATCGCTATCGTATTACGCGTTGGTGGATTAGAAAGCGTATTATTATGGGTTGCTGGTGGTATGGCATTAGGATTAACAATGGTAGTATTCCCTGCAATTACACATCCTACTATGAAAAAAATCACTGGTACTGATGAAATCGGATTTGGACATTTCTCATCAATCACTTATTGGTTAAGTGGTGAAGTAGGGAAATTAGTTGGTAAAGGTTCAAAATCAACTGAGGAATTAAACTTCCCTAAAGGATTATCATTCTTAAGAGATTCAAGTGTATCAATCTCATTAACAATGTTCGTTATGTTCTTAATCTTCTCAGGATTATCTGGTAAAGAATTCTTAGCTACATTAGGTGTTACAGATAACTTTGTTATCTTCTCATTAATCCAATCATTAACATTTGCTGCTGGTGTATACGTAGTATTAGCTGGTGTACGTATGGTAATTAGTGAAATCGTTCCTGCCTTCAAAGGTTGGTCTGACAAACTTGTACCTGATGCAAAACCTGCACTTGACTGTCCAATCGTATTCCCTTACGCTCCAAACGCTGTATTAATTGGATTCATCGTATCATTCATCGGTGGAATCGTAGGGTTCTTCGTACTATACATTTCTGGTGCTGATTATGTTATCCTTCCTGGTGTAATTCCTCACTTCTTCGTAGGAGCTACTGCTGGTGTATTCGGTAACGCAACTGGTGGAACACGTGGTGCTGTAGTTGGTTCATTCCTTAACGGTTTAGTTATCACATTCTTACCATTATTATTATTCCCTGTAATGGGTAACTTAGGATTTGCTGATACAACATTCAGTGATGCAGATTTCATCGCAGTTGGTGCTGTATTAGGTAACTTCGCTAACTGGAGTCAATGGTTAGTATTAGGAGTAATCGCAGTATTATTCTCAATTCCATTCATTGATGGATTCCTTAACAACAAAAAAGCTGCATAATTACTATTAAATTAAGGGGGAATCTGCAAAGGCTCCCCCTTTAATAATGCAAAAAAACACATAATTAATGAAAAAAACACTTAGATTATTAAGTTTTAAATAGAAGAACTCAACACAAATTTGAAAACAAAAGAGAGAAGACAATATGAATAATTTTAGTAAACAAATCAGAATTGAAATTTTGAAGATGTTGAAACAACGTGGTTTCGGACACATTGGAGGAAGCATGAGCGTTGTTGAAACATTAAGTGTATTATATCAAGATATTATGAGCATCGACCCAAAAAACCCCACTTGGGAAGATCGTGACTATCTAGTTCTATCCAAAGGCCACGCTGGTCCCGCACTATATTCCACCCTTGCTTTAAAAGGATACTTTGACAAATCCATTCTATTAACCTTAAATAATAATAACACAAGTTTACCAAGTCATTGCGATCGCTTACTAACCCCAGGAATCGACATGACAACTGGTTCACTTGGACAAGGGATCAGCAGCGCAGTTGGAATCGCAAAAGCAGCAAAAATCCAAGGAAAAGAAAACAAAGTATTCTGTATTATTGGAGATGGGGAGTTAAATGAGGGGCAATGCTATGAAGCATTACAGTTCGCTTTCCACAATAAGTTAGATAACTTTGTATTATTTGTTGATGAAAATAAATTACAGTTAGATGGTTATACTAAAGACATTATGGACCAAGGTGATATTGCGAAAAAAATTGAAGCTTTCGGTTTCAATACTTATCACATCAATGGACATGATGAGGAGTTAATCAAACAAACAATTCTTGACTCATACCAAGTGAAAGACGTACCTACTTGTATCGTTCTTGACACTATCAAATCATACGGATTTGAGCCATTAGTAAATGATGTATCGAACCATCACGCAAGATTCTCTCCAGAGCAAATCGTTGAAGTAGATGCAGTAATTGCGAAATACGAGGGGGAATTAAAATGAGTATAAAAATACTAGAAAAACATCAGGAATCAAACGTAGAACTAAGAAAAGTTTTCGCACAATCATTAAATGATTTAATCGATAACAATAAAAAAGTTGTAGCTTTAGAAGCTGATTTAATGGGTGCAATTGCTACGAAACCAGTATTCGAAAAGAATCCTGAAAACTTTGTTAACTGTGGAATCATGGAAGCAAACATGGTTGGTGTAGCAAGCGGATTAAGTGTTAGGGGAATGATTCCATATATGCATACATTTGGACCATTCGCAACTAGAAGATGTTATGATCAATTATTCTTAAGTATTGCATACGCAGGACTAAACTTAAAAGTAATTGGTAGTGATGCAGGTGTAACTGCACAACATAATGGTGGAACTCATATGCCATTTGAGGATTTAGGATTAATGAGATTAATTCCTAACGCAACTGTTATGAACATGAGTGATCATGTAATGTTCAAAAACATCATGGAACAAACTGAGAAAATTCATGGTTTACAATATATTCGTATCGTACGTAAAAATATGGCTCAAATATATGAAGAAGGTTCTACTTTTGAAATTGGAAAAGGTATCGTTTTAAGAGAAGGAACTGATGTAGCAATTGTAGCAAATGGGATTATGTTAAAAGAAGCCTTAGAAGCAAGAGACTTATTAGCTGAAGATGGTATTAGTGCAGCAGTTATCGATATGTTTACTATCAAACCGATTGATACGAACTTATTAAAAGAATACGCTTCAAAAACAAAACTGATTGTTACTGCTGAAAATCACAATATTATTGGTGGATTAGGTGGAGCTGTACTTGAAGCATTAGATACAACCCCTTCAAAAGTAGTAAGAGTTGGTGTTCAAGATCGTTTTGGACAAGTTGGTACACAAGACTTCTTACAAAAAGAATACAACTTAACAAAAGAAGATATCGTAAAGGCTGTAAAGGAGAACTTATAGATGTTATATATCATTGATTCAGCTGACACGACATTCATCAAGAAGATGATGGATAAATATGAAATACTAGGAATCACAACCAATCCAACAATCATCTCCAAAGAGGAAAAAGAGTATATTCCATTACTGCAAGAACTCGACAAACTATTAACAGGTAAGGACTTACATGTTCAATTAGTTGCTGAAGACTATGAAGGTATGATTGCAGAAGCTACAAAACTTCGCAAAGTAATTGATACAAACCTTCATATCAAAATACCTGTATCAGATAATGGTATGAAGGCAATACGTACATTATCAAAAACAGGTTTCAGTGTTACAGCTACTGCTGTTTGTACAGTAAACCAAGGTATTATGGCTGCACTTAATGGTGCTGAATATCTTGCAGTGTATGTAAACAGAATCTCGAACTCAGGTATTGATGGAAATTTAGTAATTAAGGATATTAAGAATGCATTAGTGAACTTAGGTTTAGACACAAAGGTTGTTGGTGCTTCATACAAAAGTGTTCATCAAGTCACTGATTCAATTCGAAATGGTGTAGATCAAGTTACAGTAGGCAAAGACCTATTTGAGAAACTTTTCTACAGTGATATAACAGAAAAAAGTATTAAGCAATTTACAATTGATTTTAACAATCGTTACAATCAATAAGGAGGTAATTAGGATCGAATCTAGAACTTATATAATCAAAGACGAAGCTGGATTACATGCAAGACCTGCATCTATTATATGTAGTAAGGCAAGCCAGTTTTCAGGAGACATTGATATAATCTACTTAGAAAAAAGATATACACTTAAATCAATCATGATACTAATGAGTTTAGGAGTTCCACAAGGAGCTACTATCACTATTGAGGCAAATGGTGACAACGAACTAGCTATCATTGAATCACTAGATACTGTATTACATGAACACAGTTTAGTGTAATCAAAAAGGCGATTTTAATCGCCTTTTTTTTATTTATCATAACTTCTTGCCATTATATACAATAAATCACTCAATCGATTTAAATACTTACTAACCATATCTAAATCATCTCTTTGATTCTCCTGTTTGTATTTTAAGACAGTTCGTTCTACTCTTCTTGAGATTGCTCTTGCTAAATCGATATAACTTCCTTCTTTACTTGAATCACTACCTGGTAAAACAAACACAGGTTTCAAAGGGTTTTTATCTAAGATATCTTGCTCTATGTTTTCTAGGTTATTAATATCTTTAATTGTTACTTTCGTCAACCTATCATATTGCTCCGAATGGTATCTAGTAGCTATCAAAGACATAATATTTTGCAAGTCTTTTTGGATGTTTCTAATTTCCATTTTATACTTACTTGTATGATGAAATACAACTCCTAAAGCACTTGTTAATTCATCTAAATTCCCTAATGTATCAAATAGTAAATCAGTTTTCTTTACTTTATCATTCGAGTAATTCCTTGAAAAACCTTCATCTCCAGATTTTGTGGAGATATGTCTAAAATTCTTAATTTCTTTCATATGATTTCTCCTTTAGAAAAGCTACCTATATTTTATCATAATAGCCTTTTAGTCTGATTGAAATTACATTTTTTCTATGATTTTTCTTGTTAGGTGTATCAAATCTTTTCGTAACATTTCTTGTTCACGCCATTGTCTTCCATCCCATACTTCGTGAGATAAATCATTTCCAGAGTATAGGATTTCTGCAAACTCAACATTACGAAATTGAGCGACAGCTGCAAGTGCAGTAAATTCCATCTCAACTGTAAGACATCCCTCATACAAACGGCTATTAATCTTTTGCTTTGTTTCTCTAAAGAATCCGTCTGTTGTCCATGTTTTTCCAACAATATAATCGATTCTCATATCAGACATAATATTTTTTACTTTTTCCAATGTCTTCTTATTAAGTTTTACAGTTCTTGACGGCTCCAAATAATGGAAACTAGTCCCTTCATCTCGAACTCCTTCATTAGGTAAAATTAAACATCCTAACTCCTTGTTTATCAGTGTACCTGCTCCTGCACTACATATAAATTGCTTTCCACCCAGCGCAATAAGTTCTTCTAAAAATCCTGCTGCTAACGGTGCTCCAACACCTAGTGGAAATACAGCTATATCAGTATCTTTGAACTTGTACAAATGTTGCTCTCCCATTGAGCTTCTTATTGTATAAATCTTTGTAATAGTAAAGTCATTATACATGCGTTCCACTTCTTTCCTGAAGAAGGTTAGAACGACTTTCTCTGGCATCCCTTCTAATGGTTCAACTAAGTCTGAAGGTTCAATCATTGCTTTTCGATCGTCGAACTCTAGTAATGGTATCGCTTTCATATTGTAATCACCTCTTTCCTCTATTATACGGAAATGTGGGGGGATGGTAAAGAAAAATTATAGTTTGTATACTAAAAATAGGCCTAGGTTAGGCCTATTCGTAATGTGTATTCTCTGTATTTTGCTTTGTCTTTTTCTTTGTCTTAGTAATAATCTTCTTTGTTTGTTTTGTAACTTCATCTACTACATTATCAATTGTATCATCAATTTTGTTTCCGACACCTCTTATTTTATCCATAGTTCCATCATCTTCAAGTTTTTGTTTTACTTCATCAAACTTGTTTACACCTTTTTGAACAATCTCTCCTGTTTTCTTACCAATTGATTGTCCTTTTTCTTCAAAAGATTTTTCAATTTTTGTTCTTGTATCTATGTTTTCTTCTTTTTTCTTTCTCTTAAATAGTCCCATTTATTTATCACCTCGATTATATTGTACTACTTACTTGTGAATAAATTATGAATAGTTAAATATTTCAAACTGGCGTTTATTAAAAAAACGAATCGGAATCATACTTTCTCCTAATCCAAATGATACATATAAATCTCTCTCATTTATAGAATAGTGGTGTTCATTATACACCTTTGCTCCTGGTACATTTATAATATCACCAATGAGTGGCAAACGAATTTGTCCACCATGTGAATGTCCACTAAACATCGCTACTATTTCTTCATCTTTAACAGTATCAAATGTGTCAGGCTCATGGGATAAGACGAAGTTAATTGCGCTCTCATCAACTTCCTGAACAATACTACTATAATTACTATCTCCTTTTCTTAGGTCGTCTAATCCAAGGAAATTGTATTTAAAACCGTTAATATCATATTGAATAGCTTCATTATAGAGAATTGTGAACCCTGAACCCTCTAGAACTCGAACAACATCCTCTCTTACTTCTAGAATATCAAAGTAATCATGATTCCCTAACACAGCGATTTTATGTTTAGATTCCAATGATGAAAGAAGATTCATTATATTATCTTCAACATCTGAATTAATACTATGTGCTTGGAATAAATCTCCTGTAAACATTAGTACATCTATATCCTCATTATTAATAGTATCCACTAGAAATTTATAATCATTTTCGTCAAACGAGTTGTCAAAGTGAGTATCTGTCAATTGAGCTAACTTGATAGAGAAATCCCTATCTAACTCATGGTGATTTACTTTAATTCCTACTGAAGTAGTAAACCCAATTACGATAAATAGTGTTCCAAGAAGGAACACAATACTACACATAAGGAAAACTCTCTTTTTTGTCTTCACATCTCTACCTCCCTTTTCATATCCATTATACTTTATCACGGAAACTGTGTTGTGAATACTGTATGAAAAAAAGCGCTAAGAAAGTAGCGCTATTACAGTTTTGATTTTGATAACTTCCATACACTTAGACAATAAAAAACAACCATGAATATCACTAGAGATAAAACCATTTGGAGACTAGTAAGTTGATAATCACCAATCATAATCTCTATTCCATTGAAGTTTGCATATCCGTTGTAAACCTCTTCTGGTGCTCCATCAAACACCTTGTCTATAGCCCCTCTCATATATATCTGTCTTATTATTGTAACAGCATGAGCAGTAGGCAAACTGTTCATAACATTTCTCACTGTTGATCCTAAAACACCTATTGGGATATAAATACCACCTAAAAATCCAATAAATGTTCCTACTAAAGTAGCGAGTGTTCCATATGCATTCCTTGTTCGTATAAATAAAGATAGGAAGAAGAAAAAGGAACTAAACGCCATAATACACAATATAACTAAACCAATCAGTTCTAAGTACCCTACGAAACTAAGAAACTCTCCTCCATTTAGTAATACATATACTTGTCCAATAACGAGATTAAGCATAACCATGATAAATCCAATAATCCATGCACTAATCAAATAACTTAGAGCTAGGGTATTTCTCCCTATTGGTGATGTATAGAAATCATTCAGTAATCCATCAGCTCGGTCGTCAATTAGGTTTCCAACTGCTCCAAGTGGAACTGTGACAGTACTTACTGTTAAGATTCCTGCCATAATCCAACTGCTTATTAACCAATCTCCACCATCTAAGTTCAACACTTCTGCTGGAAGATTATTACGTTGCATTTTACCTAGAAATAAAATATACAACGCTAATATAATGATAACACTTAACAAACTAAAGAATACAGCCGCTTTATCTCGTAAATATAATTTCACATTTCTGAGTACTAGTTGATATAACACATTCATTATTCATCACCTAACTCTCTACCAGTAATATTTAAGAACACGTCATCCATATCACCACGTAAAATTTCAAACTCTCGAATCTCATCTTTGTATTTGTCAATAATACTTAAGCCGTCAAAGCACGAATCAAGGTTAATGTTGATTGTATCATTAACGATATAGTAATCTACATTATCTCTTTTTAGTAAGTCTTCTAGCCCATTATTTGCAATCATCTTAATTCGATCATTTGAATACTTAAGACGTAACTCCTCACTACTTCCTGTAGCGACAATTTCACCTTTATCAATTACAACTATTTTAGAAGCGTCTACTACTTCTTCCATATAATGAGTTGTTAGGAAAATAGTAATCTCTTTTTCATCTCTAAGTTTTGTAATTAATGTCCAAATATCTTTTCTACTTTTAGGGTCAAGTCCTGTGGTTGGCTCATCTAGAATCAAGACTTCTGGCCAGTTTAACAACGCTCTTGCTATATCAGCTTTACGTCGTTGTCCACCACTAAGTTCACCATATTTTTGATGATAAAAAGGCATAATTTCTAAATATTCATTAATTTCATGTACCCTCTTATCTAACTCATGCTTATCTATATTATAAAAACTTGCACGAACCATCAAGTTTTCACGTACAGTTAATAACTTATCTAACATAGCTGTTTGAAAGACAACACCTATTTTCTCTCGTATTAAATTATCATTGTCACCTAATTTATGATCTAGGATTTTCACTTCACCACTATTCTTCTCTAGTAAAGTTGCGATAATATTAATCGTTGTACTTTTCCCTGCACCATTAGGTCCTAAAAATGCAAAAAACGAATCTCTTTCCACTGTGAATGAGATATTCTTCACCGCTTCTACATCTTCATATGATTTTACTAAATTACTTACTTCTATTGCATTCATGTTCATACCTCCTTCTTTGAGTACAACTATATTATACTCAACAAAACAGTAGAATTCAATTAAATATTATTAAATATTATTTTAAATTATTTTTGAATGTATGTGCTACAAAGAGCTATATTACATTGTTTCATTTGTTATGAGCAAAACCTTAAAGACACCTCTGTACTATTGCATTAGTACAGAAGTGCTTACTTCATACTTTTAATGAGAGAAGTTATATCCATATAAACAAGATTTCTCGGCTATCTCTTCAATCCAATTTTACCCATTTTTTCCACTTTTCTTATATATTCAGGGGCATATGGCACTTTACATGATGTGTTTCCCATTGAAACGGATACTTTTCCAATTCTTTCACTTAGATTAATACATGTTTGTGTCAAATCCTCATCATAAATACCAGCGTTAATAATAAAACTGTTCATACTATATCGAACTCTGTTCTCCTCATCATGGATAACCGTACTTATATGAGTTAATAACTCTTTTACTTCAACTTGATTAATGTCATCCTTTGGATATTTCATTAGAACTAAGCAATAGAGACTATACGCACATTGTCTTTTTCTAGGGTTATCACTGAAAATCCAAGATTGAAGACATTCTTTAGTTAGTGCTTTGTTTTTAATTGCCAAATTCGGTACTACAACATCAAGAGTCATATAGTAATTTGTTAAATTGATAATCTCTTCTAAGTCGTTTATCGTTAAAACACTAGAATCAACAATCCACTGCGATAAATACATTGCATCTGTATTTTTAGATTTCATCAACTGTAGACCTAACTCTTTGTCTTTTTTTATTGGTTTTAGTACTTTTTTAAGATTCGCAATACTTACACCAAACATTTCAATATCATTCCCATGATTTCTATAGATTCTTCTATTTTGTTCTGTCCCTAAAGACTCTAGTTGTTTTATTACCTCATTAACCGTCATCCAATCACCTCATTTATATTATACTGAAAACAGAAGTGATAAAAAAACGAAGTACATTTGTACTTCGTTATATTAATGGAGAAATTAGACCAATTAAACCTTCAAATGCACGATGGAAGAATCCTCTCTTCTTCCATTTATCATAGGTAATACGTTTTGATAACACTAAATCACTTTCAAAATCTTGAACAAGTTCATTTACTCCAGTATCAAACAATAGCGCAGTCATTTCAAAGTTAATTCTTGCGGAGCGATTATCTAAGTTATATGTACCACATGAAGCGATGTTATCATCAATAATAAATACTTTAGCATGACAGAATGTATTAGTATATGTGTAGATTTTGACACCCTCCTCGAGTAAGTCATTGAAGAAACTCTTCGTTACTTCATATACTGATTTTTTATCGGGTGTACCAGGTACAATTAGTTCAACATTTACACCGCCTCTAGCAGCGATCATTAATGATGTTACCATCTCTCTATCAAGAGCTAAATAAGGTGTAATAATTTTAATTGATTGCTTGGCGTTATTGATCATCTTTACATATGTATTACGTATTGGTGGATATTTAAAATCTGGTCCACTTGGTATTATTTGAACCATACCTTTTGATTCAACAGCCTCGGCTTGATAATACTTCTCATCATCAATAAACTTATTTGTTACATAATACCAATCACGTAAAAATAAAGATGTAAGTGAGTTAATTGCTTTCCCACTGATTACTAACTGAGTATCTCTAAATACTGGGAAACGTTTCTTCTTTGATTTATTCTGATATTCATCAGCGAGGTTCATTCCTCCTGTAAAAGCAACTTTACTATCAATAATGATATTTTTCCTATGGTTACGATAGTTCATTTTTGTATTAAAGAAGGCAAAGTATAAGGGATCTATTTCTTCAATTTGAATCCCATCTTCTTGGCACTGTCTCAAATAACGTTGATTTAGGAATGCACTACCTATTGCATCGTATAATAGTTTAACTTCGACACCTTCGAGAGCTTTTTGCCTCAGCAAATCAAGAATCATTCTCCCTGTTTTGTCAGTTCTTATAATGTAAAACTGCATGAAGATAAATGACTTCGCGTCTTTTATTTCTTCAGCAAGACGAATAAAGAAGTCTTCTCCTTTATTTAACACCTCAACACTTGAGTCATACAAATAGGCATGATGTTTCGTCATATTGTATGCGGTTTTATAGATATCAGTAACCTCTGAATCAATTGCCTTATACTCTGGTTTCTGAAAATCAGTTTCAGGCTCATTAGTAAGATAAGCACCTTTATGAGTGAGTGGATGTTTTCTATGTCGTCTACTCTCACGAAAATCACGTCCGAATGTTAAAAACATCGCAAGACCTGTCATAGGTTCGATGATCAAAATCATTAGCCATGGCATTTTCGAAATACTATACTCACTTTTACTGATAATACGGATAAATACTAATATAGAACCAACCGTAACGATATTACGTACCCAAAAATCAAAGTACTCCGTAAATGTAATATCTAAGTTAAATAGTCGTAATGCTAGCTCGAATTCTAGACGAGCAAACAACATTACTAGGATAATGATAACTATCCATAGATTTCTCTTAAAATTAAATCGCATAAAATCACCTATATATATTATACAAAAAAAGAACTCTTTTTTGCAAAGAGTTCTTTAAGTTATTACTTGAGTCTAGCGATATCTTCTTTTAAATCTAGTGTAATTTTTTGTTGTGATTCTTTTGAATCGACATCAGCTTGTTTCAAAATCTGCTTTTTCTCGACATCTAATCGATGGTTTTCTTCGGAAACCTTCTTCTCAATTTCAGATACATGGTGTTTATATTCTGTCTCTTTTTTATGAAGTTCATCCTTAATTTCATCTAGTTTCGTATGATGTTTCGTTTCAATTTCCTTTCGATTTGATGCTGTTTTATCATTTGCTTCTTCAAAGAGCTTTTCAGCTTCTTTATTCGTTGTTGCTAACTTCTCTTCAATATCATTTTTGAAGGATTCGAAGTTCTTCTCTTGTTCATGAAGTTTCGATTCAGTTTCGCTAAGAGCTTTCGTCTTTTCGTTGTCTAATTCTTTTAGCGTTTTATTGTAATTATTGTTTGTGTTTTCTTTTAGTTCTTCAAATTTATTATTTTTTTCAGTAATAATTAATTCTTCATATTCGATTTCTGAATCTAAATATACTTGATTTTGTTCAGTAGCTTCAGTATTTCTAGATGCTGATTTTGTTAGAAACTCCTGAACATTCGATTCAGTAGACTCTAAACGTGCTTTTGCTTCATCAAGTTCTGCATCTTTACTAGTTTTCAATGTATCAATTATACTTCTTATATTGTCTGTTTCAGATATAAATAATACTTCTGCTTCTTTTAGTGCCTTTTCATTACGTGCTTTTGCGTAATCAAGTGCATCTTGATATACTTTTGTTTCTTTTAATATGTGTGACTCCTTAAGATCTTTTTCTTTTTTAAATTGATCTTTTAGAGTTTCTAATTGCTCTTCAAACACTTGTCTTTCTTTACGATCTTTT
This sequence comes from uncultured bacterium, assembly GCA_965601585.1. Lineage (GTDB taxonomy): Bacteria > Bacillota_I > Bacilli_A > Izemoplasmatales > Izemoplasmataceae > Xianfuyuplasma. The sequence goes on from CBFCWH010000002.1 coordinate 69,177, forward strand.
CTTTCTGTAAGAGGAGCAATCTTCTGATTCAGTTCTTGAACTTTCTGATTGTGTTCTTCCTCTAGTTTTTCAAGATTAGCTTGTTCGACTCCAGCAATTTCATTAATGATCTTTTCAAATGGTGCTTTTTCTGTCTCTAAAACGTTATTCACTTTCGAAATTACAACTTTGTGATCTTTCTCTATAGTAGCTAACTGCTTCTCTAGGAATGCAAGTTTTAATGCATAACGAGAAGACATTTCTTGTTCTTCATATTTAAACATTTCACTCGCACGTAATTTGAATAGTGGTTCTAAGTTTGATTGGTAATTATAGAACTCGGATTTATTAGCGTTTAAGCGCTTATTCTCTATTCTATGTTCCTCAATTTTTTCCTGTTGTTTTAGGTTATCTAAATCTCTAGTAAGTTCATAGTCTAATAGTGTTAAATCATTAAGTAATGTCGATACGCTATTATCTAAAACGTCTTTTGCTAACATATCTTCTTTGTCTTTTGATATTAAAGCTACTCGAATATCTTTTTCTTTCGACTCTAGATCTTCCTTGTGTTTTAGTTCATTTAATTTGTTTGATTTTTCGAACTCAATTTTTAGATGTTGTTGCTTGTCTTCTTCTTTTTCCACATCTAGATTTGTTTCTTTGATTGCATCTTCTTGTTTGGTACGGATTTCACTGTACTGGTTATTAAATGCGTTCAATTCATCTGCTTGAAGTTTCTCATATTCGAATTTTACATTTTCAATTGTATTGATATGGATCGCCTTAATTTGATTTAACTCAACTTGCTTACCGTGTAAGTAATCAATATATTCGCGTTCATAATCAGCCAATTTTTCAATATTGTCTTTTATGTAGTTCTTCTTGTATATTTGTGCTTGTTCACTATCTTGCTTATATGTTTTAGCAAGGAGACTTAAGTCACGTTCAGCTTCTTTTTTAAATCTATCGATGTCTTTCTTATGTTGTTTCGCTGAACGATTGTCATTGTCTTTTTGAGCACGTTCAAGGTGTTTATTTCGTACTGAAATACGTTGATCTGCTGATGAACGTATACTTTCTCTTTTAGCTTCGTACTCTTCCTTCTTTTCCTGTATATTTTCATTAATTTCTTCAAGTTCTTCTTCATAAACAGGCTTAAGGTTTGTAAGTTTTGTATCAAGTTTTTCTCGTTCTTCCTTGATTTCAGTTTCTAACTTTGAAACTTCTTTTTCGTTTGCTTCTGTTAGTTTTGAAATTTTGTTTTGAGATTGTTGATTTAATTGTTCTACTTTAGATTCGTGTTTCAATTTTAAGTCTTCAATTTTCGAATTTAAAGTTGCTTGTTCCTTTTCTGCTTTTGTTTGTAAAGCTGTAATTGCTTTTGATGAGATTTCTACATCCTTATTATATGTAGTTAAAACATCTTTAACTAGGGCATCATATTCTTTGTTTAGAATGTTGATGTCCTCATTTAATCTTTGTACCTCTTTTTGATATGTTTCATCATTTGATTTTAAAGATGAATCATACTCTGATCTGACCTTTTCTATTGATGATTCAATTTCTGCTTTCTTTTTTGATGCTTTGTCATTTGCAGAAGTTGTTTTTGCTTTAAAGTCAGTTTGAATTTTTTTAGACTCTTCTTTAAACTCTTTTTGTTCCTTCTTCAGATTAGTATCTAAGTCTTTTACAGACTTTACGAATGTCTTATCTAATTCTGAATTCTTATCATAAACGTTTAGTTCAGCAACTTGTGTAGACTGATAGTTCTTTTCTAATAACTTTAATATCTCTTCTTTTGTTTTCGGCATAACACGACCTCCTATAATTCCACCTATTATTATAATATCATTTAATTGAGTCTTTTTTAATACATTTTTTGGTAAAGTTGGGATTTTCATGACAAGTAGTCAAAAAAAGAGAAGGATTTCCTCCTTCTCATAATTAGACAAGAATACCACTTCGATACTTATTCAAAAAACCTTGAATGTTCATATCGTTTAGAGGTGGGGTAAAGTAGTACCCTTGAACGTAATCTGGATGTAGTTCTTTCGCTAATGTAAGTTGTGTCTTATTTTCAATCCCTTTAGACATTACTTTGTACCCCATTAAGTGAGAGAACTTAACTAATGATCCATATAGATGGTGTTCTTTCTGTGAGGAATCTTGTGAAGGCAAGTTGCTTCTAGATAGCTTTAATGTGTCGATTCCTAGATTAATTAGTGACTTTAAGTTAGATGAACTGGAGTTAAATGCATCTACTGATACTTTGAATCCAGCTTTCTTTAGTTTTGTTATAGCGTTAATTGTTTCTTCACTAATTATATCTTGTTCACTAATATCAAACTCGATGTTTCTATGTTTAATCTTGTATTTATCAGTTAGTGAAATGAGTTCATGTATATGAACACACTCAAGACTTTGCTTTGATAGATTTATCGTTAGAATGAAGTCTCTATCTACTAGGTCTTTTTGTAGCCATTTCTGATAGCTTTGAAATGATTTCTCCAATACCATTTTATCTATTTTTTCAAAGAGGTTTTTTTCGTTAGCGATGTCTTTGAATTTTGCAGCTTCGATCACTCGATACTCGTTTTTTTCCCATCTAAGTAAACTTTCACAACCTACTATTTTCATTGTTTCTGGATTGAATATTGGAAGAAAATGTGGGTTAAATTCTTCTAACTCAATTCCGTTCTCGATTTCCTGATTAAAGGAATCAATGTCCTCTTTTACTATTCTAGTCTCCTCGGTAGCTACGATTACTTCCTTATTATCTTTCCTTGCTTGCAACATTGAGAAGTGTGCTAGTTTAATTAATGAGTCGATAGAGGTTGAACAGTTTCTTATCCCATTGCTTCCTGTGCCCCCAATAACCTTTGCCTGATAGTACTCTAAGTTGTTATTTGGGCTGAATTTTAAATTTTTAATGTAGTTGAGTATTTGATTTGTTTTATCTTTTTGCTCATTTGTTCTTAGTAATTGATTAATTACTGTCTTGTTTTCAAATTCATTAATAATAACGATTTGATCAGCTGAGTATAAGAAGACGTTATTATGTAGTTTCTTCTTAAGTAGGTTGTATGTTTTTTCTATAATATAATCGCTTAAATGAATATCATAAAATTGACTATATGTTGACAGATTTGTGATCTGTAGAAATACGACAAAGTAATTGTTTACATCTTTGTTTTTGTATTTGCGATTGATTTTGTTTTTAGAAATCACTAACTTAACGTCTTCATTTACTCGCAGCTGATAAATTATTAATCCAATCCCAAAAGCACTAAGAAAGGTTACAGTATAATCACGTATGATGATTGATTGTATAATACTTAGCGCTAATAGAAGGTTAATACCAAAATAAATTTTATGTCTACTAAACACTGCTTAGTCTACTGGTTTAACGTAGTAATTTCCGCGGTTTGATAGTAAGACTTTTGTTCCTTCTACGATAGCAGTAAGTGGGTTTTTTGCGATATATACATCTAGACCGATTTCCTTAAACAGAAACTCGTCTACACCATCAATTAAAGCACATCCTCCGTTAACTAACATACCACTTTGAATAATGTCAGCACTTAATTCTGGAGGTGTATTTTGTAGTACTTTTAACACAGTGTTAGAGATTGATTTAAATGGCTCGATGAAAACTTTCTTAACTTCTTCTTGAGTCACTTTTATCTTACGTGGTAACCCTGTTACAATATCTCTTCCGTTAGCATGAGTTGACACGTTACCTGGTAAGATTTCTCTAACTGTTCCAATTTCTTCTTTTATTCGCTGAGCTGTTTTCTTACCTACTAAGATTCCATGCTCATATTGCAAGTAGTTGATAATCTCTTGATCTAAGTAATTACCTGCGATTCTGATTGATTCAGATACAACAATATCTCCAAGTGATAAAACACCGATATCTGTACTTCCTCCACCAATATCAATTACCATTGATCCTTTTGAATCATAAATGTCTAATCCAGCTCCGATACCTCCAGCTTTCACTTCTTCTTCAATGAATACATCTGGAACACCTAAATTGTGAGCTAAATCGATCATTGCATCACGTTCTATTTGTGTAACTTCACTAGGACAACAGATAAGTAATGTAGAAGCTGTTAAACTCACATCAACTGCTTCTCCTTTACGAACTGCGATTTCAATTAACTTCTTCGCAGCTTCCATATCACTAATTACACCTTGGTTTAAAGGACTTACAATTTTGATACCATGATGTCCTCTCCCAATCATTTTTGCGGCGTTGTACCCAACTGCGATTACCTCACTTGTATCATACTCCATTGCAATTACGCTGGGTTCGTTGAAAATAATTCCTTCTCCATCAACATATACAAGTAAATTAGCAGTACCTAAGTCCACACCAATTTTAATTAATTTATTATCTTTACCTTTTTGCGCTTTAGCCATAAAATTCACCTCTTATAATTTCAAAGGATTTACTAAATAATCACCACGATTTTTCAGTAAGTACTTCGACCCTTCTGCAACACATGTTAGTGGGTTGCTGACTACTTTTACAGGGACTTTGATACGACTTGAGATAAACTCTTCGACACCTTTGATTAAGGCTCCTCCACCTGTCAAAAGAATACCGTGTTGATAAATATCAGCACTTAACTCAGGTGGTGTATCTTTCAATACTGCTGCGATAAGTTTTACGACTTCTTCATAAGTTGGAATAATAACACTATTCACATCAGTACTAGAGATGTCTACCCATTTCGGAATCCCTTTTACGATGTCTCTACCAGCGTATCTATTCACCTTAACACTGGCACCTTTTCGTAAATCAGCAAGTTCCATTTTACATCTTTCACTTGTTAGTTCACCGATTTCGACTTTCTCATTTTGCTTCACTTGCTTTGCAAGTTCTTTATCAATATAGTTACCAGCCATACGGATTGTTCTTGATAATACTATGTCCCCAAATGAAATGATACCTACATCGGTAGTTCCTCCACCGATATCTACGATCATAACACCTTTTGATTTGAAGATATCCACATTAGCACCTAGTGCACCTGCTTTAATTTCCTCATCGATTAATACATCTTCAATTCCCATAGTTTTGGCTAGTTCTGAAATAATATCTCTTTCAATTGTGGTAACTTCACTCGGACAGCACATAACACATTGTGTTTGTGACAAGTCTTTTTTAGTTAGATTTTCAATTGATTCTAAAACATACTGTAGTAATGCTTTTGCAGCTTTCATATCGCTAATTACACCATTACGTAATGGTTTGATTACATTGATTTTATCATGTACTTTACCAACCATTTTATTTGCATCTCGTCCAGCTGCGACAATTTGCCCACTTTCACGATCAAATGCTATTACACTAGGTTCATTAAAAATAATTCCTTTTTTCTCAAGATAAACTAATAAATTTGCAGTACCTAAGTCGATACCTAATCCTATATTATCTGCCATAATATCCTCCTAAAAATCTCCAAAATAGTGATTCTTACTCATTTTTAGAAGTCGCTTTGTTCCTTCAACAACCGCTGTCATAGGTAAGTCTGATACGTGTACGTCTACTTGAGTTACATCTTCAAAATAATCTTTAATTCCTAGTATTTGAGCTCCTCCACCAGTAACAATGATTCCATTGTCTACTAAATCTCCTGCTAATTCTGGTGGTGTTGCTTCTAGTGTTGCAATTAATGTCGCCTTAATTGACTCGAACGAAGCTAACATAATTTTTCTAATTTCATTACCTTTTAAAACTACCATTTGTGGTAGTCCACTTACTAAATCTCTTCCCATTGCACTGAAAGTAATTGAATTTTCTTCTTCATCTTTCGGTAGATCACCAGTAAGACTTGCTAGAGCTACTTTAGCTCTTTCAGCAGTTTGAGGTCCGATTTCTAATTTATGAACTTCTTTTACATGATCCATAATTTGCTTATCGAAAAAATCTCCTGCTACTTTAATACTTTTTGATAGCACTACATCACCTAGCGATAAAACACCAAAATCTGTAGTACCTCCCCCGATGTCGACAACTAAGTGTCCACTTGGAGTATAAATATCTACTCCACTTCCAATTGCTGCAGCTTTGATTTCTTCATCAATTCTAGTATCTTCAATACCAAGTTCCTTACCTAATTGTAGGATAGCTGCTTTCTCTGTTTCCGTTATTTCACTAGGAATACAGATTAATAACTTATTGATCTGCTGTGTACTATCTACGAATAGTTTATCAAACGTAAACAATAAAATTTCTCTGATCATTACTACATCAGAAATTACTCCACCTTGTAGTGGTTTTACTACTTCTACTTTGTCGTGTACTTTACCTACTAATTCCGCTGCTTCAAAACCAACAGACACTACTTTGCCACTTGCTTTATCAACTGCAATGTAAGAAGGCTCGTTAAATATTGTTCCTCTACCCTCTACATAAATTAGGAGGTTTGATGTTCCAAGATCTACACCAACATTGAAGCTTCCTTTTGGCTTTTCACTCATGAAAAATCCTCCTTAAATATTTAGTAGTATAAAATAAATAAAACACCCTAAAAAATTTAGGGCGTTTAGCTTCACAATATATTTAAGTGGTACCAAAAAAAACAATTTTTCGTGCAATTGCAAAAATAGTCTTTTTCTAAATATTGCGGCCCAGCCAGCTTGGGATTTCTCCGGTAGCTCTGTGACTTTGCGTCTACATGTTTCCACGTATTTGCCCTTTGAATATTTACCTTATACACTACAAAATTATCACAATTTTTTTGTTAATGCAAGACAATTCTATTTGATTCATTCAGATGTATCCAACCAGTTTTTAATAAACTCAAATGTGGTTAACTTATTAGTTTCGTTTAGTATTTCATGCTTTGTATTAGATACTAACTCTAGAGTTAGTTGCGTATAACCATGTCCAGTATATTGACGATGAACCTCTTTTACTCCTTCACCATTATTACCAACTGGGTCAGTGTCTCCTGAAATAAATAAAATTGGTATATGCTTAGTTTGTGAAATAAAGTTCGACTTATTACAATTTACAATCCCTTTAAAAAACTGATGATAGAACTGAGGAGTATAGGCATATCCACACAATGGATCTTCTATATACTTATCAACAACTTCGTCATCGCTGCAAATCCAATCGAACTCGGTACGAGGCATACCATGCTTTGGTTGAACCATTTTATTCATCATATTTCCCAAAAAGTTACTACGTTTTGTGTTAGATGTAAATACCTTTAAAAACCTTGCAAGTACAATCGGAACTATTGCTCCGGTCAATTTCATCGGAGGTAATGTTCCCATTATAATAGCTTTCTTTGCAACTAAAGGATATTCCCCTAAGAAACCTCTTGCAATTATACTTCCCATTGAGTGTCCTAAAATATAGATTTGCTTTCCAGGTAAGTCCTTCATAACTCGACGACTAACAAAATACGCATCGTCAATAACATCATGCCAAGTATCTTCCTTCATCCATATACCATGTTCACCCTCATTGAACACACTAGCGCCGTGTTTTCGATGATCATGCACATATACAGCATATCCATTTTCAGCCAAATACTCAATAAATGGTATATATCTTTCCTTATGTTCTCCCATCCCATGAAAAATCTGAACTACTGCCTTCGGTTCTTTTTTAGGCAACACTTTCAAGCAAGATAACTCAATACTGTGTCGGCCTTTGATTTTAAAATCCATAACTTCCATTTTGTCCCTACCTTTCTTTAATAAAGAACTGTTTTTATTATATCTATTACCGCTTCATAAATCGTGTTTTGCGGTAAAGAAAAAATCTCGTCATTCGTGTTTAACTCGTCACTAATTGGTACATGGACGAATCCTGATTTGATACTTAAATTATTATGGTCAATGTAATGTGCTACATGATACATAATATTATTACACACATATAAACCTGCAGTATTACTAATCGAAACTGGTATGTTTTTTTTGGTTAGAACTGCTTCGATTTCTCTTAATGGCAATGTGCTAAAGTATGCGTTTTTCCCATTCACTTTGATTGGTACATCTTTAGGTGTATATCCAATATTATCAGGACCTTTAGAGTCTTTCATATTAAGTGCAACCCTTTCAGGTGTAATCCCTTTTCTACCCACAGCTAATCCTAATTCGATAATAACATCTGGTTGAATGTCCTCAATAAATGGTCTTAAATAATCAAAACATTCATCAAAAATCACAGGTAACTCTATTGGATGTATTTGATGACTATCAATTTCCTTTGGCAAGGATTTCAATACTTCCTTTGTTGGATTAACATTATTATCTAGGAATCTACCAAAACCTGTCACAATAACTCTCATAATATCACCAAGTCTCTTTTTCTTCTATTATATCATATTTAAAATAATTATGAGCAACAAAAAAAGCGGACTAAATATAGTCTGCTTTAAATATTACACGTTACTTTACATATTAATTAACTTAATCTCTTTGATCGAGTTATAGTATTTTACTCCATATACTTCAGAATTTTCAGAGATATCAATTACTTCTGATTCATTAATGTATTTAAGTATTTTATATGGTTTCCCTTTAAATACCACAATTTGATTATTTAATCTATTAAACTCCGTCATATCTAACATTGTTTTTGAGTGAGTTTTGAAGTTTATACCATTTGGTTTTCCTGTTTTAATCTCCCAAACAAACTTCGAGTTAATTGATATGATATTGCTTTTACTTACGTTCAGAACTTTAATATAGTGGGTATTTCCATCAACAATTATAGTGTAGTTGTATGATTTCAAGAAAGCTTTTGATACTACTGCTGAAGGAAACATTTCCTGTAATATTCTTTTACTCATTAGATAATAAAGACAAAATAATAAATAAGTGTTAAAACTGCTCCAAAAACTGTACCAGTTAGTGCTTCTATTGGTTCATGTCCTAACAGTTCTTTCAACTTTGATTCAACTACTTCGTCATCCCTTTCTGTTCCTTTCGAAACTTCTTTCACAAGCATCGTTATTTCTTCCTTCATTTGATTTAGAACAGTAGCATGTTTTCCTGCTTCTCTCCTAATACCTACTGCATCATGAATAATAACACTAGCAAAGACAAAACTAATTGCAAAATAAGGACTTGCTATTCCTTCTGTCAAAGCAAATGCAAGTGTTAGTGCAGTAACGAAAGCACTATGACTTGATGGCATTCCCCCAGTTGAAAAGATAATAGACGGAGTCCATTTTTTGTCCATCAATCTTTGAATAGGAAGTTTGATTAATTGTGCTGTAATAACTGATATTAGTGCAATTTCTAATGGGAAATTAAATAACATATAGGTCACTCCTAATTAATTACTTTATTTTTTGAATAAACTTAATAGTAATCCCAGAGCAATACCCAATACTGCGGCGAATATCACTCGATACTCATCCGGTAATAAGAATGTAATTGTATGTGCAGGAATCCAGAAGAATGGAACTGTTTTTAATAAAACAACTTTGTAAAACTGTACCCAGTTTACCTCTTTTACTGCAGCTTCAATACTTTCGCTACCATCAAGATATTGATCACTTACTCGATGAAAAGCCATCATAGTTGGAGCGAAGATAGTGTTCATAAATAGTGAAGTGAAGAATGCGGTTGCAAATGCGATATCTTGAAAAGGTAATAAACCTTTTGATTGCAATGTAACTACACCTGAACTGAAAATGGTAAATATTAAAACTATTACGGCTCCAATTAATCCCCATACAATAGCTTTCAATAAAATATTTTTTGGTACCATCCAAATACCATTTTTAAGTCTATATCCGATAAAATCTCCTATACTGGCTAAGAAGAAGAATTTCGTAAATCCACCAATTATTTTATAGTTTCCTGCAAAGGTTAAAAAGAAACTTCTAGTTAATATATACACAAATATCACTGTGAGTAAAACTACTCCCAGTGATATTACTTTATCATACTTTTTAGCAAAGCCCATTTATCTTACAAATGTCCACAATATATTTTTTGTGACTTACAAATATCACGATAGCTTCCTTTAATAATTGGTATTCCCCTTTATGCATATAATAACCAGTATGACTTAAATTCTCAACAAATCCTTTTTTTAGATCTTCATATGAAACGCTTTGAATATGTTCTAAAGCAGTTTTTCCATCTTCCTCAAAATAGTAATCCCACTCATAATGTTTTTCATCATCTTTATAATGCAATGTTAGACAGTCTTGTTCACTATCAAACCCTTCAATTACAGTGTATAAAATCTGTCCTCTATCCTTATAACGAAGACTTTCTGTAACGGTTCTGTTCCTCATAAAAACACATCCTCTCTTGTTAATTATATTATACTATAAAAAACGAAATTAACAAATTCTATGAACTATTTTTTAAGTCTTTCCAAATAGTTCACTAAATCAGTTCCAGTGATATACATTTCTCCTACAATACCGTGTTTAGTATCCTTAGGAATTCCATGATAATCACTACCTGCAGTAATTATTAAATCTCTGTTTTTTGCAATCTTTCTGTACTTCTCCTCATCACCCTTTTGATTACGATAATATATCGCTTCTAACCCATCAAAACCGTGTTGTATTACTTCATCGTGTATATGTGGTTTTAATAGTGTTGGATGAGCCAATACAGCAACACAGTTGTTTCTTTTCAAGAGTTCTATACCCTCTTTGACACTGATTTCACATGAAGGTACATAAGCTTTACTATAATCTCCGATAAAATGATCAAAAACATAATCATGAGTGTATTGTGGATATTTAACAGTTATTGCCTTAGCAATATGTGGTCTTGCGATAATTCCTCTTGAATACCCTAAAACTGCTTCGTACTCAATATGAATATCAAAGTACTCCTTTAAATTACCAATAAACTTTCTAGCTCTAACTTCTCGATTATTTTTGATTTCCTTGTAATATTTTACAAGTTCCTCACTGTAATAGGAATCATCAGTAAAATACCCAAGGATATGTACTGGTTTCCCATCCATCACAGTTGATAACTCTATACCTGGAATATACTTCACCCCATAGTGTTTAGAGTACTGTAGGTTGTTTTCAATACCTTTGACGATGTCATGATCTGTAATGGATATAACATCTACTCCATTATCTTTTGCCATTTTAAATAACTCTTCTGTTGTTTTTAATCCATCAGAGTATGTTGAATGCATATGTAAATCTGCCTTCATCTAATCACCTCAAAATCTATTTTGTGTTGAACTCAATAATAAGTTCCATTATATCTTCATTAAAATTACTCTTGTTCGAATCCGAATGATCCACCATGACAATTGGTAAAGTCTCTAATAATTCATCAAAATCTTCAGAATAGAACAAGTATGTATTAAATGCATCCGCTCGATTAACTAAAGACCATTGTTTTAAACTTCCAAGTATACCTTCTGGACTATTTTGCATAGTTACAACAGCTTGCATCACACGGAACTTATCCATATCATTCACTACATTCTCCGACTCCTGTTCAAGAAATTCCAGTATATATGGGAAATCATCCGAATTAGGCCACATAGAGCGAATGGAATCATCATAATTAAGTACCCTACTTTCAGCGTCAATAAACGGAGCAACGATTAAAATCTTTGACTCTGCACCATTATTTGTGACGTCTCCATAAGTCAAAGTGGATAAATCATCTACTATATATGCATAACTTAAAAGATTGAAATCATCTAACATTTTCTTAAATGTATTATAGTCATCTACATCATCATAGGATACACCATTTACATGTTGAAAATCAAGAATAATGAACTCTCCTTCATTCTCATTTAAGAACTTTGAAATATTGTTTGCGATAGGCTCAAAATCTCCAGATAGATAGTTGTGTTTTGTGTACCACTTATCTTCTGAATAAGATAGTCTAACATCTAAATATCTAACACCACTTTCAAGTAACTCAGTTACTGTCGCTGTTTGTGTTACGGACTGTTTAACTAGAAATCCCTTTAACGCTATACCTACAGATCCCTCAAAAATCGAATTATCATTATAGGGATCCACTTCACTCATAATATCAATTTCATTTGAAAAAGCATCATGAGCTCCTAACATGGCAATATCTAGCACACTGTCTTCTTCATTCAATGTTTCGCTCATCCAGCTACTATAATCGGTATCACTTTCTATTTTATTGAGAGTAATAATAGGGATATTTATCACAATAACAACAATACATAGAAATAGAACAACTCTTGTAATTATTTTTCTCATTCTCTTCATAGACATCCTCCTTAAATTCAATACTCATTATACCAAAATTTACATATCCATGTAAACAAAAAGGAAGCAGCAGCTTCCTATCCTATCAGAAATGTAATAAAGAACTGTAGTAATCCAATTAACATACCTAAAAAGAGTCCTATGATTTCTACAAATCTAAGTTCTTTACTCATTAGTCCAAAAATGATTTTCTCAAACTCAACAAAGTCTAAAGCGTCAATTCTTTCTTTAACAATTTCTCTAATATTTAAATCTTGAAGACCTTTATCCTTGATATCCTCAATCAAACCATCAAGAATATTATCTCCTTCTTTTTCAATTAGGTTCTTGATTAACTCATCAGGGTTACTTCCCATAAACATCTTTACCATTGGTGGAATTACATCACCGATTCTAGATACTAAGGAACCCTTTACAAGAGTCTTCAATTCCTCAATCTTTTCATCATTAAGGATTTTATCCATTATCACTTCTTTACTTAGAAGTTCTTCCTCAATAGTATCTGCTAAGCTAATCGCCATTTGATCTTTTCTTTTTGGGAAAACACCTTGGATAGTAAAAAATAATATTCGTACAGGATTTACTGGTCTGAATAACATTTTGATTGCGATACGATTTGTTGTGTATCCAATCAAACCTCCAATAACTACCATTATTATTAATTTAATTATATTGTCATACATATTAACACGTCCTTCAGTACAGTATTATATCATATTAGAATAGTTCTTTATCTTCTTTTTTTAGAAACTCTTGGATTTCAAAGTCATAGCCTTCGTAGTCTTTAAAGAAGAATGATTTCAAAGGTATTCTTTCAATAACTTTCAACCCACTTAAAAAAGGCAAATCATAGGTCTGAAAAACTTTAAAAAGTTTTTCTACATTTTCAACTGTAAGGCTAATTAATGTCCCACCTTTGTTAGAACTATCAATACTTCCCTCTTGTTTCTTGACACATCCAATAAACGAGTTTGGATTGATTTTGTACACAGAAGCAAATCCTTGGTCCATCACTAGTTCTAACTTTAATATGTCTTTGTAGAACTTCTTTGCTTTTTCATAATCCTTGTAGTAAAGAAACGTAATTGAACTCGAATAATTAATCATATACATCACTCCTTAACCTATTATATCACAAAAAAAGAGTGATTAAGAATGATCACTCTTTCGTCGTTTATAATTCTTGTTTTTCGCCTTATCTAGATACATATTATTATCAGCTGCTGTAATGATTGATTCAAGAGTAACAGAATCAAAATTGTGGTAAAACGCGACTCCGTAACTAAATTTTTGCAGCTGTGCATAAACACTCGTACTTGTATATAGCAGTTGCTCAATGTTTCGTCTATATAGTTGCATTCCACCTTCACTAGCACCCTCTACTACGATCAAAAACTCATCGCCACCGTATCTAGATACAATCGCGTTCTTATGAAAGACCTGTTTCAATATCCCCGTCATTTCAATAAGCATATCATCTCCAACGTGATGTCCAAATGTGTCATTAATTACTTTGAAATCATCTAAATCAATCATAACTACTGCGAACTTTCTCTTTTTATTGATTAGATTTTGAATAAACTCTTCTGCTCGTCTTCTGGTGTATGCACCAGTTAGAAAATCCCTACTTGAAGATGTTGTCTCGAAAATCAAGTAAGAGAAAATAACAGCTACTGCTGTTGCTGGCCATATAACAAGTAACCCATAAAACCATAGTTGCATAATTGTTGCGATGATTGGTAATGATAAAAACATCATTACGCCTAGTAACACTTTTGTGTTCAATGTTCGTCTATTATTATATACCATTGCAAATATATATATATAGATAATAACAGTCATCGTAATAGAGATCCAAATCAACGGTAGTCTCTGATATACATTAGCATCGTTAATTGTAAATAAAATCGGATAAAAGATATTTATTATACTCAATATACCAACGATAACTGTAGGTTGAAAGTAGTACCATCTTCTTCGAAGTCTAAGGTCATCCTCGTTTATTAGATAATCCACATAACTTGCCCATAAACTCACAACAACTGTGTTTAAAGCAGTAAAGAAGAAGTTAAACGTGAAATTTAGATAGTATGCAACTTTATGATCGACACCATCAAAAACCCAACCAAATATCTCCAAGACTAACATCACAATAGTGGAAATGATAATCCACCTAAATATTTTTCCCTTTTTGGAGTTAAGTTCTTGTTTGAAAATTATTACTAATAGTAGTGAAAATAAAAGAATTATCGAGAAAATGTTTAGATCAAACTGTAATGCAAAACTCATATTAAAACTCCTTCTCTAATATTTTTTTTGAATTACTCTTAAGAACGATGAAACATACTCATCTATCTTTATTAAATAGTGTTTATCCTGATAATTAATATTGAAGTTTCTTCTAAGTGTTACCATTGGGTTTTTGATTTCCTCAAACGGGAGAATCAGTTCAATAGGACCATCAATAATAAACTTCTCATTTTGATACTTTATGGTACCTTCCCCTAAGTATGTCCTAGATAAATCTATATCATTTACTTCATAGATTTTCATTTTTGACTCCATTACATAATCTTTCAATGAATCGTCAAATCTTCTTTGATAAACATCCCAATCAACTGTGTTATCAAACTTAAATCCTTCAATAAATCCAAAGTCATTCACTGTCCCTGTTGTATGACAGTGTCGACAGGTGATATGATCACCTTTAGTATGTAGTTTTCCGAAAGTTTCGCATTCCGGGCAAATGTATAGGATATTTTCTAATCCTTCTGCTTTGTTCTTTCCTGGATGTTTAATCATAACTGTTCTTTGGTACTCATAGTCATTATTATAAAGTTCTTTGTTCACAATTTCACTGATTTCTTCTACACTTAACTCCCTAACTTTCTCTTTGGGAATGATTACTTTGTAAACAAACTTAGCTCTTCTGTTTTTTCTTTTTGATGTTGCCCAACGTGGTTTTGATAAATATCCACCTTGGATTTTACATGCTACAACATCTATTTTTAGTTTCTTTATTAACTTCATTGTGGATTCTTCTATATATGTGGTTTCTCCTGTAAATGTTGTGTTCCCCTCAGGAAAAATACATATAGGGTAACCTCTTTTAACTGCACCAAGTAATTCCCTAGCGGTACGTAAATCACTTGATCCTTTGGATTTAGGAATTGCATGAGCAATCTCCTCTAAAATGAACTTAAGAGGTTGTTTTGTAAACAGATTTTGCTGAGCAACAATAAATGGTGTCTTCGAAAGTTTTAGAGGAACGTGTACAACATCAAACATAAAAGTATGATTTCCAAGTAAAACATACGGTTCCTTTCTCTTACGATTAAATCCCTCTTCAAAAATGTATTCACTTTTTGCGTCGAAAAACATCCATACCCCTACTAATGGTTTTAAAAAGTTAAGTAAAAAGTCTTTTCTTTTGTCCTTTTTTGTACGTTTCATATGTCCACCTCATCATCGTAACACTTAAATTGTATCATAGATTATTTTATAATGTAAAACCCCTTTATTTCTTCTATGTTGTAGATGTATTCATTTTCTTCAGAATTCTTTGATTGCTCCACTATGTTTCAAACACAACGAAGTATCGTATTACATACGTTCCTTCCCAGTGATATGTTCAATCTCAATTTCAACTAAAGAAGTTGTATCAAAACTTTTACTTACGTACTCAATCCCACTTGGAATAAAGTTTGATGAATATTTTTTTATGAGCTCCATCAGTATTTCTTTGTTTCCTGGCAATATTTTTGCTTTTCCAAATAATGTTACACTTTGATACTTTGTTGTGAATTCATCCTCAATTATTGTTACATTGTCAAACACTGTAAATGAAACATTAGGATTGCGTTTTATATTATCAATTTTATGGCCATTCTTTGCGCTATGAAAATAGACTTTATCATTATAAAAGACGTAGTTTACTACTACGGTATATGGGTAGTTATTCTTAGATATTGTGCCGAGTACTCCTTCTTGCCCTAACTTCAGCAAAGCCATTGTATCTTTGTAGCTCATTGCGTTTTTCTTTCTTCTCATTTCGCGAAACATTCACTCACCTACAGACTTATTAATTCATTACGTAATGGATCTTGGATATGGTCTAAAGCATATCTAAATATTGTTCGATCAAGATTTTCCACATTTTTACGTAAGTAGTATTCTAACTCTTCTGGGTACTTGAAATATGAACATTTCAATACCCAACCAGCTGCTTTTCTAACATGAATATCAGGATCTGTCTTGAGTTTCTCCACTAAACGGATCATCTTGTGAAAGTCATATTCTAGTATTAATCCCTTTGATGATTGAAGCATAGCTACTAAACTAGCTCTTCTGATATCCTTATTTTGACTATCACTCCAATTAAGTAGATACTCATAATATTCTTCTTTCAACTCGATAAGTGGATTCATAATCCGATAACAGAACTGGTCTACTTGTCCCCACCCATGTATATAGTTTTGAAGTATATTTACAAAAAAATCCATATTTGATTCTTTAATTACTTCTTTCCTTCTTTTCACTAGTAATGTTCCTAACCCAAAATGATGTCTTGTGTTACACATAAGTAGAAACTTACACACTTCTAAAAAGTCCTTTTCATCTTTTGGCATATACCGATATATCCTTGATGATATCCTTGAAAGAAGTGTTGAAGATATATGATCATGTGTTGCGAACTCAATATCTAAGAGTTTCACAGCATCACTTACAGGACTTAAAACATACTCTAAATGAATATCATATGGTTCTAAATCAAAAAGTACTTGATTCACATTTTCAGTTGGAACACATTTAAGCGCTTTGTAAAACATTTGCGTTTCCACTGATGGATGTCCACTTATGTATAGTTTTCTTGCACCTTTTTTGATTGCCTCTTGAGCAATCAAGAAGAACAAGTAACTACCAATACGATATCCTCTATACCCTTTTGAAGTATGAAGAAAAGGCATGTTCATATATTCATCTAAAAATAAGGTCGTATCCAACGTAGCAAAACCAATGATTTGCTTTTGATCATACGCAGCGTAAACTACTCCACCATCCTTTATTGTTTGCTTGAGTTCTCTACTAACCTCTATTAATTTTTCCTGATTCCAATCATCACGAAAAGATAAATCTCTAACACTTAAAGATCCTTCATTCATATAAAAAATTTTCTCTGTTTCTTGAAATCGAATATAACCATTTAAAAAGTGATCATCAATCTTTTTATAGGGAACTTTCTTATATGTTATTTTATTCATTTTTCTCTCCATATAAATAATATAGTAAAAGTGCTAACGTTTTAGAATCAGTTATTTTACCAGTTTGAACCAAATGTTTTACTTCAGTTTCGGATAACTCCATAACCTCAATAAATTCATCATCGTCACCTTGTGCCGGGTTTTCAACTTTTTCACAATCATATGCGATGAATAGTTCAATCATTTCGCTACTGTAACCAACACAACTATGAAAATCCTGAAACTTCACTATATTGAAACTTCTCAACCCAGTTTCCTCTTCTAATTCTCTTGTTGCACATTCTAACCCATCTTCATCAACTTTGTCCTTTTTGCCAGCTGGAACTTCAATAGTAACTTGCTGAATAGGGTATCTAAACTGTTTAATAAGAATTATTTTACCAGTTTTTGTTATTGGTAGAACTGCACTTGCTCCGTCATGTTCAATATATATACGTTTACTAGCCTTGCCATTTGGAAGTAATACATCATCTTCAAACAATCTCATAAAAAAACATTCATAAGCTTTTCTTTTAAATAATTTCTTCTCTTTCAAGTCCATGTAAATCACCTCTATTATTGTATAAAAACGGGGTTAAAACCTTGTGAAAATTATAACATAAATCACTTTATTTGTGAATGATACTTATGTAAGATATAATTAGTTTGAAGAGGAGGATTACTAATGGAAATTAAAAAAGGAAACAACAAATTTTATATAGGCGAGTCTGAGCAGGAGCTTATTGCGAAAATTACATGGAAAAATGGCGAGGACAATATCATCATTGTAGATCATACTATTGTAGATCCAAGTTTAAGAGGTCAGGGAATCGCTGGAAAACTATTAGCGAAAGTAGTAGAGATGGCAAGAAACGAGAACTTAAAAATCATACCAGTTTGTTCATACGTTGTTGCTAAGATGACAAGAACAAATGAGTACGATGATATTTTGCATAAGAATGGATAATGGAATACATTTATATGCTTAGGTTAATTGAACGTCTTGAGAAAGCTAAAAACTGGACAGATATAGATAACACTATAGTATCTGAACACTTCAATAACTTACTTCAATTAAAAGAAAAAGGCGTTTTGCTTTTAGCTGGGAAGACAGCAGGTAACGATAGAGATACCTTTGGTGTAGTAATTTTTAAGGCACAATCTTTTGAAAATGCTGAAAGAATCATGTTATCTGATCCTGCAATAAAGAAAGGTATCATGACAGGTAAACTTTGGGAATACAATGTTGCTTTACACAATAAAGCATATAAAAACGACTAACTTATATAGTTAGTCGTTTTTTATTACTTTTTAAATGTAGAAAATTTTTGCATACCATTTTCATATGGAGGAGTGTTCTCTCCTTTAATTAGGGGCAAGGCATATTGAATGAATTCATCAGTTACACCATTACCATCTGCATTTATCATTTTTTCTGGGATAGTTCTTTCAATGTTCGCTATTTCACTAAGAGGGTGCTTCCCGTATTTAATCTTGTATTCTGCGCCATCTTCACGAATCATTGTAACCATTACTCCGTGCTGTCCTTTTAATGCATATTGAACAGCTTTTCTCCCCACTTCTATCGCTTCATTAACATCAGTTAGTGACTGAAGATGCGAGGCAGCTCTTTGTGTTGAACCAAGTGTAATTGTTCTAGATGAAATTCGCATTTCACTGTTAAGTATATTTGATAGTTTACTACTAACTCCACCTAATTGGAAATGTCCAAAAGCATCTTTTAGCCCACTACTAGAACCAATTAAAATACCTTCCTCATCTCGCAACCCTTCACTTACTGCAATTAAGCACTGACGATTACTACCATAAGAACTTCGTACATCTTTCTTAAATTTCTCGATACTAAATGGTACTTCTGGTAAATATATTAAATCAGGACCATGTCCACTCAAACCTGCTAAGCTAGCAGCGGCAGTTAACCAACCTGCATGACGCCCCATTATTTCAACAATTGTTACTTTTCCTTTTGGATAGGCAATCATATCATAAGCGACTTCTTGCATTGTGTTTGCAATATATTTTGCAGCACTACCAAATCCTGGGGTATGATCAGTAAATGGTAAATCATTGTCTATTGTTTTAGGAACACCGATAACACGTATCTCATAATCTACATGTGCCATATAATCTTCAATTTTATGACAGGTATCCATAGAATCATTACCACCGTTAAATAAAAAGTAACGTATATTGTATTTTCTAAAGATATATAGAAGACGAATATAATCCGTTTCATCTTCCTTAAAATCAGGCATTTTGTATCGAACAGTCCCAAAAGCAGATCCCGGTGAATGTTTCAGCAAATCAATTTGCTCTTTATCCTGTTCACTCATTCTATAGAAATCCTCATGTAAAGCTCCTTGGATACCATGACTCATAACATAAACTTCATCAATAATGTCCTTGTTTTTCAATGCCTCTGTGATAACACCATATGCAGATGCATTAATAACACTTGTTGGTCCTCCACTTTGCCCATAAAGCAAGTTACCTACCAGTTTTTTCATAAATATCACTCCCACTAAATTTTCTCTCTATATCTATATTATCATACGTAAGCGTTTTTATTTGAGTTTTTTTTAAGCTTAAACATTATTTCAAAAAAAAGAGGACTAAGTCCTCTTTTGTAAATTATAGATTTCACCAGCCTCTTTAAAGCCTAATTTCTTAGCGAGGTTTAATGATGCATTGTTATCTTTATGGCATCTCCATATAATATTTCTTCTCACTTCGTTCAGTACAGTTAGACATACACTTTCTGCATAACCCATTCCTCTATACTCTGGATGTGTCAATACTCCAATATCACTTAGGTTATCTCCCCAATGCCATAATGAAGCAACACATACTAGTTTCTTTCCTTCATAACATCCGTATACGGTAGGATCTGCTAAACTCACCATACCTTCTTCTTTATCTTTATGTGGACAAGCTTTATGAAACTCCATAAACTTGTAAGAATCTTCTTCAGTTAACTTACGACATTTGTCGTGATGTAAAATGTCAGTGAAATAACGCTCTTCTCTGAATAATACAACGGATGTGTCTGCCTTATGATATAAATCGATATCCTCTACTCGAATATCCGGATGATTATCTGGCATTAATATCCATTTGACCTCATCAAAGTCGTATAAAACCACTGATTTCCTGTCTTGTTTAATTACACTAAATCTTCGGATCAGTTCTTCTTTTGATTGAAAATTGAATAAGTCCTCAATCTCAGTTTTGAACATATGACCCCTCCAATCTCTTTGAATTAAATTGACCATAATGCTTTTACACTTTAATTTTAGCACAGTTTAACTCGTTTTTTAACAACTTTCTTAAATAAATATAAATCAAATAGAACGCTTTGTTAAACAACTAAAGTAAACATAATCCTTTTACTCATTATAGAAACACAAAAACTGACTGTATTATGTATTATAAGTTTAACTCGTACAACCTTAAAGTTGATCCCCAAAGTTCAACAACTTCTTTAAACTCATATCCTACCTTTTCTAGTATTTTTTGACTAGGTATATTCTCTATATCAGCCAATCCTACCATATACTCAAAACCAAGTAATGTAGCGACTTCTTTCATTTTAAATGCAATTTCAGTTGCATATTTATTTCCATAAAATCTTGGCTTCAAAAAATACTCTATTTCATTACAATTAAACTCTTTTATGTAACTACATCCACAGTACCCAATTACTTCATTAGTATCTTTATTGGATACTATATAATGTAAGTTCTTTTTTTCTACAATGAATGTCTTTATAAAGTAATCTAATACTTTTCTTACTTGTTCAGTAGTATATGATTTTTCAATTGGTAAATACTTACAAACTTCTTCACTACCGAGTATCTCATATAAATCCTCATAATCGGACTCGCGAAATCCTCTATATATCAAACTTTTTGATTCTAGATTTTCCATTCATGTTCTCCTCCCTAAAATATCACTTTATTGTTCTCAATATTTTTTATTATTGCGAGGGAATGTACATTGATACCTTTCGCTTCTATTTTGGATCTTCCCAGTTCAAACCCTTTTTCAATCACGATTCCAATACCGATAACATTGGCTCGAGCTTGTTCTGCGATATCAATTAGCCCTAGTGCTGCATTTCCTGTAGCCAAAAAGTCATCAATTATCAGTACATTATCACCTTCATTTATAAACTCTTTTGATACAATGATGTTTGATTCTACTTCTTTTGTGAAGGAATAGACTTTGCTATTATATACATCCTCAGACATGATGAGAGAATTACTCTTTCTCGCAAAAACTATCGGTCTCTTCTCCAAATAGAAACTTGTTGCTACTGCATAAGCGATACCACTTGCTTCTATTGTTAGTATCTTTGTAGTTTGTGGAAATTCCTTAGCGAACTCCTCGCCAATTTCAAATACGAGTTTTGTATCTAACATATGATTAATAAAGTGATCTACTTTGACAATCCTGTTATCAATCACGATTGCTTCTTCTTTGATTTTTCTAATTAACTTCTGCATCATATCACATCCTATACTACAACTATATAATGAACATCCTATCAAAACAATAAATAAAAATGATATAAATGTCATTTTAAAAATTCTCAAAACAGCACTTTCTCCACTTGTATACTGAACATGTCATTTTAAAAACATACTTATATGTTTATATAAGAAAATGATATAATATCACTATATGAAAGGGGAGATTGATTTGATATCACAATTTAAACAAAACGCAAAAATGAGCTTAAAGGGTAACTGGGGTAACGCAATCGTCGTGTTCCTTGGAATCTATTTTTTAGGTGGAATGATTAACAGTATCCCGCAATATTTTGTTATGCCTTCATTCATGAAAAGCATAGATGAACTTCAATATATTGATGAGGGAAACATTTCAGAGATTTTAACAATTTTTGCATTTTCATTTACTGTACTAATAATTTCAAGTGTTGTAATTAGTATCCTTGTTATTTCAGTTTTACAGCTAGGATACCAACGTTTTTCTATTAATCTAGCAAAGAATGATGTTGCTGATACAGACCTCATTTTTGATGGATTTAAAAAACATTACTGGATCAATGTTAAAGCTATTTTGTGGGTAGTGTTTTACTCATTCTTATGGCAAGTACCTTCGTTGCTTTTTTATGGTCTAGGTATTTACTTTGCATTTTTGGAAAGTGAATTAACCATCGTATTTATGGCAATTGGTGGTCTTACATCGTTATTCGCAATCTTCAAAATACTGAAGTACACATTAGTACCATACTTATTAATGGATGATGATGTATCATTCAATACTGCTAATGAGTATGTTGTTGAATCAGTACGAATTATGCAAGACAATGTGTTTGAACTAATACTATTGGGATTTTCATTTATTTTATGGGTAGTATTCATTGCTATCACATTTGGTTTTGGTGCTTTGTATGTTGGACCATACATGCAGCAATCATACACAAATTTCTACTTACATCACAAAGAAGTAAAGAACATCGCTTATCAATAAGCGATGTTTTTTTATCCTTTTTTCAGAAACTTTTTATATGTTAGATCTATACCTATTGCCCCTAAAGGAGCGGTAACTACTATAGAAAGAACTGCTAGAGCTAGTATGAGTTCACCATGTTCAACTCCCATAGCAAGTGGTATTGCTCCAATTGCAGCTTGTACAGTTGCCTTTGGTAAATAACTTATCCCTGCAAATAATCTTTCCTGTTGATTCAACTTGGTTCTTATTAAGCAGAGTTGGACTCCAACAACTCTAAAAGTTAATTCAATTAGTATGAGAAGCAGTGCAAACAGTCCCGCGTTTAAGGCAACAGTAACATCTACAGCAGCCCCTACTAAGACAAATAATACTAATTCTGCGAATACCCAAACTTTATCAAACTTATCTCTTAGTCTAAGAGCTCTTTCTTCGCTCTGATTTAGGAATGTAATCCCCAAAACCATAATACTTAACAATGCACTCATTGGAATCAGTGTATTAATATCTTCTTCAAAACTCAAGATAAAGAAAGAAACAGCCAGAATCATTAACACTTTGATTGTATCTCGTACTCTAAACTTTTCAAAGAAGATACTCATTAGATATCCTACAACAACTCCTACAAGTACGCCTACAATTATGGCAACGGGTACTAAAGCTAAACTACCAATGCTTAAATCACCTGTTTGATACATTGCAAGAAATGAAGTAAACAATACAATAACATAAATGTCATCTACACTTGCAGATGCCATAACTAAATGAGGTACTCGTTTTTCATGCCCCCATTTTTCATTCATAAGTTTTATCATTTTCGGAACAACTACAGCGGGGCTAACAGCAGCTAATACGCTACCTAGTATTGCAGCTTCTAGATATCCAATTCCAAAAATCAATGGTGCAAAAATTACAACTGCAAGTATTTCTAAGGTTGCAGGTATAAAACTCATCAATATTGCTGGTCTTCCTATTTTCTTCAAATCACTAATGTCAAGACTTAACCCAGCGCGTAGAAGAATAACTACTAGAGCAATAGTTCTAAGTTCACTAGAAATCCCACTGATTTCTTCACTGATTAATCCCATGCTCGCAAGGATAATCCCTGTAAGTATCATTCCAATAAACCTTGGTAACTTCAACTTTCCAAAGATTTCTCCTAAAATCAATCCAACTGTAAAAATTAATGCAATACTAAGTAACATAATAATTCCTCCTATGAAATAAAAAAGCTGATGGCTACGTTAAAAAACAAACGTAGAAGTCATCAGCTTTTAAGCGGTTTTAGTAATTGTACTAAGGGAGAACCTCATTCCCTAAAATTTATTATACATTATTCTGGGTTTAATTCAAGAGTAGGTTTTTTTAGTAATAAATAGAAAAGTATTAACATAACACTCACTCCAACTAAAACACTTACTACAAAAGCCAATATATTGTTTACAGTAAAGAGACTTGGAATACTTACTAATAAACTAGTGTTTGTTAGCCCAAGAACAAATGCCACAACGCTACCTATCAAGCTCCCAATAATCAATATAGGTAACACTGTTACAGGTCTACGGTACCCAACTGCCAGAGCTCCTTCTGTTAAACCAAATACTGAACCAAATAGTGCAAGCTTTTTTGATTTATGATCCAATAAATTGAAACGGTCTTTGAGTAGAATTAATCCTAAAAAGACTCCTAGAGGTGGCAACATTACACTTACTAATACAGGTCCAACTATATGAGTGTACCCGTCAGCATAAAATTGAATAATGAATCCATATGCAATTTTGTTGAATGGTCCCCCTAAATCAAGAGTCGTTAGAAACGCAAGCAGCATAACTATGATTACCGTTTGAGATGGAGATATAGAATCAACAAGATAAATAACTAGATTTAGAATTGATACAATCATTGGTCTAATAATTATAAACATAAAATAATACGTTATAAAGAATCCAACTACACCAAGTAATACATACCCAATAACTACAATCCAAGTGTTTTTATCTGTTTGAAATTTACTCGCAAGGTATTTTACTAAATATCCTAAAAGTAACCCTCCAATTATTCCACCTAGATATCCAATAAACCAGGTTCCAAAGAAGTACCCTAAAATCAACCCTGGTATAAATGATATTTTAGGACATATACTATGTGCTATAAAAGCTGTAAGTACTGGAACCAGTATTATAAAGACGTAGTCACTCGGTTCAAATCCAACCTTTATATATCCTGCATCTACTATTGCGCTAAATACGCTATAGATAACAATTAACGGTATTGTAAACTTAATTCCATTAACAACATGTTCTCCTATTTCACTTAAAATCTTCTTCATAGTAATCCCTCATATACTCTTCTATCGTAATAACTTTGATACCATGTCTACGTAATAATTTTGATGTTATACCTTGTCCTAGTATTAATTTTCCTGAATGAGTTCCATCATAAATATAAGAACTACCACAACTTGGACTTCTTGCTTGTAGAATCGCAATTTTTATATCATGTTTTAAAGCATACTTCAAGCTTTCTTCTGCACCTAAATCATACTCATTGGTAACATCAATTCCATCTTTCGTAATTACCTTATCATCAGTAATCTCAGCAGCTACTCTAGGGATTGTTAACCCCCCTAGAACCTCTGGACATATACTAAAAGCTAAACCTTTATCATACAAAAGTTTAGCTACACTATCTAAATTATTTCCACCATTATATTTACAATTTTCTCCAATCAAACATGCACTGATTAAATATTTCATACATATCACCTCAACTAGAAAATAAAGATTCCAATAACTCCTGCAATTGCAATATAAAAAATAGGATGGTGTTTCCACTTGTTCGTAGCATATAGAAATACCCCAAACATTATAATTTCCCTAATATTAAATATTTTCCATAAATCTTCAATTGCATTGTATTTTGATAAGTCAATCAAGCTGATTAAAGCAATACTTGTTGCTGCTGCTAATATAATCCCAGTTACCGCAGGACGCAACCCAACAAATACTCCATTAACATACTTGTTTTCGCGATAATGTAATATGTACTTAGCTATAATCATAATGATAATCACACTAGGAGTAACAAGTCCAATTGTAGCAACAACACTACCTAAAATACCAAACTGAGAATATCCTACATAAGTAGCAACATTTGCTCCGATAGGTCCTGGTGTACTTTCACTTACAGCTATCATATCAGCAAACTGTTGATTAGTTAACCATCCTCTTAATAATACTTCTTCTTGTAGTAGTGGTATAGCTGCAAGCCCACCACCTATCGTAAATAGTCCAACTTTAAAAAATATCAAATATAACATTATATAATCAACAATCATTGTTTTGCACCTTCTTTCCAAGTGCTAATAATGATTCCTAAAATTCCCGCTATTATAACAACTAAGAACGTTGGAAACGAGGTAAAGGCGATTAACACAAAAGCAGTAATAAAGATCAAAGCTTGAATCCAGCTATGAATGGATTTTTTCCCCATTTTAATAACTGCGTTCAATATAAGTACAACAACAATGACTCTTATTCCAGTAAATGCACTAGCCACATATTGATTTTCACTAAACGCTTCAAAGAACTTTGCGATTGATATGATGATAATCCATGAAGGAAACACCATACCTAAAGTAGAGAAAATCGCACCGATAATCCCAGCTTTTTTAAACCCTATGAATGTCGATGTATTGATTGCAATTATCCCAGGAGTACTCTGTCCAATTGCAAAATAATCTAACATTTCTTCATCAGTAGCCCATCCATGTTTCTCCACTACCTCTTTTCGTAGCATCGGTAACATCGCATATCCTCCACCAATAGTGAACAACCCTACACGAAAAAACACTACAAATAATTGAAAATAAATACTCTTTTTCACTTTTTCTGCCATATAATTAACTCCTTATGTATAACTCATAACTATATTACTCTATTTAAGAGTAATAAGCAACTAACTAGGGAAACTCCAATTATCTAAAATCCATTTGTTATAATACTTCATTACAAGACCACTACTTAACAAAGTAATGATTGTCCCAACACCTATATCCTCAATAGAACCATAGAGTAGTCCACAAAAAATCGCAATTCCAAAACCAACAGTGTATGCGAAATATGTTCCCTTGCTAACACTCCTAAGTTTTCTTTGAATAACGTAAAGGAAAATATCCATAGGATGTACAAACCGATGCAAACGTATATGCACAGCGATACTAAACATTAGAATTAACATTCCAAACACATTGATCAAAAGAATCAACCAATAAGGTAATTCATTCAACTCAGGTATTAAAGAGACAAAATAATCACTTAACAAACTGAAAGATAATAGAAAGCCTGCTGATTCAAACATCTCATAAACAAGAAACTTACGCCTAATAATTGTTGCAAAAACGTAGAAAATTACTGATAAAACAATAAAAGCCTGTCCTAATGTTATACCAAGTAAACTTCCTGTATTACTAGCTGCGCTTCCCCAAGCAGTCATCCCAAGATTTGTTGAAGACATAATGGCAGTCCCAAGAGCATTTCCCAGAATCGCTATTATTAAATATAGTATTGTTCTTTTCATATCATCACCTTGCTTACATTATACAAATAATCAACCTGAAACAAAATAATATTTTAAGTAAAAAACAGATGAGATTATACTACTTAAAAAGAAAATATAGCGTTAGTATATAGTTATTGTGGAGTTGATATGACAGTTATCTTTAAATAAACTCCAAATGACTTAAGTTTCTTCAATACTTTAAAGACTTTTGGTATAATAGGATAAGGACTCTCCTTATTTTTCAATGATGAGATTCCATATAGTTTAAAGAACTTGATATATTAGTTACAAGGATCTTTCGAATAAAGATAAAGGAGAACAGGACAATGGATGTAATCAAATTCAATAAGCTCACAAAATATTATGGAGATGTATTAGGTTGTAAAAACATTGACTTCAATGTACAAGAAGGAGAAATCATGGGGTTTATTGGTCCTAATGGGGCTGGTAAAAGTACTACAATTAGAACAATGTTATCTCTTATATATCCTACAAGTGGTAATACAGTAATATTTGGAAAAGATTCAATCGATTTTGGTCCAGAGGTGCGAAAAGAGATAGGATATCTCCCTAGTGAAATATTTTATTATGATAAGATGAAGGTTAAGAATCTACTAAAATATAGTGCGTCTTTTTATGACAAGGATTGTGAAGAACGTATTGAGTATCTTGCAGGTGTTATGGAACTAGATCTAAATCGCAAAATTCAAGACCTATCATATGGAAACAAGAAAAAGGTCGGGATTGTACAAGGTTTATTGCATAGCCCGAAACTTATTATATTAGATGAACCAACAAGTGGTTTAGATCCTTTAATGCAACAAAAGTTCTTCAACTTAATTCGTGAAGAAAACAAGAAAGGTGCTACTGTGTTATTTAGTTCACATATATTGAGTGAAGTACAACAATTATGTGATAGAGTCGCTATTATCAAAGATGGTGAGATTATCAATATTCAGGAAATCAAGGCTATTGCTGAAGACACATATAAAAAAATCACTATAAAAGGTGAGAACTTAAACCATGGTAAGTTCAATATAGATGGAGTAACAAACCTTGAAGAACAGAATCATAAAGTGCGATTTTTCTTCCGTGGTGATGTTAATGAGATTATAAAGATCGTGGCAACTGCAAACTTAAGTGATATCATAATTGAAGAACCAACTCTAGAAGAAATATTCATGCATTATTACGAGTAGGTGATACTATGAACATATATAAATTTGAGTTTAAAATGTTGCTAAAATCAACATTAATATGGGCTTCAGGTATCGGCTTCTTCGTTATATTTTATATGTTGTTTTTTCCACTAATGATGGTTGACAACGATGCAATGCTGGAAATAATGAAAGAGTTCCCCGAAGAGTTCTTAGCATTTTTCGGGATGAGTAGTGATATATCATTTACAAGTTTAATGGGATACTACGGACTAACAATATCATTTTCATATATCCCTATTGCGATACAGGCTTCATTATATGGAGTAAGTATTTTGAGTGTAGAAGAACGTGAATTAACAGCTGACTTTCTACTATCAAAACCAGTATCCAGAAAAGAAATTTATATAAGTAAAATCCTTGCTGCGATTAGCTCACTAACGATAGTAAATATTACGATATGGATATCCTCTTATCTATCAATTTGGCTTTTCAATGCTGGGGATGAAACAAACTATTATGCTGCAACTATTCTTCTACTTGGAATAATATTTATACAACTATTCTTCTTATCAGTTGGAGTACTAATTAGTGTGATTGTTAAGAAAGTTTCTAGTGTTATCGCATATGCAATGGGACTAGGGTTTGGAATGTTTATCCTTTCCTCATTCGGAAATATGCTAAGTATCGACTTCATAAAACTTCTAACTCCTTACAATCACTTCTATCCGATAGATATTATTGTAGATGAATCATTCAACTGGCCACTAGTTACTATCAATATCATCATAACTGTGTTTTCATTAGTGATAGGATATTTCTTGTATCAAAAGAGAAATATCAAATCGGTATAGGAGGTCCTCATGAATATTATTAAAAGAGAGTTACAAGCTAATTTAAAATCTTTTCTTATATGGTCTTTGTCACTTGTTTCTATTTACTTCATTGCAAGCATCGAGTTTGAAGCATTTGCTGGTAGTGAAACCATAGGAAATGCGATGGATCAGTTTGAAGAATTGTTCTCAGCATTAGGGGCATCTAGTGCTGATATGACAACACCAGAAGGTTTTTTAAGTATTTTATCCATATACATATTCTTACCTACTGCTATTTATAGTGGTTTGCTTGGAAGTGGTATTATATCAAAAGAGGAAAGAGATAAAACTGCTGAATACTTGTTTACTTTACCTGTATCACGTAAAAAGGTAATTACAAGTAAATTAATCGTAGCAATTATATATTCAATCCTTATAGACGTTTTTTTGATTTTTGGTTGTTTCCTTGCTTTTGAAAGATTTAACCCAGAACCTATTTTTTATACTTTCCTGAGAAACTTAAGTATTGGAGTATTCCTCACACAAATGATATTTTTAAGTTTAGGTCTTGCTCTTGCGAGTGCTCTAAGGCAGTACAAACTTTCTGGGGCGATTACGATTACGGTGTTAACGAGCGGATACCTTCTAACGGTATTAATCGGTTTTGTTGAGGAACTTGAGTTCTTAATGTATATCTCTCCGTTTAACTATTTTAGTAGTAAGAATATGTTAGAAAACAATTTTGAGTTACCATATATCCTTATTACCATTGGAATCATAATAGCAGGAATTTCCACACTTTATATTACGTACCCAAAAAGAGATTTATATATATAATTTAAAAAGCGATTGAGTTTCAATCGCTTTTTTTGTTGGACTAATTCCATTAATTGTATACTTCACTTACGACACAGTTTTTTCCTCTAGCTTTTGCCTGATACATATACTCATCTGCACGAGAAAGTACGGACTCAGCTGTGTCTTCCTCAACATAACCTGCAACTCCAATACTTACTGTCATTTTGATATCGTTACGAAGGGATAAACTCTCGACATGATAGCGAATGCGTTCAGCAATTATGATACTATCCTCGGGGTTTAAATGGGATACGATTACACAAAACTCTTCTCCACCATAACGCGCAATCACGTCGTAATCCCTGGTTGCCTTTTGAATCTGTTTCGCTACCTTCCTTAACACTTCATCCCCGAATAGATGTCCGAAAGTATCATTCACTTGTTTAAAATCATCTAAATCAATCATCATTATATGAAACCTTTGCTTATATGTTTTATAGTGGTTGATCTCGGTCTGAAGTACTTTATTAAAATGTCTTCTATTATACACTCCTGATAATTGGTCTAATATAGACAGTTCAGTTAGTCTTTCATTTTGTAGTTCTAGTTCTTTCATCAATGAAACTGTTTTTCTATGTTCTACTTTATACCCCTTAAACGTTGCACTAGCAATAATACTGATTACAATTGAAACACTTACTACTGCTACTGAAATGTCAACTGAACGTAAGAACTCATTATCTCTCGATGAAATTAATTCTGGATAGTTGTACCCTATCGCAATAATTCCTATATAGTAAAATATCAGAAAAGCATTAATAAATAATGCTTTTTTTCCTTCAAAATAGAATGCCATATAGGCGACTAATAATACA
Source organism: uncultured bacterium (assembly GCA_965601585.1). Classification (GTDB taxonomy): domain Bacteria; phylum Bacillota_I; class Bacilli_A; order Izemoplasmatales; family Izemoplasmataceae; genus Xianfuyuplasma. Next base: position 100,324 of record CBFCWH010000002.1, read on the forward strand.
AAATATATTGGGGCAGGTCCTCTTACTCCACCTGCAACCATGAAAATGAATGGGAAGTAAAAAATACCAACTAAGAATAATGCAATCCATGTACTTTTAACTAAATCACTACTAAAAATAGGTAATAAAACACATGTGATTGCGACTATCAAACTCGGAACAATGAGTCCCCAATCAAAGTTATTTACTACTGATGTAATTGATGCAAGAGTAGACATGAAAAATCCAGTTGATAAAAAGGTTATACTTAACCGTTCTTCAAGTGTTTTCTCCCTAAAGTTGATTGCCTTTAATACCTTGTAAAAAGTTTTTATTGTTTTACTCATTGCTGTCTTCCCCTCTTGTTGTCTTTAAGTCATCTATAATTTGTAACATTTCAGGAAACTCATGTAATTGAACGCTATCCTTGTAAGGATAAATTCTCGTTTCCTTTATTAGAGTAACACTATCATACTCTCCAATCAGACTATCTAACAGTAAAAAATACAAGTGTACATATCGATTATCCGAACCATCAAAGTTTTTGATATATATATCAACAATTAACTGATACTGAACCTCTTCATATGTGAAGAAGATATCATGATAATCCATCGTAATGCCATCCAAATCAATCACTTGATTTTTTTGGTGTAAACGAGGTCTGAATGCAACAACGTTCCAGTTCGGTATTGAAGGCGCTGTCTCTACAAACTCCTCAACTAAATCAAATAATTCAACATCGCCATCTGCCGAGATAATCAGTGTTCGTTTTCCTTCTTCAAAATCAAAAGGAATCTCGAACTCTATATCGGTGTGGATTTTTTTCAAGTGTTCTGTAATCTCTAAAGCTATTGATGACGTATCCGATTCTAAATACTTGTAAATATATTCACTTCTTGTTTGAAACCAATCCCAAAAATCGAGAAACTTACTCATTGTCTTTTCTTGGAGGTCTAGGTCCATAGTATTGGTAATACCATGTTTCTATACGTCCATTATATAGTTTTCGTTTTCTGTCTGCTTCTTGATGATAAGCTTTTTCAAAGTCTTTATAAGAAGTTAAGTAATATTTACTCCAAGTATCCATATTTTTAAACTTGTAACTCAATGTGTGATACATTTTATGTACTTCTTTTTCATCATTTAATCTTTCTCCATATGGTGGATTACTAATAATAATTCCATAGTCATTTTCAAGCCATACTTTGAAGAAATCACTAACTTTAAAATCAATACAATCATCTACACCTGCTTCTTCAGCATTTTCCTTTGCAGCTTGTAAGTTACGTTCACTAATATCTGAAGCGTATATTTTGATGTCAGCTGTGTGATCAATAGATTGGTATGCTTGTTTAATTTCCTCTTTCCAAACATCTTCTGGAATAATATCCCAATGTTTCGATGCGAAGTCACGGGTTAATCCTGGTGCGATGTTTCTACCTATTAAAGCCGCTTCAATTGGAATCGTTCCACTTCCACAAAACATATCATATAACACTCGGTCTTTATTCCAATAACTAAGTAGTATTAATGAAGCAGCGAGTGTTTCTTTCAGTGGTGCTTCTACTGATTTAACTCGATACCCTCTTTTATGTAATGCTGTTCCAGAAGTATCTATAGTAATAGTTGCAATGTCTTTTAACAATGCTACTTGAACTGTATAATCTGCTCCTGTTTCTTCTAACCAATCAACGTCATACTTCTCTTTTAAGCTTTCAACGATTGATTTCTTTACAATACGCTGTGAATCAGAAATACTAAATAATTTCGATTTAATACTTTTTCCATTCACTATAAACTTACCATCCTTAGGAATTATATCTCCCCACGGTAATTCTTTTGTTTGATCAAATAGTTCATCAAATGTAGTAGCTTTGAACTCCCCCATTTGAATAAGAACTCTATCAGCTGTTCGTAGCCACAGGTTCGCCTTAACTATTCCATTAATATCACTTAAAAAAGTAACTTTTCCATTCTCTGTTTTTAACACTTTGAAACCAAGTGCGATTAACTCTCTTTTACATACAGCTTCAATTCCAAATGTTGTTGTAGCAATTAGTTTAAATTCTTTCATATTTTCCACCTACTCTATTTTTTCTCCCACTCATGCATGAGCATAATCATATGTCCAATATTTCCTTCTCCAGCAAATTTAGAAGTGTCAAAGAAGTTTTCCGACAAAGGAATCCAATGAAGTTCGTGAACCTCATCTACTACTTCTACTTCCTTATTGAGTACACCTTTATACACTTTCATCTCCATATCAATTGGATGCCACACAAAATCCATAAATTTGTCTAGATTGATATCTTCCTTTTTTATTCCTGACTCCTCATATAACTCACGATAAGCACTCGCTAAATCGTCCTCATCTTCTTCTATTTTTCCACCAAGTAAATTATATAATCCTAGATATGGATCCTTAGATCTGTAACACATTAGAACATGTGTTTCTTCTTTATTCACAGTAATTATCAAATTATATCTTGTTTTCATATAACCCTCTTTTCCAAAGTAAATGATTCTATAAGTCTTTGAGATAACTTCTAAATAGATTCAAAGATACTTCCTTATAATCTCCCATAAATGTTTCCAGTTGTGCATCTTCAACAACATTTTTAACTACTTCATTTTTAATATGAGCATTCAAGTACCCACTAGCAATAATCTTTTGGACGTCTATTAGTTCCTTGATTTGCGCAAATGATAACCCGTTTACTTTCAATAAGATGTTTTGTGCTAACTCATATTGCAGATCATCAATTCTGGTTTTATTTTGTAAGGTAAAATCGTAATCCTGATTACCTTGCAGAACACTGCTGTTAAGAGCTAGTAAACGTAAAAAAGGTGTTGACGGATCTAGTAAATCCGGAACTGTTGAAGAAGTAATTCCTTATACTCCTCTTTCGTCATTTCATTATGATGAATCAAAATATTATCAAGAGTTGAATACAGTTTCTCATATTCTCGTTCCAACATTTTTATAAACAATATCTCTTTTGTTTTAAAGTACTTAAATAAAATCCCCTTTGACATGTTTGATAGTTTCGCCAAATCATCCATGCGAAAAGACTTGAATGTAGTCTCTTCAAATAACTTAAACGCATGATATAAAATTAATGATTCCTTTTGATTTCTCTCTTCTTTTGTCAATGCTCTAGGCATAAATCTCACCTCTTAATACATAAAGACATCTATTTTATACATCGTTATTATACACTTATTTTGACTGTTAGTCAATATAAGTGTATAATGTTTTGACTTAAGGTCATGATGAAGTAGGAGTAATGTATTCCCTCTTAATTAAGCCATTTAAAAAACTATATCATGAATGTTAATTTTCATCCACGATATAGTTTGTATTGATTTTTATTTATTTCTAACAACCCACTTTTTTGCATCTTTGTTAATCTTCTTGACAAAGTCTCTCTACGGATACCTATAATGTTAGCTAGAGTAGTTTTAGAAAATGGTAAGTGTACTCTATACTGCTCATCTTGTAGTGTTCCAAATTTCTCTGATAGATATTCCAAGACGAGTAAGATACGACTCTCGATATCAGAATTTGAGGAGTTAAATAGTTGTGATTGAAATAGATTGGTTCTTGTCATTGCACATGACATACATATATCTTTAAACTTATTATTATTGCTATACGCATCTAGGACATTTATTTTCTCCAACTGCTTTACACTTACTTCTGTTAAACATGTTGCTGTTGCTATATATTTCACATCACCACGTAGCATAGATACTAAAGCAAGAAAATCCTTTGGTCCAAAAATATCGAAGATTTTCTCCTCACCATTAATAGTTATTTTACTTACTTTTACAAGTCCTTGTTCAATCATATAACTATTATATAAATCGTCTCCTTCTAAAAAAATGACATCCTTTTCTTGAAAGGAAAGAGTTCTTGAAGAAAGATCTGAATATATACATTTCACACAGTATTTATGCATAAAATCACCACTTTTCATAACTATTATAGCAAGGTTTTTGTAGCATGCAATTGATATAGTAATATTTACAAATAGCAATATGACAAAAAAAAGTATAAATGTTTATTTTTATAGAAAAATAAAGTGTTATAATATATTTTAGAGAAAGGAATGATTATCATGCCAAAAAAAGAACTATTAAAAAAATTCGCTAAATTAGCTGTTGAAACTGGAGCTAATGTTCAAAAAGACCAATTAGTATGGGTTAGAAGTAGTGTTGAATCAAAAGATTTAGCTCGTTTAATTGTTGAAGCTGCATATGAAGCTGGAGCAAAAGAAGTTGCAGTACAATGGAATGATCCATATGTCTCACGTACAGGATACGACTACATGACTGCTGAAACTTTAGAGGTAGTGCCTGAGTGGAGTATCGATAAAGTAAAAGAATTTATTGAAAAAGGTGGATGTGCTATCAGTATTACATCTCCAATCCCTGGTTTAAATAAAGGGGTAGATCCTGAAAAACTACAACGAGAAGGAATCGCTAGAAGTAAAAAACTTAAATTCTATAGCGACCATATGATGGGTAACCATACGCAATGGAGTATCGTTGCAGCACCAAACACTGTATGGGCAGAAAAAGTATTCCCTAACTTAAAAGGGGAAGAAGCTGTTGAGGCATTATGGACTGCAATTTTAGAAGCATCAAGAGTTACAGAAGATAACGATCCTGTCAAAGAATGGGAAGACCATAACGAACGTTTATTATCACATAATAAAATATTAAACGATAACAACTTCGAGTCACTTCACTTCAAAAACTCTTTAGGAACTGATTTGGTTGTTAAGTTAGTAGAAAACCACGTTTGGGCTGGTGGTGGAGAAAACACTACAAAAGGTGTTTACTTCAACCCTAACATCCCAACTGAAGAAAACTTCACTATGCCACATATGTATGGTGTTGAAGGTAGAGTAGTTGCGACAAAGCCATTAAACTATAATGGAAACTTAATTGAAGATTTCTATTTAGATTTTGAAGAAGGTAAGGTTGTAGCTTATGATGCAAAAAAAGCTAAAGAAACATTAAAATCATTAATCGAATTTGATGAAGGTTCATCTAGATTAGGTGAAGTAGCTTTAATTAGTCATAACTCTCCAATTAGTAATAGTGGAATTTTATTCTACAATACATTATTTGATGAAAACGCATCATGCCATTTAGCATTAGGTAGAAGTTATCCAATGAACATAAAAGGTGGTACAAAAATGAGCCAAGAGGAGTTAACTAAAGCAAACTCTAATAACTCTATGACTCATGTTGATTTTATGTTTGGTAGTGAAGATATGAACATTGTTGGTACTAAGAAAGATGGTACAAAAGTTCAAATTTTTGAAAACGGAAATTTTGTAATATAAAAAGAGGTTCTCACCTCTTTTTTTTTATCTTTTTTTTGATTCTACAATTACATAGAAAGTTTCTAAATCAAGTTTCTCACCAAACGAGTAATAATCAATCATCTCCATACTACAATCATCTAAGTATTTATTAACAATCTTTTTAGGTTCTTTACTTAAATCAAGGGCAAACTTCCAAGGTTCACCTTGTGATTTAATAAGATTCATTTGCTTCGTAACTGATTTAACGATTTTCCCTTCAAGAAAATTCAATGAGTAGAGGTCTTGAGCAATGATACTTTCTGAATTACAAAGTTCTACCATCTCTTTCAAAACAGTTTTCACCAAGTCAGGTTCTAAGTACAAAGAAACAGATTGCCATAAAAATAATGTCTTCTTAGTCTTATCAAATCCGTTTTCCTCTAATTTCTTAACCCACGATTCTGTATCATAATTTACTGGGATATATGTCACCCAATCATGCTCAATCCCAGCTTTTTTCAATGTCTGCACCTTTAAGTTTGATGTGTTTACTTGATCCATTTCGAAGACTTTGATATTTTTTCCTTTTGTATAACGTAAAGTAATTAAATCAAATCCAGCACCTGGTAAAACAATTTGCTCTACTTGATCAACATACTTCTCAATAATCTTGTCAAACTTCAGGACTCTAATACCTGAGGTTGCGTCTACTCTTTCATATCCCTCTTCTACTAATATCCCCATACGTGTTTTAAACCCAAACCACTTTTGTGCAAGAATCAACGCTCCCATCACACCCCATAATGCTATATGAGATTCACATGGAAATGCTTTGGTAAACCTTACCGATAACTCATCTTCCCTTGTATCAAAATGATGCATTATCCAACGATACTGTAATGATTGTCCAGCTGAAAAAGAAACACCATATTTCTTGCTATTGTGGGTTTCCACGAGTAATCCAAACAGTAATCCCAAAATGGCAAAAGGGATAAAAAGAATTTGAAGTATTATATATAAGATTAACTTGATAACATAAAGCATTAGCATCACCTTCTCTAATTTATTTAACCTTACTTATATTATACCAAACAAATCATTTACTACATAATTGCTTTTAGAATCATTTATAATCACTTATAATAAAAGTATAAGGAGTGATAGATATGAAAAAAATAGTACTTACTCTACTATTCATCTTACTTCTTAGTGCTTGTGGTTCAAGCAATTACGTTAATGTGAATGATGAATATGTTGATGGATATATCATATACCATAAAGAAAACACTGGTTTTATGTGTTCCACCTATTATGATGAAATATATTATAGTGGTCCAATATACAATTATGGGTTTAGATATAAAGGATGTAGCCCTGGTATGGCATACTATATTAGAAATAGTGATGGTGAATATATATACTTACATGACGCATTAGAGCAGGATTTAATTACATTAGAGTCTCTTATGCCGGTGTTATCAGAGTTAGAAAGAATCCCTGAAGAGATTTCTTCAAGTCACGCTGATTACTACTGGATGGATTTCCATATAGGTGGAGACGTTATATATGTTTACGCTGGTGGTGAATGTGATCAAGCTGGAGAAGAGACTTTCTTTATCAATGGTGACAAGTATACTTATAGTGCTTCTGGATGTCTTCAAGAACATATAATCTATATGAACTATAATAATGAATATACTCCAATCATTGATTTAATTGAATCAGACACTGTTGATCCATTATTACTTATTCCATTTCTTACAAAAGAAGACAATTAAAAAGAGGTAGACACCTCTTTTTTTATATTTCAATTTCAAGAGTTACTGGACAATGATCACTACCGTGTATATCGTTTAATATCTCAGTTTCTACAACATTACTTTTAATCCGATCAGATACAACAAAGTAATCAATTCTCCAACCTGCATTATTCTTTCTAGCATTAAACATATAACTCCACCAAGAGTACTTAACAACTTCTGGATAGAGATATCTAAATGTATCTGTAAACCCACTGTTCAACAACTCTGTGAACTTCGTTCGTTCCTCAATAGTAAAACCTGCGTTTCTCTTATTTGATTTTGGGTTCTTTAAGTCAATCTCATTATGAGCAACATTTAAATCTCCACATAAAATAACTGGTTTTTTAATGTTTAGTTCTTCATAATATCGTCTTACTTTATCTTCATATTCTTGTCGATAATCCAGTCTCTCTAAACCTCTTTTTGAGTTTGGAACGTATGTGTTTACCAAATAAAAGTTGTCATACTCAAGAGTAATAATTCTCCCTTCATCATTATACGAATCATCCGGTAACCCATAATATACATTATGTGGTTTGTGTTTCGTATAAATCAGTGTGCCACTATACCCCTTTTTTATCGCATCATTCCAATATTCGTGATATCCATCAAAAGAGAATTCTTTTTGATTTTCTTGCATTTTTGTTTCTTGAATACTGAAAAAATCAGCATCAATCTCATCAAAAAACACAGAAAATCCTTTTTTCATACATGCTCTAAGCCCATTAACATTCCATGATACAAATTTCATATTTTACTCTCCTAGATATCTAAAACATACATATACAGTACTGTTTGGATTATTATGATCAAACTCAGGTGGGTATTCCTCATAGTCATATTCGTGTGAAACTTTCAAATTATGCTCTTGAATGTATTTATACACTTCTTTAACAAAACCATTTACTAAATTATCAAAAGTTGTTTCAAATCTTATGAACTTTCCTGCGGGTAAACGGATCACTCGGTTTTTATCTAATCCCTCAGTTGAGTTCACTGGATAAAGTGCACTGTATGTGAACTTTCTAATCTCTAGGAAATTATGAGGATACATTTCTAAGCCAATACTAGGCCACTCAGGATTATAGTATTTCATATTAAATATTTCAGCGCTTTTACTCCAAATTTCAGCGAATGGAGTGTTCTCGTCCGTGTTCAAATCGACTACTTCACTAAGTCCAAAATACACTCTAGACGGTTCTTCTTTTATATTATATTTCATATTCCTCACCTCCAACTTCATTTTACCATAGTAGTAAAAGTAATATAGATAAATTTAATAATTATCTTTTATGGAACTACAGACTCTTTAAGAATGCTTTGAACTTGTGTATAATAAAATTATAAGGAGGAAGCATAAATGGTTGAAGTAAAATTTGTTAACTGTATGGAAGAGTTTATGGAAACAACACAGATTATCTCATTGCTTAAGGATCAAATGGAATATATCGGTTCACCCAAAACAAACGATCAACTACTAAAAACAATACAACTTGCTTTCAAACATGACAATGCACACTTACTAGTGTTAAGTGAGAACTCACATGTAATTGGCTTTGCATTCTTCAATATCTGTATTGGAATGGAAAGCGCTGGTAAGTATTTATGGCTAAATGAAATGCATATTCATAAAAACTATAGATCAAAAGGCTATGGGAAAATCCTTTATACTGAAATGGTAAACTGGTGTAAGGAAAATGAAGTCGTTCGGGTTATGGGAATGGCTGATGAATCCGAAGTTAGAACAAAAAACTTTTATACGCAAAACGGAGCTGAAATTTACCCTCAAGATATCATATCGACAAAACTAAAAAAAATAGGCAGTTAGCCTATTTTTTATTATTCATCCATACAACATAAAAAGAGAGAAGACCTGATTCAGGGATTTCACTAATATAGTCCTTTAATTAATACTAGGTATTAATCAACAGAATTTCTGATTGATTATTTCTCTAAATTTCTTTAAGATTTTATTATAACTCCGACACTTACAAGATAACTCTATATAAATGATTTGTTATTTTTATTACACTTATTTCTATTTAGTTCTTTAATCGTTTTACTCTTCTGTTTTCAAGGAGTTCTAATAGCTTTATTCTTCTCTCCGTACATTAATTAAAACACTTTAAAGAGTTAAAGTCAACGGTTGTTGAGGAAGTATTTATCCACAAGGTTTTCCACATTTTGAAGGGTCAAAACATCTTGTGGCTTCATTAGTTCGTAAAGTAGTTCGGTTTCCAAACTGGTCGTGGATAACTTTCTGAATTTTGTGGATAAGTACTTAATAAAAAAGGAGTAAAATCTACTCCTTTTTGTAATCTCTAAATCCAATATTCACATAAACTAATCCAATAAAAGCTATAATACTCATCAATAAAAATACTGATCGTAAACCTACCATTTCAACAATAACTCCACTTATCGAGTTTCCTAGAATAGCACCAACTCCATACGCTGTATACATTAATCCATAATTTTTCGAGTATTCTTCCTTGCCAAATAGTTCCATTGTTGTTGCTGATGCAAGACTTAACCACCCACCAAAATTTAGGTAAAATACAATGAAGCTTACAATAAATATAAGGTAATTACTATCAAAAACGAAATGTAGAATTGCTGCGAAGATTAGTGTACTAAAAGATATAATTGCAGTTCTTTTAAAGCCAACTTTGTCATGCAAGTATCCAAACAAGGGTCTTCCGACTCCGTTGAAGACTGCGAAGAGTCCTAGTAGAATAGCGATTATATTCGATTCAATACCAATTAATTCTTTCCCGATATTACCGGTAAACCCTATGAATGTCAGTCCTATAAATGTACCTAAGAAGAATAAAATATAAAGACTGATAAATTTCTTATTTTTAAGTATTTTGTAGTTGAAGCCATTATTATTCTTTTGTAATTTATCACGACTTGTTAAAACAAGTACTAATGGAATCATTGTTACAAAATAGATAAAACCAAGTATTAGAAATGTTGTACTTAGACCTCTTGAGGTAATTAATGTATTAATTAACGGTGCGAAGATTAAAGGTGATAATCCAAACCCAAGTAATACAATTCCTGTTAGAAAACCAATGTTCTTTATTTCAAGTTGTGTAACGATTCTAAGTGGTAATCCATATAGTATTCCAACTCCAATACCTACAATAACACCATAAGTAATTGTGATCATAACAATTGATGTCGCAAAGGATGTCAGTACAAATCCAAGGGATACACATAATACTCCAATGAATGCGATTAGTTTTGTATTATATTTGCTGTAAAGTTGTCCACCAATTGCCATAAATAAACTGAAGAAGAATAAGGCAATCATATAAGGAAGACCACTCAAAAATTTATTTACATTTAAAATTGATTCAATTTCGAGACGGAACATACTATAACTGTATACAATTCCAAGTAATAACATTAATAGTGTACCAACTACTACATATTGTGTTTGTTTTTTAAGCATATAATCATTCCTTTTTGTAGTTATCTTTATCTATCATATCGCAGATTACTTTGATATTCAAGATAAATAATCAAATGAAAAAAGATCTCCATATAGGAAATCTTATTTATGTCCTTCTTTTGGAACGATGCAAATAAACTTAAATATGCTATCTCCAACGTTTCTAAACTGGTGAAGTTTGTCACTAGGGACGAAACTATATGACCCTGATTCAACAGGATATGCTTCCCCATCGATAAAGACTTCTCCTTTACCTTCTATCATGTAATTGATATGTGGCCATGGATGATAATGCTTTGGTGTGTAACCACCAACCTCTACTTCGACTACCCTCATAACGTGTGAGTCCCAACCTTCGTTACCCGAAATTAACACCTTCATTTGAGCGTCTTTTGCGCTTGGATGTGTCACTACTTTTGCTTTTAGGTTCTTCATATTTCCAACAACCATATTGCACCTCCTATTTTAATAAATCTCTAATGTTTCTCATTTCTTTGTTTGGATCAGTATACCAATTCGAAGCGAATACACGGTATAACTTCCATTTGCGGACTTCTAAATACTTCTCTTGATGAAATAAATCTCTTCTTGCATCTAAATCATCTGGATTCGAAATATCGCAAATAATTCCTAAAGAATAACTATTACTATCTTCATCATAAACAGCAAGATTTATATTGTAGTTCCCAATCCCAATTGCTGTCTTTACAGTGAATCCATTTCTTTCCAAACGTTTTTTTATATCTGTTACAAGCTGTGGAACATTATTCTCATCAGATTGCTTCTCAGAAGTATGTAATTGGTTTAAAACTTCTTTCGCTAGGTCTGATTTCTTGTTTGATACATAGTAACAGTATCTCATATAGTCTTTCAGTAATTTTGGCCCAGTTGATTTAAGATCTTCTACCTTGAGTTCTTCAGGGAACAAACTTGAGACGAAGTAGATTTTTTTCTTAGCTCTTGAAATAGCAACATTTAATCTGTTTTGTCCACCATCATTGTTTAACCAACCAAATCTTCTTCTTATATATCCATCTGGATCTCTACCATACCCCATTGAAAAGATGATTATGTCACGCTCATCTCCCTGAACATTTTCAATGTTCTTTACAAATAGACTCTTATCTTCACCATCCTCGCTTCTAAAGAGTTCTTTCTCAAACTCTTTTTGATAGCGACCTCGTTTGAATAACTCTTCATCAATTAGATTTTCAATACTATCTCGTTGAGTACTATTAAATGTGATTACTCCGATTGTTTCGTTATTCTCTCGATCTCTAAATACTTTCTTAATCAATTTTATAACAGCTTTAGCTTCCATTTCGTTACGTCTATTGTCAAAGATACCATCTTTGACATATACGTACTCTATCGGAGGTTTACTAGCTGATTCCTGATTTGGGGAAACAATTAGTTTTCCTTCATAAAATGCATGATTACTAAAAGCGATTAACTCCTCATATTGAGAGCGATAATGATAGTTCAGTATTGTCTCTAAATATCTATATCTCGCAAGGTCAAGTAGACTCTTTGCATCCATTGATACATCTCTTAAGACTTGATCCTCATAAAACTCATCTTCATCTTCTAGCCTACCAATTCCTAAACTAGATGGTCTTAATTGCTTCGTATCACCAGCAATTACAACTTTTTTCGCTCGATATATACAAGGTATCCCTTTTTCGACATACATTTGTGATGCCTCATCAAAGATTACTAAATCAAACATACCATATACTAATGGAATAATCGCACTTACTACCTCAGGAGTCATCATCCATATGCGTACATTACTCATTAGTTCTAACTGGAATATATCAATAAATGCTTTTACACTAGGTTTTCTTGTTTGTTCTAGAACACGTTTGATGTCCATTATACGTTTGGTATTTGAGAAATCAAATGCGTGTTTATAAAGTTCCATTTCAAAAGATTCAATCGTAACTTGTTTCTTCTCATCCATTAATACATCAAGTTCTTTTAACTTATCTCTGTATTTATCAAAAATGTATAAGTGCTTTTGATTACGGGCTTTAAAATCCTCTAAATACCCTGTATAGAATGCATCGAATAGATATTTTCTATATTTTGGAATGTCATCAAAATCCTTAATGAGTGGATGTGTAGTTAACATATGTAAAAACTTTTGATCTTCAACTGTTAGTTTTGAGTAGATAGTTCTAATCTTATTCAACTTATTAATGTTTTCTAGTATATAGAAATGTAGTGTTTTATCTGTAAATAACAGTTTTAAATATTTTGCGTCTGTGAATCCTTTTTTTGTTAAGTATAGTAATCTCTTTTTATTCTTATCAATAAACGCTCTTCTTAAGCGGAATCGTTTAAAGAACCATGCATGTTTTGTTTTATTTAAGTATGTTTCGAAATCTTTCGTTAATTCTTCGAAATCTATAACGTTTGAACGTGAAATTTTTGTTTCCAATTTTCCAAGTATAGGATATTTATCTAACATCTCACTATATTCTAGGATATCTGTCAATGTTTGCTTCTTGTTAAACGTGTTTTCGATTTTATCTAAAACTTTAAAATCTGGTTTCCTAAATGTGGATTTAAACATTAAGTGAACTTTCTTTGGAGTAAGTTCTTTAATTATATCTTTGTCTTTCACATATCGTCGATACAAACTACTCATTGGTATATCCTGAATAGATGTATTATACAGAAGTTCAAGAGAACGATCCATCGCAAAAAGGATGTCTCTAATTTCCTCTTCAAGTTTGAATATATCATTGTTTAATGTTCTTTCAGGTGGTGCAGGGGTTACAAACTCCTTTAGTTTATGATAGAAATCCTGTTTGTTTTCAGCGTCATCAATAAACATTGCATATTTTGATGCACTCTTTAGACGTGAGTAAATAACATCAAGAGCTACTTTTTTCTCACTTACAACAAGAACATTCTCTCCTTTTAAAATACTGCTAGAAATAAGTGAAGTAATTGTTTGAGACTTCCCTGTACCAGGAGGTCCCCAAATTACTAATTTCTTCTCCTTATTAAGTAAATCGATTACTTTTTCCTGTGCGTAATTAATTTCGTTAATGTATGATAATCTCTTCTCGTCTACTCTGTTCGGATTTACAGTATAAACGACATCTTTTTCTACTTCAAATAGGTTTGATTCGTCTATTAGACCCTCTAAAAGCTCATTATATTTATTTTGATCCAATATTTGACTCATATCTTTTTGAATCATCGAAGAATAAAGCTTATATCTTCCCATAGTAATATTCTCACTGATAGTGAAGGTATTTGCTCTTCGTTTCACAAACTGATCTTTCAACTGTGATTTAAATGGGTCAAAATCAAAGTTTACTTGATGATCAACTATGTTTATTCCATTACTGATATAAAAAGGTAATACTACATCAACCAATGTCTTTATATTGAAGTCATGAATAAATGGAACATTGGAGTCGATGTCAGCTTGTTCCATTTTTGAAGTAGCTAGAAGCAAGTCTCGATTATAGATAATATCCTTATCTTTGTCTTTCTTGATGCTGAAGTTACGTTTATTTCGTTCCAACTTCACTGGAAAATATAGTAAAGGTGCACGAATTGCGAAACGATCCTTTTTAAACACACCCTCTACATATGGATATGCTATATACAAATCGTAAGAACCTGTTTCTTTTTCTTCTTTGTTTGTTTCACGGTATAATGTTGTTATGTGTCGTTCTAAGTTTTCCCCACTTAGCGTAGAGGCAAATTCTAAACGTAACGTGGTTATACGTTTGTTTGTTAAGAATTTGATAAGATTTAAGTCCTGATTTAGCAAAGCTAAATCGAAACTATTACGTTTTACAGTTTTCCCCATATATAAATTGGGATTTCTTCTTGAGATATTTGTTAATCTATCTTTATAGTGATCTAAAACCTTATAAGCATTTCTTGATACTTTTACTTCTTTAACACTGTTCGTCTGATGTTTCATTACAACACGTAAAAATTTTGATGCGTAGTTATCTAAAAACTGACGATTAATTCCAGAAATAGCTAAAAAATCACTTATTTTAAGTGGTTTTTTACTAGCAATCTCTTCCAACACTTCGTCAGTACAAATGATTGGTGCGATTCCTTTTATTTGTTTTTCGTCATCCCTAATATTCTCCCTAAGAATATATAAGTCTTCAAGTAGTTTTGTTTTCCAAAGAGCCATATTATTCACCCCATTAAGTCTATAAATAGTTTAACAAAAAAAATAGAAAAAACATAGATTTACTTTGCTATTAATTGTTAAAATAAGAGTATAATAGTAGTAGGATTACAAAGAAGGTGAAAACATGAAAGATTTACAGTGGATAAAAACAGGTTTCTATGCTCACAGAGGACTGCATACGAAAGAAATACCTGAAAACACTATGGCAGCATTTCACAATGCGGTTTCTAATGGATTTGATATTGAACTAGACGTTCGAATGACAAGAGATAAGAAGATTGTAGTATTTCACGACTCTTCACTTAAACGTCTTTGTGGTAAAGATTCTATTATCGAGGAAACATACTATGATGAAATCAAAGACTATAAAATACTAAACACAAAAGAGAAAATACCATTACTATCCGATGTCTTATCATCATTACCTGTAGAGACGAAGTATTTGATAGAGTTAAAACCAAACAAACTAGCTCGGGAATTTGTTAGTGTTTTTATCAATCTATTAAAAAACTACAATATAAGATACGCAATACACTCTTTCGATCCGCGTATCGTATATCAGTTTCGCAAGCAAGAATCAAGTATAATCCGTGGGCAAATCGCAAGTACTTTTCCGGGCAGTAATAATATTTCTAAGTATTTACTGAAACATTTAATTACTAATTTATACACAAAACCAGATTTTACAAATTATCGATTTGAGGATCTTCCACGTAAGAAACTTGATAGAATCAATAAAAAAGGACATATGGTACTATCATATGTTGCTAGATCACAAGAAGAACTCGATTTTGTAAGAAACAGATATGATAACGCAGTGTTTGAAAACTTTGTTCCAATAAAAAAATAGATGTGAAATCACATCTATTTTATTTTTGCTCTCATTTTCATTTCCCTATTGTCTCTATCATATTGATTAATCGATATTCTAGAAATACTTCACTTTGAACTTATCATACTCCATTTTACTAGTGATCTCAGTAACTAGGAAACTGGTAATTCGTCCAGGTGCGTTTTGCTTGATATAGTCTAAGAATACTTCAATTTCCTGTTCTTCTCCTTGTACTACAATCTCAACAAACCCATTATATAAGTTGCGAACATAGCCCGTCACTTCAAACTTATTTGCGATTCGGTCTACTGTCCATCTCATTCCAACCCCTTGAACTCTTCCTTCAAGAGTTACATGTTTCGTCTTTTTCAACTTTCTCACCATCCTTAAAAAACATATAAAGAATATGTTCTTCTTGTTCTTTACCTTTTAGTGACTGGTAAAGTTTGTTTGCAGGAACATTTCCTTTCTCAGTTATTAGGAAACTATTTCTAAATCCTCGTTTGTTTGATTCATCAATAAATGCTCCTACCAACTTTCTTGCAATCCCTCTTCTTCTATATTCTTTAATTACATCAACACTATAGATAAACATCATAGGTTCTGCATCCATTCGTTCTAGTACATATCCCCATACTAATGCAACTACTTTATCATCAATCACTTCTATTAATGCAATATTATTTTCATTGCTTAAAAACTTATCTAATTTACTTTCATCTACTTTTAACTCTCTTACATTGAAAAACTGTCTTGCATAATCTCTATTTGATTCATCTAGTTTAATCATCATACTATCACCTACCCTTATTATATCAAATTCAAAAAAGAAAAACATTCCAAAATGGAATGTTTATACTATATAATTATCGCCCATAACTCCGCCTTCTATTCTCTTTAAACACACTCGTAGTTCTTTAAAAAAGTCATTTATGAAATTACTATCACTATATGCTTGATCAAAGTGATTATATTTTTTTCGATACTTCAATGCAGTAACAGCAAATCTATCCTTTAATAATCTATTAAGGTATTTTATATCACTAAATCCAGCCATTTTTGCAATATCAATAACTGATAATTGTGTTTCTCTTAATAGTCTTAGAGCATACTCAAAGCGAATATTGAACAAGTATTCTCTAAATGAAATCCCAAACATCTCTTTCATTAAGTGCGATAAACGATAACTACTTATACCTATTTGAACTGCAAGATCTTCTAAACTAATCTTCTTCAGGAAGTTACTGTTTAGAAAATCAATTATCCTATTCTGCCTATCTATATGAAAGGGGACATCTTTTTTCTTAATATCAAGATATTTCTCTCTTAAAAGCATTGTATAAAGTTCATAAATTAACATGTTGTAGTATCCAATTATTTTATATCGAATTAACGTAGATTGATTTGGTGAAATTAGTAATCGAATCAACTGTGAGATTAATAATGGTACTTCCTTGTATTTTTCAACAAGTTCATTAAGTGTATATACACGATTTATGAATGATAGATTTTTATAGCCTTCTGTGTATTCTTTAATATGTTCCTTCTTAAAACGATATGTGATAAACATAGTATCCTCAGTAGAGTGGATTGAATGCATTTGAAAAGGATTAATCATAAAAAGAGTTTGTGGGGTTAATACAAAACACTTATTATCACAAGTTATTTTAGCCTCGCCTCTTAACAACCATATTAACTCTGTCTCATCGTGCGCCTGATATCTACTGTCAACATGCTTATTAAAATACGTCTCGAAAGGTAAATCATAATGTGCAAAAACGTCTGTACTTGTTTGATTCATAGTACCACCTCTTATATAGAATAAAGTAAATATTACTCAATTTCAAGTTTTTATGACGTTTTTGCTATAAAGTGAATAAAGTAATTAAAAAAGGTGACATTATTGCTATATATAAGTGAAATCGTTTATTGAAAACAAACCTTAATCTAATTACTATTATAATAGAGATTATAAATAAGGAGGCTTCACCCATGGCTTTAGACGTACTAAGTTATATCGTTTCAATGAGTTTATATGTTTTATTTTTATTCCTGTTTCTAGAATACACAAGAGAGAAACAAAAGTTTTACAAGTGGTTTTTTATTTTAGCACTACTTACATTTCCACTTTGGTTTATAAATCTTCATTCATTCTTTAGATGGGCAAAAACAATTAGTGTTTTAATCCCAATTTGTCTTGTATCATTTATTAGAATTTCGAATGATGGTAATCACAAAGATGTACTAATGTCTTTGAAGAAAAAATGGCCTTTATGGTTGCTATACCTAGTTTTGAACTTAAATATTATCGAAGCAGTAAAGCAAGATCTTGAATTAGGTAATTATTTCAATGCGATCGCAGGTATCATTCTATGTATCACTATACCTTTACCTACAAAACACTGGAGAATTGCGAAACATGATGGTAAGAACAATTTTGCTGAATTAATCGCAGATTTACCACTCGCATGGTGTTTACTATATGTTACTTGGAATGCAGCATTTGTATATTCTGAAAACACTATGTTTGTAGCATCAAGTATTTGTATTTTAATAGCACCTGAAATCTGGATGTTAGTGAAGAAAAGAACTGACTTATGGTTAATGGGACGTATATATACGTTAGCAATCCACATCTTAATTAGAAGTTGTTATGACATATTCACTCCGATAATGGATTCCTCATTATGGTATAACGAATCAGTTTGCTACTTCTGGGGATTAGGAAACTTAATCTTACATGTTGGATATTTAGTATATTGGTTCTTTAAATTAAGAAATAAACCTTATGTGATTAAGCATTCAGCTGAAGCATACGGATACTAAGAGGTATAAAATGAGTATTAAAGTAATTGATATCCAAAAAAGGGTATATGCAAACAATGATGACAAAGCAGAAATTTTAAGAAAAGAGTTAAAAGATAATCAGACTTTTATGATTAATCTTATGAGTAGTCCTGGTAGTGGTAAAACAACATTTGTTGTTGCAACAATCAACAGATTAAAAGAACTACTAAATATAGGTGTAATTGAGGCAGATATTGACAGTGATGTAGACGCTATTACCGTTGAAAAAAGCGGTGCAAGAGTAATGCAACTACATAGTGGTGGTATGTGTCATATCGACGCAGGAATGACGAGAGAAGGTTTAGAGGCAATTGATCATGAGGATCTTGATTTTGTTATTCTTGAAAATATTGGTAACTTAATTTGTCCAGCAAGTTATGATTTAGGACAAGCAAAAAATATTATGATTCTTTCTGTTCCTGAAGGGCATGATAAACCATTAAAATATCCAAAGATGTTTACAAAAGTAGATGCTCTTATTATTAGTAAAACAGACACAGTAAGTTTATTTGATTTCGATTTTGATAAGGTTACTGAGTATGCTAAAGACTTAAACCCAGATATTAGAATTTTCCCTTTATCAGCTAAAACAGGTGAAGGTATGGATGAATGGGTAAATTATATTAAAGATGAAATTGAAGGGTGGAAAAAATAGAATGAGGCAACCGAAACTATTAGATTTTTGTAATAAAGTATCAGGTACAAAAACAGGTTCAAAGAAGGGTGTAGGATACGATGATCCTAGATTCTTATTATTAGAGAAAATTGTTACTGAAGAAATGGCTGAAGTAGCTTTAGGTCTTGAGTTCAGAGAACATATGACTGTAGAACAAGTAGCTAAAATTGTTAACAAAGATCCAGAAACAACAAAGAAACTACTATGGGAACTAGTTATGAATGGTGTTGCTACAATTAAAAAAGAGGAAAATGGAGTAGATACTTTCTGGTATGAAACATGGGTTCCTGGTATTTTTGAAATGGTTGTAAACAACAAAGAACTAGTAAAAAAATATCCTCAAATTGGTAGAGCGTTTGATGACTATGGTATATTACGTAATCCTGTTGCAGCTGGGAACTTCCCAATCGGTACAGGTGTAATGCGTATTATCCCAATTGAGAGTGCAATAGATGGTAGTACTAAAGCTGTACCAAGTGAGAAAATTTCAACATACTTAGAAGAATCAAAACTTTTCAGTGTTTCTGACTGTAGTTGCCGTACATCAAGAGAAGCAAACGGAGAAGGTTGTGGACACTTAAAAGAAGATATGTGTATTCAATTAGATGACGCTGCTGAGTATTATATCCGTACTGGTAGAGGTAGAGAAATATCTAAAGAAGAAGCATATGATATTATCGATAAAGCAGAAAAGAACGGTCTAATGCATCATATTCCAAACACTGAAGGAGACGGTCACACACACGCGATTTGTAACTGTTGTGGATGTGGATGTTATGCGATTAGAGCTGCTAATATGTATATTAACCCTGATATGGTTCGTTCAAACTACGTTTCAAAAGTAGATAAAGAACTATGTGTTGGTTGTGGTGAATGTGTAGATGTATGCCCAACTAATGCCATTAAATTAGGACAAAAACTATGTACAGCTGATAAGCAAGAAGTACTTCCAGAACCTCGTACTGAATTCCCAGCAGATATGGAATGGGGACCAGATAAATGGAATCCTGAATATCGTGACAATAGAAAAGAATCATTAGATACAGGTACTTCTCCTTGTAAAAGTGAATGTCCTTCACATATCTCTATCCCTGCATATATTAAGTTAGCTGCAGAAGGAAGATATCGTGAAGCATTAGAATTAATCAAAAAGGACAATCCTTTCCCAGCAGTTTGTGGACGTGTCTGTCCAGCAATTTGTGAGAGTGCATGTACAAGAGGGAACATCGATGAAGCTGTAGCTATTGATGATGTTAAGAAATTTATCGCTGAACAAGATTTACATGAAGAATATAGATTTATCCCAACGATTAAAAAAGACTTTGATAAAAATATCGCCATTATTGGTGGTGGACCTTCAGGATTAAGTTGTGCTTACTACTTAGCTATAGAAGGGTATAAAGTAACAGTATTTGAAAAAGAAAAATCATTAGGTGGAATGCTAACATTCGGTATCCCTAACTTCAGATTACAAAAAGATGTTATAAATGCTGAAATCGCAATTCTTGGAGAAATGGGAGTAACATTTGAAACTGGTGTAGAAGTTGGTAAAGATATCACTATTCAAGAAATGAGAAAATCTGGATTTGAAGCATTCTATGTTGCTATTGGTGCACAAAAAGGTAGAATGTTAGGATTAGATAATGAAGATAAACCTAATGTAATTCCAGGAGTGGACTTCTTACGTAACGTTGCTCTAGGTAATCAAGAAGACATCAAAGGAAATGTAGTAATTATTGGTGGTGGAAATGTTGCAATTGACGTTGCTAGAACAGCAATCCGTAAAGGTGGAAAGAACGTTCAAATGTTCTGTCTAGAAGATAGAGAAAATATGCCAGCTCTTGAAGACGAAGTTCATGAAGCATTAGAAGAAAACATCGCTATTAACAATAGTTATGGACCAAAAGAGTTTATCGTGAACAACGGTAAAGTATCTCAAGTTGTTTTCCATAAATGTATAAGTGTTAAAGATGAATCTGGTAGATTCAACCCAACTTTTGACGAAAATGATACTATTACTGTAGATGTAGATTACATTATGACAGCAGTAGGACAACGTATCGATTACAATAAATTATTAGATGGTGTAAATGTTGAACTTAATCCAAATCAAACAATTAAAGTAGATTCACTTACGCTACAGACATCTGCAGCAGATATCTTTGCTGGTGGAGACGTAGCAACTGGTCCTAAATACGCAATTGATGCAATCGCTTTAGGAAAAGAAGCTGCAGTCAGTATTCATCGTTTCGTAAACAAAGGACAAAGTTTAACATATGGTAGAAAAAGAAATCACTATCAAGCATTAGATATTAATAACGTAGACTATAGTGGTTACGATGAAACAAAACGAGAAAGAACACATACAAAACATATCAAAAACCTAACAGGTTCATTTGATGATCCTCGTGGAGTATTAACTGAAGAACAGGTTAAACTTGAAACATCAAGATGTCTAGGATGTGGACTTACTGTAGTAGATGAGTTCTTATGTGTAGGTTGTGGAGCATGTACTACACGCTGTAAACTAGATGCTATCAATCTAGTAAAAGTACATGATGAATACGGAGTTGATTTACCTGACTTAAAACCGATCATCATTAAAACAGCTCTTAAACGTAAAGCACGTATTTTCTTCAAAAACATCGGTAAAAAGTTTAGATTAAGAGGATAATATGCACGAACTAGGTATTGTATTAGAAATAGTTAAACAAGTCGAGGAACATAAAGAAAAAAACAATGTCAAAGACATTGAAAAACTAGTACTCCAAATTGGAGAACTAAGTGGTGTAGTTCCACACTATATTGAAGATGTGTATCCAATTGCTATTGAGAAATCAAGTTTAAAGAACATGAAACTTGAGATTGAAATAACACCAGGTATTGGAAAATGCAAAGGTTGTGGATTAACATTTAACTTAGTACAAAATAATAATGTTTGCCCCTTATGTAGCCATGATAAATGGGATGTAATAACGGGTACTGAACTTATCATTAAAGAATTACACGCAAAAGAATAAAAAGGACTCATTTTGAGTCCTTTTTTTCTTATGTAGCAATATCATCATATTTTTTTTGATTACTCACCGTGAATTCTAACTACTAGTTTTCTGCTTCTAGGTCCATCAAACTCCATAAAATAAATTCCTTGCCAGTTTCCTAAAACAAGTTCTCCTTCACTAATTAAAACACTTTGATCAACACCTACTATACTACTCTTTAAATGTGCATGTGAGTTCCCCTCATAATGTTTATAGTCTCTATCTTTTACAAATACTTTCCTTAATCCCAAAAGAATATCTCTTTGAACATCTGGATCTGTGTTTTCATTTATAGTTACTGCGGCAGTAGTATGAGGTACAAACAATATGACCTCACCAGTTTTAACTTTCGAATCCTCGATTAAATCAGTTACTATTTTTGTTACATTAACCATTTCATCCTCATATGATGTTTTAACTTCAAACACATGTGTTTTATAAATCACTATATCACATCCTTCTATCTACAATTATAATCAAAAATACATAAAATATACATAGAATTTTTAATGAAGTATGATAAAATATGTATAGTTAATTTTCTATAACGACTTTATTTAAAGGGGGTAGGCTTATGACACATTTAAATTTGATTTCAGTATTTTGTCTACTATTATTCATGTTCTACATAAAGGTGATGTTGACAAAACCGGAAAGGTTTAGAAACACGTTTCTTAATATCCAATTACTTATTGTATTGGTTTACAACATATTCATTATCATAGTCTTTCCATTCAAAGTTCCTGTTGAGTTTTCAACATTATCGTATTTTGTTGTTCCTTTTATTGCATTATTTAAGATAAAGGATTTAAAACTATGGAGTGCTTTTTCAGCGCTTTTAGCTGGTGGAGGATATTACTTCTCAATGATTTCTTATGGTAATGGTTTATATGGTGACTTTCCAGTATACAGCATTTTAACTTCACTTTTTAATCACGGTAGTTTACTAGCATACGCAATCATTACGATTTTAACAATTGACATTAATAAGAATGATAAGTATATATTAGCTGGTGGAGTAGCCTTCAATTGCATATGGGCTCTACTACTTCGACCATTCGTATTACATCCAGGAAGAATATTTATTTTTGAGATTTTAGATGCATACGTTGTTCATACATATGTTCCATACATAAAGTTTCTTATGATACCATTATATTTCGTTATTGCGATAAGTATGGTTTACTTAACAATGAAACTTATGTATATGATGAACTCATGGTATAAAAAGAAAGAAATCAGTAATAAACAAGAGTACAAGATTGCATAATCTGTACTTTTTTTGTTTTTTAGGCTTAAAATCGTCACTTTTAGGTCAAATTAATGTATAATATAGATAATGAAGAAGAGGTGTTCGTTATGGCAAAATACGGTATAGTATTAGATAGTACGATTTACATGCCACAAGAAGTTATTAAAGAGAAGAATATCCAAGTTGTATCTCTCAATGTTTCTATTGAAAATGGAGAGACATATAAAGAAACGGATATTACTAGAGAGTTCGTTATCAAAAAAAGGAGTGAAGGAGCGCAATTTAAAACAAGCGCACCAGGTCCTGGATTATATCACGAAACATTTGAGAAAATGCTACAAACATATGATCATGTGTTTGTTCAAACTATGAGCAAGGAGTTAAGTGGTTCATATCAAAGTAGTTTAGTAGGAAGTAAAATGTTAGATGATCCTAGCAAAGTTACTATTTTTGACACAAATCATTCCGCGTACGGTAATGAAATGCTTGTATATGAATTGATAGAGATGATTGAAGCAGATAAAACAGTTGAAGAAATCACAACTAGAATGCATACAATCATTAAGCAATCAAAACTAATGTTTACATGTGAAAACTTATTTAGTTTAGTTGCCGGAGGAAGACTATCAACTGCTAAGGCTATGATAGGTACAATACTTAGAATGAAACCAATAATAGATATGATTGATGGGAAGTTAATCCTTATGAAAACAGAGAGAACTTACAAAAAAGTATTCTCTATTATTGAACAGAAAATTAAAGAAACTTCAAAAGGATTTAAAAACATTACATTCTATATTACTGCTACTAATAGTCAAAAAAGTGGAGATGCACTAAAAGCATATATTGAGGATTTATATCCTAACTCGAAAATAAGATATACTGATTTATTAGGTCCCGTGTTAACAGTTCATGTTGGAGACAAGGGATTTGGGATTAGTTGGTTCTACGAATAATAAAAAAGGATTGATATTCAATCCTTTTTTTTATTTTAAACGAACATTACCAAACTAATCGCCATAACAACCATTCCAGAAATTAAACCACCTATCGCAATATGATGCTTTCCATATTTTTCTGCGGTAGGCAATAGCTCATCAAGTGAGATATACACCATAATTCCTGCAACTCCAGCAAAGACAAATCCAAACATTGCTCCATCCAGATAAGGTCTTAACAAGAGGAATCCAATCAAAGCTCCAACTGGTTCTGCTAGTCCACTTAAGAATGAATACCCAAATGCTTTTCTTTTACTACCAGTAGCATAAAATATCGGTACACTTACAGCGATTCCCTCTGGTATATTATGAATTGCAATTGCGATTGCGATTGAAATCCCTAGTGTGGGATCTTTCAATGCACTCATGAAAGTTGCCAATCCTTCTGGAAAATTGTGAATTGCGATTGCTAACGCACTAAACAGTCCCATACGAAGAAGTGATTGTCTTTTTTTTGCTTCTTCACTCATTTCAGAAACATCTCTAATCTCATGAGGATTCTCCGCAGCTGGTACAAACTTATCAATCAAAGCAATCAAAGCAATACCAGTAAAAAATGCTAATGTTGTGTAGATGAATGCTTCTTTATCAGATCCATAAACTTCTTCTAAACTTAATCGTGCTTTCGGGAAAATCTCTATCATTGAGACATAAATCATAACTCCAGCACTAAAACCTAGTGTTGCACTTAAGAATGTCTCATTCGTTTTTTTTGTATAAAATGCTAATATACTACCTACACCTGTTGATAATCCTGCAAAAACAGTTAATCCCAGGGCGAATAATATTCTCGACGTTTCAAAATCCATAATATCCACCTGCTCTCCTACTCATTATAACATAAGATTAAAATCTTTATAATTAAACACTCAAAAAAAGAACAGATATACACCTGTTCTATTCAGTTAGATAATCGATAATATATCCCACAACTAAATTCTGTTGAGTGATAGTTTCCATTTCTGCTTCTCCATCACCTTTTTGTGGTCCATACCATCCAAATTGTGCGTGATTACCCCCGTCAATATTGATTACTGTATTATTATCGTTTACATACTTCATACTATCGTTAAATGCTTCAGGATCCATACCTAAATCGTGTTCTGCTGCGAGAAACAAAGTATCTTTATCACTTACATCTTTTATCGGATAACTCCCTAGAAACATCATTACACTAACCTGGTTACTCCCACTAAAAACCATACTAGCAGTAACTCCACCGAGACTATGTCCTATTACAACATTATCTAGTTCGTCACTGAGAAACTCTTTTCCAATCCATTGATTCAGTATTGCTAGATTGAAAGGTGCTTTTGCGATAGTAACATTGAACCCTTCAAGTGCTAAACTATATGCAAGATATCCATAGCTATCAGGTGTTACTAATCCCCCAGGTACAATGATTATGTTCTTCTTAGGATTAGTGACAGTATATCTTAACTCATCTCTGTCCTCATAAAATGTAACTTCTTCATTTTCAATAATTGACAATGCATCATACATTTCATCTAAAGCTGTATATGAGGTACTAGCGAAAACACTTAAAGTTAGCACAAGTAATAGTACTAGAACTACTACTGAAATAACTATTCTTCTTATAATTTTTTTCATTTTACATCATCCTTACTCTAGACCAATTATAGCATAAAAAAACACAATACCTTATAAGGATACTGCGTTAATCACTATATAATTCAAACACTAACCCCTCTACATTGCGCATCACTTCTTTGAACTTCAGTTTCTGCAGTAAGTTAATTGATGGTATATTTGTTAAATCCGTTTCCGCAATAATTTTGCAGTCCGGGTAATTAGTGAATAAGTAATCTATAAAAGCCTTTACTATCTCGTATGCGTATCCTTTTTTCGAGTACAAAGGGTGGATAGTATATCCAATGAATAACTCACACTCATTCTTTTCAACATATAAATCGCCTATTAGATTATCCTTATCCTTCAGACAAACTGCTAATTGAGACCCCTGATCAATGTAAAAAGGGGAAAGAAGAATATTGCGAAACTCCTCTTTTGATTTTCCTTTAAAAGTCTGATGTATCATCCATTCTTCATTATTACGATACTCAACAAAGACATCCAAATCTTTCTCTTCAAAGTATCTAAGTCTTAATCTATTTGTTTCTAAAAGCACATTATTCATAGTATCACCCACACATATTATAGCAAAAAAAAAGAGGTAGGCAAAGCCCACCTTTTTTAGTTACAAATTATTCGCTTCTATAATATCTTTATATGCTTTATTGTCTACATATAACTCCTCTTTAAGTGGGTTACGTTTAGACTTAATAATTGTTCTAATTTCATAAACTAGAACTCCGATATTCGCAAGTAACGCAAAAATCGCTAAGAAGTATTTAGGAGCAACTGCATGTGTGCTAACAATATCAAAGTACTGTGTGTTTGCATAGTTAGGGAATGTTAATGTAAACATTGCCCATAATGCCAATGTTTGTGCTCTATGTTGCAACCAAAGACCTTTTGTTCCAACAAATGCTGCTACTGTACAACTAAAAATCAATGCTACCCCTGCGTAGAAACTTCTATCAGGAATACAGTTATACACATAAGACATGTTCCAAATACCGTAAGCTATAATCCAGAACCATAGTTGATCAGGCCAAACCATATCTTTCGAGTTATTTTTTGATATTCGAATACCAACCCATCCTGTGATTGTTACAATGTTTAACAACCCGGCTACAGCGTTAATGATATTCCAAGGTCCACCATTTAAAAGCAATCCATTCTCTACTACATCTTTTAAAGCAGACACTTCAATGTCTCTTAAAACAGCTTCTAAGATATTGATTCCCAAAATAGCTGCAGGGAATAATAGTGCCCATTTATTTGTTTGCAGTTGCTTGAAGTAACGTATTGCCATAAATCCTACGACACCTGCCAATGCTGAGTACGTTTTTACCCATGCAAACCAGTTTCCATCTAAATTTCCACTATCTCCTTTTCCCCAAATGAACATTGTGAATATTAAAGGTATTGCCATATAAAAAGTAATTGATAATATTTTTGATCTTCTTGTTAATTCATTTATTCCTAGTAATCCAACTAAAACTACTAAAAAAATCAAAACATTTGTAACGGTGTAATTTTCAAAGAAAAACATATTTATAACTTCCTTTCATTAATAATATCTCCAAGTTCAATTATACAAATTGTTCAATTTGAATAAAACACATACTTCAATGTTTCATTAGCAATAAAATCATAAAAAAAAGAAGAATATTTTTTTATTCCTCTTTCAGTGTTTTTGTCATCAATGTAAGACTATAATATTTACCTTCAACTTTTATAGTCTCCGGTTCTTCACCATACTCTTTAAATCCTAACTTCTTATATAGGCCGATTGCATTCACATTAGAACTAACTACAGATAGGTTCATACGTTGAACCCCTTTATTTCTCGATGATTTTTCAGCGAACTCGATCATTCTCTTTCCAATACCTTTACCTCTATGTTCTTTTCGAACATACATACTGTGTAGAGTAGCAAGATGCTTCATTTTGCTTCTAGGATTATACACTACTACACATAAGCCAATGATTTCATTTGACTCAAATGCCCCAAATGTTGACACATGTTCTTTTGTAAGTCGATATTTCCAGATTTTATCTTCAAAAAGTGTTTCCTCTTCAAAACTAGAACCAAAACTTATCGGTTCTCGTTTAAGAAGTTCTAACCTTATCTTCCTGTATAAGTCATAATCATCTTTTGTAAGTTCTAATACTCGCATATTGTACCTCCAATATTAATGTCTATGCTTGTTAATCAACTTATTCTTAGTATCCCATAGTTTTTGAGACAAGTCTATGTAATATTTATGAGGGAATGAAAATCTTCGTAATTCAGTCCAAAGCTCAGATAGACTCTCCTTAGCATAATCTCTTACTTCATTCAACGTTGGAATATCATAAACTATTTCTCCATCCTTAAAAATTGGAACGTGCATTTCCTTGATAGAGTAGTTACTGATTTCTTGACGTTTCCATGTATGAACAGGATCAAATAATACTAATGGTTTTGATGAATCAACAACTTCATCGTGCATAGCTATATAATCAGCGAAAGCCCGGTTTTCTTCACCATACACACGATATACACGTTTGTAGTGTGGTGTTGTTATTTTTCCTGGGTTATCACTTATTTTGATAATTGGTCTTATAATACCATTATCTTCTTTTGCGACGATTTTATAAACTGCTCCAAATACAGGATCACTTTTTGCTGTTATTAATCTCTCTCCAACACCAAAAACATCGATTGGTGCGTCTTGATTAATGAGCGTCTGAATCAAATGTTCATCCAACGAGTTACTTACAACGATTTTACAGTCGGGTAATCCCGCTTCATCTAGCATCATTCTTGCATTCTTTGACAAGTATGCTAAATCACCACTGTCAATTCGAATCGCGTATTTCGCTCCGGGTTTATCCAATAAATATTCTTTTATAACTTTTATTGCGTTTGGTATTCCACTTTTGAGGGTATTGTAAGTATCTACTAATAGAGTAGAGTTTGTGGGATATGTTTTTGCATAGGCTTTAAATGATTCGTACTCATTATCAAAAGACTGAACCCAAGAGTGAGCCATTGTCCCTCCAGAGGGAATCCCATATAATTGATCCGCTATTACATTACTTGAGCTATCAATTCCAGCAATATAAGCAGCTCTTGTTCCTTCTAAACTACTGGTTAACCCGTGGGCTCTTCTTGCTCCCATTTCTATCACTGTTTTATCTTTAGCTGCGTACTTTATTCTTGTTGCTTTTGTTGCTATTAAGCTTTGATGATTTATTACTTGTAATACATATGTTTCAATCAATTGTGCCTCTAATAATGTTGCACGGATTGTCATGATTGGCTCATTAGGAAACACTACACTTCCTTCTTTGAAAGCATAGATATCTCCCGAAAACTTAAAATTTCTTAGGTATTCAAGAAACTTATCATCAAATAAATTTTTACTCTTCAAAAACTCTATATCCTCGTCAGTAAACTCCAATGATTTTATATAGTCTATAATATGATATAATCCAGCAAATAAAGAGAATCCACCATTATCTGGATTTGATCTAAAAAACACATCAAAGTATACAACTTCCTCATGTTTTCCTTCTACAAAATAACCATTAGCCATTGTCAACTCATAAAAATCTATAACCATTGCTCTATTAACTTTATACACGATTTAGTACCTCAACATGTAATCCTTCTAAAACATCCATAGCTTTTTCATGTAAAACAGGATCAAATGACTTTGTGGCCAAGTTATCCACAACTATATGTGCATTTGGTAATGCGCTTTTAGCAATAACTGCGTTACTTAGCACGCAGATATTTGATACCAGTCCACAGAGTTCTATTTTTTCATAGTCCTTAGTTTTAAGGAAATTACCTAACTCTAAAGAAGGGAAAGTATACTTAACAAACTGTTTATCATCCACTTCTATTAACTCGTTTACTTCATCTTTAATTTGATGTCCTTGTGTTCCAGCTATACAATGAACTACTGGTAAATTCTTACCTTCTTCAGACTCTAAATAATCAGTAGTATGAGTATCCAATGTATATATGACATCTTGATTTTCTTTTTGATATTGTTTGATCTTTTCAATGATTATTGGTGTGATGTCGCTCGCACCTTCAAAACCTAAAGTACCATCAATAAAATCATTTTGAAAATCAACTACAATTAAGCATTTGCTCATATCATCACCTCGCAGTATTATTATAACACTTTTCGTTTATTTTAATCCCATCTTCTTGGATCCCCTTTAATGGTATCTAAAAAGACCATATCTTCTAAACTGATTTCAAAATCAACTTCACTATTTTCAATTATCCTCTTCTCATGAGTGCTTTTTGGTAATGGAGCTGTCCCTTTTTGAAGTAAATATCGAATACAAATCTGGGCAGATGATACCCCATATTTCTCTGCAACTTTTTTAATGTCTTCATTCGATAATAGATATCCAATTCCAAGAGGAGAATACGCTTCAATAAAAATATCTTTTTCATTGCAATAATGTATTGTTTCTTTCTGATCTAACCCTATAAAATATCCAATTTGGTTAACATGAGGTACAACAACAGAATTATCGATAATATTAGATAAGTCTTCAGGTGAGAAATTAGAGACTCCAATCGCTCGTGATTTTCCATCTTGATAGAACTCTTCCATAGCTCTCCACACCTCTAAATTACCTTTTTTACAGTCTTTTCCCATTTCACTCCAAGGCCATGGAGCATGTATAAGGAATAAATCTATATATTCTACACCCAATTTTGACAGTGTATCTTCGAACGCCTTCTTCGCCCCGTCATAATCTTTAATGTGTGATTCTAATTTTGAAGTAATAAAAATATCCTCTCGACTTATACCAAAATCACGAACTGCTCTCCCTACACTTCTCTCATTTTGATACCCCTGCGCAGTGTCTATATGCCTATATCCATTTTTTAATGCTAAAGAAACAGATTTATAAGCTTCTTCTCCATCTTCTACTTGCCAAGTACCAAACCCTATTTTGGGTAGTTTAACTCCATTCGCTAATGTGTAATATTCATTCTTTACTCCCATATCGCTCTCTCCTTTTTTATTGCCTACTTATATTATAGATAGTTTTCACTGTACTGTGAACCAATATGAACAAAAAAAAAGCAATCCTTTTTGTGGATTGCTTTTATCTACTATATTATACCCATTCCGAATGCTGCTGCAAAAACTAATGATATCGTAGTCATTAACTTGATAAGAATATCAATTGATGGTCCTGCAGTATCCTTAAATGGATCTCCTACAGTGTCACCAGTTACAGATGCTTTGTGTGCTTCTGAACCTTTTCCACCATACTCACCAGTTTCAATTAACTTTTTAGCATTATCCCAAGCTCCACCTGAGTTTGCCATAAAGATTGCTAACATAATACCTGTAACTAATGTACCTGCTAACATACCACCAAGTACTTCAGCTCCAAAGATGAACCCTACTGCTAATGGTGTAACTATAGCTAATAATGCAGGTAAAATCATTTCTCTTAATGCTGCACTCGTTGAGATACTTACACAACGTGCATAATCGGGTTTTGTTGTCCCCTCTAAAATACCAGGCATTTCTTTAAACTGTCTTCGAACCTCATTGATCATTTTATTTGCTGCTTTTCCAACAGATTTAATAACCAATGATGAGAAGAAGAATGCTAACATTGCACCAATAATTAATCCCGCCATAACTTGCGGAGTAGCGATATCAATGTTTAGTAATCCTGCTTTACGTATAAATGCACTGAATAATGCAATAGATGTCATAGCAGCACTACCAATTGCGAACCCTTTTTCTATGGCTGCAGTCGTATTACCAACACTGTCTAATTTATCTGTTATAGCACGTACACTCTTATCTAAACCACTCATTTCTGCAATACCACCCGCATTATCTGCGATTGGACCGTATGCATCAACACTGATTGTAATTCCCGCTGTAGATAACATTCCTACTGCGGCAAGACCTACACCGAATAATCCACCTACTGCGAATGATCCAATAATACCACCAGCTAAAATAATTACTGGTACCAATGTTGATTCCATACCAGTAGAGATACCAGCGATAATATTTGTTGCATGTCCTGTTTGAGATTGCTCAGCAATACTCTTAACGTGTTTATATTCTGCAGCTGTATAATACTCTGATACTAACCCTATTAAAATACCTACAGCTAAACCTATAATAATACTGATAAATGGAGCAAATCCAAATGCGATTGGTAAGATATTCATATCAGTTCCATTTGGATCAACATATAATTTCGAGGTAACTGTATCTAAAAATAACCAGTTAACAACAAATGTAAACATAATAAACAAGATTGCACTAACGTACGTCCCCATTTTCAAAGCTTTAAATGGGCTCTTGCCTTCTTTTCCTCTTACGAAGAAAGAACCAATGATTGAAGATAACACACCACTGAAAGCAACAGCTAAAACCATCAATATACCATTCATTCTCTCATCTGCAGTAGAGAACACTAATGCAGCCATTGTTGCTGCCCCAATGATACTTGAAACATAAGACTCTAATAAGTCACTACCCATACCTGCTACATCACCAACGTTGTCCCCAACATTATCAGCAATAACAGCTGGATTTCGTGGATCATCCTCTGGAATCCCTGCTTCTACTTTACCTACTAAATCGGCTGCAACGTCAGCAGCTTTGGTAAAGATACCTCCACCAACACGTCCGAATAAAGCAATACTTGAAGCACCTAAACTGTATCCTGCTGCATATGTAATAGCTACGTATGCATCAACACCCATAATTATAGATACTGAAACTACAATTAGTAACCCTAATAATCCAAAACCAACAACACCCATACCCATAACGCTACCACCTTTAAAGGCAACATCTAGAGCACGTATAATCCCACTGTCTTTCGCAGCAGTTGCAGTTCTTGAGTTTGCGTTTGTTGCACTTTTCATACCGATGAATCCAGCAAACAAGCTAAATAATGAACCTAATAAAAACGCTAATGCTGTTCCGATACCAAAGAACAATGCAGAATGTTCTGTTTGTTCCACAACAATGTTTGTATTACTATTTTCAGTTAATCCAGATAAACTGTCATAACCTAAATAAAAACCAAAGAAAATTACAGTTGTCGCAATCGCTATATAAGTGAATATAATGCGATATTCTGCACGTAGGAATGCTTGAGCACCCTCTTTAATGTAAGAACTGATTTCTCTGACCTTTTCTTCTCCCTCACTGTAAGATAATACTTTCCTGTACAAGTAAAGAGCATAACCTAAAGCTGATAAAGCAATAACAAATCCGATGATTAAATAAATACTTGTTTTCATGTAATAACCTCCCAATAATATGAGTTAATTATACTTGAGGTTGCAAAGTCATGTCAAGAAATCGTTTTCATGGTTGATTTTGGTAACTAACCGTGTATTAAAAAAACATCTAGATTATGTTGTTATCTAGATGTTTTAACTCCTCAAAATACTTCATTGTATCCTTATATCCGATATCATATATTTTATGTGAATGTTCAGGTGTGAAATCCAATATCTTACCAAGTGACTTACTAGGTTTAATAACATGAAACTCAACATTAGGATACTCCTTCTTTAAATCCATTGGTTGTCTAAAAAAAGAAATATCTATTATATATACTTTAGTACATCCAATTCTAACTAAAGGCTCCACAGGAGTATTATCAAATAACCCACCATCATAATACTTCTTATTCTCATTAACTACTGCTGGAAAAATTATTGGGATACTACATGATGCTTTCACAGCATCCATACAAGTTTCCTTATCTAAATCAGCTAATGAGACATAATGAGCTTTTACATCCTTTTTAATGTAATGTTGATACGAAGAAACTAATACCTCAAATAAACCCTTTGAGTCCTCTCCTACTTCTGATACAGTTACATATACTTCTTTATTTTTAAGAGCATCAAAACTGATTTTGCTCATCATCACACTTTCAAAGGTCTCCATTGAATAAATTCCTCGTTCTAAAGTTCTAAATCGCTCCTCTTTAAAACGTTCGGTTAATGATTTTGGTACACTAAGTGCATCTTCAGGGATATTAAACCAAATGTCTCTTGCAGTATCAATGTCTCTTGAAGCTAGTATGGAGCAGTTTGCTGCTCCAATTGAAGTACCAGAAAAAGCTTTAATTTCTGTATATAACCCCAAGTCTTTCAATGCCTGAGTAGCACCAATTTGATACGCCCCTTTTGCGCCTCCACCTGTTAAACATAAACCTACTTTTTCAATCATAATATTCCCCCTATTTACAGTTTACTTGAGTATATCATCTTCTAGTTCGTAACATATGAATTTCTAATGAAAAAGACCATTACTGGTCTTCTGTAAATTCTACTACATTCATAGATAAACTTTGAAATATTTTATATCCGTATACCGTCGCTCCTAAAGCAAGGACAACTGTAATAATAATTGTAACTGTATCATATCTTCCTTTTACGATTCCTAAACTAAACATTACTTGTCCAAAGAAGTTGTACGTTGAGTGTAGGATAATAGTTATCCAAATATTTTTAGTCTTCAAGTACATTACAGCCCAGAGCATTCCCATAAGGAATGAATAACCTAACTGTAACGTCACATCAATCAACGAAGTTCCACTAAACAAATTCAGCAAATGTAAGATAGAAAACAGTGCAGAAGAAATGATTATTGCTTTGAAAATACCATTCTTTGTACTAGAGAACCTTTCTAATAGAAAAATCAAAATCATACTTCGAAATAGTACTTCTTCAAAGAATGCATTACTAAGTGATTCAAAGAAGAATACAAAAACAGTATATGGTTGTTGAATTAGATATGCTCGATCGTCCAAAAATGCGATGATAGGAAAATTATTTAATGAAATAATCAATGCTGGAAGTGCAATTAAAAGCACTCTTATTGATACAGGACACTTGTAAAGTCTTCCATATCCATAAGTAACCATAAAAGAGATAAAAATGCACCCTCCAATAATCCTAAAAATACTATTTGATATCATCATAGAAACTAGAACATTGTCAGAAATTTGAATATTCGATAACTCAAATATAAACAACACAATAATGAATAACACATATATTGTGATTTGAAGTGGATTTAATTTTCTCTTTGAATCATCCATAGATAACCCCTTACTTCTTTCTTTTATATAGTAGATAAGCTCCTAGAGCTATCATCAACAAACTTATTAACTGAGCTGGAGTAGGGAAAGAGTTGTACTTTGTACTAAAGAGATTTAAGAAAACACCTCGATCGTCACCACGGAAAAACTCGATAAAGATTCTCCAAATACCATATCCAACTAAATATACTTCTAGTTCTTTGTTTCTAAAAACAGATACTTTATTCATGATAACAAATAATCCAAATAAGAACGCAGACTCAAATAGTTGTGTTGGTAAAAGGTACTCATTAGGATACACATGAGGAGCATGCCCACTATCAAACATTACACCTAAAAATGATTCTGTAGGTATCCCATAACAACATCCTGCGAAGAAACAACCAATTCTTCCAAAAGCATGGGCTAGAACAACTCCTGTAACAGCAGTATTTGCAATTTGTCTCATATTCATATTATCATCTTTATAGAAATACTTCATTAATAAGAAGAACCCGACAAATCCACCGATTAGCCCACTAAGAAAGTTTAAACTACCAAATGTTAGTTCTCCCTCTTTAATACTATGGAATACACCGTCCAATACATATGATGAAATCAATGCAAAGAGTAAACTTATGATTATTAGAATTATAATCTTATTCGTTTGAGCTCTTGTATAACCATCTGTGTTTTCCAAACGTTGAATAATGTAAAACAGCATTAAAACTACACCAATAACAATCATCAAATCATACATTGGCATATTTCTTCCAAATATTTCAGGTAATAAGTATGGGTACATATCATCAGCTCCTTAAGCACTTCTATTTTATCATACTATATAATTGTTTTAGTCAAAATTATAATTTACAAAAAAAAACAACAATTTAACTATTGTTGTTTTGGTTTACCCATTTCACAAGTTCATTAAGTTTAAAAGAGTAATCGAGAAAATCACTTTTTTTAATCCCCAGACGTTTCTTAAGAATCCTTTTTTCCTTCCAACTAAGCGTATCATAATTGATTCTACCACCACAATGAACAATCTCAGCATGTAAAAATATTTCTCCTGGTAGACTTTCTTGCATAGCTTGATTAAATTCCTGCGTATTCATTCCCGCGCAAAATACACCAAGTTTTCGATCAAGCAGTTTCCATTTATTTGATTCAAAAAACTTAATTGTAACCTTATCAATTTTACCTTCATAAATTGGAGCTCCTACTAATATTACATCATACTCCTCTAAATTAAACTTACCTTTTCTAATATCAAATAAGTAAGCATCCTCTAGATTTTCAAGTAGTTTCTCCCCGCATTCTTTTGTGAAACCTTTTTGTGTCTCATAAAGAATTAATGTTTTCATATCATCACTCCTAATAATCAAAATGATCTATTTCATCAATACTGTTAATAAACTGTATCTCTTGTGCAAAATTACTTGCTATTTGATTTAAAACAGTTAAATCAAACTGTTTAGGTTTTCTTAACGGATGTTTTCGATACGATATCGCTATATGAATACTTCCTTCAACAATACTTAGATACACACGTTTATGGTTTTCTACTTCTCGAAGTCTTTTTACAAACTCAATCAACGTATAATCAATATTACCTAAATTTTCATCTACAGGTTTATATACTTTGATATCCTCTATTTCTTTTAACCTATCATATTTCATTCCTTTAAGCTTTGGAGTTCCACTGGTTCTAACTTGCAGTATTGTATTCAAATCCTTATGTAGTGCAAAATACACCCCGTCAAAGTGAACGGTTTGACTTTTTCCATTTGAAGTAGTCATTGTGCAATCATATATATCGTATTGATGATTCTTTTCACTTTTACCTTTCATATGTCGGCGCACTTTTATTGATGCCATTCTGGTGAAGAGTCCTCCTAACCTATTGAACTCTTTATCTGTTTTTTCATAAGAATGATAATCTATAAAAGAACCTTCATTTAAATTTATCTTTTGAATAATCTCTTCGTATAAATACTCAAAGTATGGTTTTTCACTTCGGTACTTTATACTTATCAAATATCCAATCAAAGTAGTCAGAAATGCTAATCCACCATATACTGGTAAAATCCAAGCGGTACTACCATCTTTAAACTGATTAGGGAAAACAAGGACTAAAACTCCACAAACTAACATGACAAGCAATAAAATAGTGAGCCATACCTTCTTTATTTTTTGACTTTTTGACTGAAGTCTCTCATTAAGTTCCTGATTGATTCTTTCGTATTCACCACTAGTAAACATGTAATCATCTCCTTAGTACACTTTATTATATCATAAATAAAGAACTAAAAATCGTGTATAAATTCTTTAATCTGAATAAATACATACAAAATAAAAAAAGCCATTAAGGCTTTTTATATAATCGTTTCTAACAATTCAAGAATTTGCACTGTATCTTCTAATATGTTTTCTTTATCAATAAGTATTGATAATCCAATATGGATTTCTGTGCTTTGTTCAATATTATCGTTTATATCCTCTATATTTCCATAATAGTAATCATCATAGTAATCTTCAGATCCATACACTTCAAAATTATACATCTCAAAAATTGAGTAATCAAACTCAATCGCCATTTCTCTTTCAAATCTAAACTCAAAAAACAAGTGATTAATATCAATCCCAATGTCTACTTTTCCCGCTACTGAGATTACAGGAATTGGGTATTGCTCTAAATAAAACTCATCGTCTCTTTTAAACGAATGAAATGGATAGTATCCCACAAGAAATGGATACTCATTCTCTTCTAAATATTCCATAATTATTTGCTTATCACTGTGTAACTTCTTGTAGTAGTTATTCAATATATTTAAATGTTCCATACTTTGTCTCCTATTTATAATATAAAAAAGCCCAGAAGGGCTTTTTATTTATCCAATCATAATCTCTTCATCAGGATACTGAATTGAAGTCGTTATTTGATGACGTTGTGCTAAAGCCATGAATAATGTTAGTGGTCCAATACGTCCGACGAACATTGTTATTGTAATAACTAACTTCCCTATAGTACTTAATGAACCAGTGATTCCCAGTGACAGCCCTACTGTACCAAAGGCACTCACTACCTCAAACATAATTTCTATAAAACTTGCATCTTCCGTAATACTAAGAATAAATGAAACCATAATAACCCAACTAATAGCTATAAATAATATCGCTAAAGATTTGTTAACTAAATCTCTAGGTAAAACACGTTTAAATCCTTCCGCGTCTTTTCGACCTTTCAATGTAGATAATACCATTAAAATTACAACACCTACTGTAGTAACTTTAACCCCACCAGCTGTACCTGCTGTACCAGCACCAATAAACATAAATAACATAGTCATAACGATAGTTCCCATATTTAACTGGTCCATCGGTAATGTATTAAACCCAGCTGTACGAGGTGTGACACTATGGAAGAATCCACTTAGAAACTTACCTCCAATTGACAAATCACCCATTGTTGCAGGATTATTAAACTCTAAAGCCATTACTATCACATAACCTGATAGTAACAAGAAGAATGTCATATTCAATACAATTTTAGAATGTAAACTTAACTTCTTAAAACTTTTCTTATCCAATAATTCAAAGATAACAACAAAACCTAGCCCACCAATAATGATAAGTGCTGAAACAGTTAAAGTTATAATTGGATCTTCAACAAAAGGTGTTAAACTTCTAAAGTTACCAATCAAATCAAATCCAGCATTACAAAACGCACTCACACTATGGAATACACTTAACCAAATTCCTTGTCCAAACCCATATATAGGAATCATTCTAGTTGATAAGATTAACGCTCCTATTCCTTCAACAGCAAATGTCATTATAAGGATATATTTTGCTAATCTTACAACCCCATTCGCAGTTATTTTATTCATTGCCTCTTGCATCAATACGCGCTGTCTAAAATTAATTCGTCTACCCAATATAAGAGCAAACAACGTCCCCATTGTAATAATTCCTAATCCTCCAATTTGAATTAGAATAAGAATTATAACATGACCAAATGAAGTCCAGTGATTTAGTGTATCTACTACTACTAACCCCGTAACAGCTACTGCGCTTGCTGCAGTAAATAGTGCATTAACAAATCCTACACTTTCTCCACTCTTTGAAGCGAATGGCATGTTTAGTAGAATTGCACCTAGAAGAATAACTAACGCAAACCCTATTACAAGAATCTCCGCAGTATTTAAATGTAATTTACGTAAATATTTCATGATAATTTCTTCCTTTCTTCCTTTTGCTACATAGCAATAAGCATTATACGCTTTTTACTATAGTTTGTCAAAATCAAAAAAAGTTTTTGCCATTTCCAATAACCAGTACAATTACTTACATTATACCCTATATAGTATCGTATACAAAACACCTTTAATTAAACACAATTTCACTTAGTAAGATATCAATGATATTTCTTACTTGTGATTTAAGTTCATGCATTGTTTCATCATCTAACTTACTTAAATCGTGATGTTCACAGTGATTTAGAACAATCACAGAAGCAAAATAGAAAGCCAGAGATCGCACTACTGCTTTTCTATAACTCTTCCATCCGACTTTTACACGAATAATTTCCAAATATCTCTTATCAATAAACACTTTTACTAAAGCCATAACTAAAGCCACAAATGTTGTTCCTATCAAAGTATCAAAATGCATTAAGTGTGTAATTTCTGTCACAACAAAAATTAAAGTAAATGCTAAAAAGTATGCTGTGAATGCATTAATAAATGAATATCTATTCACCTTTTTTTGGCATAAGATTACTTCATCATATATATGTGTATTCACTTTATGTTCAATATCACATAATTTCTCACAACTTCTCATCTTATCCAGTTTTCTTTCTTGATATGCATAGAACTCGTTTAAATCCTTAATAGTCGTCTTAAAACAATACTTCAAATTATACTTATCAGGATTTTCCGAATAGTTCAAGTACTCTGTATACTTATCCAAAGCCTTATTTACATAAGGATCTTCATCAGACATAATCTCATCTATATCAATATCATCAAATACCTCATCATGTATATGAGATAGTCCAT
The DNA here is from genome assembly GCA_965601585.1 of uncultured bacterium. Lineage (GTDB taxonomy): Bacteria > Bacillota_I > Bacilli_A > Izemoplasmatales > Izemoplasmataceae > Xianfuyuplasma. The sequence goes on from CBFCWH010000002.1 coordinate 140,470, forward strand.
GTTTGATGTTTACCAATAAATCATCTTTCTTCATATAATCACCTGCTTTCCGTTATTATACCATTAAAAGTATACTATATTAACCTTAAATCTTGAATAAAAATAACATAAATGAAAACATGTAATTGGTTTCGTAAATGTAAGTGTTTACTTCTTAATTTTCTCTTGATAGAATCAAACTATAAAGGAGTGATTAACATGTCATTATTAATCGCAAAACTACAAAACCCAACAACAATTATTTTAAACGTACGAAATGATTTTTATCACGGTGTTACAAAAAAAGTATTTTTAAGAAGTGATAATCAAATTACTGAGTTAGAAATTAACAGTAAGAAAAAAACAAAAGAATACACAAACTACACAATAAGTCTTAACGAGAAAATAGATTTATCAAAAGAATATGAAGTAGTAATTGATCGCGCACTACGAACACCATTAAATATAGAAGATATAGTCTTTAGTAAGGATTTTGATGAACTTCATTACTATGACGGTCCTTTGGGAAGTTTTTATACAAAAGAAAGCACATCATTCTATGTATGGGCACCAACCGCATCGAGTGTTAGTATTGATGTTCATACAAACGAAAACCAATCAATTCAACAAAAAATGACAAGAATTGATAAAGGAGTTTGGACTACTAAAATAGATCAGGATTTAGAACTCGCATCATACACATATTTTGTGAAAAACAGTGGAAAAATCACTGAAGCATTTGATCCTTACGCATATTCCTCAACACCAAATTCAAAACGTAGTGTTGTTATTGATTTAGATAAAGTAAACTACAAAGTAGACAAATCTAAACTACCACAATATAATTCATACACAGATTATATTATATATGAAACAAGTGTTAGGGACTTCACTGTAGCTGCTGATAATGTAATTAACAAGGCAAAATTCAAAGGATTAACTGAAACGGGGATTCTATCAAAAGAAGGAAATACAGTAGGTTTGGATTACTTAGAAGAATTAGGAATAACCCATCTACAGCTTATGCCTTTTTATGACTTTGGTTCAACATTAGAAGAAGCTCCTGAATTATTTTATAATTGGGGATATGATCCAGTAAACTACAATGTACCAGAAGGTGGTTATTCAACAAACGTATTTGATCCTTATTTACGTATCACTGAAGTAAAGGATATGATACAAGCTGTCAACAATAAAGGAATACACCTCAATATGGATGTTGTATATAATCATATGTTCGATGCCTATTCTAGTTGCTTTCATAACCTAGTTCCAAAATACTATTTTAGATATGATAAACACGGTAATATGTCAAACGGTTCGTTTTGTGGAAATGATACTGAAAGTACACATCTAATGATGAGAAGATTCATCGTCGACTCTATCAAAAGATGGGTTACTCTATATGGAGTAGATGGATTTAGATTTGATTTAATGGGGATTCACGATACAGAAACTATGAACCTCATACGAAAAGAATTAGATAATATCAATCCAATGATTATTGTGTATGGTGAAGGTTGGCATATGCCTTCAACATTAAAAGATTCATTAAAATCATCAATTCAAAATCAAAGAAAAGTGCCTAATATTGCACATTTCAATGACCGTTTCCGTGATACTTTGAAAGGCCCTCATTCAAACTTAAGAGACTCTGGATTTTTAACAGGAAACAAAAAGAAAACAAACATGGCTGTAACATGTTATACAGGTACAGTCCTTGGGTACAAAGATGTTGAACACTATATGAATAAACCCACTACAACTATAAACTATGCCTCTTGCCATGATAACTATACTATGTTTGATCAATACATGATCAAGTATAAAAATGAAGAAAAAGTTAAGGAAATGCAATCATTCAACCTAGCAAATCTATTTCTAACTCAAGGAATAATCTTCTTCCATAGTGGAAGTGAGTTCTTTAGAACAAAACTTGGAGAAGAGAACTCCTATAATGTTAGTGATGAAGTAAACAAAATAGATTGGAACTTAAGAGACAACCACATTGAACATGTAAACTATATTAAAGAAATAATCAAAATAAGAAAAGCGCATAAAGGATACCGACTTTCAACAAAAAAACTAATTAAAAAACACGTTGAAGCAAAAGCATTAAAACAAGGAGTCATTGAGTACACAATATTCTATAATGACGAGATACTTAAACACTATATCAACGCAACGAACAAACCATATAACGTATCTTTAGATAGCGAGTATTCTCTACTAATAAACAAACATAAAGCTTCACTTAATGGACTAGAAAATGTATCATCTTATACCATTGAACCATACTCGTTAATCGCACTAAAAAAATAAAGAGAATTTAAATTCTCTTTTTTTATGGTAGAATACATATGTATTTAGAGGTGAATAATATGTATGATTATATAGAATTACTAGCGCCAGCAGGAAACAAGGAAAATTTCATTGGCGCAATCAACGCTGGAGCAAATGCAGTATATTTAGCTGGAAAAGATTTTGGTGCACGAAAATACGCTTCAAATTTCGAAAAAGAGGAAATAAAAGAACTCATTAAGTACGCACATGTACGAAATGTTAAGGTATTTGTAACAGTAAACACAATCATTTATGAATCAGAGGTAAATGATCTTTTAACATACACAGACTTCTTAGTACTCAATAATGTAGATGCTTTAATTGTACAGGATTTAGGGATGATCGAGCTATTGGTAAAAAGATATCCCAACACGGAAATCCACGCGTCTACTCAAATGAATGTATACAATGTAAATCAGGCAAAGTATCTAAAAGCCATTGGTGTAAAAAGAATTATTCTCGCAAGAGAGACTGACATAGATACCATCAAAAAAATCAAAAAAGAAGTGGATATTGATCTAGAAGTGTTTATTCATGGAGCACTTTGCGTATCTTACTCTGGAAACTGTCTTTTTAGTTCTTTGAACGGAGGACGTTCCGGAAACAGAGGCGAATGTGCACAACCATGTAGATTACCTTATACACTCCTAAAAGAAGATGAAAAAGTCTCAAATGAAGCATATCTTATGAGTACGAAAGACTTATTATCTATAAACAGTATCAAAGATATTATTGAAGCAGGAGTTTCATCATTAAAAATTGAAGGAAGAATGCGTTCTTTTGAGTATGTCACAAAAACAGTTCAAACATATAAAAGTGCAGTAAATGATTACTATAAAGGAAGAGAAACAGATAAGAGTAAATCGATAAAAGAACTAAAAACGGTATTCAACAGAGACTATACTAAAGGGTATATTTCAAATGAAAAGCCTTATGACATCAACAATTCATATCGTCCTAATCACCAAGGAATAATGGTTGGAACAGTAACTGATTTTAATAGAGGAAAAACAAAAATTTTATTATCAGACACTCTTAGTAAAAATGATGGAATCAGAATTCTTGGGAAAAAAGACCATGGTGGTAAAGTCAATAAAATCACTAAAAACAATGAAACAGTCACAACTGCATATCCAGGTGATGAAGTCACAATTGATATGCTTGGTCCTATTGAAAAAGGTTCAATTGTTAGAAAAACAATGGACTCGATACTCAACAGTGATCTTTCTAGTTTCCATAACGAAAATTTCAAACTAATACCTATCTATATGGAAGTAATTAGTTTTGTAGGAAATACACTCTCATTAACAGTGCAAACACCATTTACGAAAGAAATATCTATATATTCAGATTACATCGTCGCACAAGCAAAGAATAAACCACAGACAAAGTCACAAATAATCGAGCAATTTTCAAAATTAGGTACAACCCACTATTATCTAGAGGATATCAAAATCAATTCCGATTTATCTGGATTCATTCCTAATAGCGTTATGAAGTCGCTTAGAAGAGACGCTATTGACGCAATCGAAAATGAACTTTTAAGAAGAGAAAAGAAGGTTATTACTTCTTATATAAAACCAATGTTAACTCCTAGTCCTAATACCTTAGAGTTAGTTGTCAAAGTTGAAAATATTGAGCAATACAACATCGTTAAAGAACTCGGAATTAAGACTATCTATTACAAAGAAAACATAAATGATAATTATCTATTTATGAACCGAATATCTGAGGAGTTACCAGAAGACACGAACATTGTAGTTCAAGATTTTGGTTCTATTAAATCACAGGCAAACATCATCACAAATGAACATCTAAATGTCGTAAACAGTTATACTGTTGAGTCATTATTATCAAGAGGAGTAAAACACATTACATTGTCAGAAGAGTCCTCAAAGGAAAACACAAAATACTTATTACATCAGTTCAAGGAAAGACATAAGTTCTTCCCTTCTTTAGAGGTAATACTTTATAATACTCCGGACTTGATGATTTCAAAGTATTGTCCAATCACCAAATCCTTAAACGTGAATAAGTTAGATTGTGGTTTATGTGAAAAGAATCAATACTATTTACAGGACTCAGCTAAATCAACTTATCCTCTTATAAGAGACCATCAATGTAATATACGTGTTCTTCATAAAAAGACTATTAACAATTTAGAGAAACTTCCATTTTACAAGAGAGTTGGTATTAATAGATTTCGAATAGACTTTACAACTGAATCAATACAAGAAGTGAGGAACATCGTTCGAAAATACCAGAACATTTTACAAAAATAATTACTAAATAAAGGGGTGATTTTATGCAATCTATGAGCAAACAAAAAGAATTGAACTCACTATTTTTGGATAATGAGTTTTCCGGAATCATTACCATTAAAAAGGAATCTAATTACCATTACAAGAATAGGGGAGGGTTTCGTGACATCCCAAATGAATTACCAATAAATATTGAGACAAAATTCGGTATTGCGAGTGGAACTAAGCTTTTTACCGCACTTGGTATTTTGAAACTTCAGGAAACTGGGAAACTTCATATCAACGATTCTATTAGTTCCTATGTTGAGGGAGTATTCCCAAAATACGACTCATCAATTACAATTAAACATTTACTTACTCATACATCTGGTATTCCTGACTATTTAGATGAGGAGAATCCAAGTGATATGTCTCATATGAACAACTACCATTTGTTAAAACCCCAGGATTATTTGAAGTTTTTCCCACAAACACACATGGAGTTCACTCCAGGTGAAAAGTTTAAATACAATAATGGTGGTTTTATACTATTAGCTCATATCATTGAACTAGTTACTGGTGATTACCATAAATACATTGAGGATATGATTTATGGGGTAGGTTTATCTAATACTGGTTTCTACAAGCTTGACGCACTTCCAAAGAACACAGCTAATGGGTATGTTCACCTAGATGACAATACTTACAAGACAAATATTTTTGATATCCCGATTATCGGTGGTGGAGATGGAGGAATATTTACTACTGAGAGTGATATTCATCTTCTATGGAACGAGTTGTTCAAGTTCAATATCATTTCAAAAGACACACTTTCAGAACTAATGATACCTCATACAAAAACTAGAAAAGCTTTTTATGGTTTAGGTGTTTGGTTAACTAAAAACAAAGATACCTTTAATCTAGAGATTTTTGGAGAGGACGCTGGTGTGTCATTTTACTCAAAATACGATCCAACTAGTAAAGTAAGTATTGTAGTGATATCCAATAATGACGAGGATGCATGGAAAGCATTTGATATATTCAATAAGGAAGAGAGCTAGACGCTCTCTTTTTTTATACTAAAATACGTTAACTATAATCATCACAATAAAAAGCCCTATAAAGGGCTTTAATTCTTTTTACTCCTGCTATGTGGCAATGTAACTATAAATGTAGTTTCACCGTTAACACTATCAAATGTGATAGAACCGTTTAGTTTATCAATAATTTTTTTTGTTAAAGTCAGCCCAATTCCAGTTGATTTATTTGTTCTTGAATCGTCAGCAATGTAGAAGAGATTAAACACCTTCTCAAAGTCACTTTTTGGAATTTCTTGTCCTTTATTTGATATTTTAATTGAGAAACTACTTTCATCTTCTTTTAGGTACACACTTAGAATTTCATTGTTATCAGAAAACTTAATAGCATTCCCAACTACATTTAGTAATACATGATACATTAGTTCTTTGTTTGAGTGGATGTTAAATGATTCTAGTTCTAAATCTAAAGTAAGATTCTTCTCTTCCCACTCTAACTGCATAAACTGAATGATGTTTCTAATTTGTTCAGCTATATCAAATGTATCTTTAAGGGGAATAATCGTTGTACTATCAATTAAAGATATCAACATCATGTTTTGACTAAGGTTTGATAAACGATTACTTTCTTTAATGATTATATTTAAGTATTGATGTTGTTCTTCTGTAATGTTCTCAGATGATTCAATGAGTTCTGAATACCCCTTAATAATTGATAAAGGTGTTTTAAACTCGTGTGAGAAGTTTCTAACAAAATCTCTGTTTAGATACTCATTACTTTTTAATGCTTGTGTCATCGTATTAAAATTCTGAATTACATCGGATATCTCATCTCTTCCCTTTTCATCAATATGAATATCGTAGTTACCATTGGTTACTTCTTTCGATGCTGTTGATAGTTTTTTTACTCTATCTAAGATGATTCTATTCATGAAATAATTATAGAAGAAGAGGAGAAACATCAAGGCAAAAACTGAAAATACAATACCTTGTACTACTTTCATTTCTTCTGGAGCACTGTCACGAACATCTAATAAGTAATCTACTAATCTTGGGATAAAACTAGCCAAGGATAGCGCTAAAATTGTAGATAGAAATACTTTAACAGATACTTTTCTCATTTCAACACCGCCTTATACCCTAAACCACGCACTGTTTTTATTTCAAAAGAACTTGTGTTTACTTTCTCTCTTACTCTCTTTATGTGGGTATCAACTGTTCTTGTATATGATTCGCTATCATATCCCCAAATCTCATCCATTAATTGATCTCTTGTAAATATTTGATTTGGAGATGAGAGTAACTTAAACAGAAGTTCAAATTCTTTAACTGTTAAGTTAATCATCGTTTCTCCTAAAAAACATTGTTTTGATGAGAACTCAAGTTTGATATCTTTGTGAATCAGTTGATTCTCATTATGGATTTTACTTCTTCTTAGAAGTGCTTTAACCCTTAAGATGAGTTCTTGCATATTGACAGGTTTCACTAAATAGTCATCTGTACCACTAGTGAAGCCTTTCTCCTTGTCTAGAAAAGCATCTAATGCAGTAAGCATTATGATTGGAATATTTGTGTCTGTATAACGGATGGATTTCACTAACTGATTTCCATCCATAACAGGCATCATTATATCTGTAATAATTAAATCTATATGATTGTTTTCGTAGATGTCTAATCCGATTTTACCATTTTCTGCTTGTACCACTTCATAACCATTTTTTGACAAAATCTTATCTATAATATCTCGTAAAAAACGATCATCTTCTACTACAAGTACTTTCAACATAAAATCACATCCTTTTGTATTTATTCAGTTCTTAACGCTATTACTGGATCTTTTTTCGCAGCAATTCTACTTGGGAAAATTCCAGCAATCAAGGTTAACATACTACTTAATGCAATTAATCCTAATGCATATTGAATAGGTAAATTTGCGAATCCTTCTACTTCTATTAAGTTGCTAATAATTAAGTTGACTGGAGTTTGTAATATGAAGTATAACGTTACACCTAGTATACCACTTGTTAAACCTATTAATAATGTTTCAGCAGTAAATATTCTAGAAATGTCTTTTTTACGTGCTCCTAAACTTCTCATAATACCTATTTCTTTTGTACGTTCTATAACAGAAACATATGTGATAATTCCAATCATAATTGATGATACAACTAAACTGATTCCCGCAAAAGCTGTCAGAATGATTGTTATTGTATTTATTAATGTTCCTATTGTACTTCCAATTGCTTCAGCAATATCTGAATAGATAATTGAATCCTCATCTGATTTTCCAACATTGTACTCATCAATGTATGCTTTGATACTGTCTTTTGATTCGTAATTTGATGGGTAAATCTGAACACTTGTAGGAGTTGAGTCTCCACCAATCATTTCCATAATCGTGTCATATGTTACTTGCTCATTGAATGCTTGTCCTGTTAAAACATTTTCAAGAGGAGAAGCGACTTGAGCTTTGACAATATCAGAATCCTTGGCTAAATCTAACACGTGATTAGTTAGGTTAGGCAGATATCCTATCCCTTCTGATAATACTTCACTAGTTGCTTCCTCGTTTACTCTGAGAATTCCTACTATGGAAACTGTAATACTATCCTCATTGTTATACATATCTTCATAATCTGTACTAGGAACGAAAGCTCCGAACATTTCTTGATAATATACATTGTTTGGTGCTATTTTAAACTCTTGTCCAATGAAGTCATTAAATGTATACTCAGAATTAACATTGAACCCTAACGCTTCTAAAGTGTCCACGTCTAATTGATTTTTACTATCTACAACCAATAATACTTCATTAAATTCTGATGGGTACTCTCCCTGTAGAATATCATATTGAGATAATACAAAATCACTATTGCTTGGTACTTCGCTAAACACACTGCTTCCACCAAACATTCCAAAACCTGATTCTGTTCCTACAAGATCATAACCTCCAGAAGAATTTTCTGTAATGACATTCATCTGTATAGCACTTGTGTATGATATAGAGTTATAAAAACTTTCATTCATGTTTTCTAAATACTCGATAAATTCATCTGAAATTACATTTTTATGTGAAATACTAGCCGCTTCACTGTCATATGAGTAAATTACATCTTCATCAATAAACTCAACTGTATCACTGCTTTCAAATGGATTATCACCATTATCCGGCCCCGGTCCAAATCGATCTGTGAATACCGCTTTATCTACAGTGATAGGAAATCCAGCCAATGTATCAGTTTCTAAGTCAGAAACGAAATTAGTCATCCCATTAGAAATCCCTAGTACTAATGCAACCCCAACGATACCAATACTACCAGCAAAAGCAGTAATAATTGTTCTCCCCTTTTTGGTAAACAAGTTCTTAAAACTAGATTTAATTGCTGCGTAGAACGACATTGATGTTTTTGAGTTTTCTAAATTACCGCCTAGTAGAACATCACCATTAGCAGGTCTTGAATCACTTAACACTTCACCATCTAATAGGTTTATGATACGGTCACTGTACTCATTAGCAATTTTACTATTATGAGTTACCATTATTACAAGACGATTCGTGCTAATTTCTTGAATTAGTTTCATGATTTGTTTACTTGTCTTTGTATCTAAAGCACCAGTTGGTTCATCAGCAAGGAGGATTTTCGGATCATTCACTAAAGCTCTCGCTATTGCAACCCTCTGCATTTGTCCTCCTGATAATTGATTTGGTTTCTTATATACTTGATCGTGAAGTCCAACATCATTCAAAGCTTTGATAGCTTTTTCTCTTCTTATCTTCGTACTTACTCCAGATAGAGATAATGCCATCTCAACATTATCTACAACACTTAAATGAGAAATTAGATTATAGTTTTGAAATACAAATCCAATCGTAGTGTTACGATATGCGTCCCAATCCTTATCTTTATATTTCGTTGTACTAATACCGTCAATCTGCAAATCTCCTGATGTATATCTATCTAGACCACCAATAATATTCAACATTGTTGTTTTTCCACAACCTGATGGTCCCAAAATACTAACAAACTCATTCTTTCTAAACTTTAAATTTACGCCCTTCAAAGCTTCTACCGTTTGATCACCAACGTAATAATTTTTTACTAAATTTTTTAATTCTAACATTATAATACCTCTTTCTATTCCTCTTTATATACTAGATAAATTCTTACTTAACTAATTTTATATTTGTACTTCGAACTTTAATAAGTCAAAAAAATCTAACCTACTAGAAAACGTAGTCCGTTTATGTACGCTCTTACTCTAACAAAGTTTTTTGAACTTAATGTGAACTTTTCGCTATATTTTGTGAGAGTTTTGTGAAGATTTATTCTGGTCTTTCTATATTATGTAGGGAGAAAAACTACTTCAATAATCCTTTGAATGTAAAACATTCTTTAGGATTTTTCCACAATGTTGTATAATTTAATTAGTAGTACAATACATTCTTACAAAGGGAATACTATGAAAAAGAAAAATCGTAGACAAAAGAATGAAGAGCTAAAGAGACGTTATGAAGCTGTTAAAAACTTAATGTCTACTTTTGCTATGTCCACGATAGCTGTTGTTGCAGTGGTAACATTGGTTCCTGCTTCGCCAAAAGCAGAAATCATAAAAACTGTCGCTTTAAGTGATGAAATTGTATATCAAGTGAATGTTACTGATGAGGACAATGCTCTTGATTTAGATACCCTTATAGTAGTACTAGAAAACCAACTAGAGTATTATGAACACCCTATAGAACTGGGTGAAAACTCTGGTTTTTTTGATGCTTTAAACATTGACACTGAATACCGGATAAGTATTTATGGAAACAAAGGATTTGGTGCAGAACGGCTTGACACTAAGATGATTACAACTAAAGATAAAATTGGGAGTACCATTCTCTTAGTAACACCAGTTATTGATCACCATCATACAATGTATCAAGTAGATGTCTCAACGTACGATCCAGATAATATTTATACGAAAATCGAACTATTTTATGAATATAAGTTTGAGGAAGATAGTGAACTGGAATATAGTAGTATTCAAGTTACGTCTGACAGAGAGTTAATTGAGTTGTTTGACGTTTTCACCTCTTATCCTTTTCACATCTACATCAAAGGAACAAAAGATGATGGAGAAGAGATACTAGATGAAATATGGATTACTCCACCATTTCTCTTGTCTAGTTCAATTGATTTAGCCTATTTAAATAATAACGAAATTGCGTTTCATGCTTATGGTGATATGGTAGTAAACGATATGGAGTTTAAAATGAATATCTATAGAGGTAATCATATAATTAAAACCAGTAGATTTACTCCTAGTAGTGATTACCACGATCACAATAAATGGATTATAGATGAACTACTACCCGATACAAACTATTTACTAGAGTGTATTGCGATATACACAAATCCTCAGACTTTGCGACAGGAAGAAACTGTTATCTACTCACAAGAACACACAACCGCAAAAGACTATAATTACACATATGCTATTGAGTCTTATGATACATTCTTAGTTGTAACTATTACCCTGCATGATCCCGATAATGTATTAACCTATGCATATTACGAAACTTATGATACTACTGAGGAATTTGATATCTACTTAAATGGTGAATCAGCAATCTTTGAACTTGACGGTGAAGTTAAGACAACAACACTCAATGTTGTTGTTCCAATAACAGATGCGTACAAAATACACATTGGATTAAGAAGTACAGTTGATCCATATGTAAATCAAATAATAGAACTAATAACAAAAGAGTAGGGAGGAAAGATTATGAGTAAAGAAAATAAAGATTTTAATCAAGAAAAAATGGTTGAGGAATATGTACCTGATGTAAATAAAACATTAGAGGAAAATAAAAAGAAACTGGATATTCAGCAATGGTTTGCGATTGGGATAATCATTGTATTTATCCTTGTGGGTAGTTTATCGGGAATACTATTTCCAGGTACTGCATTTGCTAGTGTTATTGATGGCTCTATAGGAAAGTTTTTTGATATTTTCGGAATAGTCAAAAACAATTATATAAGAATTCTTGAAAGTGTTGCTGTTATACTATTTATTGCAATATTATTCTATGTAGTCTCTATATTATTACGCTCTTTTATGAAGCGTGGTTCAAGAGGAGAGACTGTAGCTGTACTTGTAATTTCAATCGTGAAGTTTGTATTTATGGTTATTGCTCTTGTATTAGTTCTCAACGCATGGAATGTCCCTACCCCTACAATTCTCGCTGGAGCTGGGATTATTGGTTTAGCTGTATCTTTTGGTGCACAAGGGTTACTTGAAGATGTATTTGCGGGATTATCAATAATATTTGAAAAGCAATTTTCCGTTGGTGATTTTGTTGAAGTAACTGATTTTCGAGGTGAAGTAATAGAGATAGGAGCTAGAAATACAAGAGTTAGAAATATCTATGGTAATGTGTTAATAATTGCAAACTCAGATATTAGGGAAATTGTTAACTTATCAGAAGAACTATCCTTTGCTGTATCTGAAATATCAGTTGAATATAGTGCAGACATTCTTCAAGTAGAAGAGATAATAAAGAACAGTTTCCCAGATATTAAAGGTAAAATACCACAAATCATCAATGGACCTCGTTTTGATGGTGTTGAGCAATTAGGTGATAGTGCAGTAACATTACGAGTTATTGCGCATTGTGAAGAAAAAAATCGTATTGATGTAAGAAGACTTTTGAACAAAGAGCTTAAACTTCTGTTAGATAAAAACAACATTAATATCCCTTTTCCTCAACTTGTTATTCACAAGGCTAATAAAACAGAATAAAAAAAAGAGCGGATGCTCTTTTTTATTTTGATGATGTAAAGTTTCTTATAATCTCTTCAGCGGTTTTGATACCATCTACTGCAGCAGACATTATACCACCTGCATATCCTGGTCCTTCTCCCATTGGATAGACTCCGTAAATATTAGATTGATGTGTTTCATCTCTTAAAATCTTCACAGGCGAGGAAGATCTTGTTTCTGGTCCTGTCATGACTGCATCATAACTGGCAAATCCTTTAATTCTCCTATCAAAATAAAGCAATGCTTCTTTCAAAGTATTTGTTATATATTTGGGATAGATATCCTGCATTCTAACGAAAGTAAATCCAGGACGTACTGTTGGAAAAACTGAACCAATTTTAGTAGAGTTCTCATCTTTAAGAAAATCCCCAACAAGTTGTATTGGGTTTTTGTATTGTTTTCCTGAAAGTTCAAATGCTTTTCTCTCAAACTCCTGTTGGAATTTGATACCTGCTAGAGGATGATTTCCTTCAAAATCGTCAGGCGTTACATTAACTAATACCGCAGAGTTTGCGTTTTCTCCATCACGTTTTGAATAACTCATTCCATTAGTTACTACTGTTTGATCCTCACTAGTAGAGTTTACTACAAATCCCCCAGGGCACATACAAAACGTATAAGCTGAACGTCCGCTTTCTGAATGGTAGTTTAATTTATACTCTGCAGCTCCAAGTGCTTTATGAGTAGAAAATTCCCCATATTGTGCTTTATTGATTAATTCCTGTTTATGTTCGATACGAACTCCGACGGAAAACGGTTTTTGAGCCATAATAAATCCTTTATTATGTAAGACATTAAATGTATCTCTAGCGGAATGACCTATTCCTAATAGACAAACATTTGTCTCAATACGTTCCTCGTTATTTACGATAACAGCTAAAAGTTTCTGATCACTAATCTCAAAATCAGTAACTTTTGAGTTAAATCGTACCTCTCCACCATTACTAATAATCTCTTCACGGATGTTTCTCATAACGCCTTTTAGTATATCTGTTCCGATGTGAGGTTTATTAACATACAGTATTTCTGGTTGTGCTCCTGCATTAATAAGTTCTTTTAATACAAATCTACAACGTAGATTTTTTACGGAAGTAGTAAGTTTTCCATCAGAAAATGTTCCTGCTCCACCTTCTCCAAACAATATAGATGCGTTTTCTTTAAACTCACCCGTTTCAAGAAAATCATTCCATTCTTTTGATCTTTTATCAACATCATACCCACGTTCTAAAACAATTGGATTATACCCTCTTCTTGATAGAAGTAATGCTGCGAAAACTCCAGAAGGTCCAAAACCAATGATCACAGGTCTATGGTGCAATAAATTAAGTCCTTCTGCTACATCTTGATACTCGAGATTTGGTGATTGTATTATGTTTTTGTTTTTCTTAGCTAGAAAGCTAACTTCATTTTTCACTTCTACATCCACTGTATATACGAAGTGAACATTATTCTTTCTTCTTGCATCAATTGCCTTCTTATATATAATCATAGAGATAAAATGATTAGGATCCACTTTATACTTAGAAAAAACCAACTTTTTTAGGTTAGTTAGTTCTGAAGATTTTGTAACTGCGTCATCCAGACTTAATTTAATGTTTGTTATTCGAATCATATTATTGTTCCTTACTTGCGTTTAATCCAGCTAAATAGCCACTAGACCACGCCCATTGTAGGTTATATCCACCACATCTTCCATCGATATCCATCAGCTCTCCGGTGATATACAATCCTTTAACTTTTTTCGATTCCATTGTTTGATTGTTAATTTCATTAGTCGAAACGCCTCCAGCAGTAACTTGTGCGTCTTTAAATGATTTACTACCTGTAACTAGGAATCTCCAATCAAAGAGTAGATCAACTAAACTGTTTAATTGTGTCTCAGTTAAATCTTTTACCAATGTATTTATCTTTTGAATATTCGCTTCTTTGATAATTGGTACTATATATCGTTTATGTATCAATCCAATTAAACTAAAATCAACGGATTTGTTTTTAGATAATTGGAATCTTTTAATCACTTGCTTTTTCGAGATAGCAGTTACTAGTGTAAGTTTGATATATGCCTTCTCTCCCTTATTGTAAATCTCCATTGCTTTTCGTGATAATTGCAATATTGTGGGACCACTAATTCCATAGTTCCCAAACAAAATGTCGCCTTCTTCTTTTTGAATAGGCTGATTTTTATAGATTAGCTCTACTTTGGTAGGCATTTTGATTCCTTGGAGATGTTTTAAGTAAGGACTATCTAACTTAAGTTTGACTAACGCTGGGAATACTTTTGTGACTGTATGTCCAAAATCTTTAGCCAAATCATAGCCAGAACCATCACTTCCAGAGCTAGGCATTGCTTTACCTCCAGTAGCTAGGATAACTTTGTCAAAATTCAAACTACTACCATCTTCTAAATATACCGTAAACTGTCGATTTGTCTTAAACACACTCACTACTTTTGCTTCAGTAATAATTTCGACATTTAATCTCTTTAACTCGTAAAGAAAAACATCAATAATACTTGCAGCTTGTTCTGATAAAGGATATGCTTTTCCTTCTTTTTCCACCTTAGGTACAACCCCAAGTTTACTGAAGTAATCCATTGCTCTAGAAGGATTAAAAACACTTAAACCGTAACTAACAAACTCCTGGTTATTATAATCAGTAACATTGGATAATGTGTTCGTATAATTACAACGTCCGTTCCCTGTTACTAAAATCTTTTTACCAATACGATTATTACGTTCTAAGATTGTTACATTGGACCCATTCGTTGCTGCGATGCAGGCTGCGATCATACCGCTCGCTCCACCACCAATTACTGCAATATTGTTTTTCTTCATATTATCACCTTTATCTATTATACATTGATATTTCCTATATTCAATATTATAACACATTACTGTAGGACTTTTAGATTAGTCCGACAGTAAAACAAGTTATCCACAAATGTGGACAACTTGTTCTTATGTTTATAAATAATTCGAATACTTATAATTTTTTATATATTCTACTAAATCAGTATACGATATTGGTTTAGAGAACAAATATCCTTGTACAGAACATACATTGGCATCCAGTGTAATCTGTAGTTGCTCTTTTGTTTCTACTCCTTCTGCGCACACTTTACTACCTGAGGCATTTATCGCTTTAATTATCGTATTAAATGCTAAAACTTTTTTCTTCTCATTTAAATCTGCAGGTACCATAGATTTATCCGTTTTTATGGCTTGAATTTGTCCTGATAATACATCCGTAAGTTTTGATACTCCAGAACCAAAATCATCAATAGTTAATGCATATCCTTGATTTCTAATATAATCAAGAGTTACTGCAGATATTACTCCAAGATTAATATCTTCAGAAATTTCAAACACTATTTGCTCTTTCGGAATAATTCGGTTTTTAACAAAATCATCGAACTCAAGAAAATCATTCTCAAATATCTTTAGAGTTTCAGCAGACAAATTGATTGCGAAGTACATGTCACTAATATCGAAATCCTCTTCTTTTAGCTTTTGATACTCGTGTTGTATATTGTCAAATAAGTTTTGATCTAACTTTTCCACGTATTTTATTTTCTTCACAGTATTGATGAACATTGCTGCTGGGACTATTTTCCCATTTCTTACCCATCTTGATAATGCTTCTATACCTTCAATTTTTCTTGTTCTTACGTTTATGATAGGTTGAAAATAAGTACGGAGTTTATTGTTGTTAATGTCATTGATAATTGTATCTTCAACAATTTTTTGGTCTGTATATTTTATCATTAAGTCCTCATCTACCAAAGTATATGTTTTACCGGCTTTTTTAGCATCATACATTGCATAATCTAAATACATTAACATTGTCTCTAACTCTAAATCTTCAGCCAGTTCCTCGATTACTCCTATTGATAAGGTTATAGATATATTCTGATTAAGTTGTTCATTATATATAGATGTATTAAAATCATCAACATATTTTAAGAACTCCTCTTCTTTCATTGGTTCCTTTGTCACGATGATAAATTCGTCACCACTATTTCTATATGTGGTAAACATCCCACTTCTATTGAATTTTTTTGAAACGTTAACAAGACCCCAATCACCGAAGTGGTGACCTAGTGTATCATTTAGGATTTTGAACTTATTTATGTCTGTGAAGGCTATCAAGTTCCCAACATACTTACCATCATTAAAATCCTCTACAAACTTTGTACGATTGAAATCATTTGTAAGTGAATCATGCGTTGCTTTAAAGTAGACAGCTTCATGAAGTTTCCCATTACGATACACAAATCCTGATACTATAAGCGCAGCTATTAAACCTATTAATCGAATAATATGTCTCATTATGGCCTCACTCACACCATTCGTCTGAGTAAACACTTGAATAGACCAATGTAAATAGTCATCCTCAAATTCTGTTGTTACACTTTCTTGATTGAATACTTCTCCTCTTGAAACAATATGGTTCCCATTTTGATCTCTTATAATAATAGAAATATCGTATGTGTCAACTTTAGCCTGCAGCAAAGTATATAACTCATTAGCATCTATTACTGTTGCTATCTGCCCATGATAATCAGTATCAATGATAATTGGTTTCCTTAAAATAAAAGCTTGTCCTCCTTGAACAAGTTCAACAGGACCGATTAAAATCGACTCACTTTGATTTTTGACAAGTAATACATCATCTTTTTGCCCGTCAACTAAACTCAAATCAACCCCTATAGAGTCACTGTTTTCATCATATGGATAATTATATTTAATAGTTGTATCTTCTACATATGCAATATTACGTACAAAAATATCCTTTTGCTGCATCAAATGATATAAAAAGGCTTCATTTTCATCCAAGGATATATTTGTGTCATCTTTAATAAATGATATATAGGCTTCAGAAACGATATAAACACTCGAGAATACTTTCTCTACTTCTGTCTCAATTGCATATGATTGACGGAGTAGTTCTTTCTCTTTTGCTTGTACTCTAAAACCCTCTGATACAAAGATAATCAACTCAAAAAAGAATATTACTAGAAGTACCGTGATTATTGTTCTTCTAATGGGTTTACTTCTTAAAAAGTTCATCAACATCACCTTACCTATAAATATTCTATAACATATTATATCACATTATTAATTATATCCGTTTCTAAATACAAAAATCGCATAGTTGCACGCAAATTCTAATTAAAAACTAGTGAAGATAATGAAACCAGTTTTCTCTTGCAAAACACAAGAACTCAAAGTATAATACGTGGAATAAAAATACAGTAGATTTGAGGTTGCTTATGAAAACGAATTACCACACACACCATGGCATTTGCGGGCATGCATTTGGGACAGCGGAAGAATATATAAGAAATGCAGTGAATGAGGATGTAGTAATCCTAGGATTTAGTGATCACTCACCATCTACTAGAGAAGGTGATTTAGGATTTAGAATGAGACCTAATGACCTTGATACTTATTTAAATGATATCTCTCTCGCAAAACAGAAATACAAAGAGAAAATCACAGTCTTTAGTGGTTTAGAAATTGAATACTTAGATAACAATACTGATTATTACAATGATCTTAGAAGGAAATTAGACTATTTTGTCTTAGGACAACATTTCGTTAGTATGACAGATAACAAAGATGATTTATTCTCAACCTATGATTTCAGTAGGAAAGAACATCTTTTTAAATACCTAGACACAGTTAGAAAAGCTCTGATTGAGCTTCCTATCACGATATTAGCTCATCCTGATTTATACTTGATAAATTACCAGGTTTGGGACAAACACAGTGAGTATGTCGCTCATGAAATCTGTAAAGTTGCGAGGGAAACGAATACTTACATTGAGTTTAACGCCAATGGCTTTAGACGTGAAAAAATAAAAACAGTTCACGGAGAAATATTTCAGTATCCTCGTTTTGAGTTTTTTGAGATAGTAAAACAATATCAACTACCTGTTGTTGTAAACTCTGATTGTCATCATCCATCACAAGTATATGATGACACTATGAAAAAGGCAGTCAACACAGCAAAGGAACTTGGTCTCAATGTTATTGAGGAAATCGTATTAAAAGACATGATGATGTAAAAAGGTGATTCAAATCATTCACATATATTTTATTTAAACATTCATTTACTACTATGATATAATATAAAAAGAAATATGTTACAAAAACGATTCTTAAAAAATCATTTACGAAAAGAGTGTTTATAATATGACAAGTTTTTTTAGTAATCAAGTTGGAGAGACGATAGAATGGTTTGGTTTAACTCATATTCTAATTATGTTAGGATTTATTCTATCACTATTATTATTATCGTACTTCTCACCTAGAATCAAAAATAGTCGCAAAGAAAAATGGATAAGATTCAGCCTTTTATTTACTGCAATTATTTTTGAATGGAAAATATTTGAAAGTAGAATGTTGGTAAGTTCAGTTTTTAGAATGCCTCTATGTGCAATTGCTCTATATGGACTTGCTTTCGCTGTCACATTTAAGAAGGAGAAAGCATTTAAAATCTTTTACTTCTATACTTTCGGAACGTTCTTAACCTTTATCTTTTTTGATACTCAATGGGGCCTTGATAGATGGTCTGGTTGGACATTCTTTGGTGCACACGCAACGATTGGATGGTTTGCGGTTTATGGTGTCAGAGTATTAGGTTACAAACTGACAAAAAGAGATTTACTCAACTCAATGATACTTCTAGCTGGGTATGCATTAGTATCTGGATACGCAACCTACAAGTATGGAGGTTCAGATGAACTGTTTCTATTCTCACCACCTGTAGAGTTTGCAAACTCCTTAATAGAAATTCATCCGATTCTTTATCTAGGAATATTTTGTTCTTTAGCTGCTTTATTAATGTATGCTATGTTTATTCCTATTCAAATCGGAGGGAAGTTATCCACAACAAACAAGAAATAACTTCTTATTTGTTATATATTTCACTATACTAAAAAAAGAGGAGAACCTAAGGTTCTCCTCTTTACTATTTTTCACTAGTTAATACACCCAATTTTTCTATGTATTACATCTATATAATTCTATTTTCTACTTTCTTTCCTTTTATGTATAAATCAAGATTCAACTCAATCATTTCAAAAAGGTTTTTCATCATAAATTGACTTGATGATGCGTTATGAGGGGTTATGAACACATTGTCAAGATCCCATATCTCACTTTTTTCAGGTAAAGGTTCTGGATAGAAAACATCTAGTCCTGCACCTCTAATTTTTTTGTTTTTTAAGACCTCATATAAATCTTCTTGGTTAACAACTTTTCCTCTAGAAACATTGATTAGAATCGAATCACTTTTCATAAGAGATAGTTTATCTTTATCGTAAAAATACATCGTTTCTTTGCTTAAAGGTAAAGCCAAAACAACATAATCTGAAACGCTAATAGCATT
The DNA here is from genome assembly GCA_965601585.1 of uncultured bacterium. Lineage (GTDB taxonomy): Bacteria > Bacillota_I > Bacilli_A > Izemoplasmatales > Izemoplasmataceae > Xianfuyuplasma. The sequence goes on from CBFCWH010000002.1 coordinate 160,271, forward strand.
GTTCAAGTCTTCTTGAGATGTAATAATTGTATCAAAATTTTTCTCATCTTTTTGAGATTTTCTATATCCAATTACATTCATATCAAACGCTTTTAAGCGTTTTGCGAGTTCTTTCCCAATTGATCCTACTCCCATAATTAACACAGTTGAGTTTGTTAACTCATAGTGATAATCAGCAGCATTCCAAACCTTATTTCTCATTGATTCGACATAATGTTTTACTGAACGATTAAAAAATAATATTTTAGTTATAACATCTTCTGCGATTGCTTTTGAATATACATCTTTGGCGTTAGAAAACATAACTCCATGTTCTTTGATGTGCTCTAAATCAACATTATCATATCCAGCGGAAAAATATTGAATCCATTTTAGGTTTGAATAATCCTCAACGTTGATATCAACTACTAAATTTGGACTAAAGGGAATTAATACCTCTGCATCTTTGGCTTCTTCTGGATTGCTGATAAACTCAACTTCAGGATATTTTGCTCGTAAATAACTGTACTCTTTTTCAGTTGCCAATTTCTTGTCTAAGAATATTTTCATAAAAAAGGTTCTCCTATTATTTCGTATTTTAAGGTTATTATATCCTAAAACAATAGGAATTTAAATCAACTTTTAGTTGAAATATCATTTTTGATATTTATAGTTTCTTATATATTTGGTCTTTTCTTGTAAATAGTCCATCCTCAATCAACCATCTTCTTAGAGTGCAATGATCACTAAAGTATTCATTAATTACCTTGTTTAGCTCCTTTTCAGTATAGTTTTTATCTTTATCAAGTTTCTCAGTTACTTTCTTTAAAACTACATACCTTTTCTTTCTTTGAACAGGTATTTTGATTAGCACTCCTTGTCTGAAAAACGATTTTATTACTTTATTTTCAAACTCTAACATTCTACCCTTCAAGTCATCCTCATCATCATAACAATCGAGGACTAGATTCTTAATTGATTCCTTAATGAGTTCATGATTTAACTTATATATTGAGTAATACTGTTCTTTTTGAACATACACTAATCCTACACTCTCTAGTTTTTTTAGATGGAATGAAACTGTTGAAGCTGCCAAGTTCAATGTTTCTGAAAGTAGTTCCACATACATTGGTTCCTCAAATAAAAGATTAATGATATTCAATCTTGTCTTGTCGCCAAGACATTTGAAAATACCTATTGAGTTACTTGTTTTCATTTTCTGGAATCAATCTGTCAAAGATAGCAGCAATTTGATTTCTTGTTTCAAGTTTAATTTCCTCAATTAACACACTCTCAAAATCATCAACTGATTGAGCATACTTAAGATTATTTTCCCAGTTTCTCGGGATATTTCTTAAAAAACCTTTATAAGTTTTAATTAGATTTTCTTTTTCGCCATTTGATTTTTTAAGACTGATACTGAACATTTTTGTAAATATCTCAACTATATTAATTCTAACTAATTCAAACTTCATCTCGTCCATCATTGTTTCTGACTCAAGATAATCCCTCTTATTTTTGTGTTTCATCAGTTTCTTTTCTAACTCCTCTGTAAACAAATTTATGTTATTCATTGTCTTTTCTCCTTATAATTATGTAATCGAAATCTATACAGTTATTTCATTTCGATATCTGTCTAATCAAAATATATCACTCAGTTTATTTTATGTCAAGTTATTTCGATGATTATCGAATTAAATTACTTTTTTTATCGATTAGATTCAAAAAAAAGGATGACGCTTGTCATCCTTTTCTACTCTACTCTTAAAGCTTCTACTGGGTTTTTATTTGCGGCAATTCGACTTGGAATGAATCCACCAATAAACGTAAGTATTGTAGATATAATAATTAATATTACCAAATGGAGAATGTTTACTCTAGCTACATTTGCCAGACTTTCATCAAAAGTCACAGCAAGAGCATTTATTGGGAAAGTCAATAGAAATGTAATCGATACTCCTAAAACTCCGGCGAATGCACCAATCAAAATGCTTTCTGCGTTAAAGACACGACTAATATCTTTTTTACGACCACCTAGAGATCTTATAATACCTATCTCTTTTGTTCTTTCTAATACAGATATGTAGATAATTACTCCTATCATTACACTTGAAACCACAAGTGAAATAGATGCAAATGCTGTTAACACAACACTAATAGAGGTAATCAAAGTCCCTAATGTATCACCGATTGCTTCTGCTAAATCCGTTTCGAAGATTTTGTCATCAATATCTTTTCCGTTGTTATACTCTTGAATGACAGTCTTAATTGCTTCTTTGTTTTCAACTGTATTTGTATAGATTTGAATAATATATGGATTTTCATTGTTACATCCTAAATAGGATAGGATCCCTTCTTTTTCTGTAGTTGACAAGTTAGTGAGATCAAAAACTGATTTGTCAGAGGTATTTTGAGCAGTACATATTTCTGAATCAACATTTTCAATAAGCAAAGTATCTTTCAAACTCGCGAAATACTTAATTCCATTTCCTGAAAAATCTAATGTATCATCAGTGGCTTCAACAATTCCAACAATCTCTAAACTGATTGCATCATCTTTAATGGCGTTGAGATTTGCAAAATTTTGAAGAAAGACTCCCCCTATTTGATTGAATAAATCATCGTTAAGCGCAACATAAATTTCTCTTCCTACGATATCATCAAAAGGAACACTCACGTCTCCTTCGTATCCAAGTGCTTCCATAATATCAATATTTACGACGTTAAACTCATCAACAAGTAAAACTACTTCAAGTTCATTACTTGGCAGTTTACCTGATTTCACTACGTAATACTCATCTAACTCACTATTAGGAACAATGAAGCTTGAAAAAGATATATCATTGGGGCTTACGATTTCAACTGAATCCTCTTTATCGATTAGCAAAGTTGGAGTGTATCCATACTCAAAATGAAGATTTGTGTAAATCTCTTCATCCATGTCATTTAGTAGAGATATAAACTCAGATGTTAGTATATTTTGATGAATATCATCTGAAGGATTATATACATATACTTCGCCTTCTTGATAGTCATCTGGTTTAGGGACTGAAGCTCCTGCCCTATCAAATCCAATTTGCATTTGTTCTCGTCCTATAATAATTGGCAACCCTACAAGTTGATCACTTTCAATCTCTCTAATTTGTTGATTAAACCCATTACTAATAGATAGTACTAGACCAACACCTATAATTCCAACACTTGATGCAAGTGCTGTAATTATAGTTCTAAACTTCTTTGTACGAAGGTTATTAAATGAGAGTTTAATTGCAGTATAGAAACTCATTGAAATTCTTTTAGGTTTATATCCACCTTTATCCTCTTGAACATTTTTTGTATTTTTTGAGTCTTCTACGATTTTTCCATCAAGAAGTTCAACGATTCTCGAAGCATACTCTTCAGCATATTTCCTAGCATGAGTTACCATTATTACTAACTTCTCCTCACTAATCTCCTGAATGAGGTTTAAAATTTCATGAGCTGTTTTACTATCCAATGCTCCAGTTGGTTCATCTGCTAATATGATATCAGGATCATTCACTAAAGCTCTTGCGATAGCCACTCTTTGCTTCTCACCACCTGATAATTTTGTTGGGCGTTTATGAACTTGTGTCTTCAACCCTACTCGTTCTAAAACTTCCAATGCTCTTCTTCTACGTTCTCCTTGGGAAACACCAGATAAAGTCATACCTAGTTCAACATTGTCTAAAACACTTAAGTGATTAATTAAATTATAACTTTGAAAGACAAATCCAATTGAATGATTACGATACGCATCCCAATCCTTTTCACTAAAATCTTTCGTTGATGTCCCATTTATGATTAAATCACCAGAAGTATATCTATCTAATCCACCAATAATATTTAAAGTTGTAGTTTTTCCACATCCAGAAGGACCTAGTATTGCTACGAATTCTCCTTTGTGTAACTCTAAATTAATATCATCAATTGCTCTAAACATCCCGTCCCCGACTTTGTAATCCTTTACTACATTTTTAAGTTCTAACATACTATTCCTCCTTTATAGCAACTTATCTTAATTATACCACCTTTATTCATATTTATTGTGAATAAGCAGTGTTTTCATATGTCGATAGTAGTTCTTATATGTTTATAAAAGATACGTATATTATTTATTGATGATTTAAATCATCATCTATGCAAAAAAAGATACTTACAATGAAGTATCTTTTTTAAATTAAATTTCATATAACCTACTCAAATGTTGAATCCGCTATTATTGTAATTGAGTCAATATAAATGGTACCAATAGATGCGTTCTCCATTTGTCCTAGGAATAATCCTAGTTTTGTATCACTATTTGACTCTGTTGGTTTAAAAGATATTGAGATTTCTGTCCAATCTGTAGTAATTGATTGAGTTACTTCAATGTATTTTGCAAATCCATTGTTGGTATCTTCAGCAAAAACTACAATACTTCTTTCAACTGAACTTTTAATGCGTAATGTTACAGTGTAATTTGTCCATGCTTCTGTAATTAAATCTCCGTAAGTTACATTGTCTTCCCAGAAGTTAACAGATAAATCAGTTACATTAACAACAAGATACCCATTCGTATCATGTGATAACTCTACATTTCCTTCTTTGTTCCAGTTTGATATATCATTGCTATCAAAACCAGGGTTCTCTAGTTCCTCTAAGTATGTCCCTACTAAACCATCCTGTTTTGTGACGGTAATTGAGTTGATAATGACATTCCCAAGTTCAGCATTCTCCATACTTCCTAGGAATATTCCTAGCTTTGAATCACTGTTATCCGATGTAGAAACATAAGTATAAGTAAATGTTTTGAAATCAGTAGTTAGTGATTCTGTTTCTAAGAAGTATTTTGCAAAATTATTATTCGTGTCTTCTAAGAAAAACTGTACATCTCTACCTATATTAATATCCGTTTTTGCAATAATTGATATTGTGTAAGTGTGATCCTTTTCTGTAGCCATATCTGGTAACTGAATATTTTCTTGATAGAACTCACCTGTAAATGAAGAAACATTCACAATTAAAAAACCGTTACTGTCATGTGACAACTCTACATTTCCTTCAGTTACCCATGCGCTAATATCATCACTTGTGAAATCAGTAGAAGCAATTAATTCTAATGCATTAACTGGAGTGTTATCTACTGGTGTTTCATTATCTGTTGGGTTTTGATTATCTGTAGGTGTTTCATTATCTGTTGGGTCTTGATTATCTGATGGAGTCTGATCATCTTGTTCTGGTGCTTGACAGGTTCCATCTTTATATACTGTTCCTGCCCCACATTTTATGTTTGACGATGTGTTACAACTTGCTAGTGTAAACACAATTAGGAACACAAATATTACACTTGTTATTTTTTTCATTACACTCACTTCACTAACTTCCCGAGACTTCATCTCTTGTTATTTGAATTTCTTCGATGATTACGATACCAATACTGTTAGCAAAATAAACACCTGTTGATACATAATCACTCGTTGTTGGAACTACTGTAAATTCGTAAACAGTACTCTCTAACTCTAAATCTACTGTTTCTTGGAAGAAACTAAATCCACTAGTGTTTTCACCAAATACAATTACATCTGGTTTCACATTTGGTGATTCTGTTCTTAATTTAAAACTAAAAGTATATTCACAACCTTTTGTTAAGAACATTCCTGATTGTGTAAAGGAACCTTCCCAAGGTTTCGGTGCTACAGTTTTTACATCAAACATAGCTGCACCGTAATCAATAATCCATGCATTATCAGGGTCATTCACTAAATGTCCTCCGATAAATGTCCAGTTTAACCATTCACTTATTGTATAAGGACTTGCTCCTTTTACTGTATGTAATCCTGTATCATCTGAACAAAATTCACTTCCAGTTAGTTGATTACTATCATCATCTAAGACACAAATTTCACCTTCTAGATGTGTACCTTCTCCACATGGTTCATCGTTTGTACATGAAGCTAATGTAAATACTGTAATTAATGTTACTATAAATAATGTTATTTTTTTCATAGTTCTCTCCTTATTATTGTTAATATGTTAATCCATACCCATACGGGAATAATACTGTACTTGGATCATAATTTTTATCATTATAGTTATATCCGATTTGTGAATAGTCTACTGGCCAAGTAAAAGTCAAGTTACCAGTGAAGTTGAAATCACCAAATATCACATCTGAAATACCATGTCCTCCTTCGCTACCTGGTAACCAAGCAGCAATGAAACTATCAAAATTATCCAAATGATTCTCAAGTAATAAAGGTCTACCTGAAAGCAGAATACCAACCACATTTTTTGTTGAATTGTACTGTTGTGCTAATTGTAATGCTAATTGATTTCCAGAATGGGCATTACCTGTTGTTAAGGTCATTTGATTATTATCACCAAATCCTTCAGCATATGCATTTTCGGCAAGTACTATGATGATAGTATCTGCTTGTTCAGGACTACTAACAAGTGTTCCTGAAGTATTTGATAATACCTCTGTAACTGCATCACTAATTCCTATCCCACTACCTAATTCATTATTATCTAAGAAGTCGTAATTCCATGAGAAGAAATCAGAGTATGCTCCTTGCCAATATGTACTCCATCCACCACTTTGTAGTGCAACACTATTAGCTCCTGGACCAGTTATATATATTTTCTCAGTTTTTTCTAATGGTAGTGAATCATTATCATTTTGAAGTAGCACTAATGATTTTCGAACGGCTTCTCTTGCTAAAGCTAAATGAGCTTCATTACCAAGGTTACTTTCATCTATTTTGTAGTATGGATTGTCAAACAATCCTCTATAGTACTTCACACTTAAAATTCTTCTAACTGCGTCATCTATTCTCTCCAGTGAAATATCATTATTTGTCACTCCATACTCAATACCTTCTACAGCGTTTTTCCATCTAGTAGGTTCCATCAACATATCTACACCTGCGTTTATGCTTTGGACGATTTGTTGGTTGAAGCTACCAGGAAGTTCATGGATTGCTTGCCAATCACTAATGATAAAACCTTCAAACCCTAGTTCTTCTTTAAGTACATCAGTAATCCAGTATTTACTACCATGCATCTTCACTCCATTAATTGAGCTATATGAAATCATCACTGCATCTACACCAGCTTCAATACTATCGATATATGGTGCTAAATAGCGTTCTCTTATTTCAGTTTCATTTCCAATAGTGTTTCCTCTGTCGATACCATTATCGGTACCTCCATCACCTAAGAAGTGCTTCGCAGTGGCGCTGACACCATTATCCTGCATTCCCTGAATGATACTTGCTGCGAGTACACCATGATCATCAGGATTTTCACTAAATCCTTCATAACTTCTTCCCCATCTGATATCTTGAACAACACTCATCGCAGGTGCAAAGTTCCAGTTAATACCTGTTACTAGCATCTCTTCAGCGGTTACTTTCCCTATTTCATACATTAAATCTTTATCATTTGTAGCTCCAAGTCCTATGTTATGCGGAAAAATAGTAGCTCCATATAAATTGTTATTCCCATGTACTGCATCTATCCCATAAATAATTGGAATACCTGTGCTAGAACCCAGTGCAGACTGTTGGTAACTCTTATACATATTGAACCAATCATCCACACTACTCTTATATCCATTTGGGTGACTTCCACCACCACTCAGTAGTGAGCCCAAGTTATATTCAGCAAGGTCGCTAGATGAAACATTCCCTCTTTCTCCTTGAACCATCTGTCCTGCTTTTTCTCGTAAAGTCATTGTATTAATAAACCCCTCAACAAGATTGAAACAGTCGTCATCTAAATCCTTACAGTAGTAATAATCATCAACTGTAGGAGTTTGGTTATTTCCTTCGCAATCTTCATGTTCTGGATTTGTTTCACAAATATTGTCAGTTGGATTCTTTGGATTACTATTACTATCATCTTTACAAGCGCTCATTGTGATTGTAAGCACAAAAATAAGTACTACACTTAATATTTTCTTCATTTTAAAACTCCTTTGTAAAACGTTTTCGTAAATTGATAAAAAAAATAACTATGTTATCTTTTTGCCTTCTAATGTATCTCTTTCTTCGATAGAATAACCAATGAGATAGACCTTGTTTTAAAGGTTATACATTTATATTTTTCCCCTTTATCCTTAATTAAGGCAAATTAACGAAAGCGATTTCGTCGTTCTTATTATAGAACAATGAAAACGCTTTGTCAATTCTATAAGAGATTAATCTTTTTTATGAAGATTCTTTATAAATAAAGACAAAATAAAAAGGAAATGTTGTAAAAACACTTCCTGAATATAGTTAGTCCCTTAATGTCTTAAACGCTTTTGCCCAAGCATTCACACTATTAAATAACGCGTCCATATTATTGTCATGAATTGATCTAGGGGTGAAGTCACTCCAGTTCTCGAAGTCATCAAAAAGAGAAAGTAATATATGAGTACGTACACTAGCAACTTGCAGTTCAGATAGAATTCCTCTAAGATGTTCTGCGGCTCTTGCTCCACCTGCACTTCCGTAACTCACTATTCCTGCTGATTTATTTGCCCATGTATCTTTAGCTGAATCAAGAGCGTTTTTAAGAGCTCCTGTAATACTGTGATTATATTCAGCAACAATGAAAATAAATCCATCTAACTCATTTAACTTACTATTCCATTTTGCGACGTTTGACTGATCCTCTGTTGTTCCTATAAATGGTAAATCATAATCTTTTATATCCACTATTTCATACTGAACTTCTTCTGATTGCTGGACTTTGCTTAAAACCCATTCTCCTACATCTTTATTAACTCTACCTTTTCTTGTACTTCCTAGTACGATTCCTATCTTTAGACTCATTTCTGTTCTTCCTTTCTATGTTTAATAAATGTGCCATTTTGCAACTCTAGTTTTGCCTGTTTTATTTGGTCTTTTGTATTCATTACTATTGGACCATACCATTCAATATTTTCATTAAGCGGTGTCCCTTCTGCGAACATAACAGTCATGTCCTCTTTTGAAGATACTATAATCTCTCCTTTTGAAAGTTTATAGACATTAAAGGATTCAATATCGTCACTTTCAATTAATCCATTCCCTTTTAACACATATAAAAATGCATTTGTACCTTCAACTCTATTTACTTTGAATGTATCGCCTTTTTTCAGATCAACATACAGCATTCGAATTTTTCTCTCCTGTTTTTGAACCGGTCCTTCAACTCCCTTGTATTTTCCTGCAATTACTGAGACGCTTGAGTTGTTTTCTTTAACGAGATTTTCATTTAATACATTTGTGTAATTATACTTTGGTGGATTCATTTTTTCTTGAGCTGGCATGTTTAACCAAAACTGTAGCAATTTGAATTTTTCTGATTTTTTATCTGGAAACTCCTGATGTAGAATTCCACTACCAGACTGCATCCATTGGATATCACCATCGGTTAATACTCCTCTGTTTCCTAATGAGTCCTCATGTTTTGCTTTACCTTTTACAAGATAAGTAATCGTCTCTATTCCTCTATGTGGATGCCAAGGGAATCCCGCTTGAGGATAACTTGTATCAATGTGATCAAGTAACAAAAATGGATCAAATACTTCTTTTTGATAGTATCCAAATACTCTTTTTAACTGTACTCCATCTCCATCACTTGTATTTTGGGCTGTATACCTTTCAATTATTTTACTCATATATCCTCCTTATTAATTATTAGTGACTTATTTTATGTAAGTAGTTTACTATGAAGCACCTTTATTTACAAATTAAACGCACTTATTTTTTGTAAGTTACTTACTATAATTCATTAATTGTGTTATACTTGTCTTAAGGAGTTGATATTATGAATGATACATTGTGTCCAAAGATGGAGAGTGCATTAACACTACTTAGTAAGAAATGGACTGGTTTGATTGTATTATCTCTATTAAACGGGCCAAAGAAGTTCTCAGATATGGAGAACTTTATACCAAGTATTTCACCAAGGTTGTTAACAGATCGTTTAAAACTTTTGGTAGATGAAAACATTATAAGAAAGAACGTCTATCCTGAAACTCCTGTTCGTATTGAATATGAGTTAACTAAAAAGGGACAAGACTTAAATGAGACATACAAACGAATTGGTGAATGGGCAGAAAAATGGAACTAAAAAAAGGAATCACTTCAGAGGATTCCTTTTTTATTTCTTTTTTTCCTTTTTCATAAACATTCACATGTCTATATTAAAGATAATAGTAGTACAAAACTGAAACCTATAACAAATGATAAAATCATGATATTTAGGGTTTTGTAGTATCCTTTTGGACTTATTTTTCCAGCATTATCAAGTTTTCTAATTATAGGGTAAAGTCTCCAATAAAATGAGAGTATTGAAATTATCAAAGCAACAACGGTAAATAATTGTGTATTGTAGTTCCCAAAGACAACCACCACAACACCAATCATAATGAAGATTAGTTTAGCTCCAGCTACCCAGTTAATCAAGTATCCGACAAAATCGTTTACGTCATTGTCTTCTTTTAGAGTATGGTAATCATCAAACACACCTACTCCATTTCCTTTTTTCGATTCCGGTATGAAGTAAAGCATTACTATATTTAAGAATTCAATAAAGACAAAAACACTTATACCTATTTGTAGTATGTTCATATCTAGTTCCTCTTTTCTGTATGATCAGTTATATTGTATCCACCCTTTATCGGAATGAATTTTGAAATATATGGTGTAATTGAGTTGGTAGGACAGTTGTAAATACATCGCATACACATTGAACATTTAAATCCGAATTTTGGTTTATCGTTCTTCCCTTTTTTTATGTTGTTTTCCGGACAACTACTCCAACAAGTTCCGCATGATGTACAGTTCTTTTTTGCATGAAGTTCTAATCCGAAAAAGCGAGCGGCTGGTGATTCTGCTTTTCCTATAAAAGAAACAACTTTAGACTTAAATGGAACTTTCTTCAAGGTGCTTCCACCATCCTTTATTTTTTTTGCAATTGTAGTTATTACAGTTCTTGATTTATCTAAAAGTTCCTCTATTGTTTTTTCTGGAAAACTCATAATGAATGTTAGTGGCATAGCTAATACTTCTTCTACTATTACTTGATATCCCTTTCTTATGAAGATTTTTCTCAAATCTAGTGATACTGCATCATTTAACCACATTGTATTACAACCAACAGCGATTAAACTGATGTTGTTATAAAGACCTTTTGGAATGTCTTTCACGAATCTCTTTACTGTTCTTGGAGGGTTAAATCCATGAATTGGGTACATCAATATCAAATGCTCGTTGTTTTTTAGAGTTCTAGGATTAGTCGTTTCAAGTGGTAAAATCTGTACATCTTCATCAATTAGTGAGCTTGCAAGATGTTCTGCTAGAACCTTTGAATTACCGGTTGGACTAAAATATATTATCGTATACATTCTTTTGTCTCCTCTCTTAGTTCATATGCGCAATTAGACTCGTTAGAATAAGTAAAATAGCTAAGTATAGTGTTGTCTTAACAACTTATAAAGTCTTCTGTATTATATATTACATGAGTGTTTGATTCAATATTTATAAACTTACTCATTATTGTTCTCATGATTCAAGCATAAAGAAAATCTGGTAAAGGAAGTCTGTTTTTGCCCTTTATTGATTTTTACTTAAAGCAATGATATGGTCTTTTACTCAGTTCATTCCCTCCTTGATTCAAACTGTTTTACATTAAAAAACAGTTATCCACATCATGTAGATAACTGTTTCGAATTTGTGTTTATTTTTTGTTTTTCTCTAACAATAGATTTAATTGTTGATGGGAAATTGGTCTTTGGAAATAGAATCCCTGTGCGAACTGTATATCCCACTGTTTTACATAATCAAAGACATCTTTACTCTCAATACCTTCCATCACAACATTAAGATTGAGTTCTTTTGCTAGTGCAATTATCATTTTAATTAATCTTGTTTTTGTTTTATCTACAAGTATATCTTTTACAAAGAAATGACTAATCTTGATATAAGATACATCTAGTCTTGATAAATATGATAAACTACTGTACCCATCACCAAAATCATCAATACCTACGTTTACACCCATTTGAATCAAACCCTCTAAGTTGCTTTTAATTACAGCATCATCTGTGATGTAATTTTCTTCAATTAGTTCAATAAAGAGACGTTCAGGTTTCATATTGTTCTCATCTAGAAGTGATTTTACATATGGGACCAACTCTTTACTTAGCAAGCTATCCATACTTATATTTACACCTAGGCGAAAATCCTTTCCAAAACGTTTGCTAGTCTCATTTATTTGAGCGAGGGCCTTCCTCATAATGATTTTCTCTAAACTAAACATTCTTTTTGCAGCTACTAGTAATGGTATAAACTGATTTGGTAAGATTAATCCATACTTCTTACTCTCTAATCTTGAGAGTGCTTCAAATCCAAATACTTCATTAGTAGATACATCCATAATAGCTTGAAAATATGGAGTAAACTCGTTATGTTCAAAAGCTTCTGCGATAGCATTTTCTATCCTCAGTTGTCGCTCAAATTCAATTAAGTACTCTTCTTTGTAGTACGTATATTCACTGTTTGAATCATTTCTAGCCTTTCCGATTGTTACTCTACAGATAGACATAAATGTGTCAAATCCACAATCTTCAAATCTATTTGATACTATAGCGCATGAGAAATCTAGGTTTAAAGTAGTTTCTCCCATAACGTAATCCTTCTTCAGTTCTGATAAAATCATATTTATGAAGTCATCTTTATCCTGTAATAAACTTGCATCAATCATAAACAGACAAAACTGTACTGCTTCAATTTTAATTGCAAATGATGATTCATCGGTAAATTGCATCAGTCGATTAGACACTTCTTTTAAGAGTTTGTTTCCAACAGTAAAACCAAATGATTTATTGATTAAAGAGAATTGCTCTACATTAAGAAAAATCGCTAAAAACTCGCCTGAACCACTTTCATCAAACATTTTTTGCAAGTAGTTCAATGAGTATAGATTTGTTAAGGTGTCCTCATAAGCCATCTGTTGTAATTTTCTATTAGACTCCGTGATAGTAGAATACATCTCATTAACAGATTTTCTCAATACATTGAACTCACTATAAGAATCTAGTTCCATATCACTATACTCCTCGTTCTTTTGAATTGTATCAACGTGATTCAATAATATTCTAATATTTTTCGAGAACATGAAATAAATACTTGTTTGGACTAAAACAATAGAAATCATAACTACTGAGAGCAATATATAAAACATACTGTTCATGATATCAAGTGTCTTAAAGGCTTGACTATAATCTTCAACCACGAACACATACCAACCTGTCAATGTGCTACTTTGAACGGACATAATTGATTTGACATTAGATATATCTACAACAAATGTGTCCTCAGGTTGTTGACTAATCACATTGAATTTCGGTAATAAAAGTCTACTCGTTACAAGAGAGGAATCCTCATGTAATAGATATACACCTACTTCATCAGTGATAATCAAATCTTTATAATACAATGATGGTGTTATCTCTTCGTGCATTTCACTAAAAAAATCAAGTTGCACATAACACACAACATAAACATCATCCTTCATATAGATTACTGTAGAAGACAATTTATTGGATAAATGAGGTAGATATGGCTTCGTCCAATATACAGAGTCACCTTCTAGGTCATCAAAATAACTCTCCAAAGAACGATCCATTCCAATAATTAACTCACTTGTCGGATATACATTCGTTACTGCTTTAGAAATATCCAATACTTCAACTCTATACACACTCATATTCTCATTAACAAATGTTTCTATTAAGTTGCTAGCGTGTGTTTTATCTTCCACTATATTACTAGCTAGAATTTCTATGGAATCATTATAGTGATTTATCTTCTCATCTAAAAAGATTCTAGCATTTACAGCTACCATATTATTTTCTGCGTAATTCCGTTCTTGTATTTCAGTCTTGACATACACTTCCTGAAATAGATATATAACAACTCCTACAAGGAAAGTGGCAAGAAACACCATATACAAAAAGTTATAGAGGAATGATCGATTCTGAAACCATTTAATCTTCGTTAACATTAGTCATCACCTCATATCCATTTTCAGTAATGATATAAGGGTAGATCGGTCTAATAACATCTCCAGTTTCAGTGAAGGAAAAACTAGAAATTAAACCTTCATACTCCTCTTTTTGTAGTATAGCTTCTTTAATAACCTCACTTGTATAAACATCTACTGATAATAATGCCTCATAAACCACATACACCAGTTCATATCCAAAAACAGATGAATACTCTGGATGTGAATCGTATATCTCTTCATACTTGTCTTGAAAAGATAAGTACTTTTCAGAAGTTGATTCATTTAAATATCTATGTGTTTTACACCCATATATGTTTTCACCTGATACGTCTATTAAATATTCAGATGCACTCCACATCGCTAAGAAGATATCATAATCCTCTCTATTTTCAATATTTTGAATAATAACAGATGCATCGTACTCTGATGCAATAATGACAAGATTGTGATTCTCGCTCAAATTTATTTTATCTATTAACACCGAAATAGACTGTTCTGTCACAGACTCAAAAGAAAGAAAGTTTTCATCTGGAAGAGTATTTCCTAAATCTATGTAATTACTCCTAATATCATCTGCTAACGTAAGCGCATATGCAGCGTTAGAGTTGTCAAATACAATAATCAAACCCTCTTCGTTCTCTAAATCACTATAATATGATGCTATATATTCCGATTCCATACTGTCATCGGGTATTAAACGAATGAGATTATCATCAACACCTGTAACTAATCTTGTACTTGCTGTAGGACTTATCACAAGAAAATCCTTCTCATTTGCATAACCAACTACACTATCTAACATTTTTGATGTTCCAGCACCAATTATCAAAACAGCGCCCATATCAATTAACTCTTGATTATGCTGATTAGCGAGTTCTGGATTCCCCTCATCATTACGTATTTCTAATCGTATCTCTTTTCCATTAATCCCACCTTGTTCGTTAATCTCTTCCACTGCGATTAATGCACCATATAGTGCAGCTACACCAAGTTCTCGATGCGACCCTGTCAACTCATTAGTAAATCCAATCAAAATATACTCTGGAGCCTTATTGCAACCCGAGACGATAAAAGCTACTAGAAAAACTAAGAATACATTAAAAATTTTCTTCATCTAACCACCTCAAAAGAGTTATGTAAAAGTCTATAATTCTCATCTACTTATATTATATCATACACAAACTTATACCGGCAGTTATTCGAAAATAGACTATTCATTTATCAAAACACTACACATATCAATCTTTTAGAATACCTCAGCATATGAACTCTGTGATGTGATTGGAAGTACTTAATAAGTTTTATTTAATGTAGGAAAAATTAGCGTAACTGAAGGAGGATTTTAGTCTCAATGATATAATAACACTAAGGACTAAGAAAAAAATAAAGACGTAGTTTCCTATAAGTAAACTGTGTCAGATGGGGTTAATAATATGAAGGCAATTGTTTATGAGAAATACGGTATGCCTAATAGTGTATCTGTTAAAGAAGTTGAGAAACCAAAAGTTAAAGAGGGACATGTACTAATAAGGATTCATTCTGCTAGTATCAATCAAGCGGATTTATACTTATTACAAGGAAAACCATTCCCACTACGTTTTTCTACAGGACTACTCAAGCCTAAGAATAATATACTAGGTTCTGATATGTCAGGAGTTATTGAAGAGGTCGGAGAAGGTGTTGAAGACTATAAAGTCGGGGATGAAGTTTTCGGTGAACTATTTATGAATCAAGATGGTGGATACGCTGAATATGCTTTAGCTGTTCCAAAGCAAATTTATAAGAAACCTAAAAACATATCACATTCTATGGCAGCTTCTACACCTATGGCAGCATTAACTGCGATTCAAGGGTTACGATTAGCTGAGGTTAATGAGAAATCTAGGATTCTTATTTACGGAGCATCTGGTGGAGTAGGTACATTTTTTATTCAAGTAGCGAAATCATTAGGAGCACACGTTACTGCGGTATGTAGTACTAGAAATATTGATGTTGCAAAAGAATCCAAAGCGGATGTAATCATTGATTACAAAAAGGAAATATGGGATAAAGACAATATCCAATATGATGTTGTTGTTGTAGCAAATGGGTATAATAAAATATCGAGATATCGAGATGCTCTGAAAAGTGATGGTACCTATCTTCTTTCAGGAGGGACAATGAGGCAACTCATGGAATTTTTCCTATTCAGGCCTTTCTTGAGAAAGAAAGAAAATAGGAAGTTCTTAAACTATGTTGCGAAAGTATCCTCAAGTGATCTGAAGTTAATATCTGAACTACTTGAAAGCAATCAATTACGACCATTTATTGATGAGGAGTTCCCTTTATCGAAAGCAAGTGATGCTTTAGAACATTTCTATACTGGTAAAACCATTGGAAAGACAGTAATTAAGATTGTATAGTAATAAAAAGACCTTCTAAAGGTCTTTTTTTAGTTGTTTCAGAAATCATTTCTAACTTATGCTTTTTAAAAACTCCAATTGAATCTCAATATTCTCTTTGTATCCATCATCTTTATATACACCCCAGTGTGTTGTATCAATCATATGAAGATGTCCTTTAACATCCAAAATATCCATTAATCTAATATGCGATGTAGGACTTATAATTCCATCTTGTTTCGCTACTACTATTAGTGCATTACATTGAATATTTTTAGAAGCTTCCAGAACATCTTCTGGGTGGGGATTAACCGCAAATCTTCCGGGGACTTCATTCTTAAATGTTTTAGAATTTTTTGCTAAATCCTCAATACCATCAAAAGTACCTAGTAGGTTTAGAAACGATCTTGTATTCGGTCTCCCATACGCTGGATAAAAATGGGGAGATAGGTTAAATCTTGATCTTCCCTTATCTCTTTGAGCGTGCATAAACATCTTTAGAAAATGGCACATTCCTATTTTATCAATATAATACTTGTTATCTGCTTTGTGATCATACCCTCCGACTTGACAAATAACACCAGCTATACTTGCATCTTTTGAGGCAACTAAAAGAGGATATGGGGCTCCTCCTGATGTCCCCCATATATAAATCTTATTACTGTCAATTTCCGGTCTACTTCTTACATAGGCAATCCCTTTTTTAGTATCTTCAACTTGCCATGGACCACAGTAGTTTTGTCTTGGTTCTCCTTCACTCTCACCAAAATATCGATAATCGAAAGTTAGTACTGCATACCCATTATCGACAAAATCCAATGCAAACTTTTCTAGAGCAAAATCCTTTGTTCCACAAAATCCATGACACATTACAATACATGGTAAGTCATGAACCTTTGCAGGTAGATATAACCATCCTTTAACCTTTAACCCATTTACATCATATTCAATATTTTCCCTACAATCAGGTATTATCTCATCAGTACTTTCTCTTTTTATCGGTTGTGGTTCAACACCTAAAACTGGGAAAAATATAATAACAACTAAATAGATAATTACTATACCTAAAAATCCAAGAAACACATATAATGCAATCATATTTTTTCCTCCTTTTTTCAACTCAACTCTATAGTTTTATTATAGCATATGTACGAGTTCTGTCTTCCTCATGTATAATCCTATAAAAAAAAGACTGATATTTCAGTCTTTATTCTGCTTTCTTTTCTTTAACTTTAAATGCTTTTAAAATAAGTTCCATTGGGCAAAACCCAGTTGTTGAACTTAGTAGCAACATTGTTCCTACAAACATTGTGAAAAATAAAAAATACTCATGAACAAAATAACCTAACAATGCACTTCCTAGAACAAAAATACCTGCAATAAGTCTTATCATTGATCCTTTTCCATTAATTACGTACATGTTACCTCCAATGTATTATATATATTTGTATTCCTTAATAATTCTATCATGGAGAAATGTACTATTCAAGAAATAAATCGTATACAAAGTTTTTGAATTAAAAAGTGTTTTAGTTATTATATGCCCTCAATATTCTTTACATCATTTATTCTAAATCCTTATGAATATGAGTACTTTGATAATAATTTACCACTACACTAGTTATTATTGCCACGTTAAATATACCAAAAAGACCTAGTATTACACTTAGAATCCTTCCCAAAGTAGTAACTACAACAATATCTCCAAAGCCAATTGTAGTGACAACAGCAAATGTATACCATAGTCCATTACCATATGTCTTTATACCAGGTTCAACGGCAGTTAAAATCAATGCAAATAATAACATCATGATAAATAATCCTGTTAGTTCTTCTATCACTTTTGTTTTTCTAATTATACGCCACAATCCTCTTTGTTTCATCTTATTACCTCCTTATCATTTCTACTGTAAAACGAGAAAATATCCATAATCTCTTTTGTTATCTTTTCAGGTGTTTCTTTCATTCCATTCAATATCCAATTGACAGTTACTGCTTCTACTCCACCAGACAAAAATTGTTTTCTGTAGATGTTATTATTTGAATACTGCTTAATAAACTCTAAAAACAATATTCTGTTTTTACTTATCACATCTCTAATAATTGATTCTGCACTAGTATTCTTAATTGCTATTCTCAAATTACCGTTTTGAGAGATCACTTTGTTTCTAATTAGAAGTAAGGTATCCATACTTTTATTTTCCGATTGATCAAACTCTTTTTTTATTGTTTGAGCCATTTGATAAAAGAAGAACTCAATTATTTCTTCTTTGTTTTTAAAATGTCTATACAAAGTCATTCTTGTAACCATTGATGCATCAGCGATTTCAGACATTGTTATTTTTTGATATGGTTTCTTTTCCAAAAGTATAAAGAAACCATTTAGAATTAAGCCTTTTGATTCATTAATTTGCTTCTCTCTCATCTGTTACACCTCTTTCAATTATGTATAAGTTAATAAAATAATTCTGTTTCACTTGAATAATAGTTCTATTTCATTATACAATACATTCGTAAATGTTACAAGTGTAACACGAAAGGGTGATTTCAATGTTTACGAAAGAAAAAGCTTTAAGAATTGCTGTTATTACATTATTTGTAATAGCTGGGGTAGATATCATTAGAGGATATATGCATACCTTTAACATATGGTGGGCATCTGAGAATATTGCACAAATGTCGCAAACCGCTGACACAATGCATCTAATGATTACATTTGGTATTACGAACTTCTTAACAGGTTTTATTTATATTTTAGTAGGGTTAAAGGCAAAGGAAATTGCACCATATGTTTTACTTTTGATTCCTTTCTCTTATTTAATAGGTATTATCAGCGCTGAAACAACTGGGGTTAATGCAATGGGATCAAATACAGCTTGGAATGGTATGTATATGTTATAT
Organism: uncultured bacterium; assembly: GCA_965601585.1. Lineage (GTDB taxonomy): Bacteria > Bacillota_I > Bacilli_A > Izemoplasmatales > Izemoplasmataceae > Xianfuyuplasma. The sequence goes on from CBFCWH010000002.1 coordinate 179,575, forward strand.
ATATATTGGACAGTAATTATTCTTGTTGCTGGAAACTACTTTGTAGCTTCTTATAGAGATAAAAGGAGAGAAAGTCATAATGAAGGAAAGTAAAATCGCAATCCTTCGTGATGGTGATATAAAGACTGCAATCAATAAAATGAGTATTCCAGCAATCGTTGGATTACTCATTATGGCGTTATATAACATCGCTGATACAATGTTTGTATCTTGGATTAGTAGTGATGCAACTAGTGCAACACAGATAATATTTCCACTTATGTTGTTTGCATCTGCGATAGGTTTAACATTTGGTGTTGGAGCTGGAAGTTATATCTCAAGATTATTAGGGAAAAATGATATTAAAGAAGCAAACAAAGTATCTTCTACATCATTCTTTTCTGCATTAGCTATCGGTATCATTTTTACTGTGATCAATTTATTATTTGCTGAAGAGATTTTTAGAGTCTTTGGTGCAAATGACGATATTATAGATCTCACTTTAGCATATGGAAATACCATAATTATTGGATATAGTTTCAGTATATTAAACATGGTCTTTAATAATCAATTGCGCGCAGAGGGTAGTGCGAAATACTCTATGATTGGGATGATTATTGGATCTGTTTTAAATATTGTACTAGATCCGATATTAATTTTCGGACTCGACATGGGTATACAAGGGGCTGCAATTGCAACAACATTTTCACAGTTAGTTACCACAATTATTTTAGTGTCTATTTACTTAAAAGGAAAAACCGTAATTAAAATAAACTTATCACACTTTAAACCTAGTAAATCAATCTACAAGGAGATATTCGTTGTAGGAATACCAACTTTATTCAAACAACTTTTAGTAAGTGTATCAATAATATTACTAAATATTGCTGCGGTTTCAGTAGGAGGTAATGACTTACTTGCTGCTGTTGGGATTTTATTTAAAGTCACAATTCTCCCAATATACATTATATTTGGACTAGGACAAGGACTACAACCTGTAGCTGGGTATAATTATGGGGCAAACAAACAAGACCGTGTAATGGAAGCTCTACGTTACACAATAAAGCTTTGCAACATTGTTGGTATTGTCACATTTATTGCATTCTTTTTCTTTGGGGAATCTATTTTTAGTATATTTAAACAAGGCACCTACATTTCACAATTAGGTGCAAAAGGATTAAAATATTATTCTATCGGAATCTTATCCCTAGGAATAACAAACACGATAACTATGTTTTATGCAACTATAGGAAAAGGAACGGAGTCTTTGATTTTAAGTACTACAAGACAAGGAGTATTCTTTATCCCTATTGTGTTAATCCTTCCTGACTTAATAGGGATAGATGGTGTACTTCTTGCGCAACCTATTGCTGATGTTTTAACATTCATTCTAGCAGTGGCAATGATAACTCCATTTGTACGAAAATATCGTTCAAATAAACTAGTTCTACAAAAGGCATGATTTAAGTAAATTTGAAGTAACCTTTTCAACTAGCACAGACTATTGATTTCTTAAAGAGAAAAAATTATAATAACTTTAAGGAGTAGTGATACTATGGTTTTACTATTAAATGGTAGTCCCAATAGAGATTCAAAATCTCTTTCAATTGCGAAGTATATATTAAAAGATAATACTTATGAGGTAATCAACGCATATGATTATAATATCTCATCATGTGATGATTGTAAGTATTGTGAAAAGAAGATTGGATGTTCAAAGAAAGATAGGATGATTGACATTATTGATTTACTGTATAAAACAGATACTTTAATTGTTTCTTCACCAATTTACTTTGGAGCATTTACAGATAAACTTCTTACAATCATTAACCGTTTCCAAAGGTTTTATGGACAAAAATTTACTCTAAAGGATTCTTCAACCCCTAAGATAAAAACATTGATTACTATCACAACACAAGGTTCAGAAAAGAAGTTTATGAACAACGGCGCCTTAGTTACACATCAAATCTTATCAAAACTTTTCGATGTTGAAAAAGACTTCGTAGTTCAAGCTACAAACTGTGATATTTCCGATCCTTTAATTGATAATGAGGTAATAGAGCAAATAAAACCTATTATTGATGTATTATCTAAATAATTGAATATTTTCAAAGTCATTAAAAAGAACCTAATAACTGAAGTTCAGTAATTGGGTTCTTTTTTTATCACTTCAAACTATTTAGTAGCTCATGGAATACAGTGTCCATGACTAGATTATCTAGCTACCGAATGTTTCATATACTACTACTTTTTCTATATGTTGTAGTATTCTGCTTGTGCAGACCACATTCTTGAATACAGTTGTCCTGAACTTGATAGCAACTCCTCGTGATTCCCTGATTGAACTATCTCGCCTTTATCAAACACAATTATATTATCGCAAAATCTACATGAGGACATTCTATGAGAAATATAGATCCCTGTTTTATTCCCAACAAGTTTATCAAACTTTGTGTATATTTCATATTCTGAAATAGGATCAAGTGCAGAGGTTGGTTCATCTAGAATAACAAAGGGAGTATTTTTGTATAACGCTCTAGCTATAGCAATTTTTTGTGATTCTCCTCCTGAAACTTCTAAACCTTTTTCGGCAAAATTAGTGTATAGATATGAATTTATACCATTTTCTAGTTCTTCCACTCGGTCTCTCATCCCAGCTTGTTCTAGGAAATCTAGGACAGTTTCATCCTCTCCATCTTGGTCACAAACAATGTTTTCTTTTATTGTTGATGAGAACAACTTAAAATCTTGGAATACTACTGACATAAGATCAATATACTCTTTGTAGTCATATTTTTTTATATTGATTCCATTAAGTAATATTTCTCCTTCTGTTGGGTCATACATTCTACATAACAATTTAATAAATGTTGTTTTCCCTGCTCCGTTAGGTCCCACAATCGCTAGTTTTTTCCCGGTATCAATCTTCCATGAAACATTGTTTAGAATGATTTCCTCGCAGTTTGGATAGTGAAATGAGACATTTTTAAACTCAAAATGGTATTCCCCATCATTCCTTTTTTCGATAGGTAGTGTTCCTTTATACATTTTAGTATCCGTCTCTAAATACTCTTTGTAAAGAGCTAGATATTTTGTTTGCATCACTGCACCAGAGATATTAGATGCAAATTGAACGATGGCGGTATTAAATGCTGTAATCGCACTTACAAGTAGAAGTACGTTACCGATAGAGATGAGTCCTAGGATAGCTTTAATTCCGATAATTGCATATGCTGTATACAGTATAATGTTATTTAATAATCCCCCTCTAGCATTCATCCATCCCGATTTATTAAATATCCTTCCATAAGTCCTTGTCACTACTTTACTTAATTCTGTAATTTTTTTAGAAAGTAATTTGTCAAATTTAAAGAGTCTCATATCTTTACTTAGCTTGTAATCGGTTGCTGAGTTAAGCAAATAAAGAAACAATCTATTTAAGTATATGTTTTCTTCAAAAATATCGTGGTGTAACTTATTAACATTACTAATGATTCTGAAATTCAGTAGTAATGAAATAATTATTAACACCATTAACCCCACTCCTAATAAAGGGCTGTTAAAGATTGTTGTTAATGAACTAGCGTTATTTATGTCAACTTTGATAAATAATGCTGAAATTAAAGTGAGCGAGTAAATAATTGCTGTAACATTTTCAATTGATAATCCTAATACATTTATGAAAGTTCCAACTCCACCATTAAATAATGCTCCTTGATTGGCACTTGATATTTTATCCTTTATCTCCTTAGACTCTAATTGCTCATAGTCCAAGTTTAATGTTTTCCTAGAAATCTCACTGTTCAAACGTAAACCAATAAGATTTGTCTTTTGCTCGCAGAAGAACTGGAGTATTGTTCTAATAATCAGTAGTCCTCCACTCAATATAACCATTCGATATACATATCCCATGATTACTTCTCGGCTTAACTCATCGATAAAACCATCAAGAATCAAAGCACTATAAATTATTCCAACAAATGGTAAAGATGCTGTAACAAGTGATTTAAGAACTACAAGTGGGAAATAGAATTTATCTGCTTTGCTACTAATGTTAATAACATCAGTAAATTCTTTTATTAGTTTAAGTTTAATTTTCATATTCTACGCCCTCCTTCACATTCTCTTTGTAGTACTGGCTTTGAACTGCGAACATTTTTGCGTATTTACCTTCTTGATTCATCAGTTCTGTATGACTACCCATCTCCATAATTCCACCATCTTCTAAATATATAATTCTATTACAGAACTTAGTAGAAGCGAGTCTATGAGAAATAAATAATGAAGTCTTATTCTCCGTCAGTGAGTTATATTTTAAGTATAGTTCTTGTTCCGCTAGAGGATCAAAGGCTGCTGTTGGTTCATCTAAGACTAAGATTGGGGAATCTTTGTATAATGTTCTTGCTAACATTAGTTTTTGTAATTCTCCACCTGATAACATTATTCCCTTGTCATCAATTACTTGTGTTAGGTTGGTATTAGCTTTTTTGGGTAAAGATGAGATTTTTTCAGTTAATCCTGCTCGTTTTAGTACCCTTTTTACTTTCTCAAAGTCTGTCTCATCATCTTCTGTTCCTGAGATATTTTGATTAATTGAAAATGGAAGGATGTTTACATCTTGAAAGATAACCCCAAACAAGTTGTAGTAATCATCTCGGTTGAATTTATTGCTTGAGATCCCATTAATGAGAATCTCTCCTTCAGTTGGGTTGTAAAGACCTGTAAGTAGTTTTACTAATGTCGTTTTTCCTGCTCCATTTATCCCTACTAATGCGATTTTTTCACCAGCTTTAACTTTTAAATTTATATTTCGTATTGCTGGTTCTTTTGCGTTTGGATAAGTAAATGAAACATTGCGAAACTCAATTGAAAGTTTTTTATTGAGCAACTCTTTTACATCTGCTCCATCCACAACATTAATTTGATCATCCATAGTAATATAATCTCTAAAATTATTAATCTTGAGATTAGCTTCCTGTAATCTTCCATAACTCTCAGATAACTGATTTAACCAAACAGCAAATCCTATTACTATTCCAATCATAAACGTAAATTGTGCTACATTTATATGACCATCTAGTACCATTGATACCAGAATTGTGTATGCGATCAAATTCCTAATTACAGTAAATATTGAATCCGATAAATTAGCGAGTGAGTAGCGATACTTCTGTTTCATTACCGTAGAAGAGAATTTCTTTGTAAATAATTTTATTCCTTTGTAAAACCACTCTTCAAGTTTATAGATCCGAATATCTTTTGCATTTACTAGTTTCCCTGCTTCATCTTGGTAATACTTTAACTTGGTTCGATATGTATTAAGTTCATCCTCTGTTCTTTTCTCATATTTTCGAGCATATGAGTTTAATAGTAAATTCATGATTGTCATTCCAATTAAAACCAATACAATTAAAAAATTGATTGAGACAATATATGAACTAAATAATATTAATCCTATAAGACTTGTGATAAAAATCGGAAATTCCGCTAAGAAACGTTCAATCCCAACTCTATTTAACTCTATTGCACCCATTGCCTTCATAAGTTTCTTGCGACCTGTTTCAAACTCCATATTTTCATAGCCTGTAGTCATTCCTTTGTTACTTAATATATCAAAGAAATGATAAGTTCTAATAAATGTTTTTTCAAAGAATAAAGAGTATGATAAAAACGTATTAATATAGATGATTATTGCATAAATTGATACTATCCCACCTAAATATAATATATAAGTCTTAATCTCATATCCATTAGCTATTAAGTACACTACTGTAGTGGGAATGAACACCGCAATAATTGGTATTAGTAATCTAAGTATGAGTCCAAGTAGTAATTTATACTTATATTTCTTGTTGAAATTATTTGCTTCTTGATATACATATATTGCATTCTGAATAATATTGTCGTTTTTCATGTTTTCCCTCCTAAATCTTACAACCTCACTATACAACAGAAAAATCTAAGTAATAAAAAAAGTACACAAATGGTTTAGATTTGTGCACCAATGGCATTTATAGTGATAGAAGTAAAATTATCTCAACTTATCTGGATTATCTTTCAACTATATTAAACACTCAAACATTCTATGGAGTTCTCAATGTGGATAAAAAATTAGATTATACTTCTAACAACAGATACAAACTCAAGGCAACTAGAGGTTGCTTTACGGATAATGACAGCTGAGCTTATAATGAGTACGGTATTAAAAAAATGTATCTTTATGAAAAGTTGAGGAGAAAATTATGTTTAAACAAAGTTATTATAGGGATAAGAACTTTATCTTGTTGTTTTTTGGAAGTTTAGTATCAGGAATTGGAAGTAGAATGTATGGGTTTGGTATTTCATTGTTTCTGCTAGATTTAACAGGATCAGCATCTTCAATGGCAACTTATTTTTCTATATGGATTTTCGTTATATTTGTATTTTCACCTATTGCAGCTACTTTTACTGATAGGTGGAGGAATAAAGTCAAAATTTTATATGTAACAGACTTTGGTAGAGGGGTTATATACTTTATTTCTGCACTTGGTATTTATTACTTTAATAGTGTCGGAAATGTACAGCTCGTGCTTACTACTATTTATGTATTATTAGTATTTATCGCGATCCAAACTGCTTTTTTCTCACCAACGAGTTCAGCTTTACTACCGCAATTAGTACATGAGGACGAGCTTGTATCTGCGAGTGGTTTATATAACTTAACACGAAGTTTGCAAAACATATTGGGCTTATCACTTGGTGCAATTGTATATTCTACGTTTGGAATAATTGTATTGATAGTTATAAATGCTATTAGTTTTATATTATCTGCTATTTCTGAGATGTTTATAAAATATGAGAAAGCTAAAAACCAAGAGAAATTAGATGCAAGTGCCTATGAAGAAGAGGAAATAAATGGGGATAGTAAATTTGCTCATTATTTTAAAAGAGTGTATAAGGATTTAAAAGATGCAACCACATATATTTTTACAGATGCGAAACCAATCCTAGCAATTATTTTCTTGATGCTTATCAATATGACAATGGTTCAACCACACTTCTCAATAGGTATCCCATACATTATTAAAGAATTTTTATCTTTTTCAAATTTTAAACCTGATTATATCTTAGCTTCAAGTGAAACAGCTATGTCTATTGGGTTAATATTTATGAGTTTCGTTTTAGCATCATATGTTGGTACTAAACTCAAAATTATTCAATTTCTAAAAATAGCCTCATTAGTTTTTATCGTATTTGCAATATCATCATTTCTGAGCATAAAATTTTATGATATAAACTTAATTGAAGAAAACATGTTCCTAGTTATATTCGTAACTATCAACCTTGTTTCAGGGATTGGAAATGCACTTATCAATGTTCCGTTAAATGCTTCAATCACTAAATATGTTGATCCGAATAAAATAGGAAAAGTGGTAACACTTATGGACTCATTTGGAGGAATTCTAATGCCAGTAGCAATTCTACTTGCTGGGTTATTAATCGATAATGTTTCTATATATGTTGTTGTCTATGTTATGATTGCTGGATTTGCATTACAAACACTCATTATCTATAAAAACAAACATATTAGAACACTTAAATAATCAAGTGTGAGAGTAATTAAAAATACATACTGAAATTAGCAAAGAGCCATATAGAGATATGGCTCTTTGTTTTAATTATTGAAAAAAGTTTCAATCCTTATTGACTTCTTCAATGTGTTTTCACATGCATCCCTGCTAATCGAAGAAAAAGTAAAAAAGCCTTAAACAGCTATTTTATATAGTGCATATCATGAGTTGCATTTACTTATGATACGGCTCGTCGTATCATTTTTAATTGTAAATAATTATGAGTTTCATATCAAATATTGAATAGATTAATATTATTAAACATCTCATTTTCTCTTCTTAAATAACTGAGTAATAATTCCTCCTCTGAAAATCCCCTTTTTTATACCTTCTTGTCTTCTACTTTTATAATAAAGATTACTGGAGTCCTCTGGTTTCATCTTTGGGTTGCGCTTCATAGCACCATAGGTTTTGTTTCGCGCTATTATGTGTGATTCCTTCTTGTCAAACCGCTTAAAAAGTTTGGAAAATAACCCAAAAGTTCTTACACCCGATGTAGAGCTAATTGTTTTATCCCCAGCCAATCCAACACCTTTAACGAACACCTTATGCTTCAGTTTATTTGATTTACTATTTTTCGCCATATCTTCCCCTCTTTGCATTTCTAAAGAATGTGTACTATTAATAACTTGATTCCTTCTAGTTAACTGTAATACCAATGTTGATATAATGCTGTGTTTAGGATTAAGCATATGAAAATGTTCATTTTTGAATAGTTTTCTTCAAATATCTTTCACTAAATCTTATCTAGATTTAAATATATATGATATTTTGCTGCAAATGATTTAATTAAAAATTTTACTTGATTTGATTTTACATTATTGTACTGAACTTTTTTCCTTTTTAGCATATTTACGCACAAACAAAGTTTTTCTTTCTCACTAGGTATTAAAACATAGTTTACATTTAAATCTTTATCAACAGAGTAGAATATCAAGAACTCGTTTGAAGAATTAGCCATTCTCTCCTCGTGGCGTTGAAATCTAGCAGATGACTCAAACATTTCTCCAACAAACATTACTTCGATAATTTCTCCTTTTACTATTTGTTCTCTTATTTCAAATAGCTTTCTATAGTAAGTAGATTTTGATTCTGCAACAAAACTATCTATTGAAATAGTATTATCTTGATATTTCAGGAAAAAGGTAGGCATTATCTCTCTGTTTCCGTTCATAAAGAACAAAAAATAATGCATATATACAAATTTCTCAAAATTATCGTCGCCCATTTTAATATTCATGTTATTAAATGCACTATCCATATCGATTCTTAAACTTGTAGAAGACATTGCACTGGTACCAATTCTTGCTTGTGATCTACCAAACTCGATTAAAACATCTTTTTCCATGTCATATATATAGTCTTTAGTATTTGTGAACTGTACACCTTTAAATTTTCTAAGGTTATCTACTATTTTCTTATGAAACATTTCACATTTCACACAGTTTTCTGCACCCATCCTCTTTGATAAATCATCTAAAAAGTTAATCATTGATTCTAGAGCATCATCAATTCTTTTTAGTAAATCAATCTCTTCAACATCTATAAGAAACACAAGTTTTGTCGATATGAAATTCTCAAGATACTTGAAATCCCAATTTTCCCTTATAAATGCTTCGAAATCAGATACATTATCCCAGTTTGATATATCCATTGTTACAGCTTTCTTCTCCGTATCTAAACTTGAATGATACATAACTTCGATTTTCTTTTGCAGCTCAACAGATTTCTCTTTAATAACTGAATTTCTCTTCGTTATCATCCATTGTAGAATATCGTTTTTCAAGAACTGTTCCACGCTTTGATTATAAATTTCTTTTCCTTCTAAATCATTACCAATAGATTTTTGAATTGTAAAAGTTACATTTCTGAACTCATTAAAGAAGGCATCTATCAAAGCAACAACTTCAAAATAGTCTATTGTTGTATCCAATTTAGATAAATGATTTGTAGCATTAAAAAATTTCTGTCTACCATTACATAAGACACACTTTTCCATATTTCACCTCTATTATGTTCTGTAATTAAGTATTTTTATTCATCTCTCAAAATCTCTTCTCGTTTTATTATGTAAGTTATATCGAATTTAGTCGAAACTTATTATTATTCTCATATCATTCTATTGTTTTACCCAAGACTTATAATATCTGACTCTAATTTCTTTATTAATCCATCTAAATCAGTTTCTTGTTGCAATCTCTTTTTACTTGCCCCAAGTGTAAAGTACTCCTCAAGTTCATACATTCTGATGGTATCCATCACTATTGAATTACAGAAAAACGGATAAGTAAGTTTACTACTGTGATCAACTACAATCATCTTGAATTTAATAAGTTCTGCGACTTCATTTAGTCTTTTATCCATTGAAAAGAAAAAAGGAAGTGTTAATTTTGCTTTCTTATGTCTAATGGTCGTCATATAAATGTCTAAAATTCTGAGATGAAAAATATCCCAAGTAGAGTTTTTTATCACGCTTATAATGTTTTTATGGTTTTTTTGAAATTTACTGAAGAACCTTATATCATGACCCTTTTCAAAAAATTCGAAAGTCAATATCAGCTCTGCCATTGGCATTCTTTTTAAGTCATTATTACAGAATTCCAAACATTCTATTACTTTTTTCTCGTAGTTGTGCTTCTTTATTGAAATCAAATACATTTTCATTAGCATAATATAGATAATTTTATACCTATAATAAAAAATTTCCATTACTTTTCTTTTATACATTTTCTTAAACGAAATCACAATTATTTTGGATTTTAAAAACGCAGCAACTATTGGGAACACTTTAAATCTAGAATGGTTTATATTTAATATTTTAAAGAAATTATAAATATTTCTAGATACCTCTTTAGATACAAATCCAGTTTTTAAGCTATTCTCTAGTAAATATGGTGTAGGATTCATTGCACTAGCGTTCTTTCTCTTTTTAGTGATTTCTTCTACAACTTCATCAATTTCCTTAGAGTTACTCACTCCTCTTAGTTTCCTGTCTATATAACTTACAATTTGTGTATCTACACTAATATCAAAAAGTGTTCCGAAGGTATAATTTTCTTGGAACCGAGCATGCATAACAACTTCTTGATTCAGAATATAGAGTTCATCAGATTCAAAATTTGAATAGATCTTGCCCTTTTTGAAGTCAAAATTGAATTTGATTGGTTTACTTAGGTCATTACTATCTCCTTCATTAACATAAATAATATCAATATTGTTGAACAAACCAATATTTTGCATAAACAGATCTATAACATCATCAAGATTATTTTTCTTGGACATCTCACTATAAAGAAATTTTCTAATTGCGTGAACATTACCGTTGCTATCCATTAAATTCACTCCTCAGTATATGAAGTTATATTTTTGAAAATATAGTCAATAATAATTAAATTTTCTTTAAAACTGGACCAATAAAAATTTTTGTAATAGCATTGTATTGATATACATCGTACTTAAATGTTCTTCTACTTCCATCCATGAAAATTTTCTCGCAAATCATTGTAGTGCTAATTTCATTTGTGTTCATTAAAAGATTGACAATTTTTACATTACTTGACATTTCATGTTTTACAAAGTTAAATACTTTCGAGTCAAGTTGATCGGTATATACCCTTGGGTGTTCACTTACTTTGTTTCTAGTAAATCTAACTGTTGGCAATTTCCTTAGATCAAAAGGGATATTATCATTAGTAATACTGTACGTATCTTCAACAAGCAAGTTTACAATATCTGAATCAATTTTATCAAAATTGGTTTTTGTGATTTTTACAATCACTTCATTATCGATTGGTATATTCACTTCTTTAAGATCAAACTCAAAATACTTTTTCTTTGATAAGTAGATTTGAGTGTATATAGGTAATCTAGTCAATACTATCTTTCTATAACCACAAACAAATCTCAATATAAACCAAAAAAATAAATAAAAATCACCGTATTGGTTTCCTTCAACTTTATAAGTTGAATTCTTGTTAGTTTTCGCTAATATACGCCAAGATGATAGAAATGAAAACACACATAAGACAACTGTGTTATTAACGAACTGTAATACACCAATACTTATATTTCCAACAATGTATTCACTTAAAAAAATAAGTATAATCGAAAAGAACATTGCTAATAGTATGAATTTACCTAATTCCTTAGTGGTTTGAGTTGTAGTCTTAATAAATCTGTTCATATAACTCTTCTCCTTTTGAATTAAAAATTTTTATAGAGACATTATTTGTTATGATATGAATTAAGTCTGAGTTCCAACTCTTCCACTGTCTAATATCAATTGCAGAAGGCTGGTTATCAAACTTATGATGGTGATGCCACGTTCCAATTTGAAAACTATTTGGTGGTCCCAAGTATAATCGTGTATCATCTTTCTTAAACTCAATATTTAAGTAATTACCTCTTTTAAATGATATGGAGACAATATTCTCTTCTACATCACCGAATATAACTCCTCCAACCTCTACATTATTTCTTGAGTAGTTTTTTAACATTATCATTACTGAATCACTAACTATCCATTTAAACATTAAAATCAACTTCTTTTACTATATTCTCATCACTACAACTTATTGCAGCTTCCGATAAGGATATTAGATTTTTTTCATTATAAACAGCTAGAGATTTTCCACACCCGTTCGGTACAACTGCCTTTCGAGTTTTCCCATTATCATGGAGCATAAAATCAAAGAATCTTTTGTTGAAATCGTTGGTAATATTTGTCTTTATCCTTATTAACTTTCCGAATCTACCAAAAGCATCAATACCAACAAAAACAATTTCACGATCGATAAATATTTTATGTTTTACTAGATATTCAAGTATTACAAACCAAGACGTAAATGAATCTACTGAGATATAAACCCTATCAGTATCCTTGAAATAATTTCTTGTGTTTTTGTCAACATTGAATTTATATACTTGAATGTCATTATCTTGCAATCCGACATCTAGTGCAAATTTTCTTCCTGCAATAACTTTATACATATATCTATAAGGGAAAGCATATCTAAGTAAGTTCCCTTTTTCAATCTTTTGCTTATCCACTAAAACAAATTTTTTTGTTCCTTTCGAAATCTCGTTTTTCATTATAAATGAGTTTACAGAACCCAGTCCTATAAATCCAATTTTTCTTTCGTTTTCTACAAAATCTAACCCAGAAACCCTTTGACAAGCTTTAATATATTCTTGATAGTCAACAACTAAACTGCGTGGTCCTACTTTTTTAACTATTACTGATGCAAAAGGTTCATCTTCTACTAATATTTTATATGTTTGACCAACATTCATGTAATATAATGTCTCCCATAAATCTCCAGGGGATCCTACAAATAGCTTAATTATTCTAGATGGAGATAAATTATGTCTTTCAACACTAAAACCATGTATGTTTCGTAAGAAATAGTCTAACTCTCCTATGAATTCAGCAGTTCTAAGCTCGGGTCCAATTGAAAACAACCAAGGTATATAAACCTTAATTGTATTTTCAAATCGTATTTCATCTGTTAAATCAGAAAAATATATGTTCGCATTTCCAGCTGTACATACACTGCCATCTTTCATAATGTGAGGTATTTCACCAAAATAACGGTCATCGACATAAATTTTCTTTGTATCAGATTGATATCTTAGAGCTATCCCTAAGTGGTTGAACTCTAAATTCCCGTTTGTATTTGTTATATACGTAATTTTTAGTTTTTCTAAAACCTCTATCATTACCCTAATGTTCCTACCATTGAGTTATCAACTGGTACTTTTTTACTTTCCATTATTCTTTTAACTACTTTATCGTTTGTAAGCTCAGAATAATGTTCTTGCTTAAATGTTTCAACTATATGTCCGAGTACTAATAACACTTCGTTAATATCTGTGATTTTATAAAAAGTATTTGTAACATGATATTCCGATTTGCTTGGACCGTCTTTTCGATTGATATTAACATAATTGAGGAATTCAGATGTTACCTTAAATAGCATTTCATCTAATTTCTCAGCATCAAAATCAAGTTGTACAATGAATAATGTGATGGCAATACTTGGTATTTTATTATTTTCACTACAGTTAAGTTTCTCAAATACAACATTATTAAAGTGCTTTAAAAGTCTAATAACTTTTCTTTTGTGTGGTGCTTTTGCTAATTGGTCTTGCAACCATAAAACTAACTCTAAAGGTGTTGCTCGATCAGTTTTTTCTAAACCGTGAATAGAATTATGATGGTAAAGTTTTTCTCCAATTCTCGAGTAAACAGCTACATCGATGTTATCTGTATCTTTATAGTAAACATTAAGACATGGCTTCTTCATCTTTACAACTGCTGAAGATTGCTTCAAAGCTTTATCTAATTTACCAAATATCTTGTTTCTCAATTGCAGGTACTCTTCATCAACATCAACTATAACACCAATGTCTGCATCGACATCATAAGCTGGGTGCTTAATTGCAGTGTCAATTGCAAAGCTACCTTGTCGAAATAAATTCTTTTCTGGTAAATCTAGAATTTTCCTCTCAAAAACGGCACCTTCTTCGCTTAAAATATCTCTAATTTGTTTTTCCTTTTTTTTAAGTTTCATGCTCGCTGGATCAGTTTGCTTTACACCTATCATAATTTGTTCTAAAATTTCATTTAAACTTACTTTACTCATCTTTCTCCTCCTAAAAATAACAATCCTCTCAAGGATTGTTATTGTTTTCCCTTGACTTCTTATTTATATTATATCACAATTCATTATAAATAACAGGTCATATAAAGTTCAACACAAAAAGCCCAAAAGGGCTTTGTTATACTGTTTATATCAATAGTTGCAATTACTTGTGGTACGGCTCGTTGTTGTTAATTCTAAAGGAACGATATATTTGTTCTAGAAGGATTAGTTTCATGAGTTGATGGGGAAAAGTCATTGGTGAGAAGGATAGGAGAAAGTTTGATTTCTTCTTTAATGAATCTGCGAGTCCTAATGAACCACCAATAATGAATGTGATATGTGAGTCGTGGTATGTTTTTATGTCTTCTATTTTTGAAGCTAGTTTTTCACTAGTTAATTGTTTTCCTTCAATGGCTAAAGATATGATATAGGAATCTTTTAGTTTTTGGTTGATACGTTCTGCTTCTTTGTTTTTAATGATATTCATATCTTTTTGGGATAGGTTTTCAGGAGCGTGTTCATCTTTTACTTCTATTAGATCTAGTTTGACATATTTTGATAGTCTTTTTGAATACTCTTTGATACCTTCTACGAGGTATTTTTCTTTTAGTTTTCCAACTGTGATAATTGTGATTTTCATTTAAAATCCTCACCTTTCACTTCATTCCTTAAAATAGGTAATGTCGTTCTTGTTTGCTCTACCTCGTTTAAGTTTATATCTATTGTTTGTACTGTTATGTCCTCACCTGAAGCTTGGTAGAGGACTTCGCCTAGTGGGTTTACTAGGATACTATGTCCATAGTACTCGTACTTCCCTTCAGATAGGGTACTTGGAGAAACTCCTAACGTAAATAGTTGATTATCTACCGCTCTAGAGCGAAAGGCAAGTTCCCAGTGTAATGGTCCTGTATACTGATTAAAAGCTGCGGGAACCACAAGGAGTTTCGCCCCTTTTTCTTGAAGTGATTTTGATAATAATGGGAACCGAATATCAAAGCAAATCATTACTCCAATGGTTTCATTATTTAGTGTAAATGTGATAAGTTCATTTCCTGGTTTTATTTTGTCACTTTCTTTGTAGGTTTTTCCATTTGGATAGGTAACCTCAAATAGGTGGATTTTTCTATATTTTTTAATGAGTACTCCTTTGTCGTTAAAAATGTAGGAAGTATTATAATAGTCCTCACCATCTTTTTCAGGTACACTACCCGCAATAATATAAGTGTTATGTTTTAAAGCGAGGTTCTTCATTACTTGGAAGAAGTCATCTTGTGGTGTGATACTGTTTTGATAGAAAAACTCATTATCAAAAGGCGAGATAAACATCTCAGGTAATACGATTAGATCTGTATCTAAATCTGTATCAAGTAATGTAGTTATTGCTTCTAGATTTGACCTTTTTGATTTATAGACTTTTGATTGTACAATGGTTACTTTCATAAATTACTCCTTTAAAACTTTAATAATAGTACCTGTTCTCCATCATCAACTTCTTTTGTATCGATAAACCCATACTTTAAGTAAAACTCATATGGTGAGACTTCGCCCATTTGACATGAAGTACCGAGTTCTTTATGTCCTAAACTTTTACCAAGTTCAACGATATGATCAAGCACTTCTGTTCCATAGTGCTTGTTTTGTTCTTCATAGGCGATCATGAATCGCCATAGGTAATAATCATTATCCTGATTTGCTTTCTTGGTTTCTTCATTAGGAATGGATAACATAAAGAAACCAACAGGTTTCTCCCCTTTATATATTCCTCTGTAATATGCATAAGAGTAAACACTTCCTTGAGCGATACTAAATACATTAGGTGCAACACATTTTTGTTGTGCTTCGGGTAGTGTTTTTGAGAGATTGACAATCTCATAAAAATTCTCTTTTGTAATTTCTTTATAATGTAGTTGTTTCATGATTCCCTCCATATACTAAGTTTAATTAAGTATTTATAATAACTTCTTTAGTTTCTAAGTATTTTGCGAATTTATTTAATGCGACTCGTAACTCATTATCAAGTTTTTTTGTCTGACGGATATTGTCTTCATATCTTATTGATTTCACAACAAGAGGATCATTTCCTCTTTGTTTTTCAAACTCGATACGACCAATGAAGGTAGAGCCTTTTACGATAGGGAGTACGTAGTATCCGTACTTTCTCTTTTTTACTGGGGTATATACTTCCCAAATGTAATCAAAGTTAAAGAGTTGTTTTAACACGTCTCTATCCCATGTAAGATTATCTAAAGGGGCAATAAATGAGATCGTGTTTTTAAGTGATTGTTCTATTTCTAGAGCGCTAATAGGTATAAAAAACGGGTCTTTGATACCTTCAACGCATACTTCTTCAATCAGATTCTTATCTTTCAAAATTTGTATATAGGTTTCTCTTATTGATTTATTCTTAATATGTAGCCCATCAAAATGAACTGTACTTTTTGAATATACTAAACCTACTGTTCTCATTCTACGGTATAAATACCACTCAATAAAATCTTCCTCCTCCTTAAAGTGAGGAAGGAGTGTTTGATTTGGATAGATTCTTTCAATCAGATCATATTTCTTTTGAGTATTCTTTCTCTCTGATATCCCGAGTAATCCCTTATGCCATAAATAATCAATTGCGACTGTCGATGGTTTCGTGTGTCCCCATTTGTGTTTTTTTGATTCTCCTAGTTTAATTTTAGAAGAAAAAATAGGTCCTTCTTCTTTTACTATATCGTGGACTTGATCAAGATAGGGAGTTGGATCAAGTTTTAAGTATTTAATTGCTCCTTTTAAAGCTCCTGCACTTCTACTTTCACGCACATAACTAAAGTGAGGGAAATACTTAACTTCGTAGATACTCATTTGCTTTTCCCAACCATCTATTAATATACGGTCTTTATACAGTGCATTTTGAAGATCAATTTTCTTGAAATTCTTTACTCTTGATTGTAAGACTAGTTCTGGGTTTGTCCCTACTACGTTTAACGGATCCATTTGAATGGTTTTAATACGTAAAAACACATCTGAAACAGAATAGGTTTTCGATGTATTAATCATTTGATAATTAACGAAAAAATCTCTTGCTTGTTGTTTTGTCCAAGTAATCATAAAGTCACCTCAATCATATTATATAAAAAAATGGATGAACATTCATCCATTATTTTGTATATAGTTTCACACAAGTTCCTGAGTTGATCCTAGTATCGCAAATACATTCTCCATCAAAATCAATTAGTTCAATATCCTGTGATAAATAATCTTCTTGTACTGGTTCAGTTTTAGTTAAATCTGAAGTTAGATATTTCTTTGAATCATCTGAGAACACTGTAACAATGTTGTTTAAACTAGGATACATGTTTTGCAATTTAACAGCAGCTATAAAGTTCGCACCACTTGAAATCCCAACACCTAGTCCAAGTTTTTTAGCGAGTATTTGTGCCATTATAATTGCATCTCCATCATGAACTACTAAGATGTCATCAAGTTTCTTCATATTGATTAGTTCTGGGACAAACCCATCCCCAATCCCTTGAATACGGTGATCTACACCTTTTACACCTAGTGTCATAGATTGTGATTTAAATGGTTCAACAGGACAAACTTTGACATTTGGATAACGAACTCTAAGTCGTCTTCCTACACCCATGATAGTACCTCCGGTACCTACACCTGCGACAAAGGCCTCTGGAACTACTGCGAGTTTATCTAACTGCGTACAAATCTCTAAACCAGTGGTTCTGAAGTGCGCTTCTTCATTATACTTGTTATAGAACTGTTGTGGACGAAATCCGTTGATTTCCTCCGCGAGTTTATCTGCTAATACTACACTACCTTCAAACCCACCTTGTTCATGAGTAACTTCGTGTAATGTCGCACCATATTTCTTTATCATTCTTTTTCGTTCATCTGTCATCCATTGTGGCATAAAGATATGAACAGGGTGTTCATAAAGAGCACCTAATGAGCTAAAAGCAATTCCTGTGTTTCCACTTGTTGCTTCAATAATAGGCATCCCTCTTTTGAGAGTACCATCCCTATAAGACTCCTCAATAATATGTTTCGCCATTCGATCTTTAATACTTCCTGTTAAGTTATAAAATTCTGCTTTTGCATATAAAGTTCTTTCTTCCCCTTTGTACCTATACTTAATTGTTAAAAGAGGTGTATTCCCAATCATATTATTCATAGAAACTCCTTCTCAATCTTTTCTTAAATAAATGTTAGCACACGAAATTAGCATTATCAAGACTTTATTTGTAAAGGTTTACATTTAGAAGTGCTACATAGTAAAAAAGCACTGAACCTCAGTGCTTTTCTCCCTTTTCTATTCTTCCGTATCTACTAAAACTTTAGTAGTTTTCCCTTTATATTTTTTTATAAGTATTCTAACTGGTATAATGATTACCCCTCCAGTAATTACAAACGGTAGTAATCCTGTAATCGCAAGTCCTAAGAATTCAAAGATCATAACTAATACATTTACTGAATCAACAAATGTATTTGTTGTTTTGTTCCCGTATGTTTTCTCTGTTTCTCTTCTAAATGTTTCTTGTAATGAAACACGGTGATCGTCTGCTAATGCAGTAACTTTAAATGTATACTCTTTATTTGATTTTAATTCATCAAAAGTTACGATTGTTCTAGAATCACTAAATGTGTTTTCTTCATATTCTGTTACAAACTCACCATTTAGGAATACATCTACATGTAACGTCACGTTTTGATCTGATTGATTGTAGATTTCCATTGTGATTGTGTTTTTAGTTATTTCTGGAAAAGTAACATATGGTTGATCGGTACGAGGTAAGACAATAATTTCTTCTTTAGCTTCTGTGATTAACAATGTGATTGTAGAGTAATCAACTAGTGAATCATAGTTCGCTAATTTTAAACCATAATAATTTAATTCAGATTCGATTTCATATCGCTCTTCTTCTAACAACAGAATTGTATCCAAATCAATGGCTTCACTAATTAATTCTAGTATTCTTGCATGTCTTGTTTCTAACGCTTCAATTTTTGCCTCATATGTAGAATAAGCGTTTGTGACATCTTCACTTGTTTTAGAATAAGAAACAAGTTCACCTTCTGTTTTTAAGTCCTCTACAAAATCATCAAACTCACTCGATAAAACTCTTATTGTTAAATTGTATCTAATCTTGCTGATTTCTGCTTCTTCGATGTAACCTGTATAATCCCCTAAAACAGTTAAAACGTTGTTAAAAGCCATTGTAGGGTTGCTCACTGATATATGTAAATCAGCGTTATAAATGATTTTCCTATTTTCTAGTTCAGGTGCCGGTGAAGGATTGGTTTCTGTTGCGTCCCCACCTTGATTCTCTGCATCTTCAACGACTGGGTCTGGGTCTTTTAAGTCCGTTTCCGTATCGCTAAATTTTACTTGAGGATTCTCTTCGTAACTCATATCTGCTTCTTTCGCTGAACATCCACCTAATACAATTCCTAAAGTTATCATTACTAATATTAATAATTTTTTCATTTTTATTCCCCCTGTAAGATATTGTTGCTTTCATTATATGATTCACATGTGACAAACATAGGACACAGTTATGACAGAGTTGTGACAAAAATAAATTTTTAGTAATTTCCATTAATATGTTATTATTAAAGAAGAAAACAGAAGGGAGTGATACAAGTGAGAATCCTAATTGTAGAAGATGAAAGACATCTAAATGATTTACTATATGACTATATATTGGATCAATACACTCATGCTCAAATTGATCAAATATATGATGGATTTGACGCAATCAAAGTTATTGATGAAAATAAATATGATCTTGTATTACTTGATGTAATGCTTCCAAATATTGACGGATTTGATATATGTAAGCACCTACGTAAAAAATCAAAAAACCCTGTTATTATGCTTAGTGCTTTAAATGATGAGGAAAACCAATTAAAAGGGTACGATTTAGGAATTGATGAGTACATCCCTAAACCATATAGTCCAAAACTCGTCATTAAGAAGATTGAAGCTGTACTCACAAGATATGGAATGAATAGTAATACCTTGATGGAATACGGAGTCATTCAATATAACTTAGAGGAACATAAAATAATTATTGATAACGAAAACATCTCTCTCAATAAAAAGGAATGGGATTTGTTCACCCTATTTGTTACGAACAAGGGTAGAGTATTTTCAAGAGAAGCTTTATTAGATAAAGTATGGGGATATGATTTTACTGGGTTTGATAGAACAGTGGATACCCATATTAAAAGATTAAGACAAAAACTGAAAACAGCTTCTAATTACATTAAAACTGTATTTAAAGAAGGTTATAAGTTCGAGAAATAAAAAATAGTAAGGAGGGCTCTATTATGAGAATTAGTATTTTTGTAAAAACATTTTTAATGTTACTAATTTCATTCACTTTAGTCTTCCTTTTTTCTATGTATACAACAAATAGAAGATTTGGGCCTATGTATATCGAGGAAAATATCAATGCGGTAAAAGAATCAATACTAAAAGAAGCAAACACACTACAACAGGGTTCTGCATTAGAGGATACGGCACTTTTAGACTTATCAAGCGAAACTTCCTTTGTTCGATATCAACTAGGAACAATTACAGAGGAAATCGGACCAAACTTCCTATCAGAAGATAACATATTAGACTTCGTCATCAACGTGTATGATGGAGAAGATATTCAAAAAGAAGGAAATCTAACGTACTATGAAACAAAAATTGATGATATCTATCAAATCAATTATATATATGAATTCGAGTTCGGTGATTACTTAATTATTTCTACAAGAATTCAATCCCTACAAAATGTTGAACTCGTATTAAACAACATAAATACCACACAATCAATAACGGTGTTTATAACTATAGTGTTATTATCTATCTTAATTTCTACAAGTGTCTCAAGACCCCTTAAGAAAATAAATAGTTATGCGAAGGATATATCAAATCTAGAATTCGATTCAGAACTAATCATAAACCGAAAAGATGAGTTTAGAGATTTAGTTACTAGTTTGAATGAAATGACATTTAATCTTAAACAATCTTATACACAGTTAAATGAAGCAAATAGTAAATTGAATAATGATATTGAGTTTGAAAAGAAGCAGGAAGAAAAAAAGAAACAACTAATATACACAATTAATCATGAACTAAAAACACCCCTTTCAGTAATGAAAGGGATGATAGAGGGAATGATTGATGGTGTTGGTAGATATAAAGACAAAGAGAAATACCTAAATGAGTTATTAACACAAA
This sequence comes from uncultured bacterium, assembly GCA_965601585.1. GTDB lineage: Bacteria > Bacillota_I > Bacilli_A > Izemoplasmatales > Izemoplasmataceae > Xianfuyuplasma. The sequence goes on from CBFCWH010000002.1 coordinate 201,045, forward strand.
TCACAAAGGTTGAGGGTATCACTAAGGATCTAACATACTCACTACGTTTAGAAGATAAGGCAAAACTAGGAGATAACGTTCATACAGACTATCTAATTGAAAACTTCTCTTCACTCGACGAGTTCGCATCACAACAAGGAAGAAGAATTATAAAAAGCATACTACCAAGTGTCTTAATCATAAATGATGAGTTACTTCTTATCCTGATAACGAATCTTGTTAAGAACGCAGTTGCATACTCTGAAGGAAACATAGTGAACCTAACTACAGAAGTAAATAATAATCAATATATATTCACCGTTAGAAATGAAGGTCATATTCAAGAAAAGGATCTAGACAAAATATTTGAATCGTTCTATCGTAGCGACTACTTAAATATTAATCAAAATGGTAGTGGTCTTGGATTAAGTATTGTCAGACAAATCTGTGAACTGTACTCCTATGAGTATAAAATATTTAATGATAACAAGGATGTTGTCGCAAAAGTAAAAATCGATCTAAAAAAATAAAGTTTTGTCATTACTTTGTCAAAACTTAGACGTATGATGAAAGTAAAGGAGGTGTATTATGAAAAAAGTTCTACTAATTTTATTAATTCTATTAACGACATTTTTAGCTTCATGTTCTGCAAAAGAAGAGGATCAAAGTTTTATTGAGTTTGATGAGACTATTTCTTTTAGTTATGAAACAGGTTCTTTCAATAATACATCTTCATATGATGTACTTTATGGAATTCGAGACTATCAAAAAGAACTTGATATGCTACTGTACTTAACAACTGCTAGTGGAGATTTTTCAAAATCAGTTCCTGATTCTGAACTTGATGCATATAGTGAATTCCTAGAAAAACTTGAGAAGATAGAGATTTATGGGATAGCCGTGTTCCTGATGGACTCAACAGAACTAAAACAGCTATTTGAAGCTAATTCAGTAGAAATTGAAGCACTTGATATCTTTGCGTTTAATGCTATCAAAAACTTATTTGAGAGTTATGAAGACCAAACATATAGAATCAGTAAAACGGAATATATTGAGTTATTACTTGAACGTCCATTAACTTCTGTTGAGACGAATGCCTTTGAGTACTTACAAGATATTTTAAATGATGTATTCTATTTAAGTGGTAAAAGATTACCTCTCAGTTCTGATCTAGAAAATTATATTGATGATATTGAATCCATCCTCAATAGACAACTAGATGAAGACGGATTATACAAAATAGAAATCACATACAATATTCTAAAAGAAATCGAGTAAAATGAATTACTTAGCACCAGATACTCTCTATAATTGAGACAAATATTTTCATTAATGATTTTCGTAAAAAAAACACTTTAGAATATAAAGTGTTTTTTTATTGGGCTTATCTCTTGAATAATTGTAGGCAAATAATACCTAGTAATAGCATGATATCAATTCCAAATATCTTAATTGCTTGTAAGATATTTACTAAGTATCTTGTGTCACCAGATACACCTGTTGCGTCTCCAAAAAACATTGCAGGTACTGTAAAAAGTATTAATATTAAGAAGAACACTTGTAGTCTTGATAGATTTTTAACCTTTCCCATTTCATCAACTCCCTTTTAAAATAGTATTATTTATTGTAATTTTCTTCTAATAGTGAGAAGAAAAGTTCATCCCACCAAATATCATTTTTGTAATGAATGCATTTCTTAAAATGTCCTTCTTGTGTCATCCCTAGTTTCTCACAAATTCTCTTTGAAGCGATATTTCTTGGGTCACAAGTTGCGATTAATCTATGAATTTTTTCTTCTTCAAAAGCATACTTCGTCATTGCTTTTGCAGCCTCTGTGCAATACCCGTTGTTTGTTGCAGTTTTAAAAAAAATCCATCCAATTTCTTTCGTTCTTTTCATAAACCATGAATTATATGACAATTTCCCAATAATCCTTTTTGAAGATTTGAGTAATATAGTGAAGTGATGTGTTTCCTTCGCATTTCTGTTTATAAACTCTTTGACTTTATCTTTTGAATACGTTCCCTCTACAAAGTACTTCATTGTTTCTTCATCACTTAACATTTCATGTATTGCGTCTACATCCCTCAAAATGGTAGGTCTAATAATCAATCTTTCTGTTTCAATATGTAACATTTTATCCCCTTCTTTACTTCTTTTTTGCGCGCGGATGCGCCTTCATGTAGGACTCCCTAAGTTTTTCTTTTGATACTTTTGTATAAATCTGAGTGCTTGATAGATGTGTATGTCCAAGTAGCTCTTGTACACTACGTAAATCGGCTCCATTATTCAGTAAATGAGTTGCGAAAGTATGTCTCAATGTATGAGGACTAATCTTTAGAGACTCCCCTGAACTTAACATTATTTTATTGATTACCATTCTAACACCTCTTGGCGTAATAGTATCTCCACGGTGGTTTAAGAATAGGTATTTTGATTCTTTCTTCTTTAAAAGGTCTTTTCTTGTAGTGATTACATAATCTCCAATTTCATTAATCAAACGTCCATGTAGTGGTACAATACGATCTTTTGATCCCTTCCCATGAATCAAACATGTGTTTTCGAAGTAATCAATATCATTCAACTTCACATTACAAAGTTCAGAAACTCGTACACCTGTTCCATAGAGGAACTCCAATATTAAGTAATTTCGAACTCCTAAAGATGAACTTGTATCAACTGATTTAAATATATTCTCTATTTCCTCAGGATAGATGAATTTTGGTAACTTCTTTTCCTGTTTTGGTAACTCAATATCTAGAAATGGATTTTCATCAAGAATATCCTCTTTTACTAGAAAATTATACAGACTACGAACACTGCTAATCTTTCTTGAAATTGATTTGGGAGAATACTTCTCATGCAAAGTAGCTGTATAAAAACGAGCAATCCTTGGAGATACACTAAGTAAATCTCCGAATTGTTCGTTATCTAAGAAATTGATCAAGTTATGAATGTCATCTAGATATGATGTGCTAGTATGATCACTATATCTTTTTTCACTTTCAATATACTGCTTAAATCGTGCCAATATTTCAATGTTTGTCATCGTTATCACCTAATTTTTTGTTCTCTTAATTATAACACTAACTAAATAATAATCAAAAAACAAAAAATAGAACGATAAATCGTTCTATTTAATATCTAACATAAAGCAAAAAACACTATATTCCTTATCTAAAGAAGCAAGTATTGGGGCTTTTCTCTTCATTTGCTTATTCATCATAATCACATTATAGATATGGTCTCTGCCAAAAGATTTATTACCTTTTTTAAACACAAAGAAAAGACGATTTATTTTATGTGATTGATTGTTTTGAACTAAATTTAATGAATGCATTACATCTTCTATACTAGTCACAAAAAGGAAATAAACTTCAGGAGTGTCACTTTTCGTTAAGGGAGGTTCAAAGTTTTTAGGTAAATAAAACCCATTATACGTAGAGAATTTATCAAGTTTTAACTTGTGAAAATCCATATTACTCCTCCAATCTTGAAACAATATCCTTCATAATTTCAAGGGAACGTTCTTTGTATAACATTTTACGCTCCTTTTTCTTATGTTTAAATCCTAGTTTTTGAAGAATACCATAGTTCGCATTCATCGGTTGGAAATCACTGATACTTGCGCGTGAAACATAGTAAGATTCACTACCCATTATTGTAGATTCAGGGAATATTATTTCCTCTTTATTTTGTAGTTGTCTAGCAAGAGATATCCCAGCCATTAAGCCACTACCTGCGCTTTCAACATACCCTTCTACACCAGTAATTTGACCCGCAAAATAGATATCCTCATTATCACGTAGTTGATAGTTCCTTGTTAACAGTTTTGGACTGTTTATAAATGTATTTCTATGCATAACTCCATAGCGAACAATTGATGCATTTTCTAATCCAGGAATCATACGAATAATACGTTTTTGTTCTCCAAAAGTAAGATGTGTTTGGAACCCTACAATATTATAGAGCGTTCCTTCTTTATTGTCTTGACGAAGTTGAACTACTGCGTGAGGTCTTTTCCCATCAGGAGTTTCTAAACCTACTGGTTTCATAGGTCCAAAGAGTAGTGTTTGACGTCCTCTTCTAGCAATTTCCTCAAATGGCATACATCCTTCAAAAACTTTTAACTCAAAGTCTTTAATTTCGACAGCTTTCGCCTTTATCAGTTCGTTATACCACTGATTAAATTCTTGTTCTGTCATTGGACAATTAATATATGCAGCTTCACCTTTATCATAACGACTTTTCTTATAGGCTTTTGACATATCAATTGAATCAAACTCCACTATAGGGGCAGCTGCGTCAAAAAAGTATAAATAGTCCTCATGAATTAGATCTTTAATTTTTTCACTCAAAACATCACTAGTTAAAGGTCCTGATGCAATAATTACAGGTCCAATTGGTATTTCCAATATTTCTTCTTCAATAACCTCGATATTCGGGTTACTCTTAATTTCATTTGTTACCATTTCACTAAAAATATCGCGGTCTACAGCTAAAGCACCACCAGCAGGTACTTGCGCTTTATCAGCACATCTAATAATTAGAGAATCCAACATTCGCATTTCCTCTTTTAGTAATCCTACTGCGTTTTCCAGACTATTTGCACGCAAAGAATTACTACACACCAATTCCGCAAATAACCCTGTCTTATGGGCAGGGGTAAGTTTCTTTGGTCTCATTTCATATAGTTTCACTTTGAAGCCTCTTTTAGCTAGTTGGTAACTTGCTTCACTACCTGCTAAACCTGCTCCAATTACTATTACTTCTTTCATAAAATCACCTAATTTCATTATATCATAAAGACTAAAAAATAAGACAACTAACCCATATATGGATTAGTTGTTATTGTACTAAAAATAAATATCTAACTTTTCAGATTATTAAAGTAAAAATATTCCCACTCAAACATCTTACTCGTTCGTACTCGATACTATATCACCATCACCAATACGTTCAATAAATCCTAATACGTCATCAGTTCCACTATATAGCTCGTTGGCAAATTTACCATTACTCATTAAAACTAAAATGGGTGTTCCAGAGTTTAAAACAATTAGTTCTGTTGGTTTTTGATCTGCATTTGGTACACTTGAACCTTCCATAAAATAAATATCCTCTACATTTTTAGTAAATGCCCAAGGCAAGAAATGCGGTTTCGTTTCGATACAATATGGACAATTGTCTAAATAGTAATATAAGATATATAAGTCGCTTTTTATATTTAAAGCCTCTTCATAGGTAGTAATATGTTGCACTTCAAATAAATCATATTCAAACTCTATGTTACTGTAGTTCACAATAAACTCATTTATAGCTTTGGAACCTTTGTACTCCTCTAAAACTTTTTGACTTGATATAATATACACAACTGGTTCGGACTCATAAACACCAAAAATTGAAGTTTCATTATCAATATTTGATGTATCTAATAGATAGAAATCCAAAGCCGAAAATTCCTTAAAAAACCCTAAAATATCTTCCCTTACTTCTTCTGATTTTTCATCAGTTGAATCATAGTAATATAGAATATATCTGTTGTTTGATACAGTTTCTGATTGATGATAGGAGTTAAGTGTTTGAGCCTCAAAATCACTATAACTCAATTTGAAAACATTGCAGCTCGATAGTGTCAAAACTAAAATAAACACTAGAAAAGTGATAACTTTCTTCACATTACTTAAAGAAGATTAACGGCTTATTTAAGAGCTTAATCTTCCCATCCATTATAATTATTTCTTCATCATCAATTAGATTCATATATTTTCCATCCTTAATATTTAAATCGAACTCTTCTTCAAGTAATCCTACATTAAAAATACCAAAAACTTCTCTCTCTTCAAAAGCAAATGATCCTACAAATACATCTTTATCAGTTTCTCTTATATTGTAGATACCATATGCGAAAATGTCATCCTTCACAATTGAAGATAACTTTGTGATTAAGTCACTAATATTGGGACCATCCCAGTTCACTTTGTCAACATCAAATAGTGATGGTCTATTTTTATCACAATTTTCCTGTCCTGCATATACCATTGTTGATCCTTTTTGGAAGAACATAAACGCTGTCCAAATTTTAATCTTATCTAGATTACTTTGAACCATAGGCGCAAACCTTCCAAAATCATGATTCTCAAGATTTCTTAACTTAACATAGTTCTCAGGGTATGTATATTCCTGTCTTTGTAGTTCCTCAATATATCTACCAAATGGAACCTCACCTTTTAAATATCCTTCGAAGTATGGATGTGTATCATAGTCGTATGCAATATCAAATACTTGATAAATCTCTGATTCACTCAGACCATTAAACCCTTGGTTTCTTATATACTGTAAGAAGCTTCCATGAACAGATTCACTTAGGAAAATCGAATTTGGGTTTTCTTCTAATACTGCTTCACTAGCCATTTCTAAGAACTCTAATGGTAATATTGAAGTTACGTCCCATCTAAAGCCATCAACACCTTGTTTTGTCCAATAAATCAATGTGTCAATTAACTCAGACCATAAATCTTTACTTACCGTATAGTCCAAATCAGTAATATCCCACCAATCACCAATTCTATTCGCGAATTTCCCTTCTTTTTTATAGAAATACTCCGGATGTTCATTAATTAAAACACTGTCATACGAAGTATGATTATAAACTACATCAATCATCACTTTCATATCTCGATTATGAATCTCCTGAACCAAATCATGAAAATCAGATAATGTCCCATATTCATGATTAATACTTCTATAATCTTTTATAGAATAAGGACAACCTAAACTTCCTTTTCTTTGTTTGATTCCAATCTCGTGAATAGGAAGAAGATAAACTACATCAACCCCCATATTCTTTATACGATCTAGATCTTTTATAAACTCCTTAAATGTGCCATTCTCTGTATGATTTCTTATATATACTTGATAGAAAAATAGTTTTCTAAGTTCTTTACTTGTCATAAAGCTCATAATTATCACTCCAATCAAAGACATTATAACACTTATATTTCATTTACAAAAGGTCTTTGGTAATATATAATATAGTAAGTAGGATGTGATAAAATATGCCAACAATTAAAGACGTGGCAAAAAAGGCTAATGTTAGCGTAGCTACGGTGTCAAGAGTTATAAATAATACTGGATATGTAAACCATGAAACACGAAAAATTGTTGAAGATGCAATTCAAGAACTAGGATATGTTCCAAACGAACTAGCTCGTTCTCTATTCCGAAAAAAATCAAACATTATCGGATTGATTGTTCCTCATATCTCAACATATTTTTTCGCAGAACTTATTGAATCAATTGAAGACGCTGTAACAAAGAGCGGATACAAACTTATGATATTCAACTCCAAAGATGATATGGAGTTAGAGAAGAAGTACCTTAACGTTTTAAATCAGTATAATATCGATGGATTAATTTTGGTAGCTAACACGAAAAGTGCAAAAAGTTACTTAAAATTAAAAATTCCAATTTTAACTATCGATCACATCATTGACAACAGTGTTCCCTCTATAACAAGTGATAATGTTCAAGGAGGAGAGCTTGCTGCAAATCTTCTCGTAAAATCTAATGCAAAAAAAGTCATTCACTTTAGAGGACCTAGTGATTTAATCACAGTTGTAGATAGAGCACGAGGTTTCTATCAAGTAATTGATGAACACAATATAAGTTGTTATAGTTTCGATTTAGATTTTAGGAATCCTGATGTAAAAGATATCGAAATGTTTATTAAAAAGCATCCGGATGTTGATGGTATTTTTTGCAGTAGTGATATAATAGCATTTTATGTAATTAGTGTTCTTGCAAGATTGGGTTACAGGATTCCTGACGACGTTCAAGTTGTTGGATTTGATAATATTGAATTATCTGGTGTCCTTCTTCCAAAACTGACAACGATTGCTCAACCGATAACTGAAATTGGAATTGAAGCGATTCGTAAACTTAATTTACTAATTAAGAAAGAAACACTCGAGGAACTACACAGTTTACTTCCTGTAAGACTTGTAGCACGAGAAACAACAAAAAAAGATCCTGAATAGGTCTTTTTTTTTACAATTCAAGAAAATATGCAAAAAAGAGCGAAAAATCGCTCTTTTTTTAATGAATTTATAATGAGCCATTAATGGCTTAATTTAGTCATAAATCACCATTAACTAACGAGTATTGAGGTTACTCTATTAACTTGAGAATTTACATTTCGTATAATCCCTAGTTATGATTTAGTAACAACACATGCATTTCTTAGAAAAACAGCATTTTATATAATTTTGTGACTCTTCCTCGTTTTTGTCTTAATACAGAATTCGAAGTTGTAAATGTATCTTTTGAATTTAAGTAATCCTTAATTTGAGATAGGAAAGCATCAATTGCAATAAATGAATCAACAATACTTAAACTTTTCTTGGAATTTTTTTTATAGTTATCATATATCAAGTTTTTCATTTTCATCTCAAGATTATCAATTCTCTTTTGAAGTTCATGATCAACATATGAATAATCTCTATATATTCTTGAGAGTATATCTTCAGATAACGAAATCGAATCCAAAAGGCTTTTAATGAAGATATCTTGGTTATCATCAGTATTACAGTTCTCATTTATCGTTTTCTCTAAGAAATCTATATTACTGTTTAGTATAGTTGTTAATAACCCATCTTTTGTCTTAAAGTGAAGAAAAATACTACCTTGTGAAACTCCACATTCCCTAGAGATTTCCTTTGATGATATCTTAACAAAGCCTCTTCTACGAATCAAGTACTCTGTAGCATCAATTATCTTATTTCTCGTCTTCTCTTTTTCCACCGCTCTTATACTAATAATGACCACCCACTCACTGAATATATACTCATTATATTTGATAATTATCCACATGTCAACAGGTTACATGGATTTTAAATATATGTAGTCTTATTTGGACCCGTTTATAACTAGTCAGTTAGCTTCACACTGTGGATAACCATTGTGGAAAACCCTTTTTCACCTCTATATACACACAAATACAGTAATTATCTTTATTTAAAAAATGATATAAATATCATAAATTTTAATTAAATATATACGCGATTAAATGTACCTATATTTAATTTATCGTACATTTAATACTTAACCTTCGAAATTGAAGATAATATAAAAAGGAGCCGAAGCTCCTTTATCTTTTTACTAATACTGTAACACTTTCAATATGAGAAGTTTGTGGGAACATGTCAAATGGTGTCACCGATTTAACAATATATTTCTTTGATAACTGCTTGATATTTTTTGCCAATGTACTTGGATTACAAGATACATATATAATTTTATCAATTACTTTACGATTCAGAATATCTAAAGTTTTCACATCTAATCCTGATCTTGGTGGATCAAATACTATTACATCTGGTGTGATTTTCTTATCATATATTCTAGGCAATATGTTCGATACTTCACCTTTGAAGAATGATGTGTTCTCAAAGTTGTTTCTCTTCTTATTATGAAGAGCACTATATATTGATTCCTCACTGATATCAATTCCATATATTTTTTCAGCATCTGGTGCTAGGAACATTGAGATAGCTCCTGCTCCACAGTAGGCATCTACAATTACTTTATCTTTACTGAAATCAAGATGAGATTTTACATTTTTATATAGTTTTATAGCTTGAGAAGGGTTTAATTGGTAGAATGCTTTAGGCTTTAAGTCGTAACGAATACTTCCTATACCTTCAGTAATAGAGTTTTTACCTTCCAGAATTTCTACTTCTTGTCCGAAAACTTCTACGTTTTTAGCATCCTTGTTCTTTGATATACCAACACTTACAACATTCGGTAACTTCATAATGTCTTTAGCTACATTGTGTAATGCTTTATTATAAATTGTAATAACTAAAGTCACTTGGATCTCACCAGTATGATGACTTTCTCTAATTACTATATTTCTTAGTAATCCACGCATCGTTTTAGGATCAAATGCGTATATTTCATGTTTATCTAATATCTCAATAATTTTTGGATTAATTAAGTTGATATTTTCTGCATGAATTGGACACTCAACTATTGGAACTAAATCATTAGAATTAAGTTTGTATAATCCTGTTGTTAAGCCATATTTCGTGTTTGATACAGGCATTTGAGATTTATGTCTATAATATTTAGGATTTTGCATTCCTACAATGTCATTTATCTTCACTTTTGACAAGTCTAAACCAGCGTATCTTTCTAGTGTTTGAGATAGCATCTCACTCTTTAAAAGAAGTTGCTCGTCATATGAAATATGTTGTGTTTGACATCCACCACATAATCCATAATGCTTGCAGAATGGTTTTACTCGTTTTTTTGCTTTTATGCGAATTCTAACTACTTCACCTTTTGCATAATTGTTGGTTACATCTGTAATTTTAACAATTACCTCTTCAGGTGGAATTACTCCAGGTACAAAAACGGCTAAACGTTTGTAATAACCGATACCCTCACCATTAATTCCTAGTCTTTTGATTGTTAATAATATTTCTTGATCTACTTCTAATACTTGTTGCATGGATTTCACCATCTTTCTTTGCACAGATATTAACTATACACTTTTTATTCTGGAAAAGCAATACCAAATGCAGTTCCCAATGAAATAACTGCAGCATTCTTCTCATCCTTAAACATTAAAGCCATTGCTGAAGTATCGTGGAATAGCTTTAATTTAATCTCTTTATTCAGTTTTTTACTTAGTTCATTTTGTAAGTACTTCTCGTAGTTATCAGCTATATAGGCTAGTTTTCCGTAACCACCTCTAGCAGAATAGATTTTTCCCTCGTAGATATAATTTGCAATACTCATGTATATGTTATCACCTTTAAATGCCACTTGTCTTGATGTTTTTACTATCTGATTAACAATATACTCGTGTAGTTTCCCTGCAATTTCTAATACTTCATCCTCATTTTTGGTCTTATAAAATAAGTAATCAGAAGTTACAGAAGGTAGAATCGTATCTATAACTACTTTTTTATCTTTTTTTAGATGATGTCCTCTTTTTATGTTTGTTTGTCCAAAGTCAAAAAGTAGATAATCACCATCTTCTACTATTGAAGCCAGTCCTTGCGTACCCAAGTTAGCTGATCCCTCGATGAAAGTTATATACTTATTATGAATTTCCTTCTCTATAAACATTTTCTCAACTTCACTATAGAAAATTTGAGTCAGAATAGGTGAAGTTAATCCACCTACTAAATAAATATTATCTATTGATTGCCAGAATTTCCAATGTTTATCCGTCCAATTAGGTCTATTATCTCTTGATAAATCGGAAGGTTTATATAATGTAGTTAGGAACATAGCCAATCGTTTTCCAAATAGTTCTGCAATTTGAGTTGCTTTGTTACGAATACTATCTATTTCACTGTTTAGTAAGTCATTAAACATATATGAAATACGATTATTATCAGATATGTTTAGTAGTCCTAGTTCATCCTTGTGTTTTATGATTTCTGCGACAATCAAAGATGGTCTAAATAATTGATCTGCTAATATATCATCAACATAGACACTATTCAATGAGGCAACTGGCATCATATAGCCATTTTTCTTGAATGGATTCATTTAATCACCTATAATTTTTACTAATACTCTTTTTTTTCTTTTCCCATCAAATTCCCCATAAAATATCTGTTCCCATGGCCCAAAATCTAACTTTGATTGTGTAATAGCAACAACCACTTCTCTTCCCATTATCGTCCTTTTAATATGTGCATCAGCATTGTCCTCATATCCATTATGATCATACATATCATAAGGTTTTTCTGGTGCTAGTTTCTCCAGAAATCGCTCAAAATCGTTATGAAGTCCTGTTTCATCATCATTAATAAAGACACTAGCTGTTATATGCATAGCATTAACTAATAAGAGCCCTTCTTTTATACCACTATCATGAAGACATCGTTCTACTTCCCTAGTTATATTTATGAGTTCTCTTCTCTTTGAAGTATTGAACCATAACTCTTTTCGATATGATTTCATGCTATCACCTCATAAAAATTATATCACAAAATAAAAAAAGCAGGAATTATGATTCCTGCTTTTTAAGTCTTAACTTTGTAACAGTCTCTATATGAGATGTTTGTGGGAACATATCAAATGGGGTAACTTCCTCTACTTGATACCCATATGCTTGTAAGTAATTAAGGTCTCTAGCTAAAGTAGAAACGTTGCATGATATATAAACTACCTTAGGTATTTTCATCTCAACTACGGTTTCTAAGAAGTCTTTGTCGCAACCTTTTCTAGGTGGATCAACGAATAAAACATCTACATTGTAGTTTCGCCAATGTTTTATAACTTCTTCAGCTTTTCCTGCGACAAACTTAAAGTTAGATATACCATTGTTTTTAGCATTTTCAGTTGCATCTAGAATTGCTTGTTTCACAATGTCCACACCTAATAATGTCTTAGCGTACTTAGCAGCCGATAAACCAATTGTACCGATTCCACAATATGCATCAATAATAACTTCATCTGTAGTTAAATCTGCGTATTCAATAGCCTTTGAATATAGTGCTTCTGTCTGAATTGGATTTACCTGATAGAATGATCGATGTGATATTTTGAAGAATACTCCATTAATTTCATCTCTAATAAAGTCGTCTCCATAAATAACTTTCGATTTTTTACCCATAATTATATTAGTACTATCAGGGTTAAAGTTATGCACAATACTAACTACTTTTTTGTACCTTGAAACTAATTTTTTAACAATAATATCTTTTTTCGGTAATTTTGGAGTTAAGGTTACAATCGTAACTGATATATCGTCAAACTTATATGAGTTTCTAACAATTAGATGACGAATAACTCCGGTTCCTATTTTCTCATTATATGCAGGAATATTTAGCTCTTCAAACACATTCTTCATGTACTTAACGATATCTGTAGTAATCTTAGGAATTATATAACATTTTTTCATATCGATGATGTCATGGGATCTATTTTTGTATAGCCCTGATATCATCTTACCGTTTTCCTCACCGAAAGGTATTACGGCTTTATTACGATAATAATAAGGGTTAAGCATTCCTACTGTATCGTTTACTCGGGCATCTATTTTCCCAAGTTTACGCAATGTTTCTTTTGTTCTGTATTTTTTGAAATCTAATTGCATTTGATAATTCATATGCATCAAATTACAACCACCACATTCCGAAAAATGGTCGCAAATCGGCTCTTTTCTAAAAGGAGATTTATGAATAATCTCAATTAATCTACCAAAACCAAAACTAGCATTTACTTTTACTATTTTGATCTCAGCTTTTTCTCCTTTTAAAGCATTTGCGACGAATACAGGGAACCCATCTATCTTACATACACCCATTCCATCGTGAGTCATATCTATAAACTCAACTGAATAATATTCATTTTTTTCAATCATCTTTACACCTCTTGTGTGAACATCAGTCATCTCTGGAGTAGATTGTTCAATAATATTATACCATATATTTACACAAATGGGGGGGATTCACAAAAAAAAGGACCAGTGGTCCTTTTTATAAAGAGAGTTATTCAATTACGATTTCAACAATATCTCCATCTGCTGACTCGATATCTACGATTTTTCCTAAGACACCTGAATCAATCATTTCTAAAATTTGTTCTACATCTAAGTTCAATCCTTCGATTTGATCTACTTTCATAAATCCTTTTCCACTTGTTAAAGCAACTTTTGCAAACTCAATAGGTATTTGTACGTTTACTTTATCTCCATCACCTGATAATACTTTAATTTTAAACATTTTCATTGATTCTCTTTTAGGTTTAATAACTGTTTTTTCTTCGTTTTGGTCTAAGGCTTTTAATAGTTCTGCACCTTCTGCTGCAGTAATTGTTTTACTTTCTATCATTTCTAAAATTCTTAATTTATCGTTCATTTAATTCACCATTCCTCTTCTTATTTTTATTATCGATCTCTTCATTTAGTATGACGCACTTGTTTTCTTTGCGATTCTAACAATAATGAAGTTTTGAATTTTCTTTCTAATACTAATTCTTCAATTCTCAAATTTGTTGTTAACATATCCATTTTGGCCTCCTATTATTTTAATAATTTAGCAGCCTCTGATGCACTTAATTCGCCTTTTTCCAACTTAGTTACTCCTTCAGAACGTTTCACTTGTTCTTCTGAGATAACTTTATAGCCTAAACCTATAATTATCATATACATATTCTGCCTCCTATTACTTTAGTAATTTAGCAGCTTCTGACGCACTTAACTCGCCCTTTTCTAACTTAGCTAATACTTCGGAACGTTTCACTTGTTCTTCTTCGCTAACTTTATAACCTAAACTTACAATTACTTCATCTAAGTTTTTCTTAACTGTTGGGTAAGAAATACCTAGTTCCTTTTCAATTTGCTTAATATTTCCTTTGTTCTTAATGAAAACTTCAATAAAGTATAAATGTTCTTTCGATAAGTAGTTAAACTTACTTAATTTAAAATCTCCGGTAATTTCAGTTGAACATCTTGTACAACTTAACTTTGTTACTTTTAAATCACTTTTACAAACGGGACATTCACCTATAACATTGTTCATAATAACCTCCTAGACAATTCTGATATCAACTGTAGCATCAGTTGATTCCACATTTATTCTGGTATTTTTTGAGTATTTCAACATTTTACTGATTTCCTGTAGATCCACATCTCCAAGATCTTGATCTTTTGTAAACCTAGTAGCAAACCTAAGTCCCATTCTTGCAAAGATCATTGGTATTGGTAAAGCAAATAATATTCTAAGGAATGTATTCACTCCTTTACCTTCATCAGGAACATGTATTTTCAATTTAATGAATGATGCTCTTTTTCCTGGTTTCGGTTTTTTCACCTTTTTTGGTGGGTATAAAATATCAAGTGCTTCTTGTGATGTCAGTTCTCCATTTTCAATTTGTTGAAGGACTTTCTTATTGCTCATCTCAATTTCACTTCCTTTAGTTAATTTTATTAAGTTCGAGATTAATTTTCTTAATTACACCCTTATAATAATACAGAAAATACATAATGTCAACACTTAATATTAATTTTTTTAAACTTATTATTAATAATATTAATTTGTTGATTAATTTTGTTGATTTTAATGAATGACATATTTGATTTTATTGTCACCTTTTTCCTTATATATATAAAAAAGGGATGATATATGCTATCATTCCTTTATATTCAAAGTTAATATCAATATTAATATATTCAATTTCTATAGTTTGTTGATTGCTTGAATACGATCTTTTATTGGGGGATGTGAATATGTTAGTTTCACATAAAGTGGGTGTGGTGTTAAATTCGCAAAGTTTTCCTTTGCTAATACCTTAAGTGCTGAAATCATTGGCTCTTTCTTATATTTAATAGAGGCAAAAGCATCTGCTTGGTATTCTGCACGTCTAGATATCCTTGATGTAAGCAACCCTAAAACTGTTGAGATTGGGCTTAAGAGAATTGTAAAGAGGATCATTGAAAATCCAAAGTTAGCCTTCTCAAATCCAAATGCTGTACTAAATATGTCCGATTGGATCATTAATCCGAATAAACTTATATAGATAAACATTGTTACTCCCATAATAATCAGGTTATGTACTACATGCTTATACTTATTGTGACCAATTTCATGTGCTAAAACAGCAACTATTTCTTCAGTACTCATTTTTTCTATTAATGTATCATACAAAACAATTTTCTTGAACTTCCCAAATCCACTAAAGAATGCATTTAACCTAGAAGACCTTTTTGATGCGTCCATAACACTGATTTTAGATACCTCGTATCCTACACTATGAGCAAATTCGTTTATTGCTTCTTTTAGTTCTCCATCTTCAAGTGGAGTTAATTTATTGAACAAAGGCACAATAACTGATGTGTATATTAGGTTCACTACTAATAGGATTATGAAAACTGCAATCCACGCATAAAGGAAAAATAGATTCCCTGCATTTTCCTCAATCACTATTAAAAGATAGATAAGTCCTCCACCAAAGATTGCAGTTAATATGATGTTTTTAATCTTATCTGTAACAAAAGTTTTTTTCGTTGTTTTATTAAATCCATATTTTTCTTCAATTGAATAAGTATTATAGTACGATGGATACAAGTTTACTAAGAAACTAATTAAGTAATCGATACCTAAGAAAGCAATTATTTGTAAACGATTATCTACAAATAATTCTTTTGCAGCTTCATCAAATAGCAAATAAACTCCAAAAGTTAGGAAAACTAAGAAGATAAGTGTATTAATAACACTAATTATTTTACTAAACCTAAAGTTCTCCATTGTGTATTCTAACCATTTTTTGTAATCTTTTTCATCATAAATATCATTTACTTCAGTTGGAATAGGAGCGTTCCTATTCGAGTAGTTTAACCATGATAACCATGTATCAAATCCAAATCCTAATATTGCTACCACATATATTAAAATTATAATAAATATTTCCATTTCATCACTCCTTCTTTGCTATTTTACCACAAAGAGAAGATTTATACATCACTTTTTACTTCTTATGACAAGGTTGTCATATTTGTGTTGACAATGTCAAAGAATGGTTGTAAACTATAAGTGACAAGGTTGTCATATGGAGGTGATATATGAATGCCTAAAGAAACGTTCATCAATTTAGACAAGGACAAGAAACATAGAATCATTGAAGCAGCACTTGATGAGTTCGCTGAACATACATTTAACGAAGCGAAATTATCAAGAATTATAAAAGCATCAAAAATACCCAGAGGTAGTTTCTATCAATACTTTGAAGATAAATATGACTTATATAAGTACTTATTTGATATCATGGCGCAAAAGAAGTTGGAATTCATGAAAGACTTACTTCCAAACCCTGAAAAAATGCCATTTGTTGAGTTATTTGAGGAGTTATATACACGAGGTGTAGTATTTGCAAAATCGGATCCTAGGTTCATTAGACTATCTAAGAACTTAATGACTAATCAAGTTATAATGGATAAAATCCTTGGTGATAATCTTCAAATAGCAAAAGACTTTTATATAAATTATATAGAAACAGATAAATCTCTAGGGCGTATTAGACAAGATATTGATACTGAATTTTTAGCAGACTTCGTTGTTCAATCAACTACGAATATCGCATTTAATGAAGTCTCAAACAATAATGATTTAGATGTCGATAGAATGTTTAATCGTATTAAAAACATTATGTCAATACTGAAGAAAGGTATAGAATAGGTGAAATTATGTTTAAAGTTGAAAATATGACATATCGCTATCCTAAAAACGAATCAGACACAATAAGAGGAATTAGTTTTGAAATTGGTAAAGGGGAGATATTTGGTTTCCTTGGCCCTAGTGGTGCGGGTAAAAGTACCACACAAAAAGTACTTATCAAAATCTTAGAGGACTTTGGTGGAGTAATCCAATACAATGGTAAAAACATATCAGAGTTTAGTGATGAATTTTATGAGAGCATTGGTGTTAGCTTTGAAATGCCAATCCACTTCTCAAAAATGACAGCGATGGAAAATATTGAATTTTTCTTAAAATTGTATAAGAAAAATGCTGATGTTGAAGAACTTATGAAACGTGTAGGTTTATGGGAAGATAGAGATAAAATGGTTGGTGAATATTCAAAGGGAATGAAAATTAGATTAAACATAGTTAGAGCGTTACTTAACAGTCCTGAAATGTTATTCCTTGATGAACCTACCAACGGATTAGACCCCCAAAATGCGATGATTCTTAAAGACATGATTCGAGAGTTTAGGGCAAACGGTGGAACTGTATTTATAACTTCTCATATTATGGCTGATATAGATCAGCTATGTGACAGAGTCGCATTTATCGTAGATGGACAAATTAAAGAAATCGACTCTCCAAGAAACTTAAAAATCAAATATGGTAAACGAAGCATGACTCTTGAATACAAAGAGAATGGTGAAACGGTAAGTGAAGAGTTCCCAATGGATGGAATTGGTAAAAACGAAGAGTTCTTAAATTTATTACAAACAAAAGAAATAGAGACATTACATAGTGGTGAGACTACACTTGAAGATATCTTTATCAAAGTTACAGGAGTTTCTTTAAGAGATGAATAGACTTTGGGTATTAGTTAAAGGAGAACTCAATCGTTTAAATAAGTATGGAGTATTTTCAATAAGCATCTTAGTTGCTGTAATCTGGGGAACTGTATTATTCCTTATTAATGATGATATATTAGCTGCAATCCTACCTATGGTTTTATTGTTAGATGCAACAATGATGAGTGTTATGTACATTGGTGCGGAAATGCACTTTGAAAAATCGGAATCAACAATTAGTACAATGTTAGTAACTCCTGTTAGTAACAATGAACTTGTTCTATCAAAAGTAATCGCAAACTTAATACACAACTTAACTTCGTCCCTATTAATTATTGGAGTATTCTTTACTGCTGGTAAATTAGAATATACCGCAGATTTAGGAATGAACATAGTATTACTATTAATGGGTGTTTTAATGACGACAGCTACTTTTACAATAGCTGGTCTCGTATTAAGTTACTACCAAAAAGATTTTACAGGTATGTTAGTAAATATGTTTATATTAGTTATTTTCCTAATGGTCCCATCAGTACTTTATATGTTTGGTGTTATCGAAGGAGCATTTTGGGAAAACTTTATGTTAGTAAATCCAATTCAAGCAGCACAAGAACTTATAGCTGGGGGATTTGAGAATTATGATTACACGTACCATTACTATGTAAGTTTAGCGTATATGTTATTTGGAGGAATTTTACTATACTTCCTAGTAGCAATACCTAAATTCCAAAATTATGCTGTAAAGCAAAGTGGGGTGTAACAAATGTTTAAAACGATTTTAAAAGCTGAACTAAAGAATATTGTAAGAGATAGAATGTACTTATTCTTCGCAGTATATCCTCTTATATTTGGTGCAATTGGATACTTCTTAGTAGAGTGGATTCAAGATAAGTATCCAACAAGTATCTGGGACGCCATCACTGCAATGATGCTAATTATAGTTACAGGTTATGTCTTTGGTGCCTTGATTGCATTTACCTTATTAGATGACAAGGATGATCAGGTATTAATGAGTTTGAAAATTACACCAATTTCTGTAAAACAATACGTACTTGTAAAAATTCTTGTCGGAATGGTGTTTGGATTTATAGCAACAATGATTTTACTACTAGCGACAAACTTCCTACCGAACTCAAACTTCTTAATCATTATCGCAGTAGCGCTGTTAGGAGCTATACAAGTTCCAAGTGTTGCGCTTATTGTGAACTCATTTAGCGATAACAAGGTAGAAGGTTTCGTTATTATGAAGTTAAGTGGGATGGTTATATTATTCCCGGTTATTGGATTCTTAGTAACGGGTTGGGTTCAATACTTCTTAGGAGTAGCTCCAGGATACTGGGCAGGTAGAATTGTAGAACTAGAACTGATACCATCAGAAGAAGGTAGTGCCTTAATCGTGTTCTTTGCTGGTGTATCATACAATATCTTAGCAACATGGTTATTAATGAAATTATACGCAAAAAGATCAAATATATAGAAAAGGAGAAAAAATATGGCTTGGTATGGAATAGTATTAATCGTTTATGGAGTATTTTGTTTATATGTAGGTTTACTTAAACCGGCGTTCGTATACAACATGAAGAAACTAAAAATTATGGAAAAAATGATGGGGAAAATGGGACTACAAATTTTCCTAATCGCATGGGGTTCACTCGCAATAGTATTAGGTTTTATATTAGGATAACAAAAAAGCACAACTCAGAGGAGTTGTGCTTTTTTTCTATATACTAGTTCGTAACTCTATAATAATATCTCGAAGCTCTGCAGCTTTTTCAAAATCAAGTTTCTTCGCTGCATTACGCATTTCTTTCTCGAGATCCCCAATAATTTTAAGTTTCTCTTTTTTCGTCAATTCACTAATTGATTTTGTTTCCTCTGACGTCTCAAGTTTCACACTAATCGAATCACGAATATCTTTTTGAATCGTTGTTGGTGTGATACCATGTTCTTTATTATATAAATCTTGTATTTCTCTTCTACGGTTTGTTTCTGCAATAGCTGAAGTCATTGCATCAGACATCTTATCAGCGTACATGATAACTCGTCCTTCACTATTACGAGCAGCACGTCCAATTGTTTGGATCAACGCTCTATTACTACGTAAGAATCCTTGCTTGTCTGCATCTAAGATGCAAATCAATGCAACTTCAGGAATATCTAATCCTTCACGGAGTAGATTTATTCCAACAACAACGTCGTAGGTTCCAAGTCGTAATTCACGTAGTATTTCAATACGTTCTAATGACTTGATATTGCTATGTAAGTATGCTACTTTCATACCTAACTCTTTTAGATAATTAGTAAGATCCTCACTCATTTTGATTGTTAATGTTGTAATAAGTGTACGTTGATTTCTCTTAATACGCTCTAAAATTTCAGCGACTATGTCATCTATTTGTCCTTGCTTTGATCGTACTTCAATAATTGGGTCTAACAATCCCGTTGGTCGAATAATCTGTTCAACTAGATAAGGGGTGCGTTCTACCTCATAATCACCAGGTGTAGCACTTAAATAAATAACCTGATTAATCTTTTCATTAAACTCAGCAAAGTTTAAAGGTCTATTATCTAATGCACTTGGTAAACGAAACCCATAATCAACTAAAGTCATTTTTCTAGATCTATCCCCATTATACATTCCTCTTACTTGTGGTAATGTTACGTGGGACTCATCGACAACTAACAAGTAATCCTCCCCAAAGAAATCCATCAATGTATATGGAGTTTCTCCCTCTTCACGTAAACTTAAATGTCTAGAATAGTTTTCCACACCACTACAACTTCCAATTTCCTTTAACATTTCCACATCATAATTCGTACGTTGTGAAATACGTTCTGCTTCTAAATACTTATCTTCCTTCTTAAAAAGTTTTATACGTTCATCAAGTTCTTCTTCGATACGGGCAATACCTTCTTCTATTTTTTCTTTATTCGTGATGAACTGTGTTGCTGGAAACAAAGAAATAACTTTGTACTCATTTAATACTTCCCCTGTTAAAATATCAAACTCTCTGATACGTTCTATTTCATCGTCAAATAGTTCCACTCGAATCCCAATTGTTTTACTATAGGTAGGTAGGATTTCTACAACATCACCTTTTACCCTAAAAGTACCTCTACTAAAATCAAAATCATTCCTAGTAAACAACATCTCTACTAAACGAATTAGCAAGTAATCCCTACCAATATCATCACCTACACGTAGTGTAAGCATTGAGTTTTTGTAGTCTTCTGGATTTCCTATACCATATATACAACTTACCGAAGCGACTACAATAACATCTTTACGTTCTAATAGTGATGCGGTAGCACTATGTCTCATTTCATCTATCTCATCATTTGTTTGAGCATCTTTTTCAATAAATAAATCTCTTGATGGCACATAGGCTTCTGGTTGATAATAATCATAATAAGAAATAAAATACTCAACTCTATTATTTGGAAAAAGTTGTTTTAGTTCGCTATAAAGTTGTCCAGCCAAGGTTTTATTATGAGCTAATACTAGAGTCGGTTTGTTCACATTTTGGATTACATTACTAATAGTAAAAGTCTTACCAGTACCCGTTGCACCTAATAAGATTTGTTCTTTTACACCATTTTGGATATTCTCTGTTAAATAATCAATTGCCTTTACTTGATCACCCATCGGTTTATACCCAGCTACTAAATTAAACTTACTCATAAAATCACCACCATTCAAATTATACCATAAAAAAGACAATCACTATCCGCAAGTGATTGTCTTTTCATTTTCCTTCAAAAACGAATCCACTTCATCATAATCTGTCAATACAACAGTACTCTTATTATGTTGTAGAAGCAATTCTTTAATCCCAGGTAATTTCCTAGTTTTAAATGTTTTCACAAAATCTAAAAAGTCCTCATCCATTATACTATTATCAAACTGTGGAGCCATATCTTCTCTTGATGATTCATCCATACGCTTTAGTACATTTTCCACACATATATCTGTTTCAATATCTAAGAGCACTACCGTATCACAAAATTGTAATCTCCACTCCATTGTAGCATTATAGTTTCCATCAATAATAAATGATTCATGACTTTCAACAAAAGACTGAATCATTGTTTTTAGTTCATTTCTCGATATTTGATGGAAATTATCTATATGGTAAATATAGTCTAAATGTAATACCGGGATATTTAATTGTGTTCCTAACAGTTTACTCAATCTACTTTTTCCACTACCAGGACAACCTACTATCATAATCTTATTCACAAAATCACCAATGACAATTATACATAAATTCGTGGAAATATGCTACAATAATGTTGGTGATTTTTATGAAAGTGTTATTAATTAGTATTAATGCAAAATACATCCATACAAACAATGCTGTTAGACTGTTAAAAATAAACAGTTCTTTTAATCCTGAAATTATGGAATATACAATAAAAGACAACGTAAAAAGTATTTCAGAAGAGATTAACAGTAAGAATGCTGACGTTATTGGTTGTAGTGTATATATATGGAATACAAATATCTTTAAAGAACTATTTTCATTATTAGATTTAAAAGATAAAACCCTCGTTTTAGGGGGTCCAGAAGTAAGTTATGACGCTGAATATTTCTTGCGTCACACTCCTGCGAACATCATAATAAAGGGGGAGGGTGAAGTTGCCTTTGAGAAAACACTTCATTCAATTCACAGAAAGACTTCTCTACACTCAATCCCTAGTATTTCATACATGGAAAATGATGAAATACACCATAACCCGATTCAAGAGATTAAAGACTTATCAAAAATACAACTTCCCTATTATTTAGAAGATGATCTCTCTCATATCCCAAATAGGATATCGTACATTGAATCATCTCGAGGTTGTCCTTACAAATGTAGTTATTGTCTGAGTTCTCTAGAAAAAACGGTTCGTTTCTTTGATATAAAAAAAGTTCAAGAGGCTATTCTATACTTAATGGATAAAGGTACAAAAACTATAAAGTTCCTTGATCGTACCTTCAATGCGAATAAAAACACTTTGGATTTACTCGATTTCATTATTGAAAATAATAACTTCAAAACAGTATTTCAATTTGAAATCACAGGTGATGTCCTTGATCCGTTGATTATTACACACTTGAATCAAAAAGCACCGAAAGGTTTATTCCGATTTGAAATTGGAATTCAATCTACTAATAAACAAACGAACTTATTGGTAGATCGATTTCAAAATACAGAAAAACTATTTTCTAACATTCAATTAATACAAGAAGGAAACGTTATTGATTTACATCTTGATTTAATTGCCGGCTTACCTTTAGAAGACCTAGAATCGTTCAAAAACACGTTTGACAGTGTTTTTAGACTTAAAACCAAGGAATTACAGCTAGGATTCTTAAAAATGCTTAGAGGGACAAAAATAAGGAATCAAAGTGATAAGTATGGGTATGTATATAATGAAGATGCACCATATGAAATTATTAGTAATAACGTTCTCTCAAATCAAGAGATTCAAGAAATCCATCTTGTCGAACATATGTTAGAACTTTATCATAATAAAGGCTATTTCAAAGAAAACATGTTAGATATCATTCTTTCAAAAAAATCTCCATATGAGTTCTTTCTTAAGATTGGTATTCACTTCTTAAGAAACAACTATAAAATGAAAGGATATCAGATTGAAGATATTTATTCATATATTTTTGAGTTATTAACCGAAGACGAGATTTATTTATTGAAGAAGGATTATCTTAAACGCTCAAAAATTAAACCAAAGATTTTCTTTGACAATCTCATTACAAAAGAGGAACGAAATCTTGTATTGACGAAAATATCAGTAAGTAACAATATTGCGATAAACAAACTGTACAAGCATACTGTGATGATTAAACATGATTTAGAGTATTTTGTTGTGTTCTATCAAAATAACAAAAACACAATTTATAATGAAACACTATCTTAATTAGAAATATTAATTTGGTCACTATCTTCAATAATCTTGTGTGTTAAAATGAACATACAAAACTTTAATGAAGAGGTTGATTACATGGAAGAGAAAGTATTATGTTGTTGTCATAATGTTACTCTGAAAGATGTTAAGGCTGCGATTAGCAATGGTGTTCAAACATTTGAGGAGTTACAAGAAGCTACACAGATCGGTACAGATTGTCCACCTTGTACTGAAAACAGTAAAAGAGTATTTACAGAACTAATAAACGCTAAGTAAAACGCCCTATTAATTTAGGGCGTTTTATTTAATTACACATTTTTAACACGACGTTATACACTTTATTAATATAATCCTTAATATCTAAGTCTATATCCAGTTCTAGATTAGCATTTCCTAATCTTACAATACTCCCGGTTACTAAACTTTGGATTAGCAACTGGTTTTCAAATAGTAATGTAGGTTCAAGTAAACCTTCTTGAACTCCCTTTGAGAATATTTCTTCAAATCGTCCATTGTAGAAC
The DNA here is from genome assembly GCA_965601585.1 of uncultured bacterium. Classification (GTDB taxonomy): domain Bacteria; phylum Bacillota_I; class Bacilli_A; order Izemoplasmatales; family Izemoplasmataceae; genus Xianfuyuplasma. The sequence goes on from CBFCWH010000002.1 coordinate 225,504, forward strand.
TTTGTGACACCTTTCATTCTGAGAGTCATTTCCTCTTTATGGTTTTCCGGTATATGCTTTCTAAAGTTAGGCGTCACTATATTAAATAGGAATCTACTGTTTAAGGCTAAGCTAAGTATGTTTTCGAGTTCACTTTTAAACACAATCTCGAATCTATCATCCGTTAATGGATGATCATTAATTTTTTGTAGAGATTGATCAAAGACTCTATATATCGCTTCACTTAGAATTTCGTCTTTTGTACTAAAATACTCATATATGGTGCTTTTTCCAATATCAACTTTTTTCGCTAATTGGCTAATTGTAAAATCACTACCAATTCCATCTTGTCTGAAGATACTAATTAATGCGTCTAATATTTCGTCTCTCCTAGACATTTACACCACTTCTTTCTTATGAATGAACAAGCTACCAGCAAGTAGAAGTGCTACTATTGCTCCAATGGCTATAATATACCAGTATCCAAGGAAGTAATATCCAGCAACTGTTGCCATAATAATTACAAGAATACCTAATCCTGTCATAATGTTTCTTGTATACTCTGTAAACAGGTAATACATGATCGGAACAATTACCAGTGTTAGGACTGTAGCATATAGTAACCCACCAATAGTAGTAACCGCCATAGGTTGCATCATTTCTGCCCCATCACCAACTCCTAGGGCCATAGTGATTAGAGCAAGTATTGTAGTTAAAGCAGTCATTACGATTGGACGCAATCTTGTTTTACCAGCTTCTAATAAAGCTTCTTTAACATTAAGTCCTTTTTCACGTAATTGGTTTGTATAATCTACAAGTACAATACCGTTATTTACTACAACTCCGACTAAGATAATAAATCCAATCATCGCTACTACACTGACAGACATTCCCGCAAAGAACAGAATTGCGAATCCTCCTGTAAATGCCAATGGAATTGTAAACATTATAATCAGTGGATAACTTAGACTTTGGAACTGTGAAGCCATTATCATATAGATTAGAGCTACTGCAAGAATCATTGCTAATACAAGGGTACTTAATGCTTCCATAATTTCCTCGTTTTCACCTTGAACCTCAAACTCATATCCGTTTGGCGCTTCGTATTTACTCATTACTTCATCTAAGTCCTGAGCAACAAATGATGAATTGTAATCCGGATCAAATGTTGCGGAAATAGTAAGTGAGCGTATACCGTTTGTATGATTAATTGTTGAAAATCCTTCTACTACTTCAACAGTAGCTATATCTTTTACGGTTATAATCGAACCGTCGAAGGCAAATCCTAGAGGGTAGTTTTCAATTTCTTCTACTGTATATGATGTATCACTATAGTTCGATTTTGAATCATAGATATATACATCGTATATTGTTCCACCTTGGACAATTTCTGTTACAACGTCCTCACCTTTTAACAGTTCAGCAATTTTTCCAGCTACTATTGCTGTCATATATCCGTATTGAACTGCTTTTTCTTTATCTACAGTGATCTTGATTTCATCTGCAGGTATCCCTACTCCGTTATCTACTTCGATGACACCTTCAACAGATGATAAGTTATTAGCGATTTTTGTAGCTTCTGCTTTCAAGATATCTAAATCATATCCACGCAGTTCAACTTGGTATCCACTACCTGTAAGCATTGAAGTTTGCTGTTGAGAACCACTAATACTATACTCAATCATCTCGTAGTCATCCATTAATAAATCATTAATAAGTGTTTCCACATCAGCTGTTGTGTTAGTTCTATCATCTTTTAACACTACTGATGCTGTAGCACTACTACTTGATCCGGAACCTAAGAATCCCATTTGTCCTCCACCAAGAGTTATCCCCACTATTTCAACATCTTCTATCTTTAATACATCCTCAGATATTTCATCTAGTTTTGTAAAGAACTCATCTGTATCTAAAGGATCAGTAACTGGGTTAGAAATGGAAATATTCAATTGTCCTTCATCACTTACTGGGAAGTATTCAAATCCATTCGACATCGCTAGATAAATGAACCCACCAAATAAGACAACGACTAAAACCATTACTATATATTTAAACTTAAAGGCAAAATTAAATACTTTTTCATAGGCTCTTTTTGCCCATGTATTGTTTTGTTCCTCTTTTGATAGAGCAACCGTATCTTCTTTTAATATTTTTGATGAGATTGCTGGAACCAAAGTTAATGCTATTAATAATGAAGCCACTAAACTATATGCAATAGTTAAAGCCATCTCCATGAAAATCTCTCTAATAAACCCTTCAATGAATACTACTGGTACAAACACACTGATTGTTGTGATTGTAGAAGCAAAGATTGCTCCTGCAACTTGTCTTGTACCTTCAATTGCAGCATCTTTGTTAGAATATCCTAGTTTCTTCATTCTAAAGATATTTTCCATTACCACGATTGAATTATCTACTAGCATACCAATACCTAGAGCCAATCCACCTAGTGAAACAATATTAAGCGTAATTCCTGAGAAGTAAATCAATACAATAGCAAACATTAAACTAATTGGAATACTTATCCCAACAATAAATGTCGCACGTGCACTTCTTAAGAAGATAATTAATACAATTATCGCTAGAATCGCTCCATACATAAGGTTATTAACTACACTACCAGTAGCGAACTCAATATACTCACCTTGATCTAATAAAACAGTAAAATCAGTATCAGAATCTATTTCATTGATTCCTTCTAATACATCATTAATATCTTTCGTAACATCTGTAGTAGCAAATTCACTGCTTTTTTGAATCGAGATACTAATCGCATTATCTCCATTCACTTTACTGTATTCTCTTTCATTTGCGTTAACAAAACTAATAGTAGTTATATCATCCATACTTATTTGTAATGGATTAATCGCAAACATCGCTTCAATTGGATCTGTTGCTGGATTATATGTTGGATTTGGCATTCCTGGGAATGTAAACACAGTTAATGTATTTATTTCATCCGTTGTATCAAACTCATCTCCAACACGCACTAAGTATGTTCCATTACTGAAAGCCGGATCAGCGATATTAGCATACCCAACCGGGTATTCAAAGTTTTGTGCTTGTAAGATTTGCCCAATTAATTCTTTATCCAATGAAGGAAGTTGAGGTGCGTCAGGACCCATCATTAAAATAAATTGCTCATTAATCGCATCAATTTCTAAGTTCTTCTCATCAAGGTCGCTTTCCTTAATAACAACTTGAACCTCAGACTCATATGCTCCACTTACACTTACACTAGCAACACCAGCTACTTTTTCTAACTGTGGTACTACATTGTCATATACATACTCGGTTAAATCTCTTTGATCAAGATCGCCTTTTGATACACTTAACTGCATAATTGGCATCATATCAGGATTTAACTTGATAATCATTGGACTTCCTACCATATCAGGCATTCCTGCGGTAGTCATATCTAAAGTCTCACGCATCTCTATAATTGCTGAGTCCATGTTTGTGTCACTATTGAACTCTAAAATAACTAATGAGAAGTTTTCTTGAGACATTGATGTTAACTCTTTTACATTTGTTGTAGTAGCCAAAGCATCCTCTAAAGGATTTGTAACTACATCTTCCACCTCAGTTGGTGAAGCCCCTGGATATGTTGTAACTACAACACTATAAGGGATGTTCATACTTGGGAATAAATCCGTTGTTAAATTCGTGTATGATACAACCCCAAATACGATTACTATGATAACTGCCATAAAAATAGTTATCGCTCTATCAACACTAAATTTTGCTAAATTTTTCATTTTGCCCTCCTAAAAAATACGAAATAATAAAACCCGACCGAATGTTCGGTCGGGTATAATTCTATCACTTTTTTTTATTACTATCAAGTGGTTATCACAAAATCTTCACATGTATTTATTCAGTTACATTTGTTTCAATATCATTATAAGAAGATGTGTGTAAGTTTAAATCGCTTGGATGGAAACTTGTATCTTCATTTTGAAAATCAATATCACCATTTGATGTTGTCATTGATATTACATCACCGTATACATCACTCGCATCAATTGCACTGTTAGACGTTACCACTGTTATACTTGTTGCTGGTGTCAACACAGTGTTTAAGTTATCTAATGACACTTTTCCGTTTGATGTTTCAATTATATATACTCGGAATCCAGTAGCGTTAACTTTTACACCATTGTTTGATGTATCAATGTTTAATGTACCATTTCCATTAGATTGAACATCAATTACTTGGACTCTACCATTTGTACTTTTAAGTAATACATCTTTTTCAACTTCAACTTCTGTTACTTCGATCATACTATTTGATGTAATAACATCCAATTTACCTTCAATTAGTGCGTTTGTTACTGAAACTTTACCATTTGATGACTTAATTGTTGCGTCGTATTTAACTTCAGTATTAATCATATTTACACTTGCGTTTGAAGTACTTACATTGATGTTATCAAAATCAATATTTCTTATATACACACTACCGTTTGATGTTATTAAGTCAGCATCTTCTAATACTAAATCAGCTGGTAGTTCAATACGTACTACATTTCTTGTACCACTAATTAAATTAAAGATATCACTTGGATCCCAGAAGAAATTTATACTAGGAGTTGTATCATTGGCTACAGTAAGTTCATTATTCTCAAGATCAATATTGTATGTGAAGTTATCGTCTTCAAAATATGTGTGTTTAATAACTACATCATCATTTGAACCCTGTACTAATTCAACTGCGATATTCTCAAGGTTTGTATTAATTGTCCATGTATCACCAGCAGCTAGTTCTGAAGTGAAACTTTCAGTAATTGTATCATCTGCAATTTCACCATGTTCATATTCTGCTTGTACCCAATCGTAATGGTTTGCAATCCAATATCCAGAATATAAGATTCCCACTAATGCACCGATTAGGGCTAAGTTTTTAAGTCTTTTTGCTCCACGGTGTTTTTTAAACCATGAATCTAAACTCCAATGACTTAGTTTCTTTATGGTCTTTTCTCTATTTTTAGCTTTGAATACATTTAGATGCCATTTAATCAAAGTTCTTGTAAACCATAACGCAGCTTCTAATATAACAAGTCCAAACAAGAACAATAAAATATATGCGGCAGTAGCAAATCCAAATACATATTGATCTACTGCAGATACGTCTCCAAGAACTAAACCAAGTGTTGTAACCCATGTAAAACTTGATCCTATTACAGCTACAGCAGCACTATATAATGCTGGAATTACACTTGTTGCGATAAATACATCAAATAAGATTAACATCACAACTTTAAATCCACTTACGTTAGAGTATCTTTCTTCTTTAACCTTCACAAATTTAGGGCTTACTCCATATTCATCTAATACGTTTCTTGCGATGATTTCTGGTCTTTCTAATTCTGCGATTACTTCTTCTTCTGTTTTGTTTTCATAAATAGTACCATTGTAAAATCTTTCTTCATAGAAAGCTAAAATCTCTCTTCGTTCTTGCTTATCAAGAACACTTAACTCTTTGTCTAATCTCCTTAAGAAATCGAGTTTATTCATATCGATCACTCCTTATCATTAAATTCACTACTCGCTGGAACTTTTGCCAGTCCATCTTCAATACATCCAATCTCTTCTTACCTAGTCTTGTTATCCTGAAATACTTTCTTGGAGGACCTTCACTAGACTCTCTAAGATAGGTTTCACATAAACCTTCCTTAGTAAGTTTTCTCAATATTGGATAAATTGTACTTTCGCTTATAGCCATGTTATTACTTATCTCTTGATATATATCATATCCATAAGAATCGCGGGTAGCGATTTTACATAAAACGACCATTTCTAATACACCTTTTTTTAATTGTGTGCTCATATAAGCACCTCCCGTTTACACATTATGTGGTACTACACAATGTATAGTAGCATACAAAATATAGGACGTCAAGGAATTTTACATGAAAAAAATGTGTATTTTTTGTGAATTTCACTTTTTCTTTTTGATATAAAAAAAAGACTAGATTTCTCTAGTCTTAAGGGATATCAACTATTCTCATACCATTGGTAGGTTCCCCGATTGGGAATCCTCCTGTTATGATTACTCTATCTCCTGATTTGATACCATAGTTTTTCTTAGCAATTTCGATTGCTTGCTTAACTACTGTTTCTACATCTTTAACTAAATGGAACTCAATTGGTTCAACACCACTGTGTAATTGTAATCCTTTTGCGTAGTGATCTGTAGATGTCAAAGCAAGTATTTTTGCGTTTGGTCTAAACTTTGATAAATATCTTGCAGTTGCTCCTGATACTGTTGGAACAATAATTAAATCCACTTTACTTTGAATAACTGTATAAGCTACACTCACTGCAATAGAAGTCGCAATATTACGTGATCTATCACTTTCTTTATTCGCTCTCTTTACAATGTCTTTACGATCGATTTGCGCTTCAATACGATTTGCAATACGGTTCATTGTTTCTACTGCTTCAACTGGATAATTTCCAATTGCACTTTCACCGCTCAACATAATAGCATCTGTTCCATCATAAATAGCATTGGCAACATCACTTACTTCGGCACGTGTTGGACGAGGATGTTCAATCATTGATTCTAACATTTGTGTTGCAGTTACGCTTATTTTACCTCTAGCTAAACATTTATTGATGATCTCTTTTTGAATTACTGGTACATCTTCAGCAGGTACTTCAACTCCTAAATCTCCACGAGCAATCATGATACCATCACTGATTTCAATAATTTCATCAATATTTTCCACACCCTCTTTATTCTCTATCTTAGATATAATTTGGATGTTTTTATTACCACTATATTTCATAATATTTCGAATTTCTTGAACATCACTAGCTCTTCTTACAAAAGATGCTGCGATGAAATCAACATTATTTTTACAACCCCAAACAATATCTTCATAGTCTTTTGGTGAAATAAAATCAAGATTCAGTTTAACACCAGGAACATTGATTCCTTTACGGTTTTTAAGAACATGTGTGTTTTCTGCTACCGTGTGAATAATTTGGTTCTTTTTATCAATTTTAAATACTGTTAACTCTAAATATCCATCATCCACTAGAATTGTTTGCCCAACTTTCATATCATTGTGGAGATTTGGATAGTTTACACTAAACTTCGTATTATCTCCTTCAATCTCTTTCATATGAACTTGAACTTTGTCGCCTTCATTAACAACAGCTTTTCCATCTTTGAAAAGGTGTGTTCTAATTTCAGGTCCTTTGGTATCTAATAGTGATGCGATATTTGTTCCTAAGTCTTGGTTAATCTTATCTAATGTCTTCATTCTTTCCAAATGATCAGGATGACTACCATGAGAGAAGTTCATTCTCATAACATCCATTCCTGCTTCAACTAAAGCCTTCATTACTTCATAACTATCGGAAGCGGGTCCAATAGTACAGATAATCTTTGTTTGATTAAAAGGTATCATATAGTCATCTCCTATTTTAAACGTCCTACCAAACCATATCTCTTGTTTGGTATTTCTCGTTTTTTGTTTAACGCAAAGTTGATATCGTAATCAACGTATTCCATTCCATTAAGTCCTACTGCTCTTCCACTTTTACCATTCATAAGTAACTCTACAGCGTATTCACCCATTTCTGTAGCTAATACTCTGTCAAATGCGGCGGGATCTCCACCACGTTGAACATGTCCTAAAACGGTAGCTCTTGTTTCAAACCCTGTTTTAGATTCTATTTCTTTTGCTAAATCAAGGACATTTAACATGTTCTCTGTCACAATGACAATTGCATGTCTTTTTCCACTTTTGTTTGAGTTAGTAATTGCATCTATTAGTAATTCTTTGTTAAATCCTGTTTCTGGTGTAATGATGAACTCACTACCACCAGCTATACCTGCATAAAGAGCTAAGTCTCCACAATGTCTCCCCATTACTTCAACAACACTACATCTTTTATGGGACATTGATGTATCTCTTAATTTATCTATACTATCTACTACAGTCTGCATAGCGGTAAAGAATCCAATTGTATAGTCCGTACTTGAAATATCATTATCAATAGTTCCTGGTAATCCAATTGTTGGAATCCCCATTTCCGATAATGCTTGAGCACCTCTATAGGTCCCATCTCCACCAATTACAACTATGGCATCGATTCCAAGTTCACTTAATTGGTTAACTGCTATTTCACGTACTTCTCTTTGCGCAAATTCGGGATATCTTGCGCTTCCTAAAATCGTTCCACCGCGACTGATTATTCTTGTAACATCATATCTGTTTAATCGTCTGATTTTCCCTTCACAGAGCCCTTTATAACCGTGGAAAATACCATATACTTCTAATCCGTAATGTAATCCACTTCGTACTACTGCTCTAATAGCAGCGTTCATACCAGGAGCGTCTCCTCCTGACGTCATGACTGCAATTCTTTTCATTAAAATCACCACCAAAAAGATTATATCATAAAGAATTTGTATAAAAAACAAATATATACTATGTATACGCTATCATTTATTTAATCTAACTAAATTATTAATAATAAGCTGAATTTCATTGTTTCTATTATCTATTTTCCCTTTTAGTAAGTATACTTCTCCCTTACGGAGTTCGTCTTTAAATCGTGAATATGTTTGTGTAAAAAGCACTCCGTTTAACTTCGTAGCTTCATCATCTACGGTAATAAATGCCATTTCTTGATTTGTCTTAGTAGTAATTGGTTTCACTCTAGATAACACTGCAACTAGTCTCACTTCTTTATTTACACTTGTTTCATCAATCTGTGAAGGAACTAAGAGCTTATGTTTCTTAATATACTCCTCAAAATTTGATAATGGATTTACAAAGAGATTAAACCCTAAGACACTTTTCTCTTTTTCCTTCAAAACTTCGTAAGAGTATTCCTCTACGTTTTCAATGACAAACTCTTCTTGATTGATGAAATCACCATATAAACTAAAGTTAATAACCTCATCTAACTGCTCTATCATTGTATGTTTTGTATAATTAAACTCCTCAAGAGCTCCTGCGTAAATTAATGATTCAACAACTCTCTTATTCAATACTTTATGTGTTCTTCTCACAAAATCAAAAAAGTTTTCAAACGTACCTTCCTTGCGAACTTGTACCAAATCACGCACGGTGTTTCGTCCAAGGTTTTTAATCCCAAGTAATGGAAATCTTAGGTTGTTACCTTCTGGGTTAAAGATGTGATTCGATTTATTCACAGATGGAGGTAGTATTTTGACACCAAGTTTACTCGCTTCAAAAATATATTCCTTCATCGTCGACTCAGACCCAATAACTGAAGTAGTTAGAATACTAATGAAGTATTTTGGATAGTTCGCTTTCAAGTAAGCCATCCAGTATGAAACCATTGCATAAGCAACACTATGTGCCTTGTTAAATCCATAGTTTGCGAACTTAACAATATAGTCATAGATTTCATTACTTGTTTTCTCATCTCGATTAAGTTGCATTGCCTTTTTCACAAAGTTTTTACGTTCTTCCTGAAGTACTCGTAATGTCTTTTTACTTACTGCTCTTCTAAGTACGTCTGCTTCTCCTAAAGAATACCCGGCAAAAAGGTTCGCAATCTGAATAATTTGCTCTTGATAAATAATAATCCCATTTGTTGGTTTTAATACATCCTCTAATATTTTATGGGGATAAGTTACCTTTTCTTGATTGTTCCTACGTTTAATATAAGAGGGGATGTTTTCCATCGGTCCAGGTCTAAATAATGCAAGAATCGTTACTATATCCTCAAACGAATCAATTTGCATTTGTCCGATAAGACTTCTCATTCCTCGAGACTCTAACTGAAAAATTCCAGTGGTATCTACACGTTTCAATAACTCGAAAGTAGCTTTATCATTTAAAGGTACTTTGTAAATATCAACTTTCTTCTTTTCCTTAAACTCAATCAGTTGACATATTTTATCAATACTCGCTAAGTTCCTTAACCCTAAAAAATCAATTTTAAGTAATCCTAAATCCTCTAAATCCTTTGCTTCGTATTGTGTCTGAATCATGTCTAAAAGACCAACTTGAACAGGTGTATGATCTGTCATATCACGTTCGGTTACAATTATTCCAGCCGCATGAGTTGATACATGTCTTAATAATCCTTCTACTTTAGAAGCTAAAATAAGAAGTTTTTGCGCTTCTTTATTTTGATTCATAATATTTACTACTGTATCAGAAGACTCCATCATATCAGCAATCGTACTATAATTGTCAGATTCTTTTGTAAGTTGGGTTAGTAATACCCCTTCAAAATTAATTACTCTTGCGGTATCTCGAATTGCAGATTTTGACTTAAATGTTCCGAAAGTACATATGGAAGCAACCTTGCTAACACCATAATAATCACGTACATACTTAATAACGTCATCTCTTTTATCATCTGGGAGGTCCATATCGATATCCGGTAATGTGATTCTCTCAGGGTTTAAAAATCTTTCAAAAACTAGATCATGAGCAATCGAATCAACAGAAGTAATCCCTAAGCAATACGATACTAAACTAGCCGCTGCGCTCCCTCTACCAGGTCCTACTAAATACTTGTTTTTCTTTGCGTATTTTACGAAGTCCCAAACAATTAGGAAATAGTCATTATACCCCATTGAATCAATTACACTTAACTCGTAGTTTATACGGTCTACATAAACTTCTTTATTTACTTTACGACCTCGTATACGTTTCTCCAAACCCTTAAAAACAAGAGCTTGTAAGTAATCTTTCGCGTCTACATTATTTTTAAGTTTATACTTCGGAAGATGCGTTTTTGAAAAATCGATGGTAACACTACATTTATCCGCTATCCTCATTGAGTTATCTAGTGCCTCTTTATATTCGTAATACTCTTCTTCTATTTCAGCAGGAGATTTAAAGAGTTCATCTTTATCTTCTCCTAATAATGTATTATTCTCTTTGGAAAATATTTTTGATAACACATTGGTTATCTCCTTATCTTCTCGTTCTAAATAACTGGCTTTGGGTAAAACTACAAAATTAAATAGCGATTTTAAATCCTTATTGAACTCAGAATTTCCAGTTATTGATATATATGAAGTTTCGAAGTGAGTATCTAGCAAGGATTTTAGTTCTCTTATCGTATTGGATTGCTTATTATTATATGCGTTAATTAGCTCACTTTGTTCGCTAATTACTAGCGCTATTAACCCTTGTTTGCTTTGCATCATTTCTTGAAGTGTTACAATATTGTTTAAACTAGATATAGAAGCAAGTTTCAAGAGATTTTGATATCCTTTGTTTGTTTTTGCTAAAAGGAGTACTTTATTCTTAGACGTATCACTTAATCCTTCAATATCAACTTGTAACCCAATGATTGGTTTTATTGAGTGCTTTTGACACTCCTTATAAAACTTGATAACACCATACATTCTAGGATCAGTTATCGCTAAAGAAGTGTATCCATAAGATACAGCTTTTTTTACTACGTCTTTTACACGGATGGTTGAACCATTCATCGCGTAATTAGTTTCTATGTATAATTGTGTAAAAGCCATCTAATCACTCCTAATCAAATTATACCATATTAAAAGAAAGAAAAAGTAAGTTCGTTACTTTTTCTTTAAAATAATTCCACCAATTATTACGACAACACCGAGGAAAACAACATCATATTTTTGTACATAATCAATTATAGATGATTCCTCTTCTGGCTTCTCAACTGTAAAGTGATACGTCTCCAAGTAGTTCCCTTCACCTTTGATTTTCAGAAGGTACTCGCCATCTTCTGTAACCGTGTATGGAGACTCAATATAAGTATTATTTAGATAGCCTTCTCCCTCAAACTCAATTTGTACAAAGTCTTCATATGTTTGATCATTAAGCACCCCCGAAACACTCGAATTGATTGAGAAATTAATAAGTTTTTCATATCCATTCAATCCCTCAACTTTCAGAGTGTAGTTTCCTGGTTCTGTTATTTCAGTACCTGAAACAAAGAGATCATTATTAATAAACGCTTTTCCTGTTTTAACATATGGTGTGACAGAATCCTGATATACCTCATTATCTAAAACACCTGTTATGATTGGGTCTACTACAAAGCGATATGTATATCCAGCGTATTCTAACTCATAGTTACCAGGATAATCAATCGTTACTCCATTTTCTATTACTTCTCCATTTAAAATCCCTTTACTGAAAAACAGGATTGTTGTGGTATCTAGAAAAACTTGATTGTTTGTAATATCTAAAGTGTCATCTAATATTTCAAGTTCTGATGTCAAAGCCCCAGAATACTCTCCACCGTAATCAAAGTCATATAAATAGAGCAACTCAGTTGTTTTAGAACGGTAAATTGGTTCATCTATGGATAGTTCACTGATTTTATTGAACTCAAGATCGTATGTTAAAAAAATATTGTCATTAAAAACCATATCATTGTCAAAAGTCTCATAAATTTGCTCAATCCGTATCAAGATGATGTTATCGATCAACACAACTTCTCTAACTTCTTCTAGTTCACCAAAATCATCTATTAGAAGGGCTCTCTCATTACCATTATGATCTAATACTAAAGCAAAAGAATCATAGTAGTTTTCCCCTTCATAATTATGGGTATAGCCATAGAAAATATGATAATCTTGTACTTCTACACAGTTCGTTATATAGTATTCCTGATTTAAGTATGTTTTTGTAACTGTGAATGGGTTTTCCCCAACCTTCACTATTCTATAACCTCTTCCACGTTCTTGATGACTAACTTCTTCCATCCGAATTTGATAGTTATCAAAATCGAATACTAGTGGTTGAGAGGAAGCAGATAACTCTATAGTTGAGCTTGCAAACAATAAAAATAGTAATAAAAAAACAGTTCTTTTCATAATATCACTCCTTCATAAAGTATATTACGTATCAAAACTGTTTTTTTCTTTTATATTAATTAGATAATCTTAATGTATCTCTTGCGATCATTACTTCTTCGTTTGTAGGGATCAATAATACTTTTATTTTAGAACTGTCTTTTGAGATTACTTTTTCTTCACCACGAGCAAGGTTTTTCTCGTAGTCTAGTTCTACACCTAAAACTTTTAATCTGTCAACGATTAATTTTCTAGTTTCACTAGCATTTTCACCAATACCTGCTGTGAAGCAAATTGCATCACAACCTTCAAGTAAGATATAGTATGCTCCAATGTAATCTGCGATCATTTTAGCTTGTTTCTCAACAGCTAATATTGATTTTTTATCTCCACGTTCCACAGCTTCCCAAAGGTCTCTTGAATCACTTGATAATTCACTTAATCCTAAGTATCCTGATTTTTTATTTAGTTCGTGAATTACTTCGTCTAAGTTTTTACCTTCTTTTTGTGAAATAAACTGAACGATAGCTGGATCAATATCACCACTACGAGTCCCCATTGCTATACCTGCAAGTGGAGTGAATCCCATTGAAGTATCAATACTTTTACCATCTTTAACAGCGCATAAACTTGCTCCATTACCAATATGGCATACAATAGTTTTTACATCTTCAACTTTTTTACCTAACATATCAGCTGCACGTAAACTTACGTACTTATGAGAAGTTCCGTGGAATCCGTATTTTCTAACTCCATATTTAGTATACCAGTCATAAGGAACACTATACATGTATTCAGTAGGTTCCATTGTTTGATGGAACGCAGTATCAAATACAGCAACTGCTGTTACAGTTGGTAAAGCTTCTTTGAAAGCTTTAATTCCTGTTAAGTTCGCTGGGTTGTGAAGTGGTGCTAAATCACTAACTTCCTCGATAGCTTGGATAACTTCATCTGTAATTACTACAGAATCTTTAAACAATTCTCCACCATGTACTACACGATGTCCTACCCCTTCAATTTCATCCAAAGAAGTTAGAATGTTTAATCCAATCAATTTTTCTAGTAGCATTTCTACTGCAACACTGTGCGTTGGGATTGAAGTAATCTCTTTGTCTCTTTCTCCGTTGTACTTAATAGTAAAGATTGATTCATTTAAACCAATTCTTTCCACTACACCACTTGCTAATAATGTTTCAGTAGGCATATCTAGTAACTGAAATTTAAGTGACGAGCTTCCTGCGTTAACCGCGATTATTTTCATATTATTTCTTCCTCTCTAGTCGCAAACCAATTATCTATTTTATTTATTGTTTCATTAAAATCATCGATATCATTAAAACTAGGTAAATCTACTAAGAAGAAGTCTTTGTGTGGTAAAACACCTTCTCCTTTTTTACGGATAATTAATATACTTTTTGGGTTACTCTTAAATAAAGACTCACTCAACTTGATTAAACCAAAAATATATCCTTTTTTATCAATTTCTTTTTTAAAGATATCATTTCCTTGCTTCTCAAAGAAATCATTTTCAATGACACTAATGAAATATCCACCGTCTTTTAATGCATTCATATGATGATTAATCACCTGATATGGAAAATATGGAGTATCTTCACTTATAGGCATATCTGTTAAAACCAGATCAAAACCTTTATCAACATATGTAAATGTTTCCTGATAGAACATCTCATTTTCATAATCCATTAAGTCCCCTAAGTTTCTTGCTAGATTACACTTCACTACATCATTGTCCACCCCATAAACTTTAGCGTCCCCGTCGATGTGATTTAATACTGTATATACTAAATTACCACTTCCAACTAAAGGATCTAAAATAGAATGGATATTCTGTTTATATAATTTTTTGAGTAAGTATCCTATAAAAATACCAATAGTATCTGGAGTTATTAAACTATTGGAACTATATGTGTGTTTATACCCTTTTAGCATTCCTAATTGAACAGCTTTACGAACTTCTTCTCTACTGAACTTAAAATCAGTAACAATTTCCCTAAGCGCACTCATTTTTGAAATATCCTCTTCGGAGTACTCTCCTTCAAAATCACCATCAAGTAAATAATTAAAGGCCTCATTCATGCCTTCAATATAAGGTTTTTGATAGTTGTGATAGAGGAGATCAGCAACTAAATCAAAATAATCATAAAACTTTTCTACATTTTCTTTATTTACCATTTTATCACCACAAAATTTATTATAAATCAACTAATTATCTTTGTCTAATACATTTCACTTTTCTTGAGTATAATTCCTTAATTTGTTACTATATATAAAGGAGGTGTTATCTATGAAAAAGATAATGATTAAACTGATTGATGCATACAAGAAGAATACTAGCAATTCAAACCCTACTTGTAGATATCATCCTTCATGTAGTACTTATGCAAAGGAAGCGTATCAAAAACATAATTTCTTCTATGCTTCCATTTTAAGTGTTTGGAGAATACTAAGGTGTAATCCCCTTTCAAAAGGTGGATATGATCCTGTTCCAAAAACAAAGAAAGAGAGGGAACAAGAATCAAATGAACTATCTTAATATAACTTTACCTGCAAGCGACGATAAAGAATATAAGCTTGAGGATTTCAAAGGACAGAAAATTGTTCTTTACTTTTATCCAAAGGATAACACCTCTGGATGTACACTTGAATCCAAAAGTTTCACTTGTTTAGTAACAGAATTCAAAAACAAAGGCTATAAGATTATTGGTGTATCAAGAGATAGTGTTAAATCTCATAAAAACTTCATTTTAAAACAAGAATTAAATCTACTTCTTCTTAGCGATAAAGAAGAGCAACTAGTAAAAGCATTTGATGTCCTTAAAGAGAAATCAATGTACGGTCGCAAATACATGGGTATTGAACGCTCTACCTTCATTCTAGACGAGGATGGAAACATTGTAAAAGAATACCGTAAAATAAAAGCGAAAGGTCACGCTGAAAAAGTTCTATCTGACATATAAAAAATCAGTTTACACTGATTTTTTTTATTTTTCATCACCTAATTGTATTTCATTTGCTTCATGTAAAGCCATTTTAACTCCAATTGGTCCAAATAACTCATAGATCAATGTTGCAATCAAAACAATAATTAATACATATGTTCCTGGAGTTCCAAAATCGTTCTTAGCTTGGTAAGCCATCCCCAGTGCTACCCCTGCTTGAGGTAACAGACAGATACCTAAGTATTTCTTAACGTTTCTATGAGAGTTCATTAGCTTACCACCAAGATTTGCTCCCCAAACTTTACCAATACTTCTTAATATGATATATGCTGCTGTTATTCCAAATAACATTCCATAAGGAACATCAGTATTGTGAGCAAATGCAACTACTAACTCACTTCCAGCTAATGTGAAGAAAGCAATTAATATTGGAGCACTAAATGATTCTACACTAATATTCACATCATGTGATCTCACTTTTGTCAATGAGTTTGTAAGTACTACACCCATAATCATAGGTGTTAATATTGGAGATAAGTGAATTGGGAAATGCCCAACCTCTAAATGCATTTTAGCAAATGCCACTGTTACAAAAACAGCAAACACACTAACACTTAGGAATACCTCTTCTTTTTGAGAATCTCTATTCTTGATTTTTTTAATCAATTGAGCTGATAAATATCCTACTACAATACCAACAATTGCAGAAAACAATAACTCAAATAAAGGTCCTTCTAACATTTCAATAACTGATAATCCTGAACCAGTATTTAAAGAGTTTGCAACAGATAGTAATATTCCGAATAGAACAATACCTACTGCATCATCCATACCTACTAAAGGTAACAATGTATCTGTTAATGGTCCTTTTGCCTTATATTTTCTTGTCAATAACATAATTGGTGCTGGAGCTGTCGCAGTAGCTATTGCACCTAATACTAAAGCTATTGGTAAAGACACTAATCCAGGCCAAATAAAGTTTAGAGATAATAATCCAAGGATTGTAATCCCTGCTGCTAATACTGCTTGAATAATTGTAATTACAACAACTTCTTTCCCACTTTTTTTAAGTTTTCCGAACTCAAGTTCGGTACCAATACCAAATGCGATAAACCCTAAGGCTACACTTGATACGATTTCTAAACTTTCCACTGTTTCACCTAAGCCTAATGCAACAAGAATTCCACCAATGATTACTCCCATAATTATGTAACCAGTGATATGTGGTAGTTTGATTTTTTCAAACCATCTTCCTGTATAAAGTCCTAATAGTAAAACAAGTGCTAAAACTAATAATGCTTCGTACGTCATCGCAGACGAAGCCTCACTACTCATTAAATTTAAATACACTTTAGGTCACTTCTTTCATATTTATATATACACGCAATGATAATTTTACTCCTGTGACTTTTAAATTGCAAGAATAAATTAGAAAAAAAGACTCCTTAATTAGAAGTCTTTTATTTTCCTATTTTTTTTATTCCCAATCTCCTACAGCTGCATCAATTTCTCCAGCCTTATATAGTGCGCTTTTAACGACTACAAGACCAAATACTTCATAGATAACAGTTGCTGCTAAAACAATAGTCATTATCACTGCTCCGACGTCAGCATGAGCGATAAGATCTGGTTGTTCAAATCGCAGTTGCGTAGTAAGTGCCATATCTATCGCAACTCCTGCTTGTGGTATCAGTGTAAAACCAAGGTATTTTACTACTGTTGGAGGAGCTTTTAAAGCCTTGGCACTAATATATGCACCAAATACTTTTCCGACAACTCTAACTAGTAGATAAATAAGTCCTATTACACCTATTCTCGCTAACAAAGATAACTGTAACTCCGCACCTGCAATAGTGAAGAATGCAAGTAAAATAGGTGCACTGAAAAGATCTGTTGTTTGCGTTAATCGGTGTTCATATCTTTCATCAATCGAGTTCGTTAACACAACCCCTATTGTCATAGGTAATAAGATAGCTGAGGCATGTACTGCTTGCCCAATTGCAATTCCCATAACCACAAATCCTATAATAACCATCATTAGAAAACTATCTGTTTCACGGTTATATGCTTTCGCAATTTTGGTAACGATAAATCCAATCAATGCTCCAAATCCTATTGACAAAAAGATTTCTAGAGCTGGATCTAATAGCATATGTCCAATACTGACAGGACCGCTAATAAAACTAGTACCTAAGCTTAACATTACTGCGAATAGCATAATCCCTATCGCGTCATCTAAGGCAACTAATGGTAGCAATACGTCTGTAACAGGTCCCTTTGTACGATAGCTTTTAACTACTGCAACAATAGGTCCTGGTGCAGTAGCAGTTGCAATAGCACCAAGAATAAGAGCATAAGTCCAAATGTAATTTCCACCTGTTGCTTTTAAATAAGTATATACAGCTAATGCAACAAATACAGCAGTTGTAGCTGCTTGTGCAAACGTGATCAATGTAACTTGCTTCCCTGTTTTCTTTAGTTTACTAAATCTTAGTTCAAGTCCGATGGTATAACCGATAAATCCAATCGCTACTTGTCTAATTATACTAAATGAAACGACCATTTCATGTGATAAAACATGAAATACACTTGGTCCAATTATTATCCCTATTAAAATATATCCTGTTACACGTGGAAACTTTAATAAACTAATTAATTTTCCACCTATTAAACCGAATATTATAAGTGCGGCAACCCCATAAAGAGGATTTTCATAAAGTAGGTGCCATGAATGTTCTGCCCAATGTACTATTGCGTGCCATGAAGACACTATCCATGCGATGATTTTTCCAAAAAATGAGAGTCCTTCTTCTGTCGAAGAGGATAATAATTGAGATATCACAATCTAACTCTCCTTTTCTTGTTGTTCTTTATAAAATCAATATAATCTTCTTTCAATAAAGCTCTTGAAAAATAATCACCTGTTGCTATATTAACACCTAATTCTTTTACTAATTTTAAATCTCTCTTATTTTTTATTCCGGTTGATACTACTGAAAGCTGAAACTTCTTACTGATATCCACGAAAAACTCATAAACACTTTTCATATTTGTATACTCCTCAGAGTTATTCACCTCTAACAATAAGTCTTCCGACAACTTTAGTACATCTACTTTTAAGTCCGCTAGATATGTTAGTGATGATGAAGCATTAGAATAATCATCTAACACAACAACAAAACCAAGTTCATATAGGTTTTGAACTTTACGATATACATTTTTATCCTCAATATATGACTCTTTAATTTCAATAATCACATCTTTCGCAGAAATATCATACTTAGTTAAAATTTGAATGATTGTGTCTATTTCCACTGTGATCAAAGTGTACTCTGATAAATTTACACCTGCTTTGAATCGAGGTGATAACTTTATGTTCCTATCATCTTGTAATTCTCTATAAAACTTCATTGCTTTTTCGAATATACAAAGCTCAAGATCATAAATTATTCCTGTCCATTGAGCGATTTCTAAGAAATCATGTGGTTTGAGAGTTCTTCCATTAATGTCCCATCTTGATACAGCTTCAAACCCAATAACCTCATTCGTAAAAGTATCTACAAACGGACGGTACTTAGGATAAAACTGTTTCTTCTTCATCGCTCCATAAATATTATTTTCAATTTCCTGAATTAGGTCATACTTTTTCTTATGTTCTTGTTTCGCAAAAATCAAAGTATTACGACCTAAATTCTTCGTTAAATCAACAGTAATTCTTAGCAAATTTACTACTTGCTTTAAATTGTCTCCTTCAAAATCATCATAATCCAACACACAAACACTTGCATTAATTACATATTGAATTTCATGATGTTTAAATGGTTGTTTTAAAATTCTTTGTAACTCAGATGGTTCGCAATAAACCTGTTTATCAGTTATCATCACAAACTGATCATTCCCTACACGATAGACATCTGATTTTCCACAATAGTCCTGTAAAGTATTTGCTACCCCCTGCAACATGTCATCTACAGTATCTACGCCAAATATAATGTTCATTTTATTAAAATCATCAATATCTACATAAATAAAATGAAGGCCGTTTAATTCCCTCTTACCATAGTCATGATATAGCCCCTTCAAGTCCTTTAATCCAGTAAGATTATCGATAAACTGCTTCTCTGTATTCTTAAGCATTGTCTCCATTAAATCACCTCTTATAAACAGTATATCAAAAAAAAGCGTTTACACAACGGATAGTTACAATACAAACCAAAAAAAATGAATAGAAAAAAAGACAACTACGTTGTCTTTTAATTTCAAATGGTGCGGGTGACAGGACTTGAACCTGCACTCCGAAGAACTAGAGCCTAAATCTAGCGCGTCTGCCAGTTCCGCCACACCCGCAAATGGCTGGGCTAGATGGATTCGAACCATCGATCCCGGAGTCAAAGTCCGGTGCCTTAACCACTTGGCCATAGCCCAATATGGGGCGACTGATGGGAATCGAACCCACGAATACCGGAGCCACAATCCGGCGTGTTAACCACTTCACCACAATCGCCATATACTCTCTTTCCAAAAAAGAGACTATATACATTTTATTCAAAAGGGTACTAATTGTCAAGGTATTTCACAATATATTTTATGAAAAAAGACAATATTTAAAATAAATAAACACTTCTTACCCTTTTAAGAGATTATTATATATTTCCTCAACGCTTAATGCATAGTTTCTAGCTGAGAACTTCTCTACACTTTCACATGATTTACTCATGATATGTGTGTACACTTCTTTGTCGGTAATTATTTTTTCAGCTAAACCAACAAACTCATCATCGTCTATAAAGGAATATCCATTTTCACCTTGGTTAATAACTTCTTCTAGATTGTCGTCGTACTTCACTAATAGTGGAACACAACTAGCCAAAGCTTCATAGTATGTTAATCCTTGTGTTTCAGACATACTGAAGTTAGTAAATAAGTCTGCTACTTGATAGTATAATCCCACTTCACGAGGATTGATCATTCCTGTAAAGATTACTTTATCACTAATTCCTTCTTCTTCCGCAACTTTCTTAAAGAAATCACTATCAGGTCCTCCACCAACGATGAGTAGTTTAACTTTATCCATCTTGATTTTAGCTACTTCTCTAATAAGTGTTTCAATCGATTTCTCTCTAGAAATTCTACCAAGAAATAGTAACACAAACTCATCATGTCTAATACCCAATTTCTCTTTCAGCATAATCACTTCATTTTGTGGATAGTTTTGCTTGTCAAATCTGTTTAAGTAAATTCCAGTTGGGACAATAACTGATTCCTTCTTATAACCATAATCTAAAAATGTTCTTTGAACTTTTATTGTTGGAAAAATCACTTTATCTGCACGATTCGCAAAATGCTTAGAATACTTCTTACTCAAGAAACGTAATGGTTTTGCGAACATCTTCGTTATGAAATGAATATAGTCCTCATACATTGTATGGTACGTATGGACAAGAGGTAGATTATAACGTTTTGCAACTCGTCTACCCAAAATACCCATCTTAAACTCTGTATGACAGTGTACTATATCTAAATTTAGTGATCCTATTCTATTAATATCTTTTCTCTTATTTGAGCCTACTCGGAATTCATCCATTACCTTCATAGGTAGTTTTCGTCCAATTACTCGAATTACATTATTCTCTTCAACAGACTTTTCGTGATCATTTGTAATAATAAACACAGTATGTCCTAATTTCTCTAATTCATCTCGTAGTGTTCTAATACTAACTGAAACACCACCAATAATTGGAAAGTAAGCATCAGTAAACAAACCAATTCTCATATTTTTCACCCTATCCTAAACCTCAAACTCTTTATTTTTAAACCCTATATAATAAATACTAAAAAATACATATGCTACCAAAGAATGCAATAAGGCAAAAACAATGCTTGGTAACCTCTTACCTAATAGTGAGATCGACAGTTCACCAACAATGCTCTGATTATTTAGATAGAAGTAATCAACAAACGATTCTTCCACTCCCATCCAAGAGGAAATCATACTATTTAGTGGTATAAACATCGATAGTATTACAAACATCACTAATGCGATAATTAATGCATCAAACATACTAGGTTTATATCCTTGATATACTACTAGAAAAAATGGAGTAATTGCTAGTAGATAATGATCGATATAAAATGTTTCTGTCAGCGTGAAAATATTATATATATCACTACTATTTGGATACAATACACCAGCAAGACCAGTTGCACCCCAATAAAACAGAAAAGATTCAACTTTTTTATCTTTTGTAATTGTATAGTAAAGTAACACTACTACACTTAATCTGCAAACATAGAAAGGCAAATGTGAAGCCCAGTTAAAAGCGATTATTCTAAAATTAAAAATCCAAAAACTCCACTCTGTAGTCTCATTATAAAACAGACCAATATATCGAGCTATTTGAGTCCAAATTAACAAGACCATTGCAATCTTGATAATTTTGCTTTTATGTCTATTTATGAAGTCTTTTCTATAAAAGATACACCAAAGACTAAAGGCAAATACAGACAATCCAAATACATAAGTCACGTACGGATTTACAAAGTCAAAAAGCAGCATATTTCCACTCCTTTAAACATGCTTCATAATTATAACATATGTGTATTAATATACATATGAATTTTTTATGAAAAGATTTACACAGTTTTTGATATTTAAATCTTCAAAATACTTGTCCTCAAGTGGAATCCACTCACTTTTGAACCGTTGTAACATTTTCTCTCCACTACGGTGTAATATACGTCTTAACTGTTGGTCTCGATCGATCTCAACAAAGACTTTAAGATCATAGTATTTCTGAAATTTTGGATGTAATGAATAAACTCCTTCTATTACAATAATCGGTCTTCTGACAAATAACTCTCTTTGTTCCAATTGATTTGTCTGACAATTAAACTTATGTGACGGAATTTTGGATTGATTGAGGTTTTTAAATATTTCGTTCTCCATACGCTCATAGTCCAAATTACCTCCAGGTTCAGAAAGCCTCTCATCAGTCTTTCTCTCAGTTGGTAGAAAATAATCGTCTGTGTGAAAAACAAGACAATCAAAATGTTCTTGTAAATGATGTGCAATGGTGCTTTTTCCTGCACCACTTGGACCATCAATTGCTATTACCTTATTCTTATTACTTTTTATGTACTCAATTAGTTTATCCATATATATCACCCAATAAAATTTTACCATAAAAAATTTAATTCTCGAATATATTAATATTTTGATATAATAAAATCTAGAAGGTGATTTTATGAGCAAAGTAGTAGTATTAAGATGTGAAAACTATGATTTACATGAAATATATCCCCAAATCAAGTGGGGAATTGAACAACTTGGTGGTATTGAGAGTATTATTCCAAGGGGTAGCAAAGTTCTTTTAAAACCAAACTTGGTTGTTGGTATCGATAAAGATAAAGCCGCAACAACTCATCCTGTTATTTTTGAAGCTGTACTAAAGTACATGAAAGAAGCGAATTATGATGTATTTTATGGAGATTCACCAGGTATTGGAAACCCAACGAAAGTCGCTCAAAAATGTGGAATAAAAGAAGTTGCAGATCGATATACCACTCCTATTGGTGATTTTGTTGATGGGAAAGAAATAACAATTGAGGGACACGCAACAAACAAACTAGATATTGTAAACGCAGTGTTTGAAGCTGATGCCATTATTAACTTACCAAAAATGAAATCACACGCGCTACAACGAATAACAGGAGCTGTGAAAAATCCTTTTGGTACTGTGGTTGGATTCAATAAGGCAAAGATGCATGGTAGATTTCAAAATGCATATAACTTTGCGGAAATGCTGATTGATTTAGACTTGTATCTAAATATTAATTTACACATTATGGACGGAATAGTCGCAATGGAAGGGAATGGTCCTAGAAATGGCGAACCTACTCCAATGAATGCTATATTGATTTCAACAGATCCTGTAGCATTAGATACTGTTTTTTGCAACATGATTGATTTAGATCCTAAAAAACTACCTACATTGATCTATGGACAAGAGTATGGATTAGGGTCATATGAAAACATTGAAATTATAGGTGAAGATGTAAATTCCTTCTTAAATACGGAATTTGATATCCCCAGAAATAAAGTAAATCATACTGAAAGAAGTAAATTTCAACTTGTAAGCAAGTACATTTTGAGAAGACCTTATATAAAAGAGGAAATCTGTAAAAAATGTGGAATTTGTGTCGATGTATGTCCTTTAGAAGAGAAGGCAATAAACTTCAAAAATGGTGACAAATCAAAACCCCCGAAATATGATTACTCAAAGTGCATTCGTTGTTACTGCTGTCAAGAAATGTGTCCTTACAAAGTAATAAGAACAAAGACTCCATTTGTTGGAAAAGTCATCTATAAACTAGGTTTATTTAAGTAATAACTTTCATCACAACAATCGGATAAAGGATTCCATTCAGAGTGAACTTTTTTCAACCTTGAAGATTTTAGGATAATTACATTTTGTTTAGATTATTCAGAAATCGACCTAATCTGGTATTAACTTATACTAAAAAAACACTTGAATACGTATTGTATATCAAGTGTTTTATTTTGTGTACTAGCTTCCTTAATAATCAATATATTACTATCTTATCCAAGCAACACCAACAGTGTTGGGTCCTGTATGAACACTGATTACAGGAGATAACTCACTGACTTCAATGGTTTTATCAGGAAATATAACTTCAATAGCTTCTTTTACTCTTAATGCATTTTCGATTCCATTCGCATGAGCAATCATGATTTTTGAAGAATCTTTTAGTTCTGCGGAGTCAAGAATAGACAAGACTTCCAAATATGCTTTCTTCAACGTTCGAACTTTTTTCTTCAAATTAATATATCCATTTTCAAAAGTTAAAATTGGCTTAATCTTTAGCAACTGTCCAACTATAGCTCCCATGTTATTTACTCGACCCGTTCTTCCAAGGTGGTGTAAATCATCAACTACTAAGTAGATTTCTGATTTACTTCTCATTTTTTTAAGTCGTTTAATAATGTGATCCACACTGTGCCCTTTTTCAGCTTCTTTAAGTGCCTCAACAACATACATTTTTTGAATAACTGAAGTGTGTAAACTATCAAACACTTCAATTTTTTTACCTTGTAACTGATTTGCTGCAAGCAAGCCAGTATTGAATGTCCCGCTTATGTTTGAACTGATTGTTATATAAAGGATTTCATCATAATCCTCAATCAGTGTTTCAAACAAATCAAGTACATTTCCAACACTTGGTTGTGAAGTCGTTGGTAATGCAGTCTTTGAGTTTATTTTATTAAAGAACTCTTTACTCGAAATATCAATTCCATCTCTATATACTTCCTCATCTCCAAATAGGATTTGAAGAGGTACTGTATATAGATGTTTCTCATTTTCAATCATTTCGTTTCCCATAACAGCTGTGCTGTCGGTTACGATTGCTACTTTTCTCATATTATCACCCTAGTTTCTCAACTTGATTATATTTCTTTTTCAAAGGTAATACAATCCCTAACGTGATAGAGTAATTTAACCAAAAAAAGACACTAAAAGTGTCTTTTTTAGATTCTATTAAGTTCCTAAATCTTTTGTTCTAGTTTAATAATACTACTCTGCACTCCAAGAAACTCCATATCCAGTTTTCCCTAAATGAAGACTAAAAACAGGTCCTAGATACTCGCTAAATGTCAGTTTGACATTGTTAAATGCTTCTTGAATCTTTTGCTCAAGTGCTCTTGCATGATCTAAAGAGTTTTTACTTAAGATACGAATATGAATAGTTTTTGCACCACTTGTAGTCTCTTTAATTTTCTGAATAATAGCATTCGATACTTTTTTATGAGTTCTTTCAGACTTAAATAAATCAAGTTTTCCCTCAACCATTTGTATTAATGGTTTCACTCTTAAAACAGTACCTACAAGTGCTTTTGCTCTTGACAATCTTCCACTCTTAGATAGGTGATGTAAGTTTTCCACAGTAAAGATAAGATTAGATTCACTATTAATTTTATTGATTGTTTTAATAATCTCTGATTCCTTCTTACCGTCTTCAATCAATTTTTGAAGCTCTAACACAAGCATTTCATTACCAAATGCAGCCATTTGAGACTCAAATACATGAACCTTGTTTGGTTCATCTAACATTGTCTTAGCTAAAACTGCTGATTGATATGTTCCACTTAACGGTGGTGCTAGTGTCACGACAAAAATCTTATCTGCTCCCTCTTTTAATAGTTCTTCGTAGATATCGAAAAACTCACCTGGTGAAGGTTGACTTGTCGTTAAGTGATGGCCTTTATCTAACCTATCAAACACAAAATCATTATCCACCTTCAACTCTTTGAATGTTTCATCTTTGTCAATTATATTCAAACTTGCTCTTTTTATCCCAAACTTTTGAAATTCCTCTTCCGATAAATATACTGTACTATCAACTACAATACGATAATTCATAATACTTCCTCCTTTATCCTAATATAATATAAACGCTTATGAAGTGAAATACACTTCCTCCTAGAACGAATAGATGCCATACAAAATGTGCATACTTAAATCTTGATACATAAAAGATTACTCCTGCTGTATAGCAAATACCACCTAGTAAAACATATATAAATGAACCACCTAGCACTGAAAGCACGTCATTAATAACCAACAACACACTCCAACCCATCAACAGGTAAATTGAAAGGTGGACATATTTAAACTTATCTATCCAAATAGACTTAAACACAATTCCTACTATTGTTATAATCCATAATGCTGCTAGCAATATGTATCCAACTAAATTGTTGACAACTAACACTAGAAATGGTGTGTATGTTCCTGATATAAGCAGGAAAATACTTGAATGATCTAAACGTTGAAACACTGTAAATACTCGTTTCATATTTTCTGGAAACGAATGAAACAAAGTACTACACAAGTAAAGCATAATTAGGGAAGAACCAAAAACAATGCTTGAAATGATTTCTGGGGTTGAATTACTTTTCACCAGTAACAATACTAATGCGGTAATCGCAAAAATTACCCCTATTCCATGCGATATAGCGTTCGCAATCAACTCTCCTAAAGATGTTTTTTTCATGATGTATCACCCTCGTTTTTTAGTCTACGTAATTACTTTTGTAATTACTCTATCTCACATAATAATTTAACAAAGATTACTCTATCTGTCAAGGTAATTACAAAAACAAAAAAAAAGCCTCAAAAAATTGAGACCATTAATCGAAGAAATGTTTTAAATGTGGTAAATGTGTTTTCTTGAATTGATACTTCGGATCCTTGAGTAAATCATCAATAAATGTATTTATTCTTCGTAATTTCCCAACTTCATGAAGCTCTGGATTATCTTTCATCATTCTGAGATATGTGTAATTCCATAATTGATAATCTTCAAATTTTCCAAACGATTTTACACTTTTGTTTTTAATACTCCATGGTTTTAACCCTGCAAAATGGATTCCATAAAGAACATCAATTTTTGGATATCCATTGAATGAAGAATATCTTAAATCAATGTTTGTCCAGTTCCCTGTACACTTCCCTGTAATATACTGCATTTCCGGCCAGTTATATGTACTTATTCTATCTTGAACTTCTTTTTGTAGTAAGTCATCCATAATTGAATCATAAAGCTCCATAGTCGGCTCAAAAAGGCATACAGAAGTATTGATTCCCATGTTGCTTGGATCAGTGAGTACACGATCAGTGAACTCTTTTGGTACTAATGTTCCATGTGGAACATCCTTGTAAATATCGTGCCAGTTCCAAGTACCTTTAGCATCAACACTATCCGGAATGATATACGTTCCATCTACATATTCCAAACAATATTCTTTCTTTTCATTAATTATTCCTGCTGGAGCAGGGAGGTTAAATAAATCATCAAACCCTGTTAATGGTAGATGATCACAATCCGCAAGGATTATTTTGTCATATTTTTTTCCTAAATCTCCGTCTTTCCCTAGTCTAAACGCGTTAAATCTAGAGAATAAAAACGGTCTATCTTGTCGTTCATGTCTTCTATCATGTGCTACGTATAATTCGTCAATTACTAAAACATCATCATAAACCACTTTTAATGCTTTAATCGCTCGTTCAGAAATATTCTCTGACACGATGCAAATTAGGTCATTTTTTGTCTTTTGAAGACGTAATGCAAAAGCAAAGACTAATGCTCCTGGCATATAAGAATCATTACGTATAATGAAAGTAACAAATGCATTTTTACTCATACTATCACCTTTTAACTTTTTCAATAAAACTATGTTATACTATATTATACAATACATCAATAGAAAAGTGGTGAGATTATGGATAAAAGAGAAGCTTATACTAAACTTAAAAAACAAGAAGCAGAAAAGCAAGGTGTGATTTGTGTGTGTAAGCAAGTTACAGAAAGAAGAATAAGAAAAGCCGTAAAAGAAGGAAGAAGACGATTTGTATCTGTAAAACAAGCCACGGAAGCTGGTAGTAGTTGTGGATTATGTACCCCTATTGTTGAAGATATAATAAGAGATGAGTTAGGAAAAAGAAGATAATATGAAGAAAATAATAAGTATTCAACATTGTGAGTCTGTTCATCATAAGAATGGGATGATTGGGAGTTGGACAGATTGGGAACTCAGTGAAAATGGAAAGAATCAAGCTCATAATATTGGGCTGAAACTAAAAGATGAGTTAAAAGATAAATATGTAATATATACTTCTGATTTAAAGAGAGCTAGTATGACTGCAGATATAATAAACAGTTATCTTGAAACCAAAGTGGTATCTACCGATACTTTGCGCGAGCTAAATCTTGGGAGCGCCTGTGGAAAAAGTAGTGAATGGTGTCGGGTAAATGCAAGACCTTTCGAGTTCAATGTAGACTTTAAGTGTCTTGATGATGCTGAAAGCACAAGAGAACACTACAATAGACTTAAACCGTTCATTGATATGATTTTATCTAACGAGGATAAGAACATCATTCTTGTATCACATGGTGGTACTTGTAGTGTGATACATACGATTTTTATGGGGTTACCTGTTGAGTATATGAATCAACTGAGAATTCATAGTAAAGCTGGTAGTGTATCAACATATCAAATAGATGGTGACATCAAAAAAATTGGAACAATCGGTGATACATCGTATGTAAAATAAAAAGAGCAAAATTTGCTCTTTTTTTTATAATTTATTATTTACTTTGTTTACAAATCCTAATACTTCTTTGTTACTGAACTCAGTTAAATCATCAATTTCCTTTTGATATTTTGCCTTTAAGTCTTCACAAGAAATTCCAGGAAGATTGATTTTCATGTTCATTACAGCTCCAATGATTGTAGTGTGTAGTAATAATCCACTTACTCCTAAATCACTTAAACAGTTTTTATTCCCATACTGCAATAAGATATCTAGAGCGTGTAGTAAGTCTCTTCCACTAGATGCAACTTCATATGGTACATCAATAGCTACAATAGTAGCTTCTTCAATTTTATTAGAACGATGTTTTTTCTCTTCATCAGTTTCTTTTGGTAATTTAAAAGCAGCCATAATCATGTTGAATGCTTCGGTATCTTTGTCGATAAGTTCAACAAATGCTTCTTTTTTTGACTCCAGTGTTTCCATAGCATCAAATACTAGCTTTTGTGTATCTTCATCTAAAGCCTTGAACTTTTTCTTTCCTACTGTTAAATGTGATACCATGCGTGCTAATGCGCTTGATAAACTTCCTGATAACGCAGCAACACTTCCTCCACCAGGAGCTGGACTTTTTGAATCTACTTCATTTACAAACTCATTTACTTTCAATTCTACTAATTTCATTATTATCACCTATATAATTTGTCTATTTTTTACAACTAATTTACCGTTTTTAAATACATCTTTTGCATGGTTAACACCAAAATGATACATGATGTAGTTAAGGTTTTGAGCATCCATAATAACGATGTCTGCATTTTTACCTTTTGCGATACTACCTACTTTTTCCTTCAAACCAAGTCCGTATGCTGGGTTTATTGTAACAGCTGTTAGTACTTCTTTTGGACGTAGTTTCATTTTGTTACAAGCAAGTTGCATTGTAAACTGTAAGTTTTCTGATGGTGAGCTTCCTGGGTTGTAGTCACTTGATAGTGAAACAATACAATCCTCGTCAATCATTTTTCGGGCAGGAGCAAAGTCCTTATTTAGGAAAAATGATGTTGATGGGAGAAGGTTTGCGACAGTTTTACTGTTTGCAAGTTTCTTAATATCCTCATCGCTAGCTGCGATTAAATGATCTGCACTTGAAGCACCTAGTTCTACAGCAAGACCTAAACCACCCATTGGATGAATCTCATCTGCATGCAAACGCACGAAGAACCCTTCTTTTTTTGCCTCTGTAACGATTTTCTTTGTTTCCTCTAAATTGTACACACTATCCTCACAAAATACGTCTACGCTTTCAGCAAGGTCGTTATTTCTAATCAGAGCCATGTCCTTGATCATTGAATCAATGTAACCCTCTTTGTTGTCTTTATATTCTACTGGTATCGCATGTGCACCTAAATATGTTGAAACAATATCAATCGGATGGTTCTCATTAAGTTTTTTTGCGACTTCTAGTTGTTTTACTTCTGTCTCATAATTAAGTCCATAACCACTTTTTGCTTCAATTGTAGTTACCCCTAGTAATAACATTTCATCTAGTGATTTATAGGCTTTGTCATATAGTTCACCAAACGATGCGTTTCTAGTAGACTCTACTGTGTTTAGGATTCCTCCACCTTCAGCAAGAATATCTAGGTATGGAACTCCTTTTATTTTTTTTCTAAACTCATGTTCTCTACTTCCACCGTGAACTAAATGAGTATGTGAATCGATAAATCCTGGAAGAACGATGCAATTATTGGCATCATGTAAATAGGTTGTATCACTCATATATTTCGAGTGATTTCCTGTTCCATAATCGATGATTTTTCCGTTTCTTATTGCGATAAAACCATCTTTTACTGATTCTAATTGTCTCATTTCGAATCCTCTGTGAGCTAAAGAGCGATGAGGGGTGATGACTTCTTTAATATTATAGATAATAGTATCAGCGATCATAAAAGACCTCCTTTTAAATATTAGCTTCGATTATTTTTGATTTGTCAAAATCTCTGAATCCAATATACTCAATTGCATATTTTGTAATGTCATCTAGTGACATATTTTCATCAAATTCTCTTCCTTCTACTTGGAAGTAATATTTAATTGATTTTAATAATGCAGTTTTAGGAATCAATCCTACTAATTCACAAGAAGGAACATCAATATGATATCTTCTTGCTTCCATTTTTACCGCTTCTAAAACTCGGTAAATTGGATTTTTTGTATAATCTAAAATATTCATTGTAACTTGTGTATGTCCTCTTGAATCTAAGAAAACAGGTCCCGCTTGGATGAAACGGTATCCACCACTACTAAAACGAATA
The DNA here is from genome assembly GCA_965601585.1 of uncultured bacterium. Taxonomy (GTDB): domain Bacteria; phylum Bacillota_I; class Bacilli_A; order Izemoplasmatales; family Izemoplasmataceae; genus Xianfuyuplasma. The sequence continues at coordinate 256,660 of CBFCWH010000002.1, forward strand.
GATCTGGCGATAAATCCTGTACGTTTTGTATTTTCTGTATCTAAATCGATATTGTATGCAATCAGAGGAATACGAGCACCAACTCCTATTACACCAAAAGTAGGATGACTTTCTGGTTTCCCGTAATCAGGATACCATTTTTCTTCTTTGATTTTGTCTTTCATTCCTTCAAATTCACCTTTACGTATGTTTGGTAATTTTACGCGTGATTTTTGATTTGCAGCTTCCGCATACATAAAGATAGGAATATCAAATGTCTCGTTGATTTTTTTTGCTACTGTGTTTGCGTATTCAACACACTCTTCCATTGTTGTATCTTGAATAGGAATAAATGGAATAACGTCTACAGCACCCATTCTTGCATGTTCACCTGATTGATAGTTCATATCAATTAAGTTTAAACATTTTTCTGTGAATGGAATTAATGCATCAATAATTTTTACAGGGTCACCAAGTAATGTAACTACTGTTCTGTTATAGTCTTTGTCTGGTTCATAACTTACTAAGTTAAATCCTTCTTGGTTTTTTAAAACACTTACGATTTCTTCTACTTTGTCTAAGTCTCTTCCTTCAGAGAAGTTTGGAACACATTGTACTATTTTCATTATTTACCACCTTTTACATAATTCTTATCTACTAAATTACTAATGTAATCTTCTTCAGTTAAATATGGAATTGTTATTTCTGAGTTGTTATCAAGTTCATTGTACTCTTTTGAAGTACTTATAGCATTTTCGTTTCTTGCCCATGCACGTCTTGAAACACCACCCATAACGTCAAACAGCATTGCTGTTTTTAAGATTTCATCTACTCGTTCACTACCGTCAAGTACCATACCGTACCCGCCGTTAATAACTTTACCTATTCCGACTCCACCACCATTATGAAGTGCTACTAAACTCATACCACGCGCTGCATTACCTAAGGCAACGTGCGTAGCCATCTCACTCATTACATTTGATCCATCTTTAATATTTGATGTCTCTCTAAATGGTGAATCTGTTCCACCGGTATCATGATGATCTCTACCTAACATGATTGGTCCTACTTCATTGTTTCGAACCATATCATTAAATTTTAAAGCGATTTTCAATCTTCCATAAGCATCTTGATATAGGATTCTTGCTTTTGTACCTACTACTAGATTATTTTTTTCTGCATCTTTAATCCAGTTATAGTTATCTAAGTCTTGGAATCGACGATCTTTATCGATTTGATTCATTGCAGCCTTATCTGTTTTTCTTAAATCCTCATCATCTCTTGAGAGACATACCCATCTAAATGGTCCATAACCAAAGTCAAATAATACGGGACCCATAATGTCTTCTACATAACTTGGCCAAATAAATCCGTCTAAATCGTTATGTCCATTTTTACAGATTTCTGTGATACCTGCATCATATATAGCTTTCATAAAACTGTTTCCATAATCAAAGAAATATGTTCCATTTTTGCTAATTTCTTTGATTGCGTTATAGTGTCTTTCAAGTCCTTTATCTACCAATTTTTTAAACTTGTTTTTGTCATGTGCTAATAATTCAGTACGTTCTTCAAAACTGATTCCGACTGGACAATATCCACCTTCATATACAGCGTGACAACTTGTTTGATCACTTAGTAAGTCGATATAAATATTCTCTTTTACTGCGTATTCCAATAGTTCTACAACATTCCCATTATATGCGATTGCTAATGGTTCTTTTTTCTCCATATATTCAAATGCTTTGTCATATGCTTCTTTTGGAGTATTTGCTACAAAAGAAACCCATCCTTGTGAATATCTTGTTTCTATACGAGAATAGTCTACTTCTGCGATGATACCAACACCACCACTAATTTCAACTGCTTTTCCTTGCGCTCCACTCATTCCACCTAAACCTGAGGTAACAAATAATTTTCCTGCAAGGTCTTCTTTTTCAGGGATTCCTAGTTTTGAACGTCCTGCGTTTAATAATGTTGAATATGTTCCATGAACAATTCCTTGTGGTCCGATGTACATCCATCCCCCCGCAGTCATTTGTCCATAACTAGCTACACCAAGTTGAGCAGCACGATTCCAGTTATCAGAATCGTTAAATTGTCCGATCATTAATCCATTACTTAGAAGTACTCTTGGAGCATTTTTGTGAGACACAAACAATCCTAGTGGGTGTCCTGATTGGATAACTAGTGTTTGTGTATCATTCATTTCCTCTAAATACTTTTTAATTAGATTATATTGCATCCAGTTTTGCATAACACGTCCTGTTTCACCATATGTTACTAACTCATATGGGTATAACGCAATTGCAAAGTCAAGATTATTGTCAATCATTACTTGAAATGCTTTTCCTTCTGTTGTGTTTCCTTTATACTCGTCAATCGGTTTTCCGTATAAGTTGCTTTCTGGTCTAAAACGATATCCATAAATTCTACCTTTTGTTAATAATTCTTCTAAGAATTCTGGAGCTAACTCAGCATGCCATTTTTCTGGAATATATCTTAATGCGTTCTTTAAAGCAAGTTTTGTTTCGTCTTTCGTTAAAACAAACTCGCGTTTTGGCGCTCTTCTAATTCCTTCAGCAAATGGTTTTTTCTCTGGTAATTCAGTAAAAATATCACCTAGGTTATATTCTCTCATTTGATTCACCTCTATTTCTTAAATACATATTCGTATAATTCATCGCTAGCGATTAGGTCATCTACAGTATGAATATGTGGATACATAATTACATCGTTATCAATAAATTGAATGTACTCTCTAATTTTATCATACGCTCTTCTTGTATTTTTTCCTAGTTCGTAAGCTTCTTTTAAGTCAATTGCCTGACAAGCTGTCAATATTTCCATCGCAATAACTTTTCTTGTATTCTCTAGTATCGCATATGCTTTTCTGGCTCCAATAGTCCCCATACTTACATGGTCTTCTTGGTTTGCGCTACTTGGAATTGAATCAACACTAGCTGGATGAGCTAAAACTTTATTCTCACTTACAAGTGATGCTGCACTATATTGTACGATCATAAATCCACTGTTGATTCCTGGGTTTTTAACTAGGAATGGTGGTAGTCCATTACTTAAACTTGGATTTACTAATCGTTCTAAACGTCTTTCAGAAATGTTTCCTAACTCACTTATTGCGATACCTAAGTAATCAAATGGTAATGCAAGTGGTTGTCCATGGAAATTCCCTGCGCTGATTGCGATTCCATCATCAGCAAAAATGATAGGATTATCAGTCACTGCGTTCATTTCAATTTCGATTTTTTCTTTTACAAACTCTAATGCGTCAAATGTTGCACCATGAACTTGTGGTGCACAACGTAAACTGTAAGCATCCTGTACTCGTTCTTCTCCTTGACGTGTGATATTTCCACTACCACTTAGAATATCTCTAACATCTTTTGCAACATTGATTTGACCTTTATGTCCTCTTACTAAATGAACTCGTTCATCATAAGCATCAATAATTCCATGAAGTGCTTCCATAGTTAGTCCTAAACTAACATTTGCTAAGTTTGCAAGTCTATATGCATCATATACCGCAAAAGCTCCTACACTTGTCATACATTGTGTACCATTAATTAAACTTAATCCTTCTTTAGCTTTCAAATCTTCTAAAGGTGTGATTTCTGCTTTAATTAGTGCCTCTGTGGTATTCATTCGTTTACCTTCGTAGTAACATTCACCAAGTCCAATAATTGGTAAACTCATATGTGAAAGTGGTGCTAAATCTCCACTTGCTCCTAAGCTTCCTTTTTCAAAGACTACTGGACAAACATCTTTGTTTAACATCTCTACTAATTTTTCTAATACTTCAATACGAATTCCGCTGTTTCCTCTTAATAAAGCGTTTACTCGTAATAACATCATTCCTCTAACAACTTCATCACTTAAAGGACTACCTACACCACAAGCATGTGATTTCAGTAAATTCTCCTGTAGTTTTGAAACATCCTCTTTTGAAACAGACATGTCACTTAGTTTACCAAATCCAGTATTAATTCCATAAACCGGTTTCTCTTTTTGCACTACATCACGAACATATTGATGGGCTTTTAAAACTAATTGACGTTGTTCTTCTCCAATTTCAACTTCCTCTTTAAATCTTGAAACTCTAATAAAATTATCTAGGTCTAAACCTTTACCATTTAATATTATCATTTTGGTCACCTACCTTGTGTTAATAGTATACAATAATGAAAGCGATAACAAAAGAATAAAATGGCTACGTTTAGCACTTTACTTCGATAAAGCAATAAAGTGTATGGTACAAAAAAAGAGAGTTTTTCTCTCTTTCTTTATCGATGCATATTTATATTTTTTAAGTCATGTACTTGTAAACTATCATCTACATTCTTTTCTTTCGCTAAGCTTGCATACTTTTTGATTGATTGAATATCTTTCCTACGATGTGTAAGAGATCCTGGTCCTCCAATACATCCTCCTGAGCAAGCCATACCTTCGATAAAATTATGAGGAAGTTTTCCATGTTTTGCGAGTTTCAGGTTTTTGATACAGTCTTTGATTCCATTTGCAGCAATAGGATTATACTCCACATCAATGTTATTTTGTGAGATGTACTCCTTTATAGATCCTGATACTCCTGAACTAATTGCGAACATTCTTCCAAAGTAAGATGCATTATCTAATGGATCAACATCTAATGTATTGATATTGATATTCTTCGCACCAATTAAAGCACGTAATTCTTCAAATGTAATTACATAGTCTATCGCGTCTTCTAGATTTTCTCTTTTAGCTTCACTCTTTTTAGCTATACATGGTCCAATAAAGACAGTTTTTGATTCACTATGCAAACTTTTTACATATCTTCCTAAGGCAATCATTGGTGAAACAGTTGTTGATACATTTGGTAGTTCTTCGGGGAACTGTGTTTCGATTAAGTTATAAAAACCAGGACAACAACTAGTTGTCATATAGGAGTTGTTTTCGATATGTTCTTTGAACTCCTCTGTTTCCATTTTAATTACCATATCTGCGCCAAGGGCTACTTCAATGACATCGGTAAAGCCAATTTCTTTTAACGCTCTTTTTACCTGTCCTATTGTTGTATCATCAAATTGGCTACTAATAGAAGGCGCAATTAATGCAAATATTTTTGATGAGTTGCTTAGATTTCTTGCTACATCAGTGATTGAGGAAACATCTGTAATTGCTCCAAATGGACAGTTGTATGCGCAATTCCCACATGAAATACATTTCTCATAATCAATTGTCGCTACTTTATCTTCATCCATATTAATTGCATCTACAGGACAACTTCTTCTACAAGGACGCATTACATCACTTATTGCATTAAACTGACAAGCTTCTTTACATCTTCCACACTCGATACATTTTGCTTGATCGATGTAAGCTTTCCCTTCACAGAAGAAAACAGCATTAACAGGGCATGCATTTGAACAACTTCTTGCGATACATCCTCTACATGAACTTGTTACAGTGTATCTATCGATAGGACATTGATCGCATGCACGTTCAATTACTTGAACAATTTCCGTTGTCTCACGTTCGCATAATGCATAAGATATGCGTTCCTTTATAATGTTTCTTTCTTTGTCCGTGCAACAACGAAATGTTGGTTTCCTACCCGGTATGATTTTTTCCGCTATTTTGTCTTTATCAATGTGTATACTCTGATTAAAACCTATTGTTGCAGCTTCTTTTAAAACAGAGTACTTCAATTGTTGCATATTTGTCTCAAATTTAAAGTCCATGATCGTATCTCCTAGTATTTAATGAATCGTACTTCTTTACCAAGTTTTTTTACTGCTTCTGCTAGATTATGAGTAGATTTCCATTTGATATTTAAGTCGTCTGGAAAATATGGGTTTTGATGGGCTGGATTTATAGAGTTCCCAATTAGTATTTCTAGATGGGTACATTCGTTAATTAACATATTTGCTAAAATGCTTGCTCCATTGTTTTTAAGAAGCTCCTCTTTGTCAAATCCTGGTTGAAGGTATTTCTCAATAATTTTAACTGTTTTATTTATCGTAAGAACTCCTTCTGTTACTAGATCTAATCCCTCTATTTTTGCATATGGAGGTACCTCATAATCTAGATTTTCAAGACTTGTTTCTATTTCTTTATGAAGTTCTCTTGCGCATATATTTGCTGCAGTACCCCCACATACAACTTTTTTTCCATAAGAACGAATCAAGTCTGTTGTAATTTCCTTATCTTTTTCTTCATCTTTTGGAGGTCCTGAAAAAAGTGTAACTTTTTCAATATCCCTTATCTTCACTACAACACAAGTTGTGTCATCTCCAGGTTCATAATCACTAAAGATATTACAGATATCAATAATATCTTTAGAGATTGCTTTTGCGGTTTTCTCTTTACTAGCCTTTGTTTGAAGAACACGAAGTACTTCATCCCATTGCCATCCTAGATATATGTATTTCCCAATACCGGTATGAATCACTCCATCACTGAAAATACTAATTGTGTCACCTTTTTGATAGGTAGTTCTTGATTCGATGACTGTTTTATTTTTAAACTTTATTCTATTTTCTTCTAATTGATGAAGTTTTCCATCGCGTAAGTAAACAAACTTAGGATTATCAAACTCTACAATATATATTTGTCCATCTTTAAAAATTTGAACTATAGTAAATGTAGAATACGCTAACCCTCTTACTTTACAAATAGGTAGTGTTTTTTCTAGTGTTTCCAAGACTTCTATAACATCGCTCCCAAGACGTAACATCGTTGCGGCAATATTAGATGTTAAAGTAGAAAGAATGTTTGCTTTTACTCCACTACCTAATCCATCACTTAAAACAATGATTTTTGAAGTTTCATTATGTACCACCTCAACATGATCCCCACATAACTCTTCACCTTGTTTATTTAGTGAATCAACTGCAATATCAATGAATTCAAACTCTTGTTGGTTTTTAATCATCAAATAACTTCTTAAATTTTGATAATGTAACTTTTGTTTCTGCAGTTGTTTCCCCTAGTAGTGATGCAATTTCATGAGCAACAATCATTTGTTTATCAATAACTTTTTGTGCCATATCAAGTGCTTCAATACTTGTTTTCTTTTCTTGTTGTTTTCTGAACTCTTCTTTTGTGATGTCTTTCAATATCCCAAGGTACAAGTCATGATTTTCTATATGTTTTACTGACACCAACATTGTTTTTTGAATATTCGAAAATATCATTTTCTTCATTTTGATTTTTGGTGTATTTTTTTGAACATCTTTAAAGATGTTACGTCCCATAATCTCTTCTATATGTTTCCCTACTGCGTTCTTTTTACTAATCATAAATGTGGATACACTTGTAGGATTAAACTCTACTATCTCAAACTTATTGTTAGTTACCACAATATTGTTTGGAGTATTCTCAATTATTACAGTACTAATGTCTTCGTTTAACATGCGCATATATGGTAAGCACATATCTAACTCAGCCTTATTTTCAAGAACAGCTATCGCTTTATCTCTACAAGTGTTATAACCACAAGCCCCACAATTCAGTTCATCTTTTTTAGTGAACTTTCCAGTTTTTTCAAGTATATGTCTTATTTCTGCTTCTGTATGGTGTGATGATACTACTTCTTCAAACATGGAGTAATCAAAACTAATATCTACAGATTCCTCATGGTAGTTATCATCTTCAGAAGCTGAAATATACTTCATTACATTTTCTATTTTTTTATGAACATTTAGTGGACTTGTACTGTTACCAAATCCGTTTATACATCCTTCCTCACATGCATTCATTTCAATCCATGTTTTTCCCTCAATATCATCAAGACTTTCAAGAAGTTTCTTACAACGAGCCATACCATCAACCTTGATAATTCTACGTTCTGTTCTTTCATCAATTGATGCTTTCTCAACACCACCACTTAACGGATACCATCTTGTTTTCTTTGTGGATTCATTATCAAACGGTGATGGTTCTAACGTAAGTACATCAATATTTTCTTCATGTAGCCATTCTCTAATATCATCAAATGTTATTACAAAATCGATACAAGAATTCTTTGAGGTACATACTTTTGTCTCCTCTTTTTTTGATATACAAGGACCAATAAACACTGTATACACATCAGGAGTTTGCTTCTTTATTAACTTATTATGAGCCATCATAGGTGATACTACTTGGCTTAGATACTTCACTTTTTCTTGATAATATTTTGATACTAAAAAATTCACAGTTGGACAACTTGAAGTTATAATGTGTTGTTGATCACTGTTATAATCATTATTATATGCTTCAGAGACTTTAACTGCGCCGATTGTTGTTTCTTCTATTCTATTGAACCCGAGCTTTTTTAAAGCAGTAATAAATTGAAGTGGATCTACTAAATTGTCATAACTAGGGAAGGAAGGAGCAAGGGAAACAACAAGTGTTTCCCCACTAATAATTAATTCCTTAACGTGAGTGATATCAGTCATAACGTTTTTAGCATTTTGAGGACATATGGCAAAACATTCACCACAGCCAACACATAATTCAGGAATTATTCTCGCTTGCTTCTCTTCTATTTTAATTGCCTTCACCTGGCAAGTGCGAAGACACTTATAACAGTTTTGACAGTTCGCTTCTTGGAAATTTAGATATTCCATCCTTGTTCCTTCGCGATAGTTTCAACTACTTCTTTTACTTTATCTGGGCTCATAGAAATTATATTGTCATCGATTCTTGTTGATACTGCTTCGGTGCAGTGGTTTAAACAAAATGCACCTTTTAATATTATCTTTTCTTCTAACTTATATTCTTTCAATACTCTTTGAAATTCTTTGATCACATCATATGATCCTTTTAAGTGGCAAGCACTACCGATACAAACATTAATTTCCATTTGACTTTTAGTAAGCCTTTCTTAAGATTTCTTCTAATTCTTTAATTAATGGATAACGTGGATTAGTTGTTGTACATTGATCTTCAAATGCATTTGTTGCTAAGTCTTTTAGACTTGATTCAAATGTTTTCTTATCAATTCCACAGTCACTAATTGTTGCAGGGATATTAACTTCACTCATTAATGTTTGAATAGCTATAATAATCGAGTTAACACCTTGTTCAGTTGTTTCCGCTGGTAATCCTAAGTATCTTGCTATTTTCGCGTATTTCTCATCAGCTATAAATTTCTTATATTTAGGGAAAGCTGCGAACTTAGTTGGTTTACTTGCGTTATATGCGACAACGTGTGGTAAAACAATTGCATTTGCTCTACCGTGAGGGATGTGGAACTCCCCACCAAGTTTGTGTGCTATTGAATGATTAATTCCTAGGAATGCATTAGTAAATGCCATTCCTGCAATTGCTGAAGCGTTGTGCATTTTTTCTCTTGCTTCAAAATCATTTTGTCCGTTATGGTATGCTCTTGGTAAGTAATTAAATACTAACTCAATTGCTTTTAAAGCAAGGGCATCTGTATAGTCACTTGCTAAGATTGATACGTATGCTTCAATCGCATGTGTCAATACATCTAACCCAGTGTCAGCTGTTATTGATTTTGGCATTGTTAGACAGAACTGTGGATCAATAATCGCTACATCTGGAGTTAACTCGTAATCAGCTAATGGGTATTTAATGTTTCCATTCTCTTTATCTGTAATAACACTAAATGCAGTTACTTCACTACCGGTACCACTTGTTGTTGGTACCGCAACGAATTTTGCCTTCTTCCCAAGTTTTGGATATGGGAATGATCGTTTTCTAATATCTAAGAACTTCAATTTTAATCCATCAAATGATGTATCCTCATGTTCGTAGAATAGCCACATTCCTTTTGCAGCATCAATTGCACTACCTCCACCTAATGCGATAATGCAATCAGGTTGGAAACGTCTCATATCTTCTACACCTTTATAAATTGTTTTAGTTGATGGATCTGGTTCAACATCACTAAACACTTCGTATGACACATTGCTTTTACGCTTTCTTAAGTAATATAATGCTTTATCAACGTATCCAAGTTTTACCATCATTTCATCTGTTACGATGAACACTCTTTGAATGTCTCTCATTTTTTCTAAGTATTGAATTGAATTGTTTTCAAAATAGATTTTTGGTGGTACTTTGAACCATTGCATATTTGTTCTCCTACTTGCGACACGTTTTTTATTTATTAGGTTAACACTACTAACGTTTGAAGTTGTAGAGTTTTTACCATAACTACCACATCCAAGTGTTAGTGATGGTAAGTTCGTATTGTAGATATCTCCAATAGCTCCTTGTGATGATGGTGAGTTAATAATAACGCGACCAACTTTCATTTCTTCACCGTATTTAGTCCATAGTTCTTTATCCTCTGAATGCAATACTGCACTATGACCTAAACCACCGATTTCTAACATTGTTTTGGCTGCTTTAAATCCTTCTTCAACTCCATCAACAACATAGTAAGCTAAAACTGGTGACAATTTCTCTTTTGAAATAGGAGCTTCGTTCCCAAATTTCGTTAATTTTGCGATTAGAATTTTGGTATCTTTATCCACTTCAAACCCTGCAGATTTTGCAATATCATATGCTGAGTTTCCAACTACTTTACTATTTAAGCTTTTCTTTGGTAAAGGGAACATGTAACTTGTCAATTTTTTAGTTTCCTCTTTATTAAGGAAATGACAGTTATTGTCTTTCATGTATGTTTCGAACTCTTTTTTGATTTCTTTATCAACGATTACTGCTTGTTCACTAGCACAAATCATTCCGTTATCAAATGTTTTTGATAGCATAAGGTCTGTACAAGCACGCTCTACGTCAGCAGTTTTTTCGATATAGCATGGGACATTTCCTGGTCCTACACCTAAGGCTGGTTTACCAGCACTGTATGCTGATTTAACCATTCCACTACCACCTGTAGCTAAAATTAAGCTAACTTTTGGATGATTCATTAATAGGTTTGTTGCTTCTATTGAAGGTGCTTCAACCCATTGTACACAATGTTTCGGTGCTCCTGCTTTTAAAGCTGCTTCGTATAAAACTCTTGCTGATTCCTTAGAACAATGTTGTGCAGACGGATGAAACGCAAATACTATTGGGTTTCTCGTTTTTGCACATATCAGTGTCTTAAACATCGTTGTTGATGTTGGATTCGTTACAGGTGTTACCCCCGCAACAATCCCGATTGGTTCAGCTACTTCCTCATAATCCTCAAGCTCATTAGCTTCAATTACTCCAACTGTTTTTTGATTCTTAATTGAATGCCAAATATATTCAGTAGCAAACAAGTTTTTTATTACTTTATCCTCAAACACACCACGATTAGTTTCCTTAATAGCTTCACTTGCCAAATACATGTGATTGTCAACACCTGCAAGTGTCATTGCATGAACAATATCATCTACTTGTTCTTGTGATAAAAGCATATATTCTTCTAATGCTTTTTCAGCGTTACTTACAAGTGAATCTATCATATTATTGATGTTTTGTTTTTCCATTAGTTTACCTCCGGTTTTCTTGTCACCTATAGTTTAAATGCTTCACAACTAAAAACTCAAAGCATATCAGATGGATGAAAACCCTTGTAGCTTATTACATTTAATAAACAAAATAAAAAAAGCCCTCAACAAAAGGCCTAAATATGTTTTTATGGTATTTAAAAAGCGTATATTTGATTATATATTTTACGTTGTTTTTTATATAGAATATACTCTATTATATTTTTTTTACTTTTTTTAATATAAATATTTGAAATTAATATACAAATCACTATAAGTGTATATAATGAATATGGTGATAATTATGATAACATATACGAATACGGATTTACCTGTTCAAATCAAATACGATATGGAGTTGATGAAACTCCTTTTAGATGCAAAAGAACTTTATGGGAAATACTGTTCGATTTTAGCATATCAAGACATCGAACCTCATTTAGTATTAAAACCATTTATACTTCAAGAAAGTTATAAATCATGTGAACTCGGTGGAAACAAGATCGCGCAATCTAACTTGTATTATGCAAAGTATACTAATATAGACTCTATGGATTATGAAGACATTACAAATTACTACAGAATCCTACTTAATGTAAATACATACATAAGTCCTAGTTTCAAACTTTCAATGGGATATTTAAACAAGATTCATAAAAGTATAAACAGTAGTGCTAGAGGAAAATATAAAGAACCAGGAAAACTACGTAAAAAAATTACATGGATTGGGAAAAGAGGAACGTCAATACACCACGCTGACTTTGTTCCAGTTGCTCCGAAAGATATACCTGTTTCAATGAGTAACTTTATCTCTCACTTCAATAAGGACTATACCATCGATAAACTTATTGAAATTGCGATTTCACATGCTCAGTTTGAGAGCATACATCCTTATAATGATGCGAATGGTAGATTAGGAAGAATACTAATTCCCATTCAAGCATATCTTAAAGACCAACAACCAATTAACTTGTTCATCTCCGAAGCACTAAAAGAGAATGAATATACATACTATCAGAAGCTACAAGATACAAGAAAAGGAAAATGGGAGAGTTACCTAAAGTTCTTTGTTCACATGTTAAATACACAACTCGAAAGCAATATTAAAAAACTAGAAATGATTAATCTTCTTTACTTTGAAGATTTGGATAAGGTTCGTGATATTTTAAAACCAAAAAACGCTAAAAAAGTATATAACTATATGTTTAGTAATATTGTGTTCACAATTAAAGAAATGAGTGATAGAACTCATATTGACTATCAAACAATAAGGAACTACACTAAAAAACTTTTTGACAAAGGACTTATCACGAAGCAAAAAATTTCTAAAGGAGAATACGTATATACCTATATAAAAATGTACAATATTCATGTACCTGTAGAATGGTTATAAAAAAGAGACATTAACGTAATGTCTCTTTTATTTTATAGACATCCGGTAAGTAAACATCCATCTTTGCGATACTGAAATCATCCTTTTTCACAGAGATTATCGAGGTGTTTCCTCTTGCTTTCACATCATCATATTTATCCTTAATCTCGTGGTAAAAGTCGATTCGGACTTTTGAGATCTTTAGAATTGTTGTTTCTACAAAGATTTCTTCACCTAGACGAATACTTTTTAAATAAGTACAACTAACATCTCGAACAGGGAACATAAATCCTCGTTTTTCTAATTCGTAGTAATCAATCCCTAAATGTTTTAACATCTCTGTACGACCTTGTTCGAAGAATGAGAAATAATTGGCATGATAAACAACGCCCATTTGATCACTATCACTATATCGTAATTCTATTCTTTTAGTATGCTTCATAATATCTGTCCTTTACTGTGTAACAAATAAACTTGTTTTAATTTTTGTTGGTTCCATAACGACTTCTCCCGATAGAAACTGTGAATATAGCGGAGTATATGTCAAAACTCCATCCACTCTATGTGATTGGAATAGTGTAAGTTTTCTAATCTGAATTTCCTCATTATAATAAGGTAACCCTGATGCTACTGCCCCGTTATTAAATACTACTTTTTTCCCCAATGTAATATGGGGTCTAAATTTTCTTAATTCAGGGGGGAACCCACTTCTATTTGTAACTCTATCGGTTCTTTTATGGAGTTTCACAAAGTGTTCTTTCCCTCTTGTAACGCCAACCCATACTATGTTCATTGATTTTTTATTGAAGAATCCTAAATCTCCTATTTTAATAGAAAAAGGTGCAGTATTTGAACATATATCGTCAATACAACCACATAGTTCCTGATACTCACCATTATAAATTTCACCTATATATTTTACTGTAAGATGGAAGTTTTTATAATGGGTATATTTCCCGTTATAAGTGGTTGTTTTGACGATATCTTGAACTTCTTTAAGATATCGTTTAACCTCGTCTTCAAATTCTATTGCGATAAACACTCTCATAGAATCACCTCACTTATATTTTCATTATAGCATAAGAAAAGGGTGCTTGTGCACCCTTCTTTTATTTTATAACTTAATTTCTAAATAAACTCCATAGTGATCACTTACGCGTTTTTCCTTAAATAAAATTTCCCTTTTAACGACATCAAAATGCGTATTTGAGAAGATGTAATCAATCCTTGTAGAACCTGAATGAACATCCATATTACTAATGTGTGTTGGATCAAGAACATATTTCGGGTTTGCTCCATAGAGATCTTTTAATCCTTTACTGAGGAGGTATCCGTACTCTTTCGTTGTTGGTGCAACATTGAAATCACCTGCTACAATAATAGTATTTTTATTGTCTAGATGTGTAATGAGTCGTTCCACTTGATCTTCAAATGTCTCATAGTGATCCGTCCATCCAAGATGAGTACTAACAAAGGAAACTGTGTTTCCATGTCTTTGAAAATCTCCTTTTAGCATTTTTCTTGTACGCCAAAATTTATACTCAGTACATTTTGAAATGTAATTATCTTTTACGTTATATAGGGGGTATTTGGATAAAACTGCAACTCCTTCATCATACTTATCAAAAGCTTCTTTGATTGGACTGTAGTATAAATGGTATTGCTTCCCCTTACTTAAAAGAAGTTGTTGTAACTGATAAGCGTAATTTGATTCCTTAATATTTCCATTAATTAGTGGAGAATCTAAATACTGCGCTACTTCCTGAAGAAAGATAACATCAATATCTCTTTGGATTATTTCATCTATAATTATTAATTGCTTCATTGGGATATATTCTTCTTCTAAACAATGTAAGTTTAGTGTTAGTAACTTCAGGTTAAGCATCTTTCAGTACCTTGAATATATTTTTTATTAAGTCTGATGCTGTCATAGATTCCTCACCAAACTCATCTTTTGCAAGTTCTCCTGCTTTTGAATGAATCAATACCCCAAGCTTACAAGCTTCAAGTGAAGAAAATCCTCTTCCTAGTAAACTAGCAATGATTCCTGTTAGAACATCTCCAGTTCCTGCAGAAGCCATACCTGGATTTCCATGTATACTGAAGTATGTTTCTTCATTATTAGTAATAATCGTACAAGACCCCTTTAAAACCACTGTCATATTGTATGTATGAGCAATATTTTTAGCGAAGAGAACTGGTTCTACTTTGACATCCTCTATGTCTACTCCTAAAAACGTTGCCATTTCTTGATTGTGTGGTGTGATAATCAAATTTGGTCTTGTAGAATATTCCTTAATTAATTGCTTCAAATAGTAAATCCCATCAGCATCTACTATAAGTGGTATATCTAAAGACAATAAGTAGCTTAAAACATCAATATTAACTTCATCGTTTTTCCCTAATCCTGGTCCAAACACAATTGCTGATTTTTTTCGTACTTGAGAAGGAATATCCTCTATTCCTAAAAATGAATTTACCATTATTTCTGGATATGGGTTGCTTATATATCTTAAGTATTTCTCATTATAAGACACCCCTGATAGTCCTGATCCTGTTTTTAATGCAGCCATTGCTGCAAGTAACGGAGCTCCCATCATTCCTTTTGATCCTCCTATAGTTAATATTGAACCAAAATGATATTTGTGGGAGTTTCTTGTTCTTTTTGGGATTTTATTGTTGAGATAGATACTGTGTAAAAGTACCTGAGGTTCTGGATATAAGTTTTGAAGAATTCCAATATCAATAAGATGCATTTTACCTGAGAAATCAAGGGCATCATTAAGTAAATTCCCTTGTTTATAGTTTTGAATGATAATTGTATGTGTCGCTTTAACTGCGTTCTTCATTACGAGACCGTTGTCTGCGTTGATACCTGAAGGTAAATCAATACTTATAACTTGTGCATAACTACGATTGATACGCATAATTGCTTGTTGATAAAGTCCTCTAACATTATTGTTTAATCCTGTCCCAAATATTCCATCAATAATCAATGTAGATTCATCTACTAATTGTGTGAACAATTCAATATCACTTTCATTAGTAATATTAATAATGTTTAGTCCTTTATTCTCGCATTCTGTGTACGCTAATCGATTTTCCTCTGATTGTTTTGCTTTATCGCCGAGTAAAACCACCTTCACATTTATACCTGTATTAACAAGAAGAGACGCTACAATCAATCCATCTCCCCCGTTATTTCCAGTACTTGATACTACTAGTATATTGTCAGATAAGGAGATAAGCTTTTCATTAATGATATAGTGAAAGATACCATTCCCAGCTTGAGTCATTAATTGGAATGATGAAATCCCTTTTTCTTTTATTGTTAAACGATCTAACAATCTCATTTCTTGAGCTGTAACTATTTGTAAATCTCTCATATTATCACCTTCTTAGTTTCATTATAACATACTTAAAGACCCCAATCGATTAGATTGGGGTCTATGTATAAGGTATAACACTATTTAAGCGTCTTGCTCATCTTCTTCTGTTTCATCTTCATCAAACCCATCAGACTTAGGTTCTTTTCTTTCAATATGTTTGTTTCTTCCTGCTTCTTGAATGAAGTAATCGTATGTAATATTACCTTCCTCGTCTGTGATTTCAGTAATTTTCACCATTCCTTTAACACCGTCCACTTCATATTGCAGTTTGTAAACGACTCCATCTTCCTCTATTTCACGTTTGAATGAATAGCTGTTTGATCCGTCATAAATAGTAACTTTTGTTTCATTTTCTTCTGCTGAAATTTTTAATGATAACTCTTTTTCTACTCCGTCAATGTTTTGTTCTACATAGAACTTCGTAGTAGACTCATCTTCCTCTACTTCAGTTTTATAGACAATTTTGATTGTATCTGTTCCGTTTGTAGCTACTAAAACCATTTTAGTTTCATTCTCATCTTCGGTATCTACTTCATCTTCTGTTTCAGTTTCTTCGGTATCTACTTCATCTTCTGTTTCAGTTTCTTCGGTATCTACTTCGTCTTCCGTATCTACTTCATCTTCGTCGTTGTCGTTTTGGTTTCCTTTACCATTTCCAGGTTTTCCTTCTTGATTAAACTCATATTGTTTGATGTTATCAAATACTTCAAAACTATATTCCACTTCACCAATTACAATAATTCCAGTCATTTCACCAGTTACCTCATCAACATTGTAATAAATGATGTATACTTCTTCATTTACAGTAAACGTTAGTTTGAATGAATATAACTCGTTATCAGAAGCATCTTCATTTACACTACCAAAATCTTCTACACCATTGTCGATCAAAGCTTTTAAACGATCAATATAGATATTTACTTCATCTAGTTCATCTTCAATTTCCGTTTCCTCGTTGTCGCTTAAAAAAGACATATTTGCAGTTAAGGAAGCATCATTTGAGAAGTCAAGAAATCCTGCTGATAAGTATGATAGTGCTGCAAGGCTTTCTTCTGTACCTATTTCCTCGGTACTTGTATTTTCGTTTTCATTATCATTGTTGATTAAGTCTGTACATCCACTTAATGTGAATGATGCAATAAATAGTAAACTTAATAGAATTGCTTTTTTCATTGATATCACTCCTTTATACATATATACAATGAGGTTTTACTTTTTTCTCCTTATGTATAAATTAATTTGCTTTTTTCTTTAATAATGTTTTGAGTTCTCTTTCCAGGATTGTTATTTCCGTTTGAATTTCCTGAATTACCAGGATTTTCTTTGTCTGAATTTGGTTTTCCTTTATTGATTTCTTTTTCAATAGAGCCTTCAGTAATACGGTATTGATAATTTACTGTTCCATCTGAATCAATACTTTCTATAATTGTAGCTTCTCCTTGAGTTCCCTGTAGTGAGTACTTCAATTTATACTTGAAGATTCCATCTTCAAGTTCTTTCTTTAACTCGTATTCATCTTGTCCTTCTTTGATTTCTACTTTATACTCATTTTGCTCTCGAGTTACTTTGATTTCTTTATAATACTCAACATTATCAATGTTTTGGGTGATTTCATATTTATGTTCTAGTTCATTTTCTTTATTCTCTGTTTTATATTCTATTCGGATATGTGACTGATTTTTGCTTGCCTCAAACATAAATTTTAGTTCATTCTCTGTTTCTTCTAATGTACCTAGTACATCATAGATAATAGTATCAACTTCTAGAGTTCCAGAAAAATTATTTTCATCAAAAGTGATTTTTAATACATAAATATTGTCTGTTGTATCAAATGAAATTGTAAAACTATTTGGATCTTCCTCTAAAGGAATTGTCTCTACTGAATCACTGAATAGTTCTTCTTCTAAAAACACTTTGAGGGTGTCGAAGTAGTGATTAATTTCTTCTTGATTTTGTTCAAACTCTGTAGACTCATCCGCTAAATATACTTGATTACTTAGAAATATGGTATTCATGTCCCCTACAACAAAGTTTGAGGAAATAAGTGTTGTTGTAAGGTATGTAACTTCTGCGATAGTTTCTGATTCGTACGCAGATATAGTAATCGGGTTGGGTGATGGTGCGTTTTGTGAGGTAATCATAACTACTAACATTGTTGCTATTATAAATGTTGAAGTTAACACGAGTCTTGTTCTTGAAAAGATTGACGTTCTTCGCTTTGGTGTTATTGTGTTTAGTACTACATTAATTGATTGCTCTTTTGATTGGTTCATACGTTTTTCATCAATGTATCTATTCATTTTGTCCATTAGTAGTCACCTCCTCTTTAATTTTCTTTATACTTGTCTTTAGTGCTTTATATATTGTCTTATCTGGAATGTGTAATACATCAGATATTTCTTTTACAGAGAGTCCTGAGAAGTAATGTAAGATTAGTATTTTTTGGTGCTTCTCAGATAGTTTTTTCTTCATCACTTTTATAATTTGTTTTATTTGTGCTTCTTTAATAAGTTCTTCCTCGATGTTAGATGAATCAATTAGTAGGGATGTATCAAGTTCATTTTTGGACTTCTTCTTATATGATGATGAACTTAAATAATTTATTGTATGGTTTGATGAAATCCGATAAAGCCAAGTTCTGAATGAGGCCTTTGATGCATCATATTTACGTAAATTATTGAAAGTCTTTATGAAGATTTCTTGGACAAGATCCTCGGTATCATCGTAGTTTCCAAGCATGTTAAAAACAAATGAAAAAATCTCGTTATGATATTTGCTCATTAAAGTTCCAAAATGATCTGTTTTTCCTTGTAGTATATGTGTGATTATCACGTGATCCTCATTCATTTGTATCATCCTTTCATTGGTATTATAACATTGATGTATGGATTATTAACAAATGATGTTCTCATAAGTATATACAAAAGAATCGCAAAATTTTCTCAAAAAAAGAACTAAAAATTAATTTAGTTCTAAATTGTACAAGTTTCATCGCTACAAGTATGTCCTTGATTTGGACTTACGTCTTCTAAAGGTTTCTCTTCTTCCCATAGTTTCTCTAACACTTGAGTAAAGTATTCTACTGGTTGAGCCCCACTAACTCCATACTTTCTGTTTAGGACAAAAAACGGTACACCTTGCACTCCTACTTGACGACCCTCTTGAATTTCATCGGTAACTTGAGATTGGTAGTTATTTGACTCCAGTACTTTTCTCGACTCTACTTCGTTTAACCCTACTTCGTTTGCAATAGCGACTAATGTATCTATATCTGCGATATTTAGTCCATCAGTAAAATAAGCTTTCATTAGGCGTTCTGTTAATACTGTTTCTTTTCCAAACTGGTTCGACCATTTTGCTAAACGATGCGCATCAAAGCTATTCGTCATTTGAATTGCCTCGTAATCATATGTTAGTCCAACAGTTTGTGCTTGTTGTTCAAACATTTTGAAACGTTGCTTTGCAGTTTTAACATCCATTCTATGGCCTTTTGCGAATGTTTTTTCAGGACTTTCTTTCATTACTTTTGGTGCATTAGGATTAAGTTGATATGATTTATAAATAACTTCTACTTCGTCTTTGTGTGGAAAACTCGCTAATGCCTGTTCAAACCTCTTTTTACCGATATAGCAAAATGGGCAGGCAAAGTCACTCCATAATTCAATTTTCATTAATATCACTCCTTTTTCATTATCACCATTATTATGTAATATATTGATATTTTTATCAAATAGTTTGCTCACGAACTATAAAAGAGTGCAAAAATTTGAAACTAATTGTATAATGAAATTGTAAAAGGAGGTAATAATTATGACGAAGAAAAACAACATATATATCATACTTACTTATCTGTTTTTCATTTATCCACCATTTATATGGGGGCTTGTTCTAATTTATCAAGAGGAAAATTACGGGAGAGAACATATTACTAGTTTAATCATAAACCTTATTTTAATTGCTGTGATTGCACTAGTTTGTGGATTACTTATATACAAGGAAAAACTCCATAAACCAGATGAAAAAGAGATACGACATCTTATATTTGGTCTTATTGGGAATGTAGTGATTTACTTCTATACATTTCAAAATTTAATGAAGATAGATGATATTGTTACAACCTATCTTATTTTACTAATTGTTTTAGGAGTCCATTACATATTAATATCTAAACGGCTTCTTGCAGTTGAACTATGGATTCTAATGCCAATCTTTTTAGTTCTAGATTATTGGCATTTAATTGGTACTGGTTGTGGTTTCACAGATAGTTGGAGTTGTTATGACAACGCCTCTGGTGCTTATCTATATGTCATTTATTCCATCGTAATTTTAGTATCTGTTGGATACTATGCATATCGTGTCTATTTACTAAATCAGTGGACCATCCTGAGATACATCAACTTATTCCTTATTGCATTTATGTCGGTACTATTTCAAAATGAGGACTGGATGGATGAGAAGTTAGCAATGACTATAGCAATCATGCTCCCATTCTTCACAATTGTTGATTTTATTATAAGTATCGTCAATAAGCGATATACTCACAAGATGCTAATTCATTATATAAGAATGTATACTATTCTAATGGTCTTATCCATTATTGGAGCTATGGGATTCTTCTACGGTGAGGCGGACAATGAGGTATTAGTCTTAATGGTAGTTATCACATATATCTCATTATTCATTAATATCGCCAGTTATTTATTTAAGATTGATGTTGTTAAGAAACCATCAAAACATCGCGACATTTTATTTGGAATTTGTAATGATACTCATAAAGAATTAATTAAAAAGCAGTTCAGTGAAGAAAAAGGTGATTATATGTCACTTGCCTCAGAAGACTACTCTTTAGTAGCAATGAAGGGTGATACAGTTATTGGATTCATGTGTACTGTATTAAAACCTTTATCACCACCTATGGAATCAATAAACGAAGCTCGTGTAGAAATCATTGAAGTTTTACCAGATTATCAAAGACTAGGTATCGCAACAAAGTTCATCGAGAAAACTGAGAGACACTTTAAAAACGAAGGTGTGACTCAAATTCGTGCATGGACAATATCAAGCAACACAAATTACATCAAACTTTGGAACAAACTGAACTATTGTTTATCTCCAACAATAATTCCTATAAGACAAGAGGAATATATTGATGGATATCATTTTATAAAACAATTATAAGGAGGGAAAATTATGAAAGTTACCTATTTAGGACATTCAGCAGTACTTATTGAACATAAGGAGTTCAAGGCTTTGATTGATCCATTCTTAAAAGGAAACCCTCAATATAAACCAAAAAAACATTATACAGAAGGTATCACTCATATCTTTATTACTCATGGACATGGTGATCATATTGGGGACGCTATTGAACTCGCAAAACAAAACAAAGCTATGATAATTAGTAATGCAGAAATCGCAAATATCATCACAATGGAACATCAGGAAATTGAAACACACGCTATGCATATAGGCGGTAGATTTGAGTTTTCCTTTGGTAAAGTGAAAATGACACCAGCTGTTCATGGAAGTAGTTATTTCAAAGATGGAAACTTCTATGATGCCGGAAATCCTGGCGGGTTTGTTATTGAGATAGAAGAAAAAAGCATTTACCACGCTGGAGACACTGGTCTTACTTATGATATGAAACTACTTGAAATAGAAGAGATTGATTTAGCCTTTCTTCCAATCGGTGGTAATTACACAATGGATGTTGATGATGCCGTACGAGCAGTACATTTCATTAAACCAAAAATAACAGTTCCTATGCATTACAATACTTTTGGATTAATACAAGCAGATCCGAACTACTTTGAAGCAAAATTACCTGATTTTGTAATCCGAATCTTGGATTCAGGAGAATCAATTAAAATATAAAAGGAGCATATTTTGCTCCTTTTTTATATACTCATTCACAATGTTTATCCATCAAAAGCCAACTACTTCTCTAAGTACTTGATTATTTCCTCAGAAACTATCTTTGCTCCCTTAGTATTTAAATGACACCCATCTAAAGTAAGATGCAACCCTCTAGACTCGCTCTCTTGATCAACAGACTCATTATCATTCAGAACAGCGACATCCATACCTGTTCTATATAGAGATTCTGGTAGATAATCTGAAATCACCTTATTCTCTAAATACTCCTTAAATACTGTAAATACATCTAAGTATTCGATTTTCTCATAATTGGTTACTATTTCTTTAATAATATCTCTATATACACTTAAGTCGACATTAAACTCATTTTCTAGATTTTCACCAAAAAGAAGCGGTGGTATTACCACAACTTTTTTACATTTAGAACTTAAGTAGTTAACAAGTTCTAAATATGAACTCCTAAACTCTTGATCTGTTTTACTCCAAAATTGTCTCCTGATTGTTTTTAGAAATTCATGGGTCCTACTTATTCTGGAGTAAACGTCATTCACACCAATGAAGACGAACACGATATCATATTGATCAAACCCATTTATACGACGAATTCTTCTATAGAGACTTTGAACAGTGTCTCCGCCTTTACCATAGTTCAGTAAATCGTGTTGAATCAACTTCAATTCTAACATCTTAAAAAATGATACCTTTGGAACACCTCTTGTAATACTATCACCTAAAAAAGCTATCTTCATCTAATCACCTTCTTTATAATAGAATACCATATTTTATATGGTAAATGCTATACTATAACTGAGGAGTGATAGTATGAAAAAATCAGTAAAACTTAATTACAGAGATTTTTCTTTATTACTTTCCTATATTGGATTACTTATCGGTGTTTTCTTAGGTGTGTTATATGCTTTTGGAGGATTATTCATTGATACACTGGTTTCCTTGGGAATTCTCAACTTATCTGAAACTCCAGGGTTAAGCATTGGTACTCTATACGCTTTTGGAGCTTTGATTGGTATGCCTATTATTGGTGCGCTACTTGGCTTCATTACAGGGAATATCGGTGCATTCCTTTATAATTTATGTCTACCCTACTCACAGATTAAACTGTTTGACATTTATAATAAGGACTAGAAAAAAGCCATAATCATGGCTTTTTTTCTTCATATAACTAAAGAAATATCGGACTAAACTACACTCAAAAACATTTATTTTTAACCTCAAACTATTTAGAAAATAAAAAAAGTACAAATTTTCTTGAATATATTTTCTGTAGTGTTAAAATTCACTTGAAAGGGCTTTAGGTGTTCTCTATGATTGGAAAAAAAATAATCAAATTTGATGAAATTAATTCAACAAACACTTACGTAAAGTCCCATTATAAAACCCTTGAATCAGGGACAATAGTTCAAGCGTATCATCAAACGAATGGGTATGGTAGAATCAATCGAGTTTGGCATGATGAAACTGGGAAAAACCTAATGTTTAGTGTTTATCTAGAAGTCCCAGTCAGTGAAGATATTACAATGCTTACTCAAATGGCTGCTTCTAGTGTCTATAAGACATTAAAGGATTATCAGATTGAATCGAAGATCAAATGGCCTAATGATGTTTTAGTAGATGGTAAAAAGATATGCGGCATCCTCCTAGAAAGTGTTATTGAGGAGAATCGTGCTCATATCATTATCGGGATTGGGTTAAATATCAATAATGATCTCTTTCATAAGGAAATTGAATCTATCGCTACTTCTATGTCTAAATGTACAGGTTTAACATATGATATCGAAAACGTATTACATATACTTATTTCACATCTAAATTATGATTTTAATAACTATCTAAACCAAACTCATAAATACATTAGTATATGTAGAAAGAAAAGTTTTCTTATTGGAAAAGAAGTTACATTGTTTGAGACAAAGGAAAAGGCTATTGTAATGGATATAGATCAAAACGGAAAACTAATCGTAAAAATAAACGATGAAATAAAAACATTTATTGGAAGTGAAGTTACACTATCCAATTTGTATTAGACCGAGGTGTAAATATGGTAAAAATCACAGAAACAGCGTTACGTGATGGTCATCAATCACTTATCGCTACAAGACTTCGAACTTGTGAAATAGTTGAAATCGTAGAGGAAATGGATCAAGTAGGATATCATGCTTTAGAAGTCTGGGGTGGAGCAACTTTTGACTCTTGCCTTCGCTTTTTAAATGAAGATCCATGGGAACGATTAAGAGAAATTCGTAAAAGGGTAAAAAACACGAAGTTACAAATGTTATTACGTGGGCAAAACTTGCTTGGATATAAACATTATAGTGATGATGTTGTAGAACTGTTTGTTAAGAAATCCATTGAAAATGGAATTGATATCATTCGTATATTTGATGCATTAAATGACCCAAGAAACTTAAAAACAGCTGTTGATGCTACTAAGAGATATGGTGGGCATTGTCAAATCGCCATTTCATACACAACTAGTGAAGTACATACAATTGATTACTATGTTGAGCTTTGTAAAGAAATGGAAGTTTTAGGAGCAGACTCCATCTGCATCAAAGATATGGCAGGGGTACTCGTTCCTAAAGATTCTTATGAACTTGTTACAAAACTAAAACAAACTATAAAAGTACCAATTGAATTACACACTCATCAAACTAGTGGTACTGGTTGTATGACTTTGTTAAAAGCTGTTGAAGCAGGTGTTGATATTATTGATACCGCAATATCTCCTTTATCAGGTGGTACATCTCAACCTGCAACAGAATCAATGTTTTATGCCTTACAACACACAGAACACGACACTAATCTAAATCTAGAATCATTAAACCTTATAACTGATCACTTTACTGAAATCAGGAATGACTATTTACAAAAAGGTGTCTTAAACCCAAAGGCATTAATGACAAATCCAAACATATTGAAGTACATGGTTCCTGGTGGGATGTTATCCAATCTAATGGGACAACTAGAAGAACAAGGTGCTTTTGATAAATATGAAGATGTCCTAAAAGAGGTTCCTCGAGTTCGAGCTGATTTAGGATATCCACCACTCGTAACACCAATCTCACAAATGGTTGGAACACAAGCTGTTATGAATGTAATGACGGGTACTAGATATAAAGTGATACCTTCAGAAATAAAAGATTATGTAAAAGGTCTTTATGGTAAATCTCCAGTTCCTGTATCTGAGGATATCCGAAAAATGATTATTGGAAACGACAAGGTCATATCTCATAGACCCGCAGATGATATCAAACCACAATTAGATTCATTAAGAGCCAAATACAAAGATATTATCAAGAGTGATGAGGATTTATTATCTTGTGCATTGTTTCCACAAACAGCTGTTGATTTTATTGAAAGAAGAAACAATAGAGTTGTAATGGACGAACCAGAAACAGATGAAATAATTGAGCTAAACTTATTCACAAATTAGGAGGTATAAAATGAATATAACGTTATTAGAAACACTCCAAATCACAATTATGAGTATGGGAATTGTATTCCTAGTCTTAGTATTACTTATGTTTGTTGTTTATTTATTTAAGTACATTCCTAATGTAGAACATATAAACAAGAAATTCCGTAAAAGACCAAAACCAATATTTACACCATTCGAGGAAATGGATGAAGATATGCAAGTAGCTGTATTGGTAGCTACCGTTGATTATCAAAAGAAAACAAAAAATGACGTAAAACTTAAGTCAGTACGTAAAATATAGGAGGCTATCATGAAAAAATATCGTGTAAAAGTAAATGGTAAAGTATATGAAGTAGAGTTAGAAGAAATAACGAAAACAGATAAACCAATTACTTTGAATAAGAAAGAAGTAATTACAAACAATAATGGAGCAAAAATAAAAACATTTATGCAAGGTGTCATCATTGATATAAAAGTCAAAGAAGGACAAGAAGTTATTGAAGGACAATCTCTAGCAATCTTAGAAGCGATGAAAATGGAAAATGAAATTGTATCTCCTATTTCAGGTACAGTCTCAAAAATATACGTAAACAAGCAAGATAGAGTCGAAAATCATGAAGTAATCATGATTATTAGCTAGGTGTAACTATGTTAGACTTATTCCAAGATTTCATACAATCTACTGGATTCGCCGCCTTAACTTGGCAAAATGCAATTATGATTGCTCTTGCAATCTCATTAATCAGTATTTCTATTTCAAAAAAATATGAACCATACCTTTTAATTCCTATATCATTCGGTATGTTACTTGTTAATCTACCCTTAAATGGGTTGATGGAAGATACTGGATTACTACACTATTTATATCTTGGTATTGAATATGGTATCTATCCCCCACTTATCTTCTTAGGAGTAGGTGCTTCTACTGATTTTGGTGCATTAATTGCAAACCCAAAAAGTTTATTACTTGGTGCAGCAGCTCAATTCGGAATATTTATAGCATTCTTCGGCGCAATCATTTTCGGTTTCAACGCCCTAGAAGCAGCTTCTATCGGGATTATTGGTGGTGCTGATGGTCCTACTGCGATTTATCTAACAAGTAGACTAGCACCTGATTTATTAGGTCCTATCGCTGTAGCTGCATACTCATATATGGCTCTTGTTCCATTTATTCAACCACCGATTATTAAAGCGTTAACAACAAAAAAAGAGCGTCAAATAAAAATGACACAACTTCGAGCTGTGTCAAAACTAGAAAAAATCATTTTCCCTATCGCAGTAAGTATTATTGTTATTCTTATAATACCAAGCAGTACTCCATTAATCGGGATGTTCATGTTTGGGAATTTAATAAAGGAATCACAAGTAGTACCAAAACTAGTAGACATTGCAAATACATCATTAATGTATATTGTTACAATATTAATCGGGATCACTGTTGGAGCTAAAGCAAGTGGTGCTACATTCTTAAATACAAATACATTAAGTATTATCGCACTTGGTTTAGTAGCCTTTGCTTTTGGTACAGCTAGTGGTGTATTATTTGGTAAGCTCATGAATAAATTATCTAAAGGTGCAATTAATCCTATGATTGGTGCAGCTGGTGTATCCGCAGTACCAATGGCAGCACGTGTAGTTCATCGATTAGGCCAAGAAGAAGATAAACAGAACTTCTTATTAATGCATGCAATGGGTCCAAATGTAGCTGGAGTTATCGGTAGTGCAATTGCAGCTGGTGTATTCTTCAACTTATTTGGGTAAATACAAACTAAAAAAAAGAAGCCACAACATGGCTTCTTTTCTTATATTTGCTTATCCTAAACATATCTTAATCCGACAATAATATTTTACCTAAATATTAGTCGATAATCAATATCTATGGTGTTAGTATACACAGCTTCCAAAAACATTGTTTTTTTATTGTTTTCTTTAGTTTGTAAACTAGATTGTGGTTGGTTTTATGGAATAATACATAATATGTATTTTTTTAAGCATTAAAAGTTCTTCTGATATTTCTAGTGCTTTTTTATATTTTCTATCTTCTTTATAATATTGCATTAATAGATTATACGTTAACCCTATTAATTCTTGATCATTCCCTTTTACAGCTAAACCTTTCAACTTCTCTATTTCCAGAACATAATTTTCATCACGATACTCTTTGTTTTGCCACTTCATAAGTATTTTGATTAACAGCTTTGTTGAATCTGTTAAGACCTTATAGTTATCATCTATAATCACCTGATAGAAGTTACTCAATCTCACATCTTTACTGACAAGATATACTCTAAACCTTGTATATGCATAACGATCAATTGTTTTATCTACGACTTGATTAAGTTCTGCTATCGCATCATCATATTTTTCCCAGTAAAACTGGACCCCTGCCTTAATCACATGACAATCATCAATTAAGTACTGGATTTCAAACTGTTGGGCAAACTGTGATACACGTTCTACCAAAGTCATTACTTGATCAAATTTCATAATTTTTAAATAGACTTGAGCTATCAATAATCGGCAATGCATCGCTCTTATATAATTACTTTTTCTCTCGTACTCATCAATTACTTGATTACATAGAGAAACGCTATTAGTAAACTTATATTGATAGATATATGCCGCAACTAAAGATTCATTTATCAGTACGTTTAT
The DNA here is from genome assembly GCA_965601585.1 of uncultured bacterium. Lineage (GTDB taxonomy): Bacteria > Bacillota_I > Bacilli_A > Izemoplasmatales > Izemoplasmataceae > Xianfuyuplasma. The sequence continues at coordinate 284,800 of CBFCWH010000002.1, forward strand.
ATCATCTCTTCTTATTTCATTAGCCTTCATTAAATACTTTTCAGCATCTAAAAACATGAACTCTCTTAAATGCGCAATCCCTCTAATAAAGAATATTAATTGTTGTTGTTCAACAGATAAAAAGTTTATTACTTCCTCGTAAATTTCGATGTCTTCAAAAGTTGTTTTTGAGTTTGTTAAAGCATAGTATAAAGAACGAATAATGTGATAGTTTATTACTTCCAAACTATTTGTAAATATCTCTGATTTTTTTTCAAGTTCTATAACAAACTCTTTGGCTTGATCATACTTATAGTTCAATAAGTTGACAAAAATGTTCTTATAATAATATGACATACTTCTTGATATATCCTCAGAAGTAAATAGTTTGATATCTAAAGCATTTAATATCTCTTTTAGAGTTTCTTCTGATGGAACTTGCTTTCCCATCTCGATATTTGAAATCAAAGTATGTGAGATATTTGTTTTTGATGCCAAAGATCTTAAAGAAATTCCTTGGTTCATTCTTCCTACTCTAATATAAACACCTAGAATTGACAAATTCATTTTTACAATTTTTGTTTTATCTACCATCGAAATCACCTCATAATATTTACAAACACAATTATATCATACTTTTCACTGTATACCTATTTGATGTAAACAAGATAAAAGCGAGCAATAGAGACACACACTTCAGTAAGATAACCTCATAATGTGATTATTATTGTGATATAATATAGTAAAGGACGTGTTACTATGAAAATAAAAGTGAAGTTAACTGTATTTTCAGTACTATACTCAATACTAATTATATGCATTATGATCGGTATTTTTGCGACAACATCACTAAGATTCCTTAAGTCTAACATATTGAATCAAACACAGCAGAATGTAGCTTCAATAGTATCAGATGTTGAACATGAACTCCATCACTACATAACAGTTGCAGAAGTCATTGAACTCAATGATATTGTAGTTAGTAGTCTTGCAGACAGCAACGCTTATTACGATGGTTTATCTGAGACTGATAGAACAAATGAAATTACATCTGAAAATAACCTATGGTTAGATTCAGATTCTAGTGAAGATCCAATAAAACAGAAATATCTTAACACAGAATTGTCTTCTTATCTACAGGATTTAAACTCTAGTGAAGTCGATTATTTCGGTGAAATATTCGTTACAAATAAACACGGTTTAGTTGTTGGTACATCCTCTGAACTAAGTACTATTGCTCATGCCCATAAATACTGGTGGGAAGGCGCATACAATGATAATGATCCTCTTATTTACTTTGACGACAGAGGATATGACGTAAGCGTTGGAGCTGTTGTACTTGGTATAGTATATCCAATAAGAGTGAACAATGAGTTTAGTGGTCTCCTAAAAATCAATATCAAAGTTACCGCAATGCTTGATGATCACATTACTGTTCACAATAATCTCGCCTCAGAGGGAGAGTATATAATTGTAAGAAATTCTGGAGATATCGTCTCACAGAAGAATGTGATTCCTTTAAGTACCTCTATTAGTGAGGACTTTATCACTGCAATAGAACCTGGTACTTTCTTAGGTACTTTAAACATTGATGGTGATTCTTATTACGTTGGATCCTCTAACATCACGCTTTCTAGTATAGATGAACCAACAGTTTTTGGAGGTAGTTCGGAGACAAGTATTGATCATCATGGAGGAGAAACAAACAGTCAATGGAAAGCGCTATATATGGCAGACTATAATAGCCTTAATACTGTTTCTAGACTTACCATTATAAACACTATGGTTATAAGTTTAATCTTCACCGTTCTTATCGCTATTATTGCTATTTACTTATCTACACAGTTTAGTAACCGTATCATTAGCATTCAGGAACATACTGAACATCTAAGAAAAGGGGACTATAAAATTCACAATCATTCAGGACCAAACGATGAACTTGGAGTATTAGCTAAAAACTTAAATGATTTATCTGTCACACTCAAAAACAACACTATATCAATAGAGAACTATAAAGCAGAACTAGAACTTAGAATGAAACTTCAAGAGGAACTTGATAAAGCATCCTTACATGACGAGCTTACAGGTATATATAACAGACGCGCGTTTAATGAGTTCTTCACAAAATATCATCATCAATCAATTAGAAGCAATAATCCGTTAGGATTTGTTATCCTTGATATCGATGATTTCAAAAATGTAAATGATAACTATGGACATCTTCAAGGAGATAAAGTCCTTCAAGCTCTAGCTAACAAGATTACTAAAATAACTAGAGAAAATGACATCTTCTGTAGATGGGGTGGAGAAGAGTTTGTAATCTTAATTTCAGATACTTCAAAAGAAAAGTTACTTGAATTTTCAGAGAAAATAAGAACACAAATAAGCAAACTCAAAGTACATCCAGTAAAAAACATAACAATCTCATTAGGAGCAACAGTATCAAGAGAAGATGACAACCTCGATTCAATCATTACCCGAGCTGATAAAAACTTATACAAAGCTAAGAATAACGGGAAAAACCAAACACAAATCACTTAAAAAAGAAGCCAAAATTTGGCTTCTTTATTTTTTTTAGCGTCATCTGATCTTACAAAGAACATATTGAATTATGAACAATATTCAAATCATTCTAACTTCTACTCGTATTTATCAACTAACTCCTGAAAAGCAGTTTTACTCTCTTTGTGGCTTTTTGGTAATATTTTATATATTTCTGACCTGTATTCTTCATATACGATTTCCACAGATATCTTAAGTTCCAACAACTCGAGATATTCCTCAGAGCTTAGATTACTATTATATCTAGCGTATAAACTATATACATACTCAGAAAAATCCTCAAATACTTCAAATCGAGTTAATAGAGATGAAATATCTCTAAACCCATTATCGTATTCCGTCACATAAACACCATCTTCATTCTCGTTATAGTTCATAATAACATCATCTAACTCATGAATGAATAAGATGAACATTCCAGAGTTACTTTTATCAACAAACATTCTCTTACTATTTTCCAGTTTGACAGTTGTGAAGATAAAAAATATACATATCACTAATACTACAACAAATGGTTTATTCAATTTGATAAATCTACTCATTAAAACCCCTCCCTTTTATAACTTAAATTATATTAAATCCATAGTTTCTTTGTTCTAAAAATCCAAATCCTTAATTATTTTTATTTCCTTTGAATCTCCGATACCATAAACAGATATATAGCCAGAGTTCTTTAAATCCTTAATAAGCGATCTAATTCTCTTCTCTTGATTTCTATCTCCAAACAATGCTTTACTCATTTCTGAATACTTAGGATTACAGAAATCTGTCTTTGACATTTCAATACCTTTTCTAATATATACATAGACTTTTACCACAGACTCACGATAACTTCCCTTAATCTTATCGTCTCTTTGCTTACGTAAAATCTCTATATTATCTTGGATATACTTTTTCACTATTTATACCTCAACTTATTTTTATTTTTATACTCATTCTAAATTAATAATAACACATTAACTATTAATTTTGGAAAAACTTAAATCGTCCCCTGTAGAGAAAAAACATTCCTCCAAAGAATTGAACGTGTTCCAAAGGTGTTAGATTCTAAAAATCACGATTAAAAAGTAGACATCTGAGTTGAATTATATATTATTTCATCTACATTATTAAGATGATTTCTAATCTTCTTCTGAGCTCCCATTAACTCAATCATTGATATAATGTGAATAGTAAAAGCAAACACTGCAGCAATGACTCCAAAAAATGTGAAGAAGAACAATAGAATTGCTACTACGATCTTAGACTTACTAACAAAATGGCTTGAATCTACTATTACTTCGGTGGCTAATGTAATATTGTTTTCGTCGTCGAACAACTTAATTCCGACATGAGAATTTCCAACAACCTCTTCTGCTCCGTCAGAAATTAGGATATTACCCTTGTCATCCAGATGATAAACACTGTTTTTCTTTTTTGAATTTGATGAAAGATTAAGTTTAATCTCATCTCTAGATAACTCAGATTCGTAATACTGTTGCAACTTCATATAATTCTTCATCAATGGATTGTTTCTAGAAGCATTTAGTGTTTGTTGATTCATTATAAATAATCTACTAGCTAACAAATGCATACACCCCCAAAGCACGAAGAATATTGAAAAGAACCCTAAATACTTTAAATCTAATGTGTTTTCTAAAAACTGTGCATACTCTACAATACTTAATACGAAATGAATACCTACTAAACTTACCCCAACAAAAATAACAGTTCTTGTTTTTAAAAACATAATTTCCCTCCCAATTGTAAAAATCTTATTTCGTAGTGATTATATCACAATTACGCTCCTATGACCATTATAAGAAAAAAAAGGAGGTCACTTTTTGACTTCCTTTTATGTAAAATTAAAAACATATTAAGCACTACCAAATCGTTCCCCAGAACAATACCATTACAACGACTCCAATAATTAGGAAAATCAACTGAAGTACTAGTAAATTCCTTAAGGATTTATTTGTTTTTTCTCCAAGTAATAAAACTAACCAAACAATTACGTTTACTCCTGGTATAGCTGATAGGACTGTAAATACAAACCATGCACCAACTGATATGTCATTTTGCTGAAACATAGGAACTCCCCTTTCCATTACTACTAGATGCATTATAACATAAAAAAGAAGCCTGTAAAATGGCTTCTAAGTATTTAATACTCGTCTTTAGTTCTATTCCTCTTCTCTCTTTTCTTTTCTTCTTACACTTCTAAGAGAAGTCAAGCCTACAGCCCAGAATATAACTGCCCCAATCCCCCACACAAATGAAAAAATTATTTGAAAGAACAGAAAGTTACTGTCTTTACTGAACATCTCTGAAACTTGAATTATCAACATAACTGTTAATACAACCGCAATACAAAGCAATACAAATGTAATGATTTTTGCTGTTATTTTCATTAAATCACCTCATATAAATTCTACCATAGATAAAGAGGTCAGTAAACAGGTTCACTAGACTCTCGTCTGACAGTAAACAGAGAATAAAAAAACTAACCCTGTTAACGGCTTAGTTATTATTATTTTTGGTGGTTCGGTCGAAGAATACTGAACTCAAGTAGAGGGTGTTGGAGATCGATTAGAATTATTACATTCCCGATTTTTTTAGTACATTCTTTTGTTTAGCCCCTTCAATCTAATATCATTTAACTCATTCAAGGAAAATACATTTTCTTTGAATAATCTTCTATACTCATTACTAAGAGTGCTATTAAATATTAGTAAGTCATCAGTGTTAATTGTAACGTCTATGCCAAAATCATACAACTTTCTAATTGGATGATTTGCAATCTCATCAACAAAAGAAAGCATAACATTACTTGTAGGACATATATTTAGAGATATCTTACTATCTTTAAGATATTTCATTACTGTTTCCGATTTAACCGCAGTAATCCCATGTTGGATTTGAGTTAAGTTTAATTTTTCGACAGCGTCTACTATCAAGTGTGGTTCACAATACTCTCCAACATGTGCCTTTAGTATAAAATTATGTTCTTTTGCTAAAGCAAATACAGGAATGAAATTATCAACTCCAAGATTCTCATTTCCAAACAAATCAATTGATTTGAAGAAGTTAAAAGGTAAAATTCTTTTCAATTCTTGCAATGCTTGTTCTGAACTCTGTTCACGGTAAAAAGAGATTTCAGGTATAAAAATAGTGTTTGGAGCGTACTTTTGATGTAAAGCTGAAAGAGTATCAATATATTCTTTTACATTTTCAAAAAATACAGACTCTCCAAATCCAAAACTCATAGATAATTTACGAACATTATCTCTATGGGCTTGAATAAAAGCAGCTTTTATTCTCTTAATGTATCCTTCTTTTCCAATACAATGAACTTTGACGTTCTTTTCATACCAAGTTTGCATATCACCAAGTCCTGTAAATTTCTTTGGTAATGTTCTAATTGTCTCATTATAATTGGGAACAACATCTATCAGATTCCCTCCTCTAGGAGCATGACTGTGCAAATCACTTTTTGGTAATCTTTCAAAATCATCTATTGAACTAACTTCGTAAACATCCATATTATACCTCTCAAATCTTCAAAACTTTCAACTTTAAGTAATATTTTAACATGTGAAAATTAGACAGTAAATGCTATCTCTCTAAGTCAAACGGTGTTGGAGACCTAAAATGCACCTAGAATAATCTAAATAGTGAGAATGCACCTATAATTATTGATGACAAAATATATAGTACAATATATCTTTTCCTTGTCCACCATTCAATATATTCTTCTTTGTATAATTCCATTCTTTTTTTATTTGCATATACAATTCCTAAACCAAAAAATAATCCAATAAATATCGATACAATGATATCCCAAAAAGTAATCATTACAATCATCTCCTTCTCAATAATTATATCAAATACAACATCTAAATTATAGGCGAAAATTCAGTTGTACACGTTTTTTTGACAAATAAAAAAATAACCAAACCTCTAAACGGCTTAGTTATTACATTATTTAATGGCAGGGGCGGAGAGGATCGAACTCCCGTAGACGGTGTTGGAGACCGCTGCATAACCATTTTGCTACGCCCCTAAATATAAGGTTTGATACGATTTGATGTAAATATATTCTGATTATAGTTTCTAAAATAAAAAAATGGTGGGAGGGGACGGATTTGAACCGCCGAACCCAAAGGAGCAGAGTTACAGTCTGCCGCGTTTAACCACTTCGCTACCCGCCCAGCCAATACACAATATTTTATGTGCTTTTTTATTATAGCAAAGTGATTTTTAAAAATCAATAGTTTTTTCAATATATAGAAATAGAAAAGCACTTTATTTTAAAGTGCTTTTAGTCAATTAATATTTTTTTGAGTACTTTGAAATACTTCCAACTATCAACAACTTTATACAAATCATCGTAATGTATTGTTTTTAATGCGTATCCATATCTTCTGTAAAACTCAGTTTGATAACTATTTATAGTTAACTTTTTTGTAGTCGCTACGTAAAGTTTATCTTCCGTTTGCTTCAGAGCAACATCATCTCCAAGAGCATCCCTTACCCTTTTCAAATACTGTGGATGACTAGTGTTATCATACAATGTTTCCTTGTCATACGTGAAGTGATTTGTTGATGCTCTATCAATTGAAAGAATCGTTCCATCAAAAATGGGTTTCATTGTTTTTGAATCTAGATTTACTACTCTTGCGTGAGTTACATTCATTTCAACTCCATCGATATGAAACTGAATACATTTCATTGTACTCACTTGATCGTCTTTGAAATGTTCAAATATTTCTATAATCTGATTTGAGTCAATTGTTTCGGGTATTAGATCACGAACATGGATATCATCAGACGTAGCGAGATCACTTATAATATCCCTAAAGTAAATCTCATATAAATGCTTATAACCGTTTGTTTTAACATAGTAAAAGATATAAGCACCTAATCCTCCAAAAACGACAGAAAGAGGTATTATTTGCTCTACCTTCGCGTATAGACCAATAAAGGTGAATATACTAACTACTACAACGAAAATCGCTATTGCTATCATAATAAACTTTTTCCTTACACTTTTTGAATTATAATAAGCTTCGCGTGATTTTTCTAACATTTGCTTCCCCTCCTTCATAACATATTGATATTATAATATGTTTTTTGATGAAAAACAAGATTACCAGTTCATATCTCATTTTCCCTTATTTAAAGCGTTTAATAGTATTTATACTCCTTTGATTTTACTTTGAATATCAAAGTTAACGCTATCTTTTGATACTAATGTTACATATTTATGAAACAACTAGAAATGCTTTGTTTCACATATGTTATTAAGGTATAATATTAATGCATAAAACAGGGGGGTTTTATATGGACTTATTTGATAAGTGCTCTCAATTTAAAGAGGTGCAAGAAGTAAAAGCAATGGGGTTATATCCTTATTTCCATTCTTTAGAAACAAAACAAGATATCGAAGTTTCTATGGAAGGTAGAAGACAAATAATGATTGGGTCTAACAATTATCTAGGATTAACAGGCGATCCAAGAATTATTAAAGTTGGTGTAGAAGCAGTTGAAAAGTTTGGTAGTGGTGTATCTGGTTCAAGATTCTTAAATGGTACCCTTAATTTACATATACAATTAGAAAAAGAACTAGCAGAGTTCTTAAATAAGGAAGACTGTTTAACTTTCTCGACTGGATTTCAAAGTAACTTAGGTATCATTAGTGCAATTGCTGGTAGAAATGATTTAATTTTCTGTGATCGTGAAAACCATGCAAGTATTTATGATGGTATTAAGTTAAGTTTTGCTAAAATGATTCGATATAATCATAGTGATATGGACGATCTAGAAAAACGTTTAGCAGAAGCTAGCCCAAGCAAAGGAAAACTAATCATCACTGACGGTGTTTTTAGTATGAGTGGTGATATTTGTAAACTAGACGAGATCGTAAGACTAGCAAAAAAATATGGTGCTAGAGTTATGGTTGATGACGCTCATGGTTTTGGTGTTTTAGGAAAACGTGGTAAAGGTACTGCAGAATATTTCGGATTAGAAGATGAAGTAGATATTATTATGGGTACTTTCTCAAAATCACTTGCATCGTTAGGTGGATATATGGTTGGTAAAAGAGAGGTTGTCGATTTTGTTAGACATACCTCAAGACCTTTTATCTTTAGTGCGGCTATTACTCCTTCAAGCACAAGAACAGCACTTGAAGCATTACGTATCTTAAGAGATGAGCCACAAAGACCGGCTCGTTTACTAGAAGTTACAAAATTTATGAGAGATAAATTAAGAGGATATGATTTACCAATAGGTGAAGATAACATTATCCCAATCATTCCAATTTATACGTATACAAAACTACGTACATTATTAGCTGTTAAAATGCTTTATGAAAGAGGAGTATATGTGAATCCAGTACTACCTCCAGCAGCACCTGAAGGAGAATGTATGATCCGTACAAGTTATATGGCAACTCATACAGAAGCAATCCTTGAAGAAGCTGCAGACATCATTAGAGATGTCATTTCTACTCTTCCAATGGAAGATGAAGATCTACTGAAGTTACTTCATAATGCGTAAAACGGTATTAATATCAGGAGCTAGTAGTGGAATTGGTAAGGAAATAGCAAACACGATGCATCAAGATGGTTATACAGTTATAGGTTTATCACGAAAGAAACCATCTGATATATCTTATAAATATTATGAATGTGATCTAACAGATAAAGCTGCAGTAAAAACAATCACTGATATAATAAAAAAAGACTACCCTAACATAGATGTCTTAATTAACTGTGCGGGTGTTGGAACTGGTGGAGCTATTGAAGAAGTGTCTTATGAGGACCTTAAATGGGTTTATGAAGTAAATCTATTTGGTACTATAGAACTGATTAAAGGTATCTTACCAAGTTTAAGAGGTCACAATGCAAAAATCATAAACATAGGAAGTGTTGCAGGAGCAATCACAATTCCATATCAAACTAGTTACTCCATGAGTAAAGCTAGTGTACAGGTTTTAACAGAAGGCTTACGCATAGAGTTAAAACAATTTGATATCGATGTTTGTACGGTTATGCCTGGTGATACAAAAACAGATTTTACAGCAAATAGGAAAACAGTTTTGCATAAAAACAGTCCTTACTATAACGCAGTAAAAAGAAGTATTGCGAAAATGGAAAAAGACGAGCAAAACGGTGTTCCACCTAGTAAAGTTGTGAAAGTAGTTTATAAGGCAATCAACAAGAAAAAGATGCCTTCACAAATTACTGTTGGAGTAGACTATAAAATCCTTGTCTTCTTAAGTAGGATTCTACCGAAACGACTTGTAGAAAAAATCATCACAAAAATGTATGGATAAACGGAAAAGAGAAGGAAAATTCCTTCTCTTTATTTTTTTGCTTCCATTCCCTTTTCCTTATCCGACAATTACCCTTAGAACTTTTTATCCTTTAAAATAGTTCCCCTAATGCAACCTGGCTCTCAATTTGGAGGTTAATCCCCTAGTTACATTATGAATTATACACTATTTTATTTTACTTTTCAAAAAAGTGGATACCAAGGACGAAAACGGCTTTATTACTTGATGTTATACCCTTTTGCTTCGATAACTTGTCTTGCTAATTCTTCTGTTTTTCCATTTAAATCGAAGTTTACAAGTTTTGTTTCTAAATCAATATCAATGTTTGTAAACCCATTTTCTTTTAAAGTGTTCTCGATGTTCATTTTGCAATGTCCACAAGTCATATCTGTTACTTCTAATTTCATACTATCTTCTCCTTTTTTATTTGATTTAAATTCTGGTAATTTATATCCTTTTAGTCTGAGTGCATTTAACACTACTGTAATACTACTAAATGCCATTGCTGCTGCAGCTACCACCATACTCAAACGTCCGGTCGCTGCAAGAGGTATTGCGATTAAGTTATAACTGAATGCCCAGGCAAAGTTCTGATAAATATTGCGTAACGTTGCTTTTGACATATCAATTGCCTTAATTACTAACCCTAAATCGTAACTCATAAGTGTTACATCACTACTATCAATTGCGATATCAGTTCCATGTCCCATAGCGATACCAACATCCGCAAGTTTTAATGCTGGAGCATCGTTAATTCCATCACCAACAAATGCGACAACTTTACCACTTGATTGAATCTCACTTACAATATTTGCCTTTTCGTGTGGTAGTACTTCACTATATACATGTTCAATACCTAACTCTTTTGCAATTTGATTTGCGACAACTTCGTTATCTCCTGTAATCATATATGGTATTAGTCCACGTAGTTTCATTTCATCGATAACGATTTTTGAAGTATCTTTGATTTCATCACGTACAGCATATACTGCTTCTACTTGATGATCCATAATAAAGAAGTTAACTGTTTTAGCTTCGTTAGTGAGTCTTTCATAATGCGTTAAATATTCATTAGGTAGATCCATATCTTTAACTAGTTTATATGATCCAATAGCTACTTGATGATTATCTATAGTTCCTTTGATTCCTTTTCCTTCAATAACTTCGAAGTTCTGTAAATCATGTCTTTTAGCATTTTTGCTTTCTGCGTACTCTACTAAGGAAACACTAATAGGATGTGTTGATTCTTTTTCTAGAGTATATAAATAGTCTAGTACTTTCTCATTCCCGATAAAATCCGTTACTTGAGGTTTTCCTACCGTAAGGGTTCCTGTTTTATCAAACGCGATTGCTTCTATTTTATTCGCTAGTTCGAAGAATTCTCCACCTTTATATAATATATGGTTTTGAGCTGCTTTTCCGTTTCCTACTAAAATACTTGTAGGAGTAGCTAATCCTAGCGCACAAGGACAACTAATCACTAAAATAGCGATCGTACGTTCGAAGGCGATACTGAAGTCAATTCCTAATATTAGGGTTTGAATAACAAGATTTAAGATTGCGATACTTACTACTATTGGAACAAAGTAAGATGCAATTTTATCCGCTGTTCTTTGGATTGGTGGTTTTAAGGCACTCGTTTCCTCTACAGTCTCGATAATTTTAGACAACATCGTTTCAGAACCAACTTTTGTCGCTTCTACGATTACAGTTTCTCTAAGATTGATTGTTGCCCCAATAACATTACTATCTACTTTCTTCTCAATCGGGATACTTTCTCCAGTAATCATTGATTCATCAACATAAGAAGTTCCTTTTACTACTTTTCCATCCACAGGGATTTTTTCTTTTGCCTTTACTACGATTAAATCTCCAAGAAAGACCTCATCAATGTCTACCATTACTTCTTTATTATCCTTAAGTACTCTTGCTTCTTTAGCCCCTAAGTTTACCAGTTCTACCAAAGCATCTGTCGTTCTCTCTTTTGCGATATGTTCAATATAATTTCCGATAAGCACCATGGTGATAATTAAGGCACTTATTTCAAAGTAATATACTGGATGCATTACCGGATTAGTAAGTTGATTACTTAGTAGGTAAATACTATACAAGTATGCACTTGTAGTTCCCATTACAACAAGAATATCCATCCCTAGTACTTTCTTTCTTAAACTATGGTATGCAGCTTTATAAAATCTACTACCTATATAAAACTGAACTACACCAGATATCCCTAGTTGAAAGATTCCATTTGTAAGGATTTTAGGTACATATATAAAACTAAAAAAGCTTATATGAGAAAACATTGCCCATAATAAAGGAATACTGAACAGCACGCTTATATAAATCTCTTTTCTCATCTTTTTACGTTGTAGCTTATTATCATTTAGGTTCTCTTCTAAAATCGCTTCATAGCCAATTTTATTCACAATATCAGCGATATCATTTAGACTATACTGTTCTTCTTCGTAAGTGAAGATAACTTTTCCAGCCCCAACATTTACGTTCGCTTTTATACCTTCATAATTATCAAAAGTATTTGTAATTGTTTTGGCACACATTGCGCAAGTCATCCCATTTACTTTCATTGATTTCTTAATCATTGTTAGTTTGCCTCTTTTCTATATGCATTACATACATATATATTCTCATCTTTAACATTCTCATGTTTAATGAACTCTTCATAATCCATACGCAACATCTCTTCTTGTAGTCTTAATTCCTTAATATGTTCTATAAGATGTATATTCTGAAGAAAGGCTTCTGTTAGAAAGTAAAACCCTCTTTGCTTATCTCTTCTTACGTCAACAACTCCAGAATCTTTTAAACTGATTAGATTTTTTGATATATTTACTTGCCTTATATGTAAGATCTCCTCAAATTCACAAACACATAACTCGTTATCTAATAATAAACTTACTAATCGTAATTTTGTGTTATTACTGATACTCTTCAAAAACACAATACTTTTCATTGTATCACCTCTTTAAATTATATTACCACCTCGTTATATTCCGAACAAGGAATATAATGATATTTATAAATAACTATTAATTTTATAAACAATCCTCTTGACATTTTTCAAAAAAGTTTGTAAACTAACTATCGGCTTGGAGGTGTTTTATATGGCATATACAGTAGACGTAAATAAAGACAAATGTATTGGTTGTTCAATATGTGCAAGAATCTGTCCTACAGGAACGTTAAAAATAGACAAGGAATCAAAAAAAGCATATACTACAGATATAGTATGTGACAATGCATGGGGATGTATTTATTCCTGTCCAACAAAGGCATTGAAGATAGTAGAGGCGAGATAAATGAAAGAAATCAAATCATATAAAGACGTTGATAAAACAATAAATAAAGACTTCGTAATGATAATTGCAAAGTCTCATAGTTGTTCTGCATGTCAAAGCATTTTAGGAATGCTTGAGCAAAATGTACCGAACTTACATCAAATCGAAATCTACAATATCTATATAGATGATGTTGATCAATTTAGAGGAGATCATCTTATATTTTCAGTTCCTACAGTTCTTGTTTTCTCAAAGGGAAAAGAACTATTACGAGAATCTAGATATATAAATTATCAAAAAATAACTAGATTAATTGAATTATATAAAAACTAGACTGACAACAGTCTTTTTTTATAACTTTTTCTCTTAATTAGAAAATATATCATATCACAACACAAAAAATAGTTTATTTGCTAAAGTATATGCTGAGGTGGTATTATGACTCAAACAAAATCAAGAATCTTTAGTATCAAAGAGCAAATAAAGAACATTTACAAAGGAGCAAGAGGTTTTGTGTTATTACGTTTTCAACGTAAAACAAGACTAATGAATAAAAAACTTAAGGAACGTATTATGCTAGCTATAACAGAAGTTAATGGTTGTGCAATGTGTTCTTATGTTCATACAAAAGTAGCGTTATCATCAGGTATGACACCTACAGAAATCAAAGAAATTCTTGGTGGAGATAGTACAAACATCCCTACCGATGAAGCGGTTGCTGTGATGTTTGCTCAGGAGTTTGCATATTCAAAAGAAAGACCGAGCCAATCAAGTATTGATCGCATCGTCAATGAGTATGGATATGATAAAGCTGAATTAATTGTAGCTGCTTGTCATATGATAACAATGACAAATGGAATGGGTATCAATATGGATAACTTGTACAAAAGAATCACTTTTCGAAGAGACAAGGAATCAAACATAATAGTTGAAGTAGTTAATCCGTTATTAACAATGTTAACGTTCCCTATACTCGTAATGGTGTTTTCGATAAAATGCTTATTTCGAGCGAGACCAAGAAACATTATCAAAGCATATTCAAATTAAAAGCACGTAATGTGCTTTTTTTATTGTATAATTAGTTTGAGGTGGTTATATGAAAATAGCAATTATTGCACATGACAAGAAAAAAGAAGAAATGATTGATTTCTGTAAAACACATGTAAAAGTATTAAGAAAGCATCAATTATTCGCAACAGGTACCACTGGGCATAAAGTAATGGAGGCAACCGGTTTAATCATTCATTGTTTTAAAAGCGGACCACTTGGTGGAGACCAGGAAATTGGAGCAAGAGTTGCGAATGGAGATATTGATTTAATCATATTCTTTAGAGATCCACTTACTGCACAACCACATGAACCAGATGTTTCCGCATTATTCAGACTCAGCGATGTATATAAAATCCCACTAGCATCAAACATTAATACTGCGGAGTTATTTTTTGAGACATTAAAATAAAAAAGCCTGTTGAACAGGCTTTTTTTTATATATCTTGATGGCGAATCTTATAGATTGAAAATCCTAATAATATTCCGATTAGTCCAATAACCACAATAATATTCCACATTACATCAACATTGTCTTGAACACCTGATATAATTAGTCCAATATTCGCTTGAATATTACCTGGGAAGTGTTTTATTACTGGGGTTTTTTCTGCGATAGACATGATACCACTGACTATGTACATACCCCAAGTTACTATCATAGCTGGAATATAATTTCTAAAGTGTACTGAGGCAAATAATGCGACCGCAGTAACAAATAGAATATCTAAGAAGTAATACAGACTCATGTAGATTCCTTTTACGAAAAATACTTCATCAAATAGAAAATATGTGTAGTATGTAAATACTAGATTTCCTATCAGTATACACACTAACATCATTGTATTGAATGAGATATACTTTGATAAGATATACTTTCCTCTATTAATTGGTTTACTAAATATTAGGGGTTGTAACCCTTTGGTTTTGTCTCTTATAAAGATACTTACACTTACAAAAATAGTAATTGTAAAGACAATTTCATACATATCCCCAACATACTGTCCATATGAAGTGAACACGGTAGGTTCAGGCATGTCAATACCTAGTTCCTGTCCGTTTAATAAAAACTCTAAAATTTCATTAATATACATAGCTGTTAAAGGCGAAAGAATTGAGAAGATAACAATGATAGCTCCAAAGACAATAAATTTAGATGTTTTTAATAAGTAAAAGAAATCATATTTAAGTAGTTTCTTCACTTGTAACTCTCACAAACACGTCTTCTAATGAAGCGTTTAATCTTCTAAACTCAATTACCTTTACATTGTCTTTTATTAGCATCTCAAGTATATCCTGAGCTGTTGTTTCTGCCTTTACATCACATATAATTCCCTTATGATTCATCTCAATATTATTTTTAACACCTTGTTTTTTTAAGTACACATAGATTTCATTAGCTGTTTTATCTGTTTCAATGAACATACGACTGTTAAAGTAGTTTTCTTGGATATTCTCTATCGTATCCTCTAATACGAGGACACCTTTTTCAAGAAGTCCTATTCGATCACATACTTTTTCAACATCCTCTAAAATGTGTGTTGAATAAAATATAGTTTTATCTCCTTTTAATTTCCTAATAATGTTCATAACATCTTTTCTTCCAATTGGATCAAGAGCGCTCGTTGGCTCATCCATAATAAGAATTTCAGGATCATGCACAAGCGCTTGAGCGATAGCAAGGCGCTGTTTCATTCCTCTACTATACGCGCTAATCTTCTTCTTATGATCTGTTAAATCTACAAATGATAGAAGTTCAAGTGCTTTTTCTTTCGGATTGGAAACACCATACATATCACAGGTATACACCATATACTCAAGACTATTCATATAGTTTGGATATGCTGGTACATCGGGTACGTAACCAATTATTTTTTTGTAATCTTGATTTTTAAATTGCACTTTTTCTTCATTAATATATATGTCACCTTCAGTTTTATGGATCAAAGATAAAATCAGATTAATAGTAGTCGTTTTACCAGCACCGTTTCTTCCAATAAACCCATACACTTCTCCTTGCTTTACATTGAGATTTAGTGATATTAATGCTGCTTTAACACCATATAACTTAGATAAGTTCTCTGTCTTAATAGCAATCATTATTCATCCCTCCCAAATGCGAAGTAAAAAATCCAACCAAAATTAACTAAGATACATATTAATATCCATATAACTTTGTTATTCCAACGTACTCTTCTATCTTCTTTCATGATATCGATAAACGCATAGATTTTTAAACCTAAATCAATCAATATAATAGGAAGTAAAAGAGGTAACAGTTCAATAACCTTGTCAATAATTTCCATTTTGCTACCTCCTTATATTAAATCCCTTGCCTAATGTCTGTTTGTTCTTTGTGTCCGTTGTAACCACCAACACCTGAAATCAGATATAAGACACCTGTTATTTGATTTGATAATAAATTTATCCCACCCCAGATAGCTTGATACAGATAAACTTTTTTTGCTTGTTCTTCGGTGTACTTACCACTAATCAGTTTAGAGAATAAATAAATATTCAGTAATGCAAAGAACCCAACAATAAATATCATTACACTCATAATACTAATACTTAAGTCAAACACCCACATCATCAAGTCGTATTCCTCTTGTGACATTTCTGCAAGTTCAAGACTCATTCCTGGAATTGAATCAATGTTTTTAAAGAACCAAAGTGTAAATGCAATACCAAAAACACTAATTACCTCAAAAACTAAACCAATTATTGTAACAATCTTCTTTGTATTATCCATTGTGTGCATCCAATCACTCCTTAATTAGGAAATCCTTCTATCCTAGTTTTACTGCAGTTCCGTAAGCAATAATTTCAGCAGCTCCACCCATTACAGCAGAAGTCTGTAATCTGAATCCAAGAACTGCATCCGCCCCTAGAGATTCTGCATCTTGTAATAATCTCTCAGTTGCAATTTGTCTTGCCTCATTCATCATTTCAGTATATGAAGTAATTTCTCCACCTACTAAACTTTTTAACCCCGCTAAGAAGTCTTTACCAACGTTCTTAGTTTGTACTGTTGATCCTTTAACATATCCTAATATCTCAGTAACTTTTTTTCCTGGATATTCATTAATAGTTAATAATTCTTTTCTTGTAATCATAATTATCTCCTTTTACATATATTTTTGGGGGCAACCCCCTAATTCAATTATATTATAACTCAATAATTAATTGAAATCAACAATTAATTATTTTTTATTATTTTTTATATTTCAACTATTATGATTGCATATATTTTATTCTTTTCCTTATATAATAAAAAAAGGTGGAATAACCACCTTTATATTAAGTCCTATAGTTAGTTTGAAAACAAGTAATCAGTAACAGCTTCTTCAAATTCTCTTTCTCTGTTTAATTCGACTCTATCAAGTGAACCTTTTGCGTGATGGGTTATAAAGTCTACAGATTTCGATGTTAGATCAACTTCAAGTTTATAATCTAAAGAGTAATAATTGTTATATTCATATGTAATAGATACTTGAAGATGACTAGAATCTTCATAACTTAAGTTAAGTTCTTCTAATCTTCCATCTAGGAATTTATTAGTTATTTCTGTAAAACCTGCGAATTTTTCCATGATAACTTCCTTTCTGTTTCTTGAACTGTGTTTTCTTTTGCTTTGAATAAAGCGATTTTAACTAGGACAGGACCAGTTAGTGCAAAGAATAATACTGAAGCTAAAATAACATTTTTAATAACTAAAGCATATTCCATGTTTACCGTCTCGAATGCATTGAATGCTGCAACACTTAATCCAATAGCTACTCCACTTTGAGGTAATAAACTTACACCCAAGTATTTTTTTACTTTGTTACTAGATTTTGTTACCGCTGCTCCTAAATATGCACCGAAGAACTTACCAAATGCTCTACCAACGATATATATGAGTCCTACAACTCCAGCTGCAGCAATAACATCAAACTGTAATTGTGCTCCTGCAATTGTAAAGAATGCAATCATTAGTGGTGGAATGAAGAATCGAATCGTTTCTTCTTCCAAGACAAAGCATTCCTTATTTATAAGGTTCGTTACAACTGCTCCAGCTACCATTGGTGTTAAGATTGAAGATGCACCAGTTAATATTGCAGCCCCAGTTGTAAGTAATACTGTAATAATAATAACATTTAGATTTTTTTCTTTTCTCTCCTGATTATGAGAGATTGTTTGAATTGCTTTTCCAGATGCAAACCCAATTACTGCACCTATTCCCACACTCATTGCAATTTCAAGTAATGGTTCAACTAACATGTGAATCATTCCACCATCGGTTGTCCCACTACCAGATAAACTAATACTTATTGATAATAATGTACCAAACATAACCACACCAACTGCGTCATCCAATCCTACAACTGGTAAGATTGTATCTGTTAATTCACCTTTGGTACGATATTTTTTAATAATCATCATGATAGGCGCAGGTGCAGTAGCTGCTGCGATTGCTCCTAACATTAATGCTACTGGCAAATCAACAAAGAATGAAGTTGCGAATGCAACGATTGCTGTTGTTAGAATTGCTTGAATAATCGTAATAACAGCAATTTTCGATCCAGTTTTTCTTAATTTTCCGAACCAAAGTTCATTCCCAACCTGGAATGCGATAAATCCTAGTGCTACATCTCCAATCATACTGAAATGGTCTAAATACTCTACTGACATATATCCAGATATAGGTCCTAACAGTAATCCTGCTACTAAATAACCTGTAACAGCAGGTATTTTTATTAGTTCGAATGCTCTCCCAACAGCAAACCCTAATAAGATTACGATCCCTAAATCAATTACAATTCTTGATATTTCAGGATCAATAGCCATATTTAACAAGCTCATTTTTTAATCACTCCTCTAAAATTAAAATCTAAGAGCGACGTTACTACACACACTTTCAAATTTGATACAAAAAAAACATCAAACCTGTGTTATAACAAATTTGAAAATCGAGTAAATAATCATCACGCATAGATTCCTCACTAATTGTCATTATACTCCTAGGCAAAGCAAAATCAAGACTTTTTTAACGGGTCATGATGACTGATGAGTCAATTAACAGGCTAATAAATTTAAACACGGCCCTTATCCCTATTTCAAAATTTTTTTCGAATGTGTAATCGTTTTCAAGACCTTTGTTAAGAGAACACTGACTACTCAATCATATTTTAGTCATGCAATGAATAATTACATAATAATATCCTTATATATTTTCGCGCATTATATAGGGAAAAAGTATACTTAAATGAGTTCCAAGTGGTCAATAAAAATAAATTACAGTCTTTTCAAATATAATCATTGACATTACAAGCAAGTAGGAGTACAATTTTTCATAGAGTATGTATGTAGAAAGAAGGGTTTTTTGTGGACGAAAACAAAAGAAAACATATTTTGTTTACAGCTATGAAATTATTTAACGAATTTGGATTTCATGCCACACCGACATCAAAGATTGCTAAGAAGGCAAAAGTAAGCGTTGGTACATTATTTAACTATTTCCCAACAAAAGAAGACTTAATCCATGCGATTTATAGAGATATTAAATATCATTCAAAAAGCGTATTTGTAAACCAAATTAGAGACTGTCAGACAGCACATGACACTATGAAAAACATGTGGGCTGCAGTTATTACCTGGGGTATAGAGAATCCCGAGGAGTTTCATTATATGGAGTTATTTTTACATTCTCCATTTAGAAATTTATACTTAGATGAAACTCATATGAAAACATTCCAGAAATTTAGAGATACCATATTACAGGCAATTTCTCCTAAAACAATTTGTGTTCAATATCCTGAATATTCAACTGTTTTTATTGATAATGCTATTCATGGTACAATTCAATTTTTGCTTGAAAATGAAGAAATCAAAGATAAGGGACACTTTATCAATGCTTCATTCGAGCTTATATGGAATGGATTTTCACAAAAATAAAGAGCGATAGCTCTTTTTTTTATTTAATCTTCATAGTGTATATAAAAAGCTCCGACACATTCTTGTGTGTTGGAGCTTTATTTTTCAGTTTTAAATCAATAAGTCCTACTATTATATTACCATGGCAAGTATGATTCCTGCTGGTATCAGTAGTATAAACGCTGAAATAAAGATTACTCTATAATAATACTTTGGAATAGGATTGTCTTCAACATCTTTGAAGTACTCATAGTAGTCAGATTTAGGTTTTTTTCCTAAAAACATCAGTCCGAATGTTTTTAACCCATAAATAACAGGCGACATGATGTTCTTATTGTATATAAACATCATCCAAGCTGCGAAAAATTCAAGAGAAAATGCCAACCATAACGCATCACCCCAAGCCATTAAAGTATATTTATCCTGCCACATCAACCCAAATAAGACAAGCAAGATTGATACTACTAACATAATCAGTGCTGATTTTAGGTGTTTTAACAATGCTTTCTTTCTTGCTTTTTTGATACTATTCTTTAAAGCATCATCATCCATGTGTGATTCTCTATAATCACTACTTCTATTATTGTCATTTAACATATTATCTCTCCTTTAACTTTTTGAACTAGGTTATTCATTTCTTTTTCTATCAAAGATTCACTTGTTGGTTATATTCAATATTATGAAATTAAAGAACATATAGACATATGTTCTAACTAATTAATAGTATAACTTCAAATGTAATACATAATCGTCGATTTGATCACTCATAGAACTTCCAATTGAACATTCTATATTATACTATATCAGTTCACGTTTGCCAAAGAAAAAAGCTAGAAATACTCATTTCACGACTCAAATAAAAAGAGAGTAATTAACTTCAAGCAAATTCAGTGTATAAATCTTCTATTCACGCTGTTTTTCTCCTTCTCATCAAGTATTGAATCTAAATGAGTAAGGTATTGGTGATTTGTTTAAAATGCGGTTGTAGATAGATTTTTAGTTATTCAAGGTAATAGGATACTTTTATTTTTACATTATAATAAGTGTGACTTATAAGAACCTTTTGCAAAATCACAACTTTAAGGATAAAACACCTCCCTTACCTCGATGTAATAGTTATATGAGATGCTAAAAACATAACAAAAAAACACCTCCATACAAATTTAGTATGGAGGTGTTACATATATTATTAGTGTCTACTATGTTTGATTAACATTGATTCCAAGTTGATTATAATTTAGCGGTAGTTAACATTATTTTACAATACTTTTAATTGTCTCTACGGCCTTCTTATAATATGCGCTTGGATAATATTTATCTGAATGTAAATAGTAAATACTTTTCGAGTTAGGAATAAAACCACAGTTTATATGAACTAGATGATTATCTCCTAATCGATAACAAATTATTTTGTTTAACTCTTCCTTTATGTTTTCATTAAAGGATTCATACTTTTTAAACTGGATAATAACTTGCTTGTTGATTTTATGTTCTTTTTCATACTTCATCCAAAGATTCTTGTACTCTTTTTCTATTGTCTCTCCGTAGAAATCAAGTTCTGGGTTTCTAAACACAGTAATAATTTCAAGTAAACCTCGTTTTACGAAGTATCTACTTGTGAGACTTTTACCAATTCTATAATAAATTGCAAAATCCGCGTTATTAACATAGTTCGAGAATCCATCACTTTTTAAAGAATCCATCCATTTATTATCAAACTGACAACTTGTTTGTTCAAGTCCTACACGTGAATTAAGTAGCAATGAATATCGATGTCTTAAGTCGAAGAATGAAATCTTAGATTTAAAGTTTAACAATAAAAGCATCTCTGTAATGAGTAAGGTGAAAATTACAGCATAGGTTATTGATTCTTTTACGCCAAGTAAGTACATAGCACCAACAATGGCACCACTACCGAGTAGTGATCCCCATGAAAGGAATAAATAACGAAGTTTCTTCTTTGTATATTTTTCTTCCAAATTATTTACTTTCCCACTTCGCGAAAATTATTACTCCTTGAGGTAAGAACTCCCATTCACCTGTTACTTCATCATATGATAAAGCTTTCCCCATGAATAAGTTACCATTTTCATATTGGAATCCCCATTCTCCAGTTTCAGTTCCATCTTGAGAGAACCACCCTACGAAAGTTTCTGTTGATGTATCTTCTAAGACAGGGAAGTCAATTTCAGATGTAAACTCTACTACGTGTGTTTTAGGATTTGATACACTGTCGTTTAGCGATCTAAATCGTACTGAGTATTCACTATTCTCAAATAAAGCATATAAGTTTAAATCACTGTAATATCCTTCTGTTGATTTAATGATAACATCTCCGACTTTATACTCGTTTACAGGTGTAAGAATCCATCCTAAGAATAGGCTACCTAAACGATCAGCTTTTGGCAATACAACCATATCTGTAACAGAATAAGTATCAATAGGATCATCGATTAAATCTCCACCAGCAGCATCAAATATATAGTTAATATTAAAATCACTAAGTTCCCATTTCGCATAAATAACTACAGATGATGTCACAGTGTCTGTATCAAAATCCCATTCATTTACGCATTCTTTTTCTTTGTACCACCCTGCAAAATTCGCTCCAGATGCAGTTGGGTCTTCAGGTCTTTCAACCTTTGAACCATCATCTACATTGTTTACAGTTTCAATTGTAGAAGCTTCAATTGGTGATGGGTAGATACTTGTGTAAAAAATAACTGAAAACTCATTATTTGGTGATTGTTTATCTTGGCATCCTGTTAGAGATAAGATAATCCCTACTACCAAAATTCCACATATTATTAGAAAACTTCTATTTACTTTCATTTGTAACACCTAATTCCTTTTTCATTTGTTTCAATTCTTCTTTGTTTGCGCGCACAAAATGTCCTTCTTTTATTTCAACAAACTCAGGAAGATCTGTTGAATAATTGTGCATCATAGGAGAATAGGCAATACGTTGTCTCTTCTTCTCAGAATCTGGATCAGGATGTGGAATCGCAGAAAGAAGTGATTTTGTATAAGGGTGTAATGGATTTTTAAACAATTCCTCTGAAGATGCTAATTCTACAATTTTACCAAAATACATTACTGCAATTCGATCACAGAAGAATTTTACAACTGATAAATCATGTGCAATGAAGAGGATAGTTAAATCCAATTGTTCACGTAATTCACTCAATAAGTTGATAACCTGTGCCTTGATTGAAACATCAAGTGCTGAAATTGGCTCATCAGCAACAATAATACTTGGATTCATAATTAAGGCTCTAGCGATACCAATTCTTTGACGTTGTCCTCCACTAAACTCATGAGGATATCTTGAAATATACTCTGGTGCAAGACCTACTAACTTAAGAGCTTCTTTAACTTTTTTCTCCATTAGTTCTTTATCTTTTTCACCATTAATAACAAGACCTTCAGATACTATTTCTTGTACAATCATCCTAGGATTTAAACTAGAGATTGGATCCTGGAAGATCATTTGCATTGCTTTTACATTCTCGATAGCTTCTTTTGAATTTTGTAGTCTACGAGATTCACGAATTAATTCTTTTTGCTCTTCTTTGAATTTTTTGAAATCATTAGTAATTTTTTCAAGTTGAGCTTTGTCTACTTCTTTACTTGAAGTTACACTATTTAATTCTTTACTCTCTTTAACAGACAATTCATTAATACTTGCTCTAACAAGATTGATTTCATCTTTTCTCTTTTTCTTAAGTTTGATAACCTCAGTCATGATTTTTGCCTTGTTAGGTTTCACTAAAGTAGATAGGTACTGTTTGTGTTTTTCAGTTAACTCTACCTTTTCTTTAGCTAAATTACTTTTCAGTTCAGCAATTTGAACTTTTGCATCTTCATTAGATAAAAGAGACTTACTACGACTTTCAATTTTCGAAGCAAACTCAGCTTTAAGTTCTTCTAATCTTTCAGCTTTTGCTTTATCTAGTGCTTTCTTATGACTTAGCTTAAGTTCATTTGATAATCCAGCACTTTCTTCAATACCTTCATATTTCATTCTAAATGAGTTTTGAACTCCTTTAAGAACTTGTTTATACTCAACTAAATACTCATTTTTAGTCTTGTTAACGATTTTTTCTTTACTTACTTTGAAGGCAAAATGAATTCTGTCGTTATCTACTTTAAACTTATTTTTTTCTTCAAAAACAGCTTTGTTGTAGTTGTCGATATCTAACTTCATTTCTTGTTCTTGCATATCATAAGATTCATTGATTTCTTTTATCTTATTATGGAATTCAGCTTTTAAAACAACATATTTTTCCTTGATAAGATGTCTATCGTATTTATACTGGTTCAAAGCTAAACGTTCTAAACGGAAATCTTGTTTTGCTTTTTTGATCATTTCAACATTATCTTGGCTACCTGAACCAATAATATTACCATTAAGCTTAACTGTACCGTTTGTAGGTTTATAGAGTCTCATGATTGTTCTACCTGTAGTAGTTTTTCCACATCCTGACTCACCTACTAATCCGAATACCTCTTTTTTATAAATATCAAAGTCAACACCGTCTACTGCTGGAACAATTAATTTATTCTTCCCAACACCAACTTTAAAGTGTTCTTTAAGATTAGATACCTCAAGTACTTTCTGATTATAATCTACTTGTTTACTCATCTAATATTACCTCGATTCTTTTGAACTTCCAATACTGCGTCAGGTACTTTCACTTTTGGCGCATTTGGATGTAATAACCAAGTTGCAGCATAATGAGTATCAGACACTTTGAACATTGGTGGTTCTTGTTCCAAGTCTATTTGCATAGCATACTTATTTCTTGGAGCAAATGCATCACCAACAGGTGCGTTTGTCATATTTGGAGGTGTACCTCCAATTGCATCTAATTTGTCGCTAGTAGCTAAACTTGGCATACTAGATAATAATGCCCATGTATAAGGGTTTTGAGGATTGTAGAATACATCGTTATTTGTACCTATCTCAACAATTTTACCTGCATACATTACAGCAATTCTATCTGCAACATTTGCAACAACACCTAAATCATGTGTAATGAATATTACACTTAAGTTTCTTTCTTTCTTCAATTTATTGATTAAATCTAATATTTGAGCTTGAATCGTAACGTCTAATGCAGTTGTTGGTTCATCACAAATTAATACCTCAGCATTATTTGCTAATGCAATTGCAATTACAATTCTTTGTCTCATTCCTCCAGAAAATTGGAAAGGATATTGATGATATCTTTTCTCTGGTTCTGGTATTCCTACTTCTGCCATTAATTCAATTGCTCTTTCTTTGGCAATCTTTTTAGGCATTTTCAATTTAAATATTAGTGATTCAGTTATTTGCTTACCGATTTTTACAATCGGGTTTAAACTACTCATTGGATCCTGGAAGATCATCGCAATTTTCGAACCACGAATTTCGTGGAAAATTTCTTCAGGAACTTGTAATAAATCTCTGTGAGAATATAGTATTTGCCCATCTTCAACGATTGAGTTCCCTGCTAATAGTCCCATAATAGATCTACAAGTAACACTTTTTCCACTTCCTGATTCACCAACTACAGCTAGCGTTTCACCTTTGTATAAGTCGAATGAAACACCTCTAACTGCTTGAAGAATCCCATATTGTGTTTTAAAAGATATTTTCAAATCTTTTGCAGAAAGTATAACTTCCTTTTCTTTATTTACTTGTTTACTCATTATTCAGTACCTCTCAAACTTGGGTTAAATGCATCTCTTAAACCATTCCCAAATAGGTTAAACGCAATCATTAAAGTTGCAATATAGAGTGCTGGGAAAATAAGTGTATGCGGATAATTTTGCATAACACGTTGCCCATGTTCTAGTAACATCCCTACACTAATTGCATCAGAGTAGTTAATAATACCTAGATATGAGAAAGCTGCCTCAGTAAATACGAAACTAGGAATTGCTAGTGCAAAAGTAGTAACCATATATCCAATAGCATTAGGGAAAATGTGTTTAAACATAATTCTTGGATCATTTGCTCCTAATGTTCTTGCAGCTAAAATATATTCTCTTTTCTTGAATCTATAGAACTGCATACGAGCCATTCTATATGATCCCATCCATCCGGTAACGGTAAATGCTAGTACTACAACCCACATAGCAGAACCATATCGAATTATCAATAAAGTTAAAACTGCCATGAATGGAATTCCACCTAAAATATCAACAAATCTGTCAAATAGTAAGTCGAATGTTCCTCCGTAATAACCAGCTATTGCACCTAGTGTTAGTCCAATAATTGAGTTAATAATTACTACAGATAAAGCCATCATTAATGAAATTCTAGCTCCTGTCCATAATAATGTAAATAAATCTTTTCCGGTTATATCTGTTCCAAACCAGAAATATGTATCATCAGGTTCCTGATTAAGAACATATTTAAAGAAATCAGTTCTTACAATGTACGTATTTCCATCTTCTGAAACAGATTGCACATCAATAATCAGATTGTTTGCTAAAGCTTCTTCAAATTCATCTTTTGATAAAATCTTTTGAACACTTTCATATGAGTTATTCTCATCTAAATAACTATTGATGAAATCGACATAATGATACATGTCAACAACAACAGTAAGTTCATAAGCTTCATCCCATACTGCATCATTAGTTGGATCATCGTCAGTTAGCTCAGATGGCATACCACTTAATATAATTTCCTCACCATATGGTGAATTATAAACATTTAATAGGAAATTTTTCCCTCTTGTTATTTCTTTTTCACCATCAAAAATACCTAAATTTTCAATAAGTGGCATTTTTGGAGGCAAATATCCTAGTTTGCTTCCATCTGCAGGATTTTCTGGAGTGTCATATACTTTCATATATGGACCAAAAATTACAAAGAAGAACAATACACAAATAATTGCAAATGCAACTACTGAAGCTCTATTCTTTTTGAATCGATTCCATGCATCTTGGTAATATCCTATTTCTTTTGTCTCAAAGGCAATATCACTTATGACAGAGTCCTCATTAATTAAGACAAATTTACTTTTATCAATATCTAACATACTCATTATGATTTTCCACTCCCCACTCTCATTCTAGGATCTAGGATTGTATAACTTAAATCTGCTAAGATTGCAGCTGACAAGCCAATAAATTCATAGAACACCATATTTAGTAATAGTAAAGAATAATCACGGTTGTTGAATGCATATAGATAAATTCTACCTGCTCCATCAACCCTGAAAATTATTTCAAGGATCATTGAACCTGATAAAAGTCCTAAGAATCCTAAGAAAATACTCGGAGCGAATGGTACTAATGCATTTTTCAATGCATGTCTAAATGTTGCTTGACGTTTACTTAAACCTTTCGATCTTGCCAACAACATGTAATCCTGAGTAATTTGCTCTGTTAACTCTGCACGAATACTTCTTGCCCATCCTGCAATTCCACCAAAGATCATTACTAAACTTGGTAGAACATAGGAACTAACTCCAGCCCAAAAATCAGCTTGGAACTCACTTCCCGTCGCAACAAATGGTGGGGTATCAACCCATCCTAACTGCCACCCAAACACTAACTGTGCTAATACGGCGACAACGAATGTCGGTACCGAAATAAATACAATTACAAGAATCGAAATAAGATGATCTGGTAATTTGTTTTTATTTAATGCAGCAACGATACCTAAAAATATTCCAAGTGGTACTGTTATTAAATATGGAACTAATTGAAACATAACAGTTGTTGGAATTTTACTGAATAGGATAGTGCTAACGTCCATTCTTTGAGTTTGAGAATATCCAAAAGAACCTGTTTGAACAATATTCTTAACCCAAATAAAGAACTGGATAGGAATCGGTTTGTCTCTTCCTTCCTTATAGTATTGAATCCAATAATTTGCGTCATCTCCCATAAGTGGTGGTTTATGGAAGTCAGGCAAAAGATGGATGAAGAGAAAAAATAGATAAATAACAATAGTAAAGGTAATTATCATTAATCCAAATCTTCTAAAAAAGTATCTTAACATTATGTTCTTCCCTCTTTCTAATAATCAAATACTAACAATTTTACACCTATGCTTCAAACGGTAAAAATCAATATATATTTGAACGTTCAAAATTTTGAACTTTTTTTTCAATTTTAAAATTGCCTTTTTGATATAAAAACAAACTGAAGAGGCAGTAGTGCATATTCTGCCTCTCTCAATTTATCTTTTTACTTTTAATTTATTTCTCAATATTAACTATCTGTATTCTTATTACTGAAAATCAGAATCAGAATTTAGATGCCAATATCTTAGTCCGCCCCATCTCATAATATTATGATATGCTGGCCAAACATTTGTTACATTATCCGCGTACACAACTGCTGATGCAGCGCTTGTAGTAGGAATAAGTGGTGCATATTCTAAAATAATTCTATCAAATGCTCTTGTAACAGTATTTCTATCTTCAACATCACCATCATATTGTGGTGCTAATCCAGCCCAAATGAATATACATTCAAGTCCGAAGTCATGAAGAATAGTTAAATCTCCAACGAAGTATCCATCATTTTCATTTAAAATTTCCCATAATGGCCATAATGTTCCAGAGTCAGTATCTTCATCAAATTTATCTGTAACAGTTTTTAAGAATTCCCAAGTAGCTCTTAAGTCTAACTTGTCTGCTTCTTCAATGATTAACTCAGATTCAGGAATATTTAAGTCTGCCATAGTGTTAAATCCGAATCCACCCCATACTTCAAAGGCAAATAATCCAACGATTGGTAACATAACACTTAAGTTAGTACTTGCTCCAGTACCTACACCTGTTAAAACGATGTCAAACTCAAATGCGTCTTGTTTATCACTTGCAACTTGCGTACTACCGATATCTTTGTTGAATACGATTTTGTCAGTTCCGAATAAAGTTTCGAAATGTGAAATGATATAATCATCAATTCTAGCAGTTTCTGCACCTTCAGAAGTTAAGTAGTTAAGTTCGATAGGTCCTTCATTTCCTTCAATAGCGTCCCATGCTGCATAAGCCGCATTAAATAATTCTACTGCTTTTACAGGATCGTAACCATATGTAGTTTCATCAATTCCTAAATCGTCCAATAGTTGTTTGTATTCAGGAGTATTAGTGTACCATGAATCATCATTATCATATTGTGTAGCATTTACAGGGTAAGCTAATAATGAAGGTACGTTTGGTGCATTAATAGTAGTAGCATATTCAACACGGTTAAATCCGAAGAAGAATGCTTGTCTGAAGTCTTTATCTTGAATTGCACTTACAACAGATAAATCTTGACCATCATAAGCTCTTGTATTGAACATTAAGTAACCTGGATATCCTCTATATGAACTCTTTAGATTTGGATTTTCAGCGTACTCACTATAATAAGTTTGGTTCAGTGTAGTAGAGCTTAATTTTCCATTTTCAAATGCAGTCATTTTTAAAGGAATATTTGAATAGAACTCGAATGAAATTGCTTTATAGTTATAATATAATTGCATTAAGTTCGTATAGTTCTTGTTAAATACCATTTTTGCATTAGTATCCCATGATTTAAGAACATATCCTCCATAACTTAATGGTGGAGTTAAAGAAGTACCATAAGTTGAGTTAGTTCCATTTTCATCTAAACTATCTTCATAAGTTTCAGGATGAACTAATGTAAAGTTTGCATCAAACATTGCAGAAGTATGAGTCATTGTAACTTCATAAGTCATTTCAAATGTATAATCATCGATAACTTTGAATCCTACTTCGTCTTTTGATACTGCAGGCCAATCTGTACCTTTAGCACCAGCATAGTTTGCATTAAGTTGGAAATGACCTTGGATATCATGTGCGATAATTTCTTCTTCTGTCCATCCATTGTCAAGTAATGCAGTTTGTAATGCCATTGGGAATGCATAATCTTCACCATCAACAAAACCGTATTCAGCAACTTGTGCTTCAGTTAAATAAACAGTTCTAGGCTCAGAAGTATACCATAATCCAGCATATCCACCAGCATAAGTAGTGTTATTTGGACCGATTGATCTCTTAATTGAACCATATGCGTAATCTCCCTCAAGTGGGTTGTCTGCGCTCTCACCTAAACCAATTTCAGTTCCTTGTAAGAAGTACCCTCTTGAATTAACAATTTTCATACCAGTATTTCTGTCATGAGTTGGGTAATAAGAGCTAGCTCTAAAGTTATTTTGAGTTCCATCGATATATTGGAAATATGAGTAATAGTAATCATGAGCAGTTACAGGAGTTCCATCTTCCCATAATACATCAGGGTTTAACTTATATCTATAAGTAGTAGATGTAATCTCTCTAGATAATGACTCGCTAAATTTACCATTTTGATCAGTTCCGTCTTCACCGTCAAAATCTCCACCAACAGCGATAGGGAATTGAGCAGCTCCGTACATAACGTTCATTCTCAATAAAGCACCAATATTTGATTCATCAATAGTTGAGAAATCTCCTGGTTCAGTAGCTAAACCATCTTCAATTGCTTTTTCCCAATCAACATCTGTTCCATATAAAGGTGTAGACATGTAATCCATTAAAGCAGATTCATGGCTCCAGTGATATGTAAGTGGGTTTAAGATAGGATCAGCAGTTAACTCAGTAAATGAGTTTCTGTAAGTTTCTGTTTCTTCATCCCAAGTAACAGCAGCTGAATCTTCAGGAATCCAGTATGCGAATAACTCAACAGCTTCAGTTACAGCTAATGGGAATGTAATTGCCTCAGGCTCTAACCAAGTTGCACCTGGTTTACCATAGAACCATCCACCAAATGTAAAGTCTTCTCTTGTAGGATCTGTTGGTTTAGCAACATCTCCACCGTCAACACTTAGTAATGCAGATTCAACAGTAGCGTCTGTTTTCGTATTGAAACGAACAACGATTTGTTGAGTCCAACCAGCATATAAAGTAGTATCAGCTTCAATTGGTGTTGTAAAATCAAACGCAGTAGTTCCTGCAGCGTCTGTATACCAATCAGTAAAACTCCAAGCAGAGTCTTCACCTTCAGCGTCTTTTGTTGGGTTTGCTTCAGGTTTAGCAACAACCTCACCATCAACAACAACAACTGCTTCTACGGCTGTTCCGCCTTGTGTGTCAAATGTAACTGTAAATTCTTTAGGTTTACAAGCTGATAAAGTAATAACAGCTAATAAAGCTAATGATGTAAGTAAAATCTTCTTCATCATAAAAAAAATAACCTCCTTCTATTTAATTAATTATTAATATTTTATCATACTTATCTCAAAAAAGAAAAACAAATTTCCCATAAACTTGCACTTTTTTTCTATGGAAACGCTTTTTACATTGAAAGATGTATTATAATAGTCACGATTTTATGATTATTATGGTAAAAAGCCTAAAAAAAGACATATACTCATATTCACCTAGTTTTTTCATTATAATATATTGAAGCATAAAAAAAGGACATCAAACAGGCTGATGACCTTCTTATAATCAAACTTTCTATTAAATAATTGTTTTCTGTAATATATTATTTTAAGAAATTAAAAAATATAGAACTACTAAAATTCCTAAAACAATTCGATACCATCCAAAAACTTTGAAATTATTTCTTTTTATATATCCTAAAAAGAATTTTATCGTTAAAATTGAAACAATAAACGCTGTTACCATTCCGACTAATAGTATAATAATTTCGTTACTTGTGAAATCAAATCCAAATCCTAGCAGTTTTACAAAACTTGCTCCAAACATAACTGGAATTGATAAGAAGAACGAGAATTCAGCTGCAACATATCTTGAAGTTCCTAAAAGTATTGCTCCCAAAATCGTTGCTCCAGATCTTGAAGTTCCAGGTATTAATGCTAACACTTGAAACATACCGATTAAGAATGCTGTTTTATATGTTAAACTATTGAAATCATTGATTGTTGATACTTTATTTTTATTTTTGCTTTCTATAATTATAAACAATACACCATAAAGCACTAGCATCAATGCAACAGTAATATAATTGTATAAATGATTATATAACCACTCATCAAATAATAACCCTATGACTCCAGCAGGTATAACTCCAACGACAACCTTAAACCAAATATTCCACGTATCCCATTTTTCTTCTTTTGATTTCTTCAAAGATAAAGGATTTAACTTGTTAAAGAACAATACTACAACTGCTATAATTGCTCCAAGCTGAATAACTGTTAAAAATAATTCCCAGAACTCTTCACTTACATCTAATTGAATCCATTCTTCTATTAGAATCATATGCCCAGTACTACTTATTGGTAACCATTCAGTGATTCCTTCTACTACTCCAATAATAATTGTTTTTATAATTTCAATAAGTTTCATATATACACCTCAATAATTTACTTATTACATTATACTACAATATATAGTCAAATCCAACACAGAAAAAAAAGCAGAAATATCTTCTGCTTAAACGATTCTATGCATTCGTAATGCTCTGATCATATCAAAATACATATGTCCTAACCATTCATATTTAACTTTCTTAAACTCTTCCTCGTATTGATACCATTGCCAATTAGGTTCAACACTCAGTGATGTTACTTTTTCGATTACTCGCTTTAAGTTTAATCCAAGTTCTTCAAGATGAGTATTTATAAAATGGGGTTCTTGGATATAGATTTTGTATGGTTCTAGTGAGTAATCATCCCATTTACCCATACCCGCATCTATTTCTTTCTTCACTAAAACATGTATACGATCATGAATTAGGTTTTTAACGTCATCATCAACTCGTTTGTAAAACTCAATAATACTCATTAACGTATGCATTCCAGACTCTAAGAATCTCTTTGACATAATAAACTCCACCACATCATTAATCAGTATAGAAAACTGGAGTTTATTTAGATATTGTCTGTTTTCAAACAGGAACCCAATTACTTCAGGATCTGGATTTCCAAAAGGAAAATTATTTTTTAAGTCGCTATAGTTCCACCAAACTGCATGAGGGTATTGATCAACATTCTCATCCACCATATAGAACCGCTTCTCATCAAAATCATAGACACTCTCATAGTAGTGTACAATTTCTTTTACCATTTCTATTTTTTTCTCTGGATTATGAATAAAGTCTAAAGCTTTTACTGCGATATCAGTTGCTACTACGCTGCTATTGGGCATTTGAACATCTGGTTCTAACCCGTGTCCAAATCCTCCATCACTATTCTGATATTTCTTTAATTCTGTAATAATATTATCATCTTGATTTTCGAACAATGACTTTATTAAATAGTAATCAAGCATTCTTGACTTTTCTTTGACAAGTGGTAACACTCTAATATATATAAACTCCTTATCAATCATATTATCACTCCTTATACTTCTATTTTATTAATATATTGCTAAAAACACAAACTATAAGAATAAAAAAAGACTCAAATATTGAGTCTTTTTAAAATTAGTATAGTTCTTTGATATCCTCTTCTACTGTTGAAACTGTAGATAATCCAAATGTGTTCACTAAGAAGGTTGCGACATCATTACTTAAGAATGCTGGTAATGTTGGTCCTAACTTAATGTTCTTAACACCTAAATGTAGTAATGCTAATAACACGATAACTGCTTTTTGCTCATACCATGCAATATTGTATGCGATTGGCAAATCATTAACGTCACAATTAAATACTTCCGCTAGTTTCAGTGCGATTACAGCAAGGCTATAACTATCGTTACATTGTCCTGCATCTAACACTCTTGGAATACCATTTATATCTCCAAGGTTTAATTTGTTGTACTTAAACTTCGCGCATCCTGCAGTAAGAATAATTGTGTCACTAGGTAATTTACTTGCGAACTCTGTGTAGTATGAACGTTTTGTACTTCTACCATCACATCCCGCCATAACAAAGAATTTCTTGATAGAACCATTGTTAATGTTTTCCACTACTGTTTCTGCTAAGTCAAGAACTTGGTTATGAGCAAATCCTCCTACAATTGTACCACTCTCAATTTCAGTTGGAGCTTGAGATTGTTTAGCTAATTCAATAATTTCACTAAAATCTTTTTTACCATCTTTCACTGAAATATGTTTGAAATCAGGATGTCCTGAGTTTCCTGTAGTAAATACTTTATCCTTATATACTGCATCTGCTTTTGGTGGAACAATACAGTTTGTTGTAAATAATACTGGTCCATTAAATGATGTAAACTCTTCTTTTTGGTTATACCAAGCACTTCCGTAGTTACCATATAAGTGATCATACTTCTGAAGTTCTGGATAATAATGAGCTGGTAACATTTCACTATGTGTATAAATATCAATACCTTGATCTTTACTTTGCTCTAGCAATTCTTTAATATCATGTAAATCATGTCCACTAATTAAGATTCCTGGACGAGTACCTACTCCGATATTAACATGTGAGATTCGAGGTATTCCATAAGTAGTTGTATTTGCCTTATCTAATAAAGCCATACCCACTACACCATATTTACCTGTCTCATCAATTAATCCAATGTAATCTGTTAGAGATAGTGAATCATCTGCTAATGCAATTAAAGCTTTTCTTGTAAAAGTAAAGATTTCTTGATCTACATAACCTAAATTATGAGCATGTGAATGATATGCACATAATCCCATTAATCCAGTTGTTATAATTTCACGGATACTTCTAATATTCTCATCTTCTGTTGATAATACTCCTACAGTATTTGCTTTTAAAACAAAATCACTTACTAAATCACTTGCCCATACCGTAATATCATCATCAAACATTGAGTCCAAGTTTAACTTCATAGTTTCTCGTAAAGCAATACCTTCTTTTATACTTGAAACAAAAACATCATCACTGAAGTTCGCATTTGTTATAAGTTTGAACATACCTTCCATAATGAATAAATCAGCTTGCAATGTATCTTCACCTTTTTTATTTGCTTCTTCAGCTACAATTGCGAGTCCTTTTAAAACATATTTAAATGTGTCCATATAACTTGATAGTAATGGTGATTTCCCACAAACACCCATTACTTCACATCCTGTATTTTTCGCTGCTTCTTGACATTGATAACAAAACATTTTTCTTTTCATAATATCCTCCAAAAATTTTATTTCTCTCGTAGTATAAATTATTGGAAAATAAAAAAATGTGATTTGAATCACATTTATATTAAATTAATTAAAAAAGTTTTTAACCACACTTAAGTTGTCTACAATTAAAAGATTTTTATTCTTCTCGTATTGAAGATATCCTCTATTAACTCCAATCACTCTTACTCCACTTTCTAAAGCAGCTTTTACTCCATTATAAGAGTCTTCAACAATAATTGTCTCTTCACAGGAGATGTTTAATTTTCCTAAAGCATAAAGGTAAATATCTGGATGAGGTTTATTCTGAATATTCAAGGTCTCTGTCCCTGATATTACAAACTCAAAATAGTCATTTAACCCCATCTTCTTAATTTGATATTCTGCGTATTTCGAAGCACTAACCACAGCCATTCTTATATCAAATTGTCTCAATGTTTCCAATAGTTCAAAAGTATCCTCATAAAGATGAATCCCTTTTTCTAACTCCTCTTTATAATAGATATCCTTTAACCTTGAAACTTCTTCTATTTGATCTATCGTCGCATCTACGATAATATTCTTTATCCCTACTTCTCTACTTCTTGCTTGTAACTTATCCACATAAAGATCATAATCTATCTCGACTCCTAAATCATGAAATGCTTTCTTATACGCAATGTAATGTGTATTCTCTGTATCTGAGATTACTCCATCCATATCAAACAATACTGTTTTTATCATATTTATCACCAACTTTATTATAACAAAACTATAAAACCGATTCAAATACTCAAGTGATTTTGACTATTATACTTAAAGATTGTATAATGACATCAACATACTTATTGAGGTGAAATCATGAGAATTGGAATTATCGGACCGATTGGTAGTGGAAAATCTACTTTATCGCACTTATTATCAACGTATTACAACGTACCTTTAGTTAAAGAACCTGTTGAAAGCAGCCCTTTCTTACCGCTGTTTTACTCTGATATGAAGAGATTTGCGCTTGTAAGTCAATTCGCATTTTACGGGGAATTATTTTTATCAATGTGGGAAACAAAGGATGAACCTTTCCTAATATGCGATTCCACAATGTTTTCAAATCTTGTATTTGCAGAACTACTTCGTAAAGAAGAGAAAATGACTGATGAAGAAGTTGAACTCACATACACCGTCGCTGATAAACATATGAATTTACTACCTGAACTAGATATACATATCGTATTAGTTCGTGATGAAGATAGTTTATTTGAAAATGTTAAAAAACGTTCAAGAGATTTAGAAGAGGGACAATATAATTATTTGAAATTTCATTATCACAATTATACAGAAGTACTTGATAGTATTTTTGATCGCTATGCTATACCAAAAGAGAAGATTCTATACTTACGTGTTGATGATATGTTTGACGAGTTACATTTTAATAAACTAGTTTCCCAAATTGAACAACGTTACCAACAGTTAAACTATAAACAGCAATCTCTAGATATATAAAAAAGGAATGAATAATCATTCCTTTTTTTCTTCAACAATTCTACTAATACCACCTATAAATGAATATTTCCTTCTATTAGGTCCTTCATCAGAATTTGAATTTACAATCTCAATGATTGCCTCGTGTAATTTTTTATACTCTTCTTCAGTTAGATAAACGTGTGTTCCAGTTAACATCCCCACATCAGAATCCTTCTCTGCGTGATTATCAACTGCGTTTTGTGTTGATTTTATAATATCTTCTTTAAAATCATCCAAAACCTTCACTAGTAAATTTTGAACATGATTCAATTGTCGATACATATTTTGTTGATCAGTATTCTCTAACTTAACTGTGAATTTCCTCTTTATTAATTTGTAGTATTTTGCATTGATCCCATTAATAATTTCAATATGATCAAGTTCTAAGATATGGATTTTCAATAATTTCTTCACGTGGTAGTAGACTTTTGCGGGTACTTCACCCATAATATCAGCGCAACCTTTAACGGTTAACGGCTTAGAGTTTGCTTGAAACACATTGATTATTTTTAGACGATAAGGATCACTAAATATTTTCAGTTCTTCCTCAGTACTGATTACTCTTATATCTTCGTCCATATAACCACCTCTGTAACTAGTATAACATAAACGATTAATTTTTTTTAACATAAAACAAGTTTAACGTGTTTTCCCTCTATTTTACGCCTTCTTTTCTCTTGATAAATTACTATATTAGAACTCGATAGAATTAGGTTTAAAAATCTTATATCTGAATCAGTCTATATAAAAAGGAGCATGCGCTCCTTTTTTTATGAGATATCTTCAAAAGCTTTTGCGATGCGTTCAAACGCTTCTCTTACAATAGGCTTCGGTGAAGAGAGGCAAACACGTTCAAATCCTGCTCCGTTATCTGGATCAAACATTGGTCCTGATTCTAAAACAACATTTGCATCAATATAAATACGTTTCTTAATTTCTTCTTTTGATATTCCATATTGTCTAAAGTCCATCCAAAATATGTATGTACCTTCTGGTCTTGTATATCGAACTTTAGGCATTTTTTCTTTTAAGAAGTTCATTACCCATTCGATAGTGCCATCAAAATAGGTCTTTATTTCTTCAAGCCAATCTAGACACTCTGTATATGCAGCAATAACAGCATTGATAGTGAATGGTGTAGGTAATGTCATACCGAGTACTTTTCTAAATTTTGCTCTTAGTAGTTTATTGGGGATTACAATGTTACTTGCGTGTAGTCCTGCGACATTAAATGTTTTATTGATAGCTGTACATGTTACTATATGATTCGTTTGATCAGCTATTTTCATTATTGGAGTAAATACGGAATCGTTTCGTATTAAGTCTCCATGAATTTCATCTGCGATAATAATCACGTTATTTTTATGACAAATCTCAGCCATTTGTTTTAGTTCATAGTTCTGAAAAATTCTTCCAGTTGGATTATGAGGATTACATAAAATAAACAAAGTGTTTTCAGGTTTTTTTGCTAGTTCCTCAAATCCTTTTAAGTCGATTGAGTAAGTATGGTCCTCATTTAGAATCATTTGATTATTCGCAACAACTCTACTAGATCTTTCTATTTGAGTAGTAAACGGGGTATACACTGGTCTTTGAATAATTACCCCTTCTCCGATTTTTGTGTACGCTTCTATAGCGATTCCAATTGCATGTACGGTCCCTGGACAATAAACAATTTCCTGTTTCTTAATTTCCCAATTATGACGGTTTTTAAACCAATTAATAACGGAATCATAGTAAGTATCCGGCAATGAGGAGTATCCATAAATTCTTGCATCAGCAGTGCTATGCATTGCTTCTACAATTGGTGGAGCGACAGCGATATCCATATCTGCGGTAAACAAAGGTATCGTATCTTCATCAAATCGTTCAGTAATTCCAAAATCCTTTAATAACTCACCAAAATCCCATTTTATCGATGATGTTCCTCTTCTATTTACAATTTCGTCAAAGTTATATTTCATAATAATCTCCTTTATTGAACTTTTTTACATATAAACACAGTGGTGACAAAATTTGAGTCTATTTTATCTTCTAGCGTTTCGAAGAGTGCTTCTAGTTTCTATGTAGGTTTGCGCTTTATATTATCCTCTAATGATATAATCATTTACTTCTTTTGGATAAGAAGGTCGTACTGTGTCTCCTGTAGAGTGACACGCTCCACTATACTTAAATTTGATATTTACATTATAGCATAATAAAAACACCACATACTACTATAAATAGTAGGTGGTGTTTATTGATTTAATTAATACTGTATTTATTTCTACCTGTTTCTTTTGATCGGTAGAGATTTGAATCTGCTTGAGTCACTAGTTGTTCTAAATCATTAGATGAGTACTCTGGATAACTTGTACCCCCAATAGAAATTGTAACCTTTATTTCTTGGTCGTTATGTTTCATAGTATGCTCTTCAACATATCTTCTAATTTTATCGGATACCTTCTGTAACCCTTCATTTGATGCTCCCGGTAATAAAGCCATAAATTCTTCTCCACCATAGCGGATAAGAATATCACCTTTACGAATATTTTCCTGGATAATTTTTGTGATATTAATTAGTACTTGATCTCCAACAATATGCCCATATGTATCATTTACATTTTTGAAGAAATCAATATCAAGCATTAATACTCCCAATGGATCATTCGTACGAACTGCTCTTGCATATTCTTCTTTAAGACGTTCCATACCAAATCTACGATTATACACTTTTGTTAATGGGTCTAGTATCGCTAATTTCTCTAACTTATCATGAATAATCGCATTGTGCATTCCTAAAGATAAACCATGTGTATATATATTAAGTTCGCGTAATACAGATTCCTCTATATCTTTTGTTGATGCTAGAAGAATTACTCCTAACACATTTCCTTTGTAGATAATTGGTTCAATTATTATTGTTTTTGGTCTAAAATCAACTAATCCGGCCTCTATAGTTACATCCTCGGTAAGGTTGAAGATAACTCTTTTCTTAGAAGAAAAACACTTATGCACAATCTCTAAACTGGATAACGAATCAGGATTTTTTATTAAGTGGGAACTGGATACTTCGATATCTCCACCTTTATCTATTAAGACCACTCCAGCTGTAGCGTTCGAATAGTGTATTAAGTGTTCTAGAGCTTTTTCAGACAATTTCTCTAAATCTAACTCATTTGTGAATATTTCCGTGAAATTTCGAATTGATAATTCACTGTTCAAGGTTGTTAAAAATGATTTAACTAAACTGTTAAAAGACTCACTTGATTCCCCAATTTCATCATCACTATCAACAGGAATCATACAACGTTCTAAACACTCCTCAGCATCCATTTCGTTTGCATTATGTAAGTTCTCATTTACGTATTTCATCTGTTTCGATAAATTAGAAATTCGTCTTCCTACAACTGTTTTTGCAAGAATGATATTTACCAATCCTACAGTTATTCCTGCTAATAAACAAGCAGTAATAAACACAATATCAATATACTCGCTTGGTATCCCGATTATTTGTGTAAATATTGGGAATATAATTCCAACAATTATTCCAAACCCTATCATATATATAGCTAAGTCTGTAAATACTTTTTTTGTAATTCGCATAAAGTCACCTCTAGTTGTTCTTGGTTTTTTAGTTATTATATTCTTTTATTATCCAATTAAAATTTTTCTCAAACACATCGATAATCTGTGGATCAAACTGTGTTCCTCTGCATGATACAATTTCATTAAATGCAGCTTCTTCTGTAAACTTCTTTCTATATGGTCTATTAGTTGTCATTGCATTATATGAATCTGCGATACTTATTATTCTTGCACCTAAAGGAATCTCTTCACCTTTTACTTGATGTGGATACCCTTTTCCATCCCATCTCTCATGATGAGATAATACCATTTCAGGTATGTTATTTAAACTCTTCATTGTCGATAATAGACGGTACCCTATTTCAGAATGTTCTTTCATCTTATGATATTCTTCTTCTGTTAAACTTCCTTCTTTCGTGAGGATATTGATTGGAACAATGATTTTACCAATATCATGTAGAAGCGCAGCTTGTTCGATCTCTTTAATTTGGTTTCCTGGTAAAGATAATGCTTTTGCAATATTCGCAGAAATCATAGAAACAGTCTGTGAATGATGCTCAGAATATGCGTCTTTCTCATGAAGCGTATTCATAATCGTATCAATAGGATTATTTCGCATTGAATTATTACTAGTATTTTTATCAATGTACATATTGTTTTCAGATAGTTTAATTGCTTCTTTAATGTCATTAAAATTATCAACAATACTATAGCCACAAGAAACTTTCATAGAAAGTGAGTTTATTCTTATGTTTTCTACCTCTTTATAAATCCGGTTAACAGCTTCATCAATTGAAGTGCTTGACGCATTAAAAGCAATACCGATAAACTCATCTCCAGATAATCTAGCGACATACCCCTGCTTCTTGATTATTGTATTCATAATGTTGGAAACCATCATAATAACTTCGTCTCCTTTTTGAAACCCAAAACTATCATTAATAAATTTAATTCCATCAATGTCAAGGAACAGTACTCCTATAGGGAGTATATCGACATCCTCCAATGTAGCAATATAGTCTCTAAATGCTCTTCTGTTTGGTAATCCAGTTAATGCATCTGTATACGATAACTTATGTAAATATCGATTGTAGTTTAACTGTTCTTCTATATTTCTAACTACGATGATACTATTATTAACTCCATTTGCCTTAGTCGTATATACATTATATTCAGATGTTATTTCTCCGTATGAATTCACAACGTTTGGGATTAATAGGTTTTTAACTTCTTTTCTCATCTTTATTGCGTTATATAGTTCAATACAGCAGTCATCCTTTATTTTCAACGAGTACTGTCTGTGTAGAAATGAGAAAATGTTTTCTCCAATAAACTCACTCTTATTGAGATCATGTATTGATGTGAATAAATCATTAGCAAAAATTATTTTGTCATTCTCATCGATTACACAGATTCCTTCTGAAATAGATTGTAGAACAAGTTTTGTTGCACTTAGTTCAATCGCAGCCTTTTTATGTAAAAAATGCATCATCTCTCCAACTGAAATGAACATTACGATTCTAAACAACCATCCTTGCACAGATTGCATATCTCCAGTATGTACATCTACAGGCATATATGGCCCAATTAAAAGTCCCGCAATTATAGCAACAATTATCACCTTAATTTGGGTTTTTTCGATAGCAGAAATAATGATTGGTACATACATAAACTGTACATACACATTTTTTGTTCCACCTGTAAAATAAATTAATACCGGAACTATGATAAGTAATGCTAAAACAATCACATCTCTACTCTTGCTGTTTTCTGGACCTATAATTCTACTTGAGATACTTTTTTTCATATTTTTCACCTTTAATATTATAACATGGTTTAAGGATTCAAAAAGTAAAATATTGAACGTTTTTTTCACTCTTGTTCATCAACGTTTTTATCAAATAAAAAAAACTTCGTTTTCAGTTGAAAACGAAGTTCAATATTATTATCCTTTTTGACTTCTTTTCTGCTTATACATTCTTTCCTCAGCAGTTTTCAGTCCTTTATAGATATCTTCACTAATCTCTCTTTGAGTGAAATATCCTAATGCAATACTTGGTGTGATTTTAGCTTTTGAAGCCTTGCATTTTTTTTGTATTCTTTGAATTATATTTTTAACTATATGTTCATTTGATTGAGGTAGTAAAATAACAAACTCATCTCCACCCCATCTTGCCACTATATCTTCAGAGCGAACCGTATCTTTCAGAATTTTAGCAATTTCAATTAATAGTTGATCTCCATCGATATGTGAGTGCTTATCATTAGTGATTTTTAGATTATTTACATCACCAATAATAATTGAAAGTGGTAACTGTCTTTTAGTAGACAATCTCTTTAACTCAATTTCAAAGAACATTCTATTATATAGTCCTGTTAAATAGTCATGATATCCAATGTACTCCAACTGTTTTTGCTTCTCTAATTGTAATTTCTCATTTTCTACTTTGAATGTTGCATCAATAATTGTTGATAGTAATACCGTTTTGTCTTCAATACGAATTGGTCCACTATATACTTCAACATCAATTAGTCCTCTATCTTTTGTCCGATGTTTATTACTGAAATATCCTTGTTCTTGTGTCGCGCATAAATGGATTTCCTTCATTATTACTTCTTTACTTTTAGTGTTTATTTGATATATATACATTTGTGTAAGTTCAGACAAACTCCATCCATAAAAGTCTAAAGCTGTTTTATTCACATCGATGATTTTTCCATCTACTCCATCAATCAGCATTAATGCGACATGACTATTTTCAAACAAATCTCTATACTGAACTATGTGTTCTTTCTGTGTATTCAAATTAACCTGATATCTATGGAATATATATATATGAACTCCACTTATTGGTAAAAATAATAAAACCATATACCATAAATGTGGTAAAATTGCATTTCTATCCTCTACTGGTAATGTAAATACAAGTAGAAACATAATTATATGAACAACATAAGATACTGTTAGTAGCTCTTTCCAAGAGTTCGTTATTCGTTTCTTATTCTTTATTCTATACTTCCTAAACAA
Source organism: uncultured bacterium (assembly GCA_965601585.1). Taxonomy (GTDB): domain Bacteria; phylum Bacillota_I; class Bacilli_A; order Izemoplasmatales; family Izemoplasmataceae; genus Xianfuyuplasma. The sequence continues at coordinate 328,028 of CBFCWH010000002.1, forward strand.
TAATCCAATTAGTCCTGCTTGAGAAATATTGATAAATGCAGCAAGAACACCTGCACCTCCAATGTAAAGACGATAACTTATTAGGAAAACCCAAGTAATCGCGGTAGGAATTGCTCCAAAGAATATACCAGTAGAACTGATAAGAATTGATCTTGTATCAAAGATCATACCATCATAAAACTCAAAAGGTATACTCATTAATACAACACCAACTACCCCAGTATAAAGTCCTATTAATACTGGTTTAATAAATTTTCTCTTAAAATTAGGTATCAATTGTTGAATAAAAGACATACTGAGTAATAACATTAGGTTGATAACCAAAGTAACGGTCATATCAATAATCATTGGTATTCCCTCCTTTACAAGTAAATAGAAATGAAACAAAAAAAGAGGTCTATTTATAGGCCTCTTTACGTATATTATCCCGTGCAGATATAGCAAGCATCTCATACGAGGAAGCCCTATATCTTTGCGTCCTAAAGTTTTCACAATAGTTTGCCTATAAATAGATTTTACCATAATAATCGTTCTATCGCAAACTATTTATAATGGCTATATTATTGACTTATCTAAGTGATTGCTCAATCAGAAAGGCATAATGAAAATCCTAGATATTAAAAATGTTTGTGCACTATCTTTGTATCGCGCTATTATACCCTTTTTCAGTATGTTAATTAACTCGTTCAAATATGTGAGGAGAAAAGGATATAACTTAGCTCTTTTTTACCTTCACTCCCAACTGTTCAAAATAGAAAGTGATAGTCTAAACACTAAAAATATGATAAAATTGGAGTGAATTAATGGCTTGTTTAAGCAATTGCAACCACTGGTTGTCAATATGTAAAGTCTGGTTGGTAGTGTTTTTCTACGTAAAAGTATATGCTATTTACGAATGGAGGAGATAACAATGAATATTGCAGACAAAATAATGTGTTTGAGAAAGAAAAAAGGATGGTCTCAAGAGGAATTAGCATCAAGACTAAATGTATCGAGACAATCTGTATCAAAGTGGGAAAGTGACGTATCAACCCCTGAAATGGATAAGATACTTGAACTAAGTAGGATTTTTAATGTTACCACAGATTACCTAATGAAAGAGGAAATGACGGAACATGACTTACGAATTGATACTGCAGAAGAGGTTATTAAACCTACTTTAATATCTTATAGAGAAGTGGAAGAATATATTGATTGGATTCATAGATTTAGTAGTATGATTGCGTTAGGTGTATCACTATGTATTTTAGCAGTTATATCCTTAATATTCTTATCAGGTACATCCGATACAACAAATATCTTTATTAACGAAAATGTTCAACTGGCTTCAGGACTGGTGGCAATGTTTGTCTTAATTGCTATTGCAGTTGGATTATTTATTACTGCAGGATTAAAACAAGAAAAATATAACTATTTAAAAGCACAACCCATTACAATGGATAAATCTACAAAGCAGGATATTGAAGATAAGTATAATAAATTTTTACCAAAACATAATACTAGAATCGTTATATCTATTATAGCTTTAATTTTAGCTGTTGTACCGTTAATCGTTGGTGGAATACTGTCAGAGTTAGATTACACATTAATTATGTTACTTGAGTTGTTTTTAGGTATTACAATGATTTCACTCTTTGTATTAGTACGTTCAAGTCTAATTGATGATGGATACAAAGTGTTACTTAATAAAAGTGTCTTTTCAAGCCTAGAAAGAGAAACTAGAGAAACTGTAGAACAAATCTCAAACATCTATTGGACAATTGTAGTAGCAATTTACCTTGGTTGGAGTTTCTATACAATGGATTGGCATATCACTTGGCTTGTATGGCCAGTAGCTGGAGTCTTATATTCAGCAATACCGGAAATCATTAAAATCAAAAAATCAAAAAAATAAACACTTCAAATGAAGTGTTTTTTTCTTACTTATTCAGGTCTACTTGATACTTCTATAGTAACGTTTCCTACCTTATGTCCCGTTTCTACATACTCTTGAGCTTCACCAAGTTGTTCAAGTGGATATATACGTCCTTGTAGTGGTTTTAACTCACTTGTTCTGATTAAATCCTCTAAATACAGTAAATCTTTTATTTTCACATCAGGCTTACGAAGTCCTGCGGCCATAAATCCTGCTCTTTTTTTATTTGATTTCTTCTTTGTTAGTGATTGAAGCATTACTCCAGGCGTTGGTACAGTTGTAAGGAAAATCCCCGTTTCTGATAATACGTTTTTCGCTTTATTATATGATGATTTTCCAACACTATCAAAAATGATATCATACTTATCATTACTGGTTGAGTAATCCTCTTTTTTATAGTCGATTACTTTGTCCGCTCCAAGTTGTTTTACTGTTTCAACATTTTTAGTACTACATACACCAGTTACTTTAGCATCAAAGTGTTTAGCAATCATAACAGCCATTGATCCGACAGCTCCAGAAGCACCATTGATTAGTACATTGTCTCCTGCTTTAATCTTACCTGCTTCCTTTAAAAATGGTAAGGCTGTGATTCCTCCATCTAGTAGAGATAGTACATCTTTATAATCAAGATCATTTGGAACTTTTTTTAATGCGTTTTTAACATCAACGATAACATACTCTGCGTACGCTCCTAGTTTCATTCCATTAGTACCATATACTATTTCATTTTTGTCAAAATCAGATACATTTGATCCTACTTCTACAACTTCTCCAACAAACATTTCTCCATGCACTTTTACACGTGGTTTAAGTAACCCCGAAAATAGTCTTGCGATCAACGGTTTTCCTGATCTAAAATTACCGTCAGTCGGCGATACCACAGCTCTAAATACACGAACTAAAACTTCATTTTCCTTTGGTTTCGGAGTGTCTATTTCTATTACTTTATATACTTCTGGACCTCCGTATTTCTCACAATAACTTGCCTTCATAATACTCCTCCTAATTGCATTTTAAATATAAAGGGTGCATCTAATTATGATGCACCCACTATGTTGTTTTTATAATTATAAATCTGTTTTGTAATCATATTATATCACTCAAATATCTCATCAAATAGACAATTCTAGAAGTTAGTACTTAAGTACTTACAAAGAAAAAAGGAGATATTTTTCCTTTTCTCTTATATTGAATATGTTTCGGCGTATACTTTTTGTCCTTCTGTTTGGCAGAATTTTACAACGTCATTAATCTCTTCTTTGTTTTTGATGATGGTCTCATACATCTCAAAATCAATAGAATCGGCCATTCTTACTTTTATCAAAGCAAATGCATCATCAATAGACATTCCATTACGGTAAGGTCTATCTTCGGTTAAAGCTGCGATAATATCTGAATATGCAATAATTTTGTTTCCAATATCATACTCTTCTCCACTTATACCATAAGGGTATCCAGATCCGTCAACTTTTTCATGGTGGTGGACAGACCAGTGTACAATGTCTTTAAACCATTCTGATTTACTCAACTCGAGTAGAATCTGTCCTGAGTAATAACTATGAAGTTTCACTTGGTTATATTCACTATCAGTAAGTTTTCCTTTTTTCTCGATGATACCAGGATCAATTCCTATTTTCCCAATATCATGAAGTAGTCCTGTAATGAGCAGTTTAGTTCGTTTCTCATTACCTAATCCAAAAAGTTTACCTAAATGGAATGCTAAGTGCCCTACTGTGTAGGAATGTGTCGCTGTGTATCTACTTCGATAATCTACAATTCTTGATATTACTTGTGCAAATTCAACAACCTTGTCTAAACTAAGTTCAACATTTAGATCAAAATTGATCATATTGAGTACATAGTCCATAGGCATATTATTTATGTTAATCCAGAATATGTCAGATTTACATACTTTCTCAAATGCTATAAATACGTCTGGATGAAAAATACTTTCTGTTCTCTCTTTGATCTTTGAGATTACATCTTCTTTTTGATCTAAAATAAACACGTCAGGGGATATATAGATATCAACCCTATCAGCTAAATGAATGATGTGACTCTGAATCGCCACATTGTCTTCAATGATATCGATATCGCTATACTTCACATGATGGTGTTTCAATATATGTGCAATATTATGAAACACATCAAATGATTTTAACATATGATATGCCATAAGACAGTGTGGAGTAGGATTATCGACATCTTCTTGTATTAGAGAGTTTCTTTCTTGAACACTAAGTGCTCCGATATCGTGCATTGCTGCAGCAATTACTAAATCAGTCATTTCGTCTTCAGTTAAGCCCATTTTTTTCCCTATAGCATATGCAATGACTGTGGTACGGCGATGATGAGATTTTAATAAGTAATTAAAACTATCGATTGCTTTGATTAATGGTGCTGCTAATTCCTTCATTGTCATTTTTTCCAAAAAATATCCCTCCTTCTTAATTTTCATTATAGGACAATATTAAAAGAAATGAAACTAATGTATCTTAAAATCGGAGAAACCTCAAGATAAAAACCTTACGATACAAAATATATCTGTCTATGCAAAGCCATGGCTAGCCTTCTTTAATAATCGCCTCATCTATCTATTCTCTATATTATTAGTAGAATTATCCTTATTCCTTGAAAGGATATTAAAGTTGAGTTTAGTTATACTAAACAAATGTTTTAGTATTTGTAAAAAAAAGACTTGATTTTATAGTCATCTTTTGATAAATTATTTCTATCAAAATAATATAAAAGAAACAGGTGAAAAAAAATGAGAAGACTATTTACATCAGAAAGTGTAACAGAAGGGCATCCAGATAAAATTTGTGATCAAATCAGTGATGCAATTCTTGACGAAATATTTAAAAACGACCCTAACGCTAGAGTCGCTTGTGAAACAAGTGTAACGACAGGGTTAGTCTTAGTAGCAGGAGAAATCACTACTACAACATATATTGATATCCAAAAAACAGTAAGAGATACTGTAAAAGAAATTGGATATGACCGAGGGAAATACGGATTCGACGCAGAAAACTTAGCGGTTTTAGTCGCGATTGATCCTCAATCTCCAGATATTGCTCAAGGAGTAAATGAAGGAGAAGGAGATTTCCAAGAACAAGGTGCAGGAGATCAAGGAATTATGTTTGGATATGCTTCTAATGAAACAAAAGAGTATATGCCAATCGCAATTTCACTTGCCCACAAACTTGCAAAACAACTAACAAAAGTACGTAAAGATGGTTTACTATCATACTTACGTCCTGATGGAAAAACACAAGTAACAGTTGAATTTGATGAGAATAATACACCAATTCGTGTGGATAGTGTTGTGGTATCATCACAACATTCACCAGACATCACGATGGAGCAACTTCGTAAAGATGTAAAAGAACATGTAATCAATGTTATCATCCCAGAAAATCTACTGGATGAAAACACCAATTACTACATTAACCCAACAGGGAAATTCGTAATCGGTGGACCGCATGGAGACGCCGGACTTACAGGTCGTAAAATCATTGTCGATACATACGGTGGAATGGGACGCCATGGTGGTGGAGCATTCAGCGGTAAAGATCCATCTAAAGTAGATAGATCTGCTGCTTACGCTGCACGTTACGTTGCGAAGAACCTTTGCGCAGCAGGACTTGCAGATCGCTTAGAAATTCAATTATCATACGCAATTGGTGTCGCAAAACCAATGAGTATTTTAGTAGAAACATTTGGAACTGAAAAAGTATCAAAAGATGTAATTGTTAAGGCAATCGAAGAAAACTTCGATTTAACACCAAAAGGAATCATTACATCATTAAACTTACTTCAACCAATCTACAAACAAACTGCGGCTTATGGACATTTTGGTAGAGATGATTTAGATTTACCTTGGGAAAGATTAGATAAAGTAAAAGATTTGGTGAAATATATCAATGAATAATAAACTAGCACTGTTTGGTTTTAATAACCTTACAAAATCTCTATCTTTTAATATATATGATATCTGTATAACAGAAACAGAAGATGAAAGAGAACGATATATTAAATATATTGATGAAGAATACAACTCTGAACGTCTTACAGACATTCTTACCCAAGTAACGAAAAACATCGGTGCTCACGTACTAAACATTTCGAAACAAGATTACGAACCACAAGGAGCTAGTGTAACCATCTTAATCAGCGAAGATGAAGTTCCTGTAGTTGAAGTAGATCCTTCTTGTAATAAAGGTGCTTTAAGTAGATTAAACGAAACTATTGTTGCACACTTAGATAAATCACATATTACTGTACATACATATCCTGAAAGTCACCCTGAAATGGGAATTTCAACATTTAGAGTAGATATTGATGTTGCAACATGTGGTGAAATCTCACCACTAAAATCATTAAACTACCTAATTGAAAGCTTTGATTCTGATATCATTACAGTTGATTTCAAAGTACGAGGATTCACACGTTTATCAAATGGAAAGAAAGTATTTGTTGACAATGACTTTGATACAATCCAAGATTATATCAATAAAGACATCCTAGACAAATACGATTCAGTTGATGTGAATGTGTATCCACAAAATATCTTTAATACAAGATTGATGTTAAAAGACATAAATCTTGATAATTATCTATTTGGTAAAAACGCATCGGATTTAACAGAAGAAAAGAAACAAGAACTCATTCGACAATTAAAAAGAGAAATGAGAGAAATCTACTTTGGGCAAAACATTTATGGGTAACCAAAGCAACCGTCCATTATTTGATGCATTAACCAAATACTCTAAAAGCAATGTAACACCATTTGATGTCCCTGGACATAAAATGGGAAATGGAATCCATGAAGATTTCATTAATGTTTTAGGAAAAGAAGTATTTCAAATAGATGTCAACTCAATGAAGGAACTAGATAACTTATCAAACCCTGAAGGGGTAATTAAAGATGCTGAAGATTTAGCTGCTGAGTTATTTCATTCAGATAATGCCTACTTCATTGTGAATGGTTCAACTGCTGGTGTCCAAAATATGATTCTTTCCGCAGTACAACCTGGGGAAAAAGTCATCATCCCAAGAAATATTCATAAATCAGCAATTAATGCACTTGTACTATCCGGTGCTAATCCTGTCTATATCTATCCAAAGATTAGTGAGGAAATAGGTATTTCATATGGTAGTTCTTTATCTGATACAAAAAGAGTAATTGATGAGAATCTTGATGCAAAAGCAATCCTCTTATTAAATCCAACCTATTATGGATTTTCAAATGGATTACAAGAAATCATTGAGTACGCTCATAAAAGAGATATTTCAGTACTCGTCGATGAATCTCATGGAACACACTTCTACTTTGATAAAACACTTCCTCCTAGTTCAATGGATTTAGGAGCAGATATGGCAACAATCAGTGTTCATAAAACAGGTGGTTCATTAACACAAAGTTCACTTTTACTACATAATGAAGGTAGAATATCAGCAAACAAAGTAAGAAGTGTTATTAACCTAACACAAACATCAAGTGCTTCTTACTTATTAATGGCGTCTTTAGATATGGCTCGCTACAACCTAGCAACAAATCAAAATTTAATCCCAAATGTAGTATCCCTATCAAAATATGCACAAACAGAGTTAAATAAGATTCACAATATAAAAGTAATAAACAATCACAACATCTCTAACAACGAGGATTTTGAACATGACCCAACAAAACTATTAATCGATGTTAGTAACTTAGGGAAAACGGGATTTGAAATCTATGATTTACTTAAAAAAGACTACAACATCCAACTAGAGTTTGGAGAAACATTGTGTGTTCTTGCAATCATAAGTATCGGAGATACGAAAGAATCTATAAACACATTAATTCAAGCATTCAAAGACATCTCTATACGATTCGAGAACAATGATAAAATTGATTTAATCTCATTAAACAACGCAAAGCCAGAAATCAAAATGACTCCAAGAGATGCATTTTTCAGTAAAACAGAGTATATTGATATAGAAGACTCTATTGGAAAAATCTCTGGAGATCAAATAATGATTTATCCCCCAGGAATTCCATTATTAATCCCAGGAGAAATCATTAGTGAAGATGTAGTGAGAGAATACATAAGATTAATTAACTATGGAAATAAAGTAGTAGGAACCATCTCTAATGGTTCTATCATGATAAAAATTATTAAGGAGTGATCTTAATATGAAAAAAACATATACAGAAGAATGGACAAGTGACGTTAAATTCTCAATTGATTATACTGAACACATCCATTCAGAACAAAGTCCATTTCAACAAATAGACTTTTATAAATCAGATACATTCGGTACATTTTTTACATTAGATGGATTAATGATGGTTACGGAAAAAGATGAATTCCACTACCATGATATGATTACTCATATCCCTCTCGCAGTGAATCCAAACATTAAAAATGTATTAATCATTGGTGGTGGAGATGGTGGTACAGCTCGTGAAGTGTCAAGATACAAGCACATCAATAAAATTGATATGGTTGAGATTGATGAAAGAGTTGTTCGTTTATCTCAAAAATACTTACCACAAACTGCGTCACAATTAGATACCGATCCTAGAATCAACTTATTCTTTGAAGATGGACTAAAATTTGTGGAAAACGCAAAAGAAGAATCATACGATTTAATTTTAGTAGATTCTACCGATCCAATCGGTCCTGGGGAAGGTTTGTTCTCTCCTGAATTTTACCAAAACTGTTATCGTGTTCTTTCCAAAGACGGAATTTTAATTAATCAACATGAGTCTCCATTCTTTGATCAGTACAAAAGAGAAATGAAACGTGCTCATAAAAAAATTAAAGACCTATTCCCTATCGCAAAAGTATACGGATTCCATCAAGCAATCTATCCATCAGGATATTGGTTATTTGGATTCGCATCAAAAACGTTTGATCCAATTAATGATCATCAACCAAAAGCTTGGGAAGCTAATGGTTTAAAAACAAAATACTACAACAGTGATTTACACAAAGCATCTTTTGCATTACCATCGTATGTAAAAGAGGTTTTAGAAAATGAATAAACTACACTTCATAGCTTGTGATGTATCATTTGAAGAAAGTGATATTGTCTTATTTGGAGCTCCATTTGATGGAACTACTTCATTCCGCCCAGGAACGAGATTTGCTCCTAACGTAATAAGACTTGATAGTGACGGAATCGAAACATATTCTCCTTATCAAGATGAAGATATTGAAGATAAAAACATTCATGATTCTGGAGATGTAGAAATCTATTTTGGTAATACTGAAAAATCTCTTACAAGTATTTATACACATACAAAAGAACTTGTAGAACATCATAAAGTACCCTTTATGATTGGCGGAGAACACTTGGTAAGTTTTCCTTCGATTAAGGCAGTACACGAGAAATACCCTGATTTACGTATTATTCATTTTGATGCTCATACAGATTTAAGAGAGGATTACTTAGGTGAAAAGAACTCACATGCAACGGTTATAAAAAGAGTTTCTGAAATCCTCGGTAAAAACAGAATTTACCAATTTGGAATTCGTAGTGGGTTAAAAGAAGAATTTGAATTCGCAAAAAACAACCATTACATCGAAACATTCACAGTAAATACTGTTTCATCAATCATTGATGAATTAAAAGATTATCCTGTATATATTACTCTAGATTTAGATGTACTTGATCCTTCAATTATGAGTGGAACAGGAACACCTGAACCAGGTGGCGTTTCTTTTAAAGAACTCTTAGAAGCTTTATTAGCCTTAAAAGGCACTAATATCGTCGGTGCGGACATTGTAGAACTATCTCCACATTATGACCCTTCTGGTGTCTCAACCGCAGTAGCATGTAAATTAATTAGGGAAATGTTGTTACTTGTAAAATAAAAAACCTTATTTCAAAAATAAGGTTTTTTTTATTAAAACATTGGTGGTGTACTTACCCATAATACCGTTACATTTTGATCAGTCTTGTTATAGAGTCCATGAAACTTATTAGCTAGGTAATAAAATGAGTTTCCTTTTCTTAGTGTATATTTTTTCTTACCTACTTGAAGAACGACTTCTCCTTCCAATACATATCCAAACTCTTCGCCACTATGAGGAGCGTCTTCCATAGACTTTCCTCCAGGTTCTATTTCGATAATAATCGGTTCCATTTCATATTTCTGAGCATTTGGAACAATCCATTTAATGGTGTAGTTCCCTTCCTCATTATGACTTACATAAAAGTCCTTCTCTTCATAACAATAAACTTCATCGTCATTCTCATTAAAGAACTCACCTAAGCTTGTTCCTAATACTTCTAATATATCATCAAGTGTTTGGATAGAGGGCGAAGTCACATTGTTTTCAAGTTGTGAAATAAACCCTTTGGTTAATTCACTTCTTATCGCAAGTTCCTCTTGTGTTAATCCACACTCTAAACGCAGTCTTTTTATATGTATTCCTATATTTTTTAGATCCATAAGCTCACCTACTTCACAATTATTATACTATAACAATAACATAAAAAAAAGGAGACTCAAGATATGAGTCTCTTTTTCGTTTTTCAGTAGAATAATCTTCTACTATAATACTCCAAAAACAAGTAAAACTTTTAAAATAATTAGTGTAATTAAAGAGATTTTAATATACTTATTTGATGATTTTCTTAACCTAGCAACTACTAAGAGAACTAATAAGATGATTTCACCATAAACTACAAAAGTACTTAATTGTCCCATAATTGATTTCATAAAATCAAATAGACTCAGTGTCGCAGCGTATCCAAAAAACTCTTGAAGTAATAGAGATGCAAAAATGACATACACACTTAATTTACCTAACTCACTCTTCTTAAAGTATGCATAGTATAAAACATACAAACTACATAAAACAATAACTAAATTAACAATAAAAGTAATAATTTCCATAATAACCTCCCATATATTAAATCCATTATATCACATGAACCACTAGACCTAAAAAAGCGATTAAATAAAAGAGAAACTCGGGAGATTACCGAGTTTCTCTTTTTACTTATTTATTGTTTCAAATTTATTTAGTGTCTTCTTCAGTTTTCCTGGTTTATATCCTTTTATCTCATTTGTTTCTGCGTGTTTTACTACAACATCATATGTTACTAGTTTGTTATCTAATATACAGATCTTTTTTCCTAATAAGTTTTTTACTTCAGGAGATCTATTTCTGAGTTTCTTATTATGGATATGAATATCGAATTTGTTTAGGTTGTTATGCTCGTAATACTTTTCTAGTAGTTTTAACCCTAAACCATCCAGTTCATAAAACCAAGCAAATATCTCATGATTTTCATCATAAGCTAATGTATATAATTGTACACTCTCAATTGATTCAAATTCTCTAAGTGCTTTTTTGTCATCTGTAAAAATACGTTCCATTAAATCCATGCTTCATCCTCCTATTAAAAAATAATCTTAAATCTTTGTTTCGTTTGTCTTTGAAATAACTTCAAAAAATGTCTGTGCTTGTCTTTTCGCTTTTCTATGAAAATCATAGTACATAAATGTACCTAAAGATTTATCATATAAAACACCGTTCTCTCTTAAATTATGTGTAATGCTTTGTGCTGTTTCGTGTTGATATGCTTTTATATCTTGTTCACTCACAGATTCTAGATATACGATTTCTAATGTATGAATCTTAAAACTCCTTAGTTTTCTTATATCTTTTTGAATCGCTTGATCAGATGGTAGTTTAAACTGACTTCTTATTTTACTATATAATTTATCACTTTCATTAAACTTCTTGAAGTCTTTATATTCTTTAATTAGTACAACAAGGATATTTTTCACAAATAACCCTCTTATTTGCTTCGCATATACGGTTTTACTGATTTCCTTATATTCTGATTGTCTCATATTAGAAATCAGTTCTTCTTTTGAAATAAAAGCTTTTAGTTCATTTAATCCATTACTTTTAAGGTTATCCTTAGAAAACTGATATTCTAGATCTACATCTGGAACACCAACAACTCTAGCAAAGAGATATGTAAGTACAAATACAGCAACTGATCCTAACAATATATATCCTGTTCGAGTATTACTGTATTCTAATAAAGCACTCCCTACGGTTCCGTAGATTGCGATGAGGATTCCAATCACTATTGATACTCTAATACTCGATTTACTCATAAAATACTGTTTCCTTGTTACTTCTCTTTTCATTATTGAATCCCCCTGAATTCTATATTCCCCTAGCATACAAAAAAATATGTATCTCCGTATTTTTGGGTTCCTATTTTCCCCAAATGTTTAAGAAGAACATCATACTTAATCCAGTTATAATGATTCCAACAACCATTAAAAAGTAATGTGCGTTATCTCCCCAAAGCATCTTCGCTCTAGCATGAAATAATCTGTATATGATAAACTCGCTTTTCAGCATCGCACTAATAAAGATATATAATCCTATTAATACCATTAAACTACCCCATAAAATATTCATAACTTTTCTCCTTTCAAACTTATATATTGAATATCACTTAATGTTTTATAATCTGTGATTTTCTTTATATATATATATATTATATTACAATCATAAGCATTCGTTACTCACTTTTTATTCATTACTTGTTGAAACATTGCTTTACTCCATTTTAAAATCCCTATTATCCTCCTCAAACATTTGATTAGAATATTAATAAATCCAAAAATAAAAAGACACCTTTTTTCGAGAAAATTATCAAACATCAAGAATCCATGTTTTATGTAAGTATGATCAACTCCCTTACATCATGTCAGAAGTTCTACTCAAAATAAAGTTGTGTCATTAGGCTAATTATACACTATAAACAGTTGTGTTTAAAGAAACAGATATGCAATATTTCTCAATTATAATGTTTATCATCTGCTTTATTTCTTACATTATGTGGTAAAATATTTATAGAAAGCAAAATTATATTTGTAGTATTTCTGTAAGAATAGAGTTCTACATCAGTAATATTATAATAGGAGGAATGTAAATGATAAGTAGAGAAGACCTAATATGGGCACATCAAAGTAACATATTAAAAAAGATAATTGATAATTATCACAATAAAGGTAATGAGTTAAGAGAGTTATATGAAAATGTATATTTATCAATATCTAACTCATTATGGGATTTAACATTCACTTTGGATAATGATGAATCCTTTATACGTGCAGGAGAGTTAATTGATGAGTACTTAAATGAGCTTAAAGACTTCAGTGTGTTGCACAACATTGATCCTCGATCAAAATTTAGATCAAGCTTCATTGAGGAGTTAAGTGTATACTTATTTAAAGATCTAGAAAAGATAGCTGATGGAACCTATGGAATATTTAATCAAGGAATCTATTCTGGATTAAAAGTCGTAAATAATAGAATTGAGATTATGAAGAAAAATGTTGATTTTTGCATAGGTAGAAAAACAACTATCACTTTTGATAACAGCTCACCAAAAGAGGTAATAATTCCTATAGTTGCAGTTGAGAAGAAGACTTATCTAGATGGAACTATGATAAAGGAAGTTTTATATTCAAGCGATCAGATTAAAAGTTCTACACCTGGATCAAAAGCTTATGTATTAATGGAGACAAATCAAGTAGGGAAAGACAAGATATTAAACGCGAGAGCTTCTGGTGTTATAGATGAAATGTTTGTACTAAAGGCAAATGTTGAAGATGATATCTCTGTTGATGTTTTAAAAGATTACTGGAGAGAAATTTCAGATACAATTAATGACGTTATAAACAATACAATCATTGTCCCCGGAAGGCTAATAAATATTTAAAAAATCATTAGTTCACAATTAAAGTGAACTAATGATTTTTTTTCCTATTGCTTTTGCCAACAAAGGGGGGACAGCGTTACCTATTTGTTGGTATTGTGAAAGGTTTTTTTCCCAAGACATCGTTGTTCGCTTCCCTTTGAAAATATAATCATCTGGAAAAGACTGAAGTCTAGCCGCTTCTCTAGCAGTAAAATTTCTATTTAATTGTGGATGAATGTAGTTACTTTGAAAACTAGCAGCTATAGTAGGTGAAGGTCTATCTCCATATGGTCTCATATTATTTTGTGAGTACACCTTACCACTTACTTTAGACGCATCTCCTCTCTTTCGTTGCATATGCTCCATTGGAACATCTTTTAATGATTTACCATTTTCAATAACTTTAAATCTCTCTATTAACCTTTTTGTATGCCGCATGGCAGTGTGATTGTATACGCTTTTTTGATTCTTACGCATTTCTTTCTGGTATCCATTTTTTGGAGAGCTTCTGTATTTGGATCCTTCTGCATTTTCACCCGAAGTTATTTGAGGTAAATCGAGAATTGCCTGATCTATCGTAATAAACTGATCTTCAGTCAAAATCGGTTCGGGAAACAATGTTTCTGGATCAACATTTATACTACATCTCGTACCTATAAAAAATACCCGTTGCCTTTTTTGAGGCACCCCATACTCAGCGGCATTCAGAACCTTATATTTTACCACATACTTAATTTGTGAAAACTCATTCAATATCAAGTCAACTACTTTTTCCTTTTTCGCAGTCTTCATTGATAATAGACCTGGTACATTCTCCATAACAAAAAACTTCGGTTGGTAGTGTTCTACAAATCTTACAAAATTCATAAACAAACTGTTTCTAGGGTCTTTTCGATCCCTCTTTCCACTAAGCGAGAACCCTTGACATGGAGGACCTCCGATTATTCCCTCAATCTCCCCTATATTCAGATCTTCAAAATCTACAATCTCTGTAATATCACCACATTTAACTCGAGTATCTTTATGATTAAACTTAAATGTTTCGCTTGCCCATTCATCTTTTTCAACAGCAAACACGGTCTCAAAACCTGCCATTTCAAACCCCTTACTAAATCCACCTGTCCCTGCAAATAAGTCAATAATTTTCATCTTCTCACACCTCAATAAAATATATGTAATTCAGACATTTAGTCAATCAGTCATAAATTATGTACATAATCTAACTTCTATAACTGATTAACGATTCATCTAATCAATAACATAAATAGTTAACTCTTATAATCATATAGAGCATACTGTTATATAAGATTATATCATAATCAAGACTACATGTCTAAGGATTTAAATAAGTTTACTGAAATGAAGTATCTGATAAAGAAGTTACTCATTCTCATTACAAATATCATCAATTCCTTTTTTCATTTCACTTAATGCTTCTACATGATACTTAATAACAAAATCAACTAATACTCCATCAGTTACACCAAGTGAAGATTTCACTTTGCGAAATGCTTCATGGTTCTCATTACTCTTTATAATATCCTTCAATATTTGCCTCTCTACACTCTCTATAAACACCTTATTTATGTAGAATCCCTCTTTCATAAGGATAATTTTTCCTAACTCTTTTTCAACACTCTCAAATGGTAAAAACTGAACTCTTTCATTTATTGTAAACTCTTTAGCTTTTGATTCTTCCTCATCACCATCAAATATTACAAACAATTGATTGAGTTTCTTAAAAGGAACATTATCATTCATTATCCTAATACCTTTAGCTACATTTATTAAGTCGCCTGAACCTTTCAGACTCACAACAGAAAAATCCGGAAAAAACTTTCTTATAACAATCGCCGCCAAATCATCTTCTACATATATAGCCTTCGTAAGTCTTGAAAAAAAAGAATATCGATCCCTAAATAACAAGTAGTACTGGTCTCTAGATATTTTTTGAAGTTCAGACTCCTCAAAGACAGTCAAATAGTTTACTCTGCAATTATAATGTATTAAGTAATCTACAATCTCAAGTGAGTTAGTTGTAAAAGTAAATACATTTGATTTAGACGCTGCGGATAAAACTAGTAACTTTACAAAGTTTTCCGCTGAAACAACTGAAATATAATTGAAAGGTTCATCAATATAAAAATGAGTATTTGATCTTTCAATAAAAGAGCAGTAAAAAGATAACAACTGACTCTCCCCAACACCCATATCTAATGTATCATAATTTTTCCCGTTTTCTGTGACAACTTTAAAATAATAGTAGTAGCTTTCTTTTGCCTCCATAGTATCTTTATCCAAAAGATTTCCAAAAATCTCAGAATACTTGTCCTCATCATTTCCAAAAATATCTTCAATCATCTCTCTAATTGAATACACCGTATACTCAATTGATCGATATTTTTTACCTAAAAGAGTGTTCACATTACTAATTTCTTTACTCTTCAAGGTTTTCCAGTATAACCCATCAAGAATATCTTGCTCAATCAATATTTTGCAAAATAATTTTGTTACAATTGGGTATGTATCTGAAATAATCTGTTTTTTATCAGATATATTATCGTTATACCTATTCTTAAGTTTCCTAGTTTTTCCTGAACCATTACTCCCAAAAATAACATTGAAGTCATCTGTTTTCTTAACTAGATCCTTTACCTTACTAAATCTTAAGTTCATGTTTGATGTAGTCGTATTTTATTCCAGTATTATATAAGTCCTCGCGACCTCTACGACTCTCCTCAGCTATTATAGTATTGAAATCTTTAGTTTCGTCACTTAAGAGCCATAACATATACATTCTAACTTTTATTGATTTTACATCAGTTGAAGCATACAACGAAAACTCATCATATATTTCCTTAAGCAGATTTTGCTCTTGAGAGGAAGATGTGGCAACGAAATCAAGAAGTTTAGCCAATCTAACTTCTGATACTTTATTTGTCAAAAGGTGAATGAATATTGTATAAATTGTTGCTCTTGAATATTTTCTCTTTTTCATTTTATTAACTCTAAAAAAGACTTTAAAAATACCTTTTAAATTATTCACAAGTTCTTCTTCAAATACGATCTGGTATCTATAACAATCTAAAAGTATTTCCGAAGATATTTTTGTATCTACCATTGCATACTCTAATGTATAACATATTTTTACCAAAATATCCTCATAAGCACCTCTATGATTGGTAAATCCGATACTGTTACTATCAGCTCCTTCATTGATAAAGGAAAGTGCTAACTCTTTGATTTGGGTTCTTGTTGCACCAAAATATGCATTTCTCTTTTCCACTGTGTTCAAAGAAAGCGGTGAATTAAATCTGTTGAATAATTCAGCAATTTCTTCTGGGTTATTACTATCTATAATATATACACTTATTGCAGTAGAATATATTCTATTTACTATTGTTCTATGTTCAGACATATTGCTATTAGCTAGTTGATTAAAAGTATAATCGTCTAAACTTTGAATTAAACTATTATTAGGCTCAATACTTCCATCAATTTTTGGAGCTCTTAACTGCTTCTTCATAAAATTATATATCGTAGTGATTCTTTGCAATCCATCTAATATCTCAAGTTCTTGTCCGTCTGTTCGCAAAAAGATTACCGGTGGAATAGGCCACCCTCTTAAAATTGTATCAATAAGCTTCTTTCTTTTTTTTGAGTCCCAAACCTCTCCTCTTTGAAATTCAGCTTCCAATTTCAGTTGATTTCTGTCTATTTTGTTAACAATACTTTCTATATCCATATTTACTATTGTGATATCCATTTTACCCTCTCCTTATAATTACTCTATTTAAAATTATATCATAAATATTTAGAAAATTAGAAAGTACTTAAAACAAAGGTTTTGTAAAACGCATTAATACCTTTTCTTACTTCCTTCTTTTTGAGGACATCTCTTATTCATTATATAATGAAACCGAGAATCTACATTCTCGGTTTTAATTTACGAAATGGTGGAGAATATAGTGCCCGAAGCCTATGAAGCGGGTATAGTAGAAAATCCAAGAAAAAAAACTCCTATTTATTAAGGAGTTTTAAAATTCAAATAGTCTATATTAATCCATTTCATCATACAACTCTGTCAATAACTCAAATATACCATCTTCAAACGGTGGATACGATTCGTTTTCAAAATAATCCGAAATACTATAAGTAGTATTCCCTTCAACAATTTCTTGTGTTTCAGGATAGAAATATATATCACCTAACCAATCTTCAATATAAAAGAAGTTATTTCCATTCTCATAAATAATTGTATCCGACCAGTCTCCTAGACTAAATCCAGTTGAAGTTTCTGTATATGTTAGTCCTTCATCTACAATACTATACAAGATAGTCGTGTATTCATCCATATAATTGAATTCAGGAAAATCAATTGTTGTTGAATCAAACCCTGAAAACTCTAATGTGACATCTACAACATAACCATCTGTATCAATTTTCGCTTTAATCTCACTAAAGTACCCATTCTCAATTTTAACTTTCACATTAGACATATCATCATAGTTTATGTCTGAAACATAGTAATCGTCATCATTTTTAGTGAAGTTATCACTTTTGAAATCATCATATATTGTCGAATTAAGTTCAGAATCATCGTCACCATCATCAATTACCTCAAATGCGTAATTTTCCTCCAAAAACTCAATAATTTCGAACTTTTTTCCCTCAAATGTCAGACTGAAATCTTCTTCTCCAAAGAATGACGAGTATTGATACTCACCATCTACTAGCATATACCCTGCAACTGTACCAAATAAAGGAACATTTTCCATTTTTATATCCATTCTAAAACTTTGAGTTGTTTCCATATTATCTAGAGCTTTTTCAAAATCATTCCCTACAATACCACATGAAGCTAAAAATATCATAAAAACAAACAATGTTAGCAAGTTTACTTTTTTCATATCATTCCCCTCCTTTTTATGTTAATCAATCTTGTAATCTTCAATACTCTTCTGTAAATCTGATTGCTCTTTACTTGGAGCTTCTTTTACTTCCTCTGGTTTATCACAAATTGAATTTAATACTTCCTTTTCCAACGCGCTTACTTTTTTTAGTATCTTTAGAAGTTCACCAATATCAATTGCTTCTCTCTCATTATGAATTTTATCACCAATAACTTTGATACGTTGAAGTAATGCATCTGTGATAGCTTCATCAACTACTTGTATTACGTTTTTACCAAATCCTAACAATGTTATTCCTCCTTCCTTGATTTGTCTCTAAGCAGATAAATCAATGTATCTATTGTAATGTAGAAATATATATATTTTGAAAAAATTCCAGTTTCTTGTTTGATGAAAATCTCAGAAAATATAGCTAAAGACAAGAATAGATATCTAAATGCTCTGAAACTAATTTTATCAACAAACTTACTTAAAATATAACCGACAGTAAACATGGGAGTAAAGAATACCAAGAATATTACAATCGGATAATCATGTAGAGTAATTGGAATAATGTTAGTTATATGTGTTGATACATCTAATGAAAAATTGTATATTTGAATGGAAAAAAATAAAAAAAATATAATTATCAATATATGCCAGACTTTAAATGAAAATGTATCATTAGCAAGCGCTTTAAAACCCTTGAATAAAAAATCTTTTACTTTCTTTATTAGCTCTCTCATTTTATCCATCTGAAAATCTCCTTCTGTGATTTCATAACAATGTATACATTTATGATTAGTATGAAATTAGTTTAGAGTTAAATTTACCAGGTTGTTTAAAATAACCTAAAGGAAAAGTCTCATCACCTTTTTTACTATTCCATTTAATTGCCAGATCTTTAAGTTCTTTTGCTGTAATCAAAGTGATAACAGTATCATTTAGCAACTGATACTTCATTGCTTCTTCTACTGATTGATCAGTAAAAGATGGTCCTATTACTAAAAATGAAGCAACATTCTTCTCACTAGATCTTATATATCTATCAAACTGAGCCATATGATCTTTCAAGTTTACTGAAGTCTCTTTAGATTTGTTATCCCACATAATTAATTTATCGTTAAAAGTAAGTATTCCATCCGGGTGTTCTGAACCAATCAAATCCAGAGGATCGTTGTTAAGTAATACTTGGAATATGTAATCAGTAGCTTTCTCAAACTTCTTCTCGCATTCCAAATCTTTAGTAATTACGTGTCTTTGTCTTAATTCTTCTAAGCTTCTAGCAGCTAATAACTCGTAATTATCAAACCATTGGATTCTTTCATCGTCAAGTTCAACAACAACTTTTTCCTTATATCTATCAAAGTAATCAATAATCTTATAAATTCGAGTCTCTTTGGTTCCACTTACACCAAGTCCAAGTTCCTTTACCCATTCATAGATAATATCACTTGATAATCCATCTCTTGAATTAAAACCACCTAGTAATACTGAGGGTTTAACATTATTTACAATGATGTCTTTTAGTTCGTGCATTCTAAGGTACTTAGATACATTGATTCCACTTCTTTCAATAATATCAACAAGATAGTCTTTTGATCTTAATCTTTTATTTTCTAATAATTTATTGTATCCTTGCTTTTTAATTTCAATGTCGTAGATTTCTCTAAGTGTTCCAACAATTTCATTAGGGATTATATCGAAGTCCTCACCATCATCATTTCTAACTTTGAATAGTAATCCCATTCTTTGAAGTTCTCTTTTTACACCATCAATTTCCTCATGATTGTGTATGATATTTTTCTTCTTAGGAAATTTTCCTAGTTGAGATTCCAGAACCATATACTCGTCTTCAGAAATTCCTAACTTCTTTTGAATCTTAACAATTAAGTTTTTCTCATCTCTTGATATTTGATCTTCACTCTCCCAAGCAGTATCCAAAACAAACGAGAAAAGTTCCAACTCATTTTTTCTTGGATGATTCTTAGAAATAACAAACTCATTTGACTTCTTCACAATTAGTTGCTCAAACTTAATAATTTCATCATTTAGCTTCTTACTCTCTAGTTTAAAGTCATCCTTATTGAGAAGAATGTGTTTAACGAGTATTGGAGTAATTGTTCTTAGGTTTCTGTTATCATGGTATAAGCAATTTTCTAATGCTTCTTCAACATTCTCTTTGTGAGAATATTGTGGTCCAGTCTTAATTAATGCTTCTACTAGTTCTTGTTTAGATAAAGATCTAAAATCTATTACGTAAGCATTTGCTACCCTTTTCAACTCATTACTTGTTGAAATATTATTCACTACAGTCTTAAAATCCATATTACCCTCCTCTATTTTTATCTTGCTTTTTCTATCTTATTACTTTTTCCTATATTGCACCTATCGCAAAGTGTTCTTAAGTTACTGGTAATTGTCTTTCCACCTTTAGATACTGGATAAATGTGATCAACATGCAATTTTACTCCATCGTTTTGAGTAGAACCACATATTTGACACTTAAACTTATCTCTACTCATGATATCGTATCTTAATCCATCGCTTAATTTAGATCGTTCAAGTTGAATAGTGTATTGTCTTGAACTTTTATACTCTATATCTCTTTTAATCTTCATTGTTACTCTTTCAATCTCGTCACTATTTAAGTGCATATACTCGGCATAGTGATTCCTACCTTGAGGACTTGTATACGTAATTTTGTACATCACTCTGAATTTTGTTATTGGTTGATCTAGTTTTAAGCGCTTATACAGATTAAGTTCAATTTTATTAAATCTAGAACCTTTGAGTTTTTCATCAGTGATATCTGTTTTACCAAGAAGTTCTTTTAGACCATTATATCTTATCGTGTAATCTGAGTACCCACTTAAATTCAGCTGTATATCATCTAACAATCCTACATAATAGTTTAAATTGCCATATATATGTCTTTCAGCAAACTTTGAAGGTGTATCTCTATCAAATTTTCTTTTATTGGGATGTGAATCCCTATACCCATACTCTGTATTTACTTCTCTAAATGTAAATCCTAAATTTAGGTCATCCAATTTATTGATTAGAATACTCCTAGTTTTAACAAGGCTTTCTCTTCTATTCTTTACAAACTTTAGAATTTGATATACCAATATAATTGGAAATCCAACTGCGAGCATATAAATTATAATCTGAAGAACTATATCCCCATTAGATGTGAAGAAATCACTTACACCTTTTACTATACCTACAACAAGCATATAGAAAAGGTAGACCACAACTCCTATAATCAAGACTATTCCTTCCGCTTCTTTTTTATTACTGTTCTTGCCCATGATTACCTCCTAAAATAAAAACAGCTCAGCAAGCTGCTACATTTCACACCCCACATGTGTATCTCTAATATTAATTATATACTTTTGACTCTTATTTGTAAATATCTTCAATTATGTGTCCTCAACCCAATGGCATAATTCTTGTAACTTCAAAATAACAAGTAGAAAAACCATCGTTTGTTTAGGAGTGTTTTCCCTCTTAATAGATCCGTTTGACCCCTATTCAATTGCAAATTGAATTATTCAATTCAATAAACATTGCCAACATAATGTCCATATTCTATAATTTAATAGAAGGAGTGATTCTATGGACAGTAAAGAGATAGGTAAATTTCTACAATCAAAAAGAAAAGAGAAAAGTATTACACAAGCTGAACTAGCTACATTAATTGGGGTTACTCATCAAGCAGTATCCAGATGGGAGACAGGAGAAAGTATTCCAGAAGTTACTATGCTAGATCAATTGTCGAAAACCTATAATGTAACCATAGATCAAATAATTCATCCAAATAGTATTCATGCATATAAGGAAACGAAAGATGATATAAATTCAGTAAATAATACATTGAACATTGTTAGTTATTCATTATATGGTTTAAGCGCTATGTTCTATCTATTAATGGCTCTACAGTTTGGAAACTGGAGAATTGGTTTTATGATTGCAAATATGGTCTTACTTACTAGCGGATTCATCATTGGTACAATTCAATATACCAGTAAAACCAAGACAATAATTCATATAAAAAGATACTCATTCGATATTTTATTTTTTTCAACCATGGTTATCACATTAATATCTTTCTATCAAGTAACTAGTTTACTAATTCTATTCTTATTATTATTTGTTGCAATAGTACCTTATATTGTAATACACCAAATAATATTGAATGTATTACTAAAAGTAAATAATATGGAACCAGTATCGTCTTATAGGAAAAATGATTCATTATTACTAGTAACTATACTATTAAGTCTATTTACATATTTTAATACAGTTTATTCACTAGAATCATTCCATATAAACAATATGCTAGCATTTGGAGATTCTTATAGGAGTTTAGCTATTGATTATGGTTGGTTTATATTCATAGGTCTTACCCTATTTCTTATTTCACTATCTTATAATTTATTTATCAAGAAGGAAAGAAGCGTAAAATTACTATTTAAGTTGATAACAATATTGTATGCTATACTTTTATTCTTTAACATTCTAAGTATACTCCCTAACAACCCTGTCACTCATATTGCTTGGAGTGTATTCCTACATAGGGTTCTTTACCTCTTATTAGGATTAGGAGTAATACTATTATTAATTAAGGAAATATATAATTCAAAAAGAGGAGATGGGAACAAGTCTCTCTTAATCAATATCCTAGGTATAATACTAATGATAGTCATTCTAATTTCTAGAGGTGAACTTATGTATACTGAATATGATCGTATTTCTGTTTATGATGTTGGATTTACAAGATACTCATTATTCGGATTAATTCTTTGCTCATTTTCATATAATGTAGTATTATTGAACAACACAATAAAAAGATTCTATAAAAAAGAAGAACAACTATCATAGCTATAATAGTTGTTCTTCTTTTTTATTCAAATTCTTGGATTATCTTAAAGCATATTACCAATACTATTTAGAGCAAAAAAAAACCGAGAATCTACTTTCTCGGTTAAGTTCTCAAATGGTGGAGAATACTGGGCTCGAACCAGTGACCCCTTGCTTGTAAGGCAAGTGCTCTCCCAACTGAGCTAATCCTCCATTCGGTACTATTATAGTAACAAAAACAGTCTGTTTTGTCTAGATATATTTTTGTAATTATTAAGGGATTAATATTTACAATTCTTTATTACGAAAAGCAAGGGGGCTTGTGTTATAATTATTTTAATTGATGAAGAAGAAAACGAGGATGATTTGATGAAGAAATTAAAGTATTACTTAGGTATTTTAGTATTGATAGGAGCAGGAGCTATTTATGTAGCTGATACCTATCTAGGAATAGATTTAGTAGGTATGTTTGTAGTGGATAGTACAGTACCTACAATCAATGTAGATGAGATTAAAACACAAGTACAAATAAACTCAGAAATTGATTTAACACTCGCTACTTGTACAGACAATAGAGATGATGAATGTACAGTATTAGTAGAAGGTACTGTGGATACAAGTGTTGTTGGTGACTATGATGTTACATTTAAAGCAACAGATACCGCAGGTAACTTTAGTGTAGAACTTGTTACAATCACTGTGTTTGAAGGTTTAAACACAGCGATGTATGTCCCTGATGGTTATTATAACGGGATTACTGATTTAACAGGAGAAGCTCTAAAAGATGCATTAAACGATATTATCACAGGACATACAGAGTTCCCTTATACTGATACTACTACAGATGTATGGGACTTACTAAGAAACGCTGATGAAGATTTAACAAATACAGATAATGTTGTCCTCTTCTATAGTGCCTTTGATTGGCCTAAAGAATGTCAAGATACTAGAACAGATTTATTACCTGATTACTGTTTTGTAGATAATGATAGAGATAATGATTATACAGAATGGAATAGAGAACATATCTGGAGTAAATCACACGGTGATTTCGAAGATGAAGATGGATATGAGTTTAAAGATGAAGATGGTGGATACGCACTAGGTGCACATACCGATGCTCATCATTTAGTAGCTGCTGAAAGAAGTATGAATTCTACTAAAAACAACCGTTTCTTTGATGATTGTCATGACGGAGTAAATGATGACAATCTAGTAGATAGAGATTACGGTAACTTCACATGTGGTGAATGGTACTTCGAACCACGTGATGAAGTAAAAGGTGATGTAGCACGTATGTTATTCTATATGGCTACAAGATACGAAGGTGAAGATGGAGATTTTGTAGATTTAGAATTAACTACTGATTTGTATCAATATGAAGATTTAGCTACCTCTATCAAGAGCTCAAAATTACCTTATTACGAAAACTTAGAAGTATTATTAAGATGGCACCTAGAAGATCCTGTAGATCAATGGGAAATTGATCGTAATGAAGCGATTTATGGTTTCCAAGGAAACAGAAATCCATTCATTGATCATCCAGAATTAGTAGCACTAATTTGGGGTACTCCAGAAAGCCCAGTAGAATACGTAAGTACAACAACAGAATAAACACTCCAACAGGAGTGTTTTTTTATGACAAACTTTCATCAGTTAAACATATAAATTTGTGAAAAATGTATTATAATAGTAATAGCGAGACTAAATTAAGGAGGACATTATGAAATTTAGTGAATATAAATATGAACGTCCAGATTTAGAGTTATTCAAGAAACAAATGGAAGACTTACTTGAAACTTTAAATGCTGGTGTTACTTTAGAACAAGAAATCGAAATCATTCATGAAGTATTTGGTATTCAAGATGATCTAGATACTATGGCAAGCCTTGCCAGTGTACGCCAAAGCATTGATACAAGAGATGAGTTCTATGAGAAAGAACAAGAATTCTTTGATCAAAACGGTCCAATCATGCAACAGTATAACCAAATGTTTATTGATAAGCTATTAGCTTCAAAAAACAAAGAAGGTTTAAAGGAAGAATTTGGTGCACTTTTATTTGAACAAGCAGAACTAGAGAAAAAAACATTCAAAGCGGAAATCATTCCTGATTTACAAGAAGAAAACAAGTTATCTACAGAATATTCAAAATTAACTGCGAGCGCAGAAATTGAATTTAACGGTGAAACATATAACTTAAGCCAAATGAGACCATTTGTAACAGATACAAACCGAACTACAAGACATCAAGCTCAATTAGCTGTTTCAAAATGGTTTAATGATAACGAAGAACAATTAGATCGTATCTATGATGACATGGTTAAAGTACGTAGTAAAATCGCAAAAACATTAGGATATGAAAACTTTGTACAACTTGGATATGATCGTTTAGGTAGAACCGATTATAACCATGTTGATGTAAAATCATATAGAGATCAAATCTTTGAATCAGTAGTTCCTTTAGTTACTGAGTTAACTGCAAGAAAAGCAAAAAGAATTGAAATTGAAGATCCTAAATCATATGACTTAGCTTTATCATTCTTAAGTGGAAACCCTACTCCTAAAGGAAATAGAGAACACTTAGTAAACCAAGCAAAAGATATGTATGAAACAATGAGTCCTGAGACAGGTGAATTCTGGAACTTCATGATGGATCATAACTTATTAGACTTAGATGCAAAAGAAGGAAAAATGGGTGGAGGATATTGTACATACTTCCCAAATTATAACTCACCATTTATCTTCTCTAACTTTAATGGTACTGCTGGTGATGTTGATGTATTAACTCACGAAGCAGGACATGCATTCCAAGTATATTCAAGTAGAGACAATATCCCAGCGTACCGCTGGCCTACTATGGAAGCTGCAGAAATCCATTCTATGAGTATGGAATTCTTAGCGTGGCCATGGATTGATAAATTCTTTAAAGAAGATACACCAAAATACTTATTCAGTCATTTAGCTGGAGCAGTAACATTCTTACCTTATGGGGTCGCAGTAGATGAATTCCAACACGGAATCTATGAACGTCCAGAAATGACCAAAGAAGAACGTAAAACATGGTGGAGAAGTGTGGAAAAGAAATACTTACCATTCAAAGATTACGATGATGATGCATTCTTAGAAAAAGGTGGATTCTGGTTCCGTCAAAGTCACATCTTCGGTATGCCATTCTACTACATCGATTATACACTAGCACAAGTATGTGCCTTCCAATACTGGATCAAAGCTCAAGAAGATCATTCGAAAGCTTTAGAAGAATACAAAGAGCTATGTAAATTAGGTGGTTCTAAATCATTTGTAGCATTACTAGATGCTGCGAAATTAGACAATCCATTTAAACCAGGTACTGTATCAAGAATCGTAAAACCTATCCAAGAGTACTTAGATAAGATTGACGATACAAAACTTTAATTAAGCAAAGAGCAAACACTATTGTGTTCGCTCTTTTATTTACAGTAGTATTTCATCTGAAATACATATAAAAAATCCTTAGAAGCAAAAATAAAGCTATATGCATATAGTAAGAATATTATAATGCTTCTCTTTTTGTTATTCTAAAAAATTTGATATACTATAATTAGAAAGAATATAAAAAGGAGAGACCTATGGCGAAAAAGGATATTATTAAATTCAGACACGGAAACCACAAAGGGATGTTTCATTATACAGTATTTGAGGGTAGTTTTGTTGCCTTATCAGAAGTAAAAACAGGAAAAGTAGATTATATTAAAGAACACGGATCACTTGATATTACCTTTGATTTAAAATCGGAAACTTATGACAATATGGCAGTTGATGTTATTGATGATCAAGAGTTAGTAAAGAAAGTCTATGATTTCATGCTAGCAAATGAAAATAACTATTTTAAAGACGGGTTCGATCACTTAGTTGTACTAAAATTTCATAAGTAAATAAAAAAACACACTTAGAACGTGTGTTTTTAATTTTTATAGTGGTGACCCGTACGGGATTCGAACCCGTGAATGCATGCGTGAAAGGCATGTGAGTTAAGCCGCTTCTCCAACGGGCCTTTTTATAGGCTTTTTTATTATACCAAGATTTTTTTCTCAATGTCAATAAAAACCTATATATTCATATTTATTTTCATTTAATCTACATTGGGTAATTTGATTACTAAATACTTATATCCATAATATATTATTGCCTCTATTAAAGTAAAAGACAGAATAAACCCAATGGCAAATAAATCAATACTTCCAAAGAACTCTCTTAATAAAGCAAACGGTTTTAGTACATCCCAACTAAAGAACCTAAGAAATCGTCCAATATAAATACCTACACTAGACAATAATAGAACAGAAATAGGAAGTAATGTGTTTATAGTTGTCTTCCCAAACTTCAGTTCAAACATTTTCTCTAAGTATAGTAAAGATTGGATTCCCGCAAATGCTCCTACAATTGCTGAAGTAATTATATGAAACAACATTAGATAAGGAGCAATGTTTGACACATACGTTGTTCCTTGATACATTTGTGTACTATAAAAATCAATGGAATCAATATGGATAAAATCCGTTAATATATAAAATGAGTTTGGGTAAAAGAAAATAAAGAAAACCAGCCCTACTATTAGTAGTAGATCTAGTTTCTTATCGTTATCTATAAACCTTTGATATAAGAATAAAATTGCGATTAGTGGAATCATTGCTAATACCACATTGATTCCCATCCAAATACTTAATCCTTCCAAAGTAATATATAGGAATATAAGTATAGAGGTAAATCCATACCCCATAGTAAATAGTATTACATCACGTAGTTTCATTTTTTTCATCAGTATCACCTATACCATTATATCAGTTAATCTTTGAAATACTCTTTTAATTTATTTAAATACTTTTCTTTTTTGGTTTCATATAAATCCATATAATAAGTTGATAAGTAGTCCTCAATAAACTCTTCACGAGACATCTCATACTCAGCAGCAAGTTTATCGATATCCTTTAACATTGTTTTAGTGAAGTAGTTTTCTGCGCCTACTTTTTCTACTTCATCTCTTGCTTCATAACTTTTATCTAAAGAAAATACCTCGTGCATTTTAATATGTCCTTTGTTATTTACTACAAGAAATTCCATATCTCCATCGTCAGCTTCTTCCTCTACTAAAAGAACCGAATTAGTTGTTTTTGCTAATTCAATTATGTCATCTCGTTCTAAAAATGATGATTCTAAGAGTTCTTCAGCTTGCTTTTTAATTACTTCTACATCTGAAGAGGATGGAGTATATACTCCAAGGAGGTTATAGATAATTTCCATAAAACCACCTCCAACGTAGTTTTATTATAACTACGTATTTCATTCTATTCTAGTGTTTAGGTTGTTTGTTAAGAATTATTTAAGAACAAGAAAAGGAGAAAAACTCCTTTTTTTTCTTTATTATGCGATAAACCAGTGTTTTGTTTTGTTCGCTATTTTCACTAAAGTAAGCATTACTGGTACTTCTACTAACACCCCAACAATTGTCGCTAAGGCAACTGGAGATGTTGGTCCAAAGATTGCAATCGCTACTGCCACTGCAAGTTCAAAGAAGTTAGATGCACCAATCATTCCTGCTGGTGCAGCAACGTTGTGCTTTAATCCTACTTTCTTAGCTGCGAAATATGCAATAAAGAAGATTAAGAATGTTTGGATTGTTAACGGAATCCCTATTAATACAATATGAAGCGGATTACTTAATATTGTTTCTCCTTGGAATGAGAAAATGATTACTAGTGTTAATAATAATCCTATAATAGTAACGTCATTAAACTTCTGAATAAAGACATTCTCAAAGTATTCTAATCCTTTTTTCTTTACCATGAAGTATCTTGTTAAAAATCCTAGTACTAATGGGATAACTACAAAGAATACAACAGATAAAAATAATGTTCCCCAAGGTACAGTAATATTACTAATGTTTAACAACACTTTTACAATTGGTACAAACGCAAATAGGATAATGATATCATTTGTAGCAACTTGTACTACTGTATATGCAGGATCTCCTTTAGTAAGATGACTCCATACAAATACCATCGCAGTACATGGTGCAGCACCTAGTAATACTGCTCCTGCTAAATAATCTTTTGCTAAATCTGGTGTGATGAAATTACCGAATACAAAGTATAAGAATATATAGGCAATCACATACATTGTAAATGGTTTAATCAACCAGTTTACAACCCAAGTGACGTATAATCCTTTTGGATTTTCCTTCACTTTTTTTATACTATTAAAATCTACTTTCATCATCATCGGATAAATCATTAACCAAATCAGAACAGCAATTGGTATTGATACATTGCTGTATTCAAACTTATTTAAGAAATCAGGTATTACTGGTAAATATACTCCAATTAATACCCCAGCAACCATACAAAGAATTACCCATACAGTTAAATATTTATCAAAAAATGAAATGCTTCGTTTTTCCTGCATTATAACTCACCACGTTTTACTCTTTCTATCAATTCAATAACTTTCTTTTTAATAATATCTCTGGTGTTTTCAAATCCGTCTTTAGGTCCTCCTGATGGATCATCAAGACCCCAGTCTTCTCTATGTTTTGTAGGAACATAAGGACACTCTACACCACAACCCATTGTAACCAATATATCTAGTTCCCCTGGGATATCAGATAATAGTTTACTTGATGCATGAGACATATCCACTCCTGCATCAGTCATCACTTCCATAGCCATAGGTTTTGGTGCCGGATATTCTTCTGTTCCAGCAGAATATACTTCTAACACATCACTACCTAATTCTTTTGCCCAACCTTCTGCCATAATAGAACGACAACTATTATGAACACATACAAATGCTACAATTTTTTTCATACAATGATCCTCCATATTATTCTATTTCTCACATACAAATCCATCACAAACAGTTAACTCAGATACAAAACTTGATAACTCCAATAATTTGTCCTTATTCACTGTGTGATTAATTCGATTTCCCTCTTTTTCACTTACAATCAATCCGTACTCTGACAAAACTTTCAAGTGGTAAGAAAGTGTTGGTTGAGATATCGGTAAATCACTAATTAACTCACAACTACATGATTCACCCTTTACGAGTAATTGGATAATCTTAATCCTGTTCTCATCGGAGAGAACTTTAAATAACTCAGCGTATTTTTTCATATCACCACTCCTATATCGATACTCATCTATATTGATAACCGTCTATATACTATACATTATCTATAATAAAATCAAGTGTAATACTCCTATTTACAAAAACTTAACAAACCTTTATGCGAATAAAAAAAGGCCTATCTTTAGGCCTTTTCAAATACTATTGTGATTATTTCTGAGGGTTTCACTTGAAATATAGATGCAA
>CBFCWH010000003.1:0-276491 GCA_965601585.1 uncultured bacterium
TTACGTGAACACTCCCCCACTTAATTGATACTCAATTTGAAGAAGGGGCTTCATGGGTTATGCGAGCTAACGCTCGCAAGATTACCACGCTAACGAGGTTGTTCGATCCTCTAGTAAGTTTATTAGGTATGATTTCATACCTTCAACTGCGAGATTAATCGCAGCGTTTAAATCTCGATTAATGACATTACCACATTCACACGAATATGTTCGTTGTGAAAGAGGTAGTGTCTTTTTCTTTTTACCACAGTTACTACAGGTTTTACTAGATGCATAGTATTTATCAACTTGATGAAACACCTTACCTGTTTCCTCACATTTGTACTTTAGATACGATAAGAATCTGTTGTAACTGATGTCTATTACTTTTTTACTAAAATACTTATTTTGAAGCATAGCTTCTAAATCAAGTGTTTCAGTTGTAATAATGTCATAGTTATCTACTAAATATCTGCTTTGTTTATGAAGAAAATCTTTTCTTTGATTAGTGATTTTTTCATGTAATTTAGATATTATTAGTTTTTGTCGTAGATAACTATTACTACCTTTAACTTTTTTTGATAGTTTTCTTTGTAGTTTAGCTAGTTTCTTTAAGGAGTTATGTAGATAATAGGGGTAATTGGCTTTCTTACCTTCACTATCTATGTAAAAGCTACTTAAAGAAAAATCTAATCCTATTGATCTTAAAACTTTATTATCTATCTGTTTAATATCCTGTTCATACTCGAGTCGCAGTGATATAAAGTATTTACCGGTTGGTGTTTTACTGATCGTTGCGGCTTTGATAATTGAAGCTTCAGGTAATCTTTTTCTTTGCTTCTTTAACTTTACCCATCCGATTTTAGGCAGTTTGATTAAGTTCTCTTTAATTCTGATATTGTTATTAGTAGTGTGAGTCGTATAACTCATTCTATTCTTCTTTTTACTTTTATATCTTGGATAGTTATGTGTTCCTTTACAGAAATTCTTAAATGATATTAATAGTTCTTGTTGGACTGTAGCTAAACTTTGAGAATCTACTTCTTTTAAGAACGGAAACATTATCTTCCACTTTGCTGGTGTTAGATATGTATGTGATTTAAGTAAATCAAGGTTATCTTTAAATAGTTCATAGATATATTCTTTTTCCATTAATGAATAATTCCATACTAATCTTACACATCCAAAGGTTTTATTCATTAACTCTTGTTGAACATAACCTGGATATATTCTCACTTTGTATCCTCTGTTTAACTTCACTTAAATTACCTCCCACTCCTATTTTGTCGTTTGGGTTTCTATGTAACTCCTTATAACTTCTGTAGTTACTCCTCCCGATGTTAATAAACAATAACTCTTTGTCCAAAACATTGATTTCCAAAGTTGTTCTGTCACTCTTGGAAACTCTTTTTTTATTGTTCTTGATGTTGAACTCTTGTATGCATTTATAAATTTCGATAAATCACTATTTGGATGAGCACGAAATAGTATATGAACATGATCACTATCATGATTCATAGTTTTCAATTGAATATTATAATTATATGATATATTATCAAACTTCCTTTTCATGAACCTTAATATCTCATCATCTAATACTTTTCGTCTATACTTGGTTACTATAATTAAATGATAATATAGTTTGAACACTGAATGATTATTATTATCAAATTCCATTATATACAGTCCTTTCATATGGTAATACCTATACCTAATTATACCATATTACACTGTTTCTTCCTATCAATCCTTGTTGAAAAAATTAGAGAAAAAAGGAACTTAATGTTTTACTCCAAACACCACGTTCAATTCATCCCCCACTTACGACATTATCAATATCCTTGAAGAGGGAGTTTTCTTGAACATATTTGATAAAAACAAAAAAAATAGGTGAATAATCACCTATTTCGCTTCTTTCCAACCTATTACCACTTCATCATAAGTAAAGTCCGCATGTAACATATAAACTCCTGATGCAAAAGACATTCTCATTTTTCTATCACTGTTCTTCCATTCATGAATTACTGCGTTATTCAGAAGTTCAGATGCCTCCTCAGTATCAAGTGAGAGATCCGTTTTTGGTTTTGCCTTATCATTTAAGTTCTCTTTATAAAACTTGTTGAACTTCATCTTCTCAAAAACTACAATGCAATCATTTGCCTTCAAATTATCAAAAGTTGTATTCTCTGGGTGTCCACCTTTTACTTCTAAAGTATTTAAATATAGGAATACATTACCCGAACTATATAATACATCCTCAACCTCTGAATTTCTAAACATAATTTCATTAATAAATCCTGGTGTTAAGTGTGGGAAGTCCTCATGGTATTCCATATAAATCTTGTCTGATTCTGTAACCTCTTCAATGTCCTCAATAGAAACTTTGTTGTCTTGAATAATAATATCAATCTTTCGAATCATGTAATCTTTTTTCTTATCAAAAGTTTTTCCTTTTGCCTCAAGTATTTCAATAATTGGCTCTACTTCTTCTTGGAACAAATTCGTACATAATACAATTTTGTTACTATTTTCTCTTATGATAATTCCATCATCAGCTATTTTAAATCCTGTAATTGCGTCAAACTCAATCACAACAAAATCACTTTTCGTCACTCTCTGAATAATGTATTTTGGAGTTACAATTATAGCATCATACTTTGACTTAATGAAGACAAAAGGTATCAAGATGAACAATGCAAATGATCCTATAACCATAACTAAAGACATGAAGTTCTCAAAAACTTCTAAAACATTTAATCCATACAGCAAAAGTGTTACTACAAATAAAACAATGGAGATTAGTCTTATATTGTTCTTTCCGTTTTGTATTTCATATATTGCATAATCCTCAAGTTCATAATTAAATTTAGTTTTCAATAAACTACTTAAAATATCAATCATTTTATCACCTCTACTTTTATTTTAACATATTCATATATGTTTAAAAAACACTATTATAATTTCTTATTTTACAAGGAAATTAATTGTAATTTTTTTTCAATTTTTGAGTAATTTTTTGTAGGTATTAATCGCAGAAAATGTTATAATTATTTTGTGTAAAACTATAAATATTCGAGGTGAATAAAATGGCTTTCCTTAACAACCATAGTGATGGTAAAAAAATGGTAGATAAAGTTTTTAAAGCAGCTGTAAAAGCTCGTGAAGCTAAAGAAAAATATGGTGATGATTCTGTCGTTGATGCAACGCTAGGTACCCTATTTGATGAAGATGGTGTATTCGTTGCTTATGATAGCGTATGGAACCCATATGACAAGTTAGACAAAATTGAAAAAGGACGATATGCTAGAAGTATTCAAGGGAATCCTTTATATCGTGATGCAGTATATAAATGGTTATTTGGCGAGGTTGAAATGCCTGCTGAAATCATTGTATCTCCTGGTGGAGCAGGTGCCGTTAGTGTTACTATGCACAACGTTTTAAACCCTGGAGAAACTTTGATAAAACCTTCTCAAGGTTGGGGTCCATATAAAACAATGGCAAACGAGTTTGAGTTAAACTTAACAAGTTATAATCTATTTAAAGATGGTGGTTTTGATATCGCTGACTTCAAGGCTACATTGACAAGAGTAATGGATGAACA
The DNA here is from genome assembly GCA_965601585.1 of uncultured bacterium. Classification (GTDB taxonomy): domain Bacteria; phylum Bacillota_I; class Bacilli_A; order Izemoplasmatales; family Izemoplasmataceae; genus Xianfuyuplasma. The sequence goes on from CBFCWH010000003.1 coordinate 3,581, forward strand.
AGGTAAAGTTTTGGCAATCATAAATGACCCTTGTCATAATCCTACTGGTTATACCATGAGTCCTCTAGAATGGGATCAAGTTCTTAAGTTTGTTAATGAACTATCTAATAGAGGTCCTGTAGTTATAATTAACGATATTGCATACGTGGATTATTCAGTAAATCCTACTTGGAAAGATCATTTTATTAAATATAAAACATTGAATAGTAACGTTATGGTTGTTATTGCATTTAGCTTATCAAAAACGTTCACAGCTTATGGAGCGCGTGTTGGTGCAAGTGTTGTTATCACTAGTAATAAAGAAGAACTTCAAAAATACAAGGATGCGTCTATTTATAGTGCTCGAAGTATTTGGTCGACTTGTAATAATAGTGTAATGGAATTGTTTGCAATGATTAACAATGATGAAACATTATACACTAACTTTATTAATGAAAAGCAATATTATATTGAGTTACTTAAAGAACGTTCGAAGATATTTATTGAGGAATGTGATCACGAGAATATTGATTTATATCCATTTAAAGAAGGTTTCTTTGCAACTCTAAAAGTTCAAGATGATAAGGAAAAAGAAGCATTAAATCTTCGCCTGCAAGAAAGTAATATTTTCACTGTAGAAGTTGATGGGGGACTACGTATTGCCTTATGTAGTGTACCGAAAAAGAAATTACGAGGTTTAGCTAAAAAAATCAAAGCTTGTATGTAGTTATAACTTATTGAGAAAGCCCTTAAATTAAAGGGCTTTTTTTTATGTTTACAATTACGAAAGTGTTCATAAATATTAAAAAAACATCACTTATAAAGTGATGTTTTTAAAATTACATTTAGTCGATTACTAGTTCTTGTAACCATCCTTCAGGTGCTTCAATATCACCATAATAGATTCCTACTAGTAAATCATATAGCTTTTTGATTGTAGGTCCAACAGTTCCATCACCAAATTGATGTACATTACCATTGTGAGTAATTGATCTGATTGGTGTGATAATTGCTGCAGTTCCACAAGCTCCTGCTTCTTTGAACTCACCGATTTTATCGATGAAACATTCACGTTCTTCTACTTTCATTCCTAGATAGTGTTCTGCTAAGTACATAATTGAACGTCTTGTAATACTTTCTAGAATAGTAGGTGATTTAGGTGTAACAAGAACATTGTCATGTGTTACAGCAAAGAAGTTTGCAGCTCCTACTTCATCAATTTTTGAATGAGTTTGAGGATCTAGATATATCACTCCTGCATAACCTGCATCTTTTGCTAATTGACGTGGATATAGTGATGCTCCGTAGTTTCCTGCGAATTTCACTTTTCCCATACCATTACCAGCTGCACGGTCATATTGTGTTGTAATAAAATCTAATGATTGTAATCCTCCTGCAAAATATGTACCAACAGGTGCGCAGAAAACGCTAAATAAATAATCTGTTGATGGTTTTACACCTAAGTTCATTCCTTGTCCAATGACAAATGGTCTTAAGTATAATGATTGTCCCTTCCCATACTCAGGAATGTCATCTCTGTTTGCTTTGGCTACTTCTGTAATTGCATCATAGAACAGTTCTCTTGGAATTTTTGGTGCAACAATTCTCTCCATTCCTTCGTTGATTCTTTCGAAGTTCATGTCTGGTCTGAATAAGTAGATTTTACCATCTTGATGTCTATAAGCTTTCAAACCTTCGAATATTGCTTGACCGTAATGGAAAACATTTGAACCTTCATGAATTGTAATATTTACATCTTCTGTTAAGGCTCCTCCGTCCCATTTACCGTCTTGTGTCCAAGCTCTATATCTGTATTTTGTTTCTTTTAATGCGTATCCCATAAAATCACTCCTTTTCTGGTTACAGTACTAATATTTACCTTGGGCAATCATTGCGTCTGCTACTTTAGTAAATCCGGCAATATTTGCTCCGGCGATTAAGTCATATCCAAATCCATAACGAGTACTTGCTCTTACACAAGAGTTATAGATGTTTTTCATAATACCACGTAATTTTGCATCTACTTCTTCAGCAGTCCAATGAATACGTTGTGAGTTTTGTGACATTTCTAGTGCTGAAGTTGCAACTCCACCAGCATTTGCAGCTTTACCAGGACCAATGATTACACCAGATGCTTGTAATAAAGCAACTGCTTCATTAGTTGTAGGCATGTTTGCACCTTCAACGATATATTTAACTTCATTTTTGATAATCATTTCAGCATCTGCTGGATGAATTTCATTTTGTGTCGCACAAGGCATAATAATATCTACTTTTCTTTCCCAAGGTTTTTTACCAGGGAAGAATTCTACACCGAAACGATCAGCGTAATCTTGGATTTTACCATTTGTGTTTGAACGCATTTGAATCATGAAGTCAATTTTTTCTTGAGTAATGATACCATCTGGATCATAAACATAACCCTCTGGTCCACTTAATGTTACAACTTTACCACCTAAGTCTCTTACTTTTTTACAAACACCCCAAGCTACGTTACCAAATCCTGATACTGCAACTGTTTTGTTTTTGAAGTCTAAGTCGTCATGTTTTAACATTTGTTGCGCGAAATATGTTGCACCATAACCTGTAGCTTCAGGTCTAATTAAAGATCCACCATAATCTAAACCTTTACCAGTTAACACACCATTTTCGAATGCACCACGAATTCTTCTATATTGTCCATATAAGTATCCGATTTCACGACCACCAACACCGATGTCACCAGCTGGTACATCTACGTCAGGTCCGATATGACGATATAACTCTGTCATGAAACTAACACAGAAACGTCTAATTTCTTCATCTGATTTACCTAGAGGATTGAAGTCAGAACCACCTTTACCTCCACCAATAGGAAGTCCAGTTAAACTGTTTTTGAAGATTTGCTCAAATCCTAAGAATTTAATTAATCCTAAGTATACAGATGGATGGAAACGTAATCCACCTTTGTAAGGTCCGATAGCTCCATTGAATTGAACACGGAATGCTCTGTTTACTTGAACATTACCTTCATCATCAACCCAAGGTACTCTAAATTGAATTGCTCTTTCAGGTTCAACAATTCTTTCTAAAATATTATTATCAATATATTCAGGATGTTGTTCTAATACTGGACCTAATGAATGTAGTACTTCTGTTACAGCTTGTACGAATTCATTTTGGTGTCCGTCTTTATGTTTTACTACTTTTAAAGTGTGATCGATATATTCTTTTGTTTCACTTGATACATCTCCTTCACCTTCTAAAGAAGCTCCGTAACTTTCAAGTTTATGAACGAATAATCCAGAACGTAATTTTGGTTCGAACCAAGTAGATTTTGCAGGCATAATTAAACCTGAATCAGAAACGTCCATAATTTCATTCATTGAAACAGGATACATACTAAATCCGCATCCGTCTAATTCATCTGTTTTATCTTTTAATCCTTTTAATCCTCTAATTCCACCAACAAAACTAATTCTTGATGAATTACGTAAATCTTTGATTCCTAAGATATCATTCAATACATATTTCTCTAAAATTGCAGCATCAATTGATTCTAATACGTCTGTATTATCTACAACACCTTTTTTAAGAGTTAATTTATACCATTCTTTATTCACATACATACCATAAGTGTTACGTACTGTTGGTTTGTATGGAGCTTTTGATGGCTCAATTTCAAATACTTCTCCTAATTTTGCGAAATACTCATCAATTGTTAATCCGGCTGGATCATGTACTACGCGGTTATAAGGCATAATATTTAAATTAGATTCTGGGAAGATAACACTCATAAAGAAATTGAATTCTTCATTTCCTGTGTAATTTGGATTGTCTGCACGACGTTTTAATGCTACTTTGACAGCTGAAGCACTACGGTGATGTCCATCAGCGATATATAAGTTTTCAATTCCACCGAATAATTCTCCGATTTCTTTGATGATTTCTTCATCTTCAATTGTCCAAGTAACATGTCCGATTCCGTCTTCTGTAGTAATATCAAATTCAGGATCTTTTTGAGTTTGCTCTTCTAAAATTTTGTTTAAACGATCATTATCACGATAAGTTAAGAATATTGGTGCAGTATTAGCATCACATCTATCAAAGTGATTGATACGATCTCTTTCTTTACTTAACAATGTAAGTTCGTGTTTTTTAATTACGTTGTTTACATAGTCATCAACACTTGTACAAGCTACAAATCCAGTTTGCTCTCTACCATCCATAATTTGACGGTAAACATAAATTCTTGGTGTTTCATCTTGTACTAAAATTCCATCATCTTCAAATACTTTTAAATTCTTTTGAGCTTTTTTATAAACTTTTAAATCATATGGATCAGTTGATGATGGGAAATCGATTTCTGATCTAACGATATGTAGGAAACTATAAGGGTTTCCTTTAGCCATTTTTTTGGCTTCTTTTCTGTCCATTACGTCGTAAGGTAATGAAGCAACTCTTTCTACTAAGTCTTTTCTAGGTCTTAGCGCTTTAAAAGGTTTAACAATAGCCATTCTTATCCTCCTAAGATAAACTTTCTAAAATTACTTGTATTGTCTCTTGCCCAATACGAGCCTGAGCTTCTTTTGTTGAAGCACCAATGTGAGGTGTTAAAGAGATTTTATCATGAGTATATATACTCTCGTTCTTAGTAGGCTCTTCTTCGAATACGTCAAGAGCAGCTCTTTCAACAATTCCTTCATCCAGTGCTTTCAGAAGTGCATTTTCATTAATGACTCCACCACGTGCGGTGTGAATTATATACATCCCTTTTTTCATTTTGTTGAACGTTTCTTCATTTAAGTAAGGTCCATCTTCTTTAATAAATGGGATGTGTAGGCTTATAAAATCACTTTGAGCTAGTAAATCGTCTTTGCTAACGAATCTACATTCAGGCATAAGTTCGCTCTTACCAGCGATATCGTTATAAATAACGCTCATACCTAGTGCCATTGCTTTTTTAGCTACGCTTCTAGCAATTCTACCAAACCCTACTAAACCAAGTGTTTTACCACTTAATTCAATTCCTTTGTATTGTTTTTTGTTCCATTTTCCTTCACGCATTGTTACGTTAGAAATATAAATATGTCTTGCTAAACTAAACATATGTCCAATTGCAAGTTCTGCTACTGCATCACTAGAACTGTTTGGAGTATTACGAACTGAAATACCTTTTTCTTTTGCATAAGCATGATCGATATTATCAATCCCTACACCAGCTCTAATAATTAGTTTTAATTGCTTTGTTTCCAATGCTTTATCAATTAACGGCTCACGAACTTTTGTTGCACTTCTAACAATTATGCAATCAACTTCCTGAATCATTTTATCAAGGTCTTCCCCTTGATAATGATTTGTATCTACACTGTATCCTAATTCTACTAATTTTGTTTCAGCAGATTTATCAATACCATCATTTGCTAAAATTTTATACATACAATCACCTACAGACTCCAGATTTCTTCGATTTCTTTAAGTAACGCTAATAAGTCCGCTTCTTTTCTATCTGCCATATGAGCAATACGGAATGCTTTTTCTTTTAAATCTCCATATCCATTACTGATCATATATCCTCTAGTTGCTAATTCTTTATTAAGTTCTGCTACACTGTTACCTTTTGTATTAAGAATAGTTGTTACTGTATTTGAGTAATAACCTTCTTTAGCATACAGTTTGAAGTGTTTTGTAGCCCACTCCCTAACGATGTTTGCTAAATGTGCATGTCTATCAAAACGATTGTCTAAACCTTCTTCATTAATAATTCGGTCTAACTGATAATCTAGCGCCCACATATGAGGTGTTGTTGGAGTTGATGGATATTGATAATCCTTTTTAACACGATTAACAACATTAAGTAAATCAAAATAGAAACCTCTATTTTCAACTTTTTCAGCACGTTCAATTGCTTTTTCACTAACACTAGCTACAGCTAATCCCGGAGGAAGTCCTAAACATTTTTGCGTTGAAGCTAAACAAATGTCGATATTTGATTTATCAACTTCTACTTTTGCCCCACCTAAACTTGATACTGTATCTACTAAATATACAACATCAGGGTATTTCGCAACCACTTGTCCAATTTCATATACTGGATTCATGATTCCACTTGAAGTTTCATTGTGAGTAACTGTAACAACATCATACAATCCTGTTTTTAAAGCTTCTTCAACCATTTCAGGAGTTGTAGGTTGTCCTGGTTCTGACTTAAACTTGTCTGCAGGAATATTGTTTGATACAGCCATTTTGTACCAACGATCTCCAAATGCTCCTACACTAAATACTGCTGCACGTTTCTTTGTACAAGATTTAATAGACATCTCCATTAAACCACTACCACTTGAAGTAGAAAGAATAATTAAATTGTCAGTATACATTAACTTCTGTAGTTTTTCTGAAATTCCTTTTTGTAAATTTGTTGCAATTTTGCTTCTATGAGCAATTTGCGTTGTTGACATTTTTTCTAAAATTTCCGGTAACACGTCGACCGGTCCTGGAATAAATAATTTTAAATTCATACACATTTTCCTTTCAATATCTAATCGTTCTAAATACATAAGCATTTTAACAACTATCCATTCTAAAAACAAGCGTTTTCATTAAAAAAAGTAAAAAAATTTAAACTAAATTGAAAACGGCTTAATATAGCCATTTTCTTTAGTCGTTTTTTTTAACTGTGCGTATTTATTTATGAAAATATTTTCATTAATTATTTGCAATGTTATTTCGTAATTTCATTTCGCTTTCAAACGTTTGTGAAAGAGTTTTCATATTCCTTTCTTTTGTGTTGCTTTTAGGAAATCATAATGTTAAAATATAGTTGATTTTTTGAAGAAGAGAGGTAAAGTCATGAAAATTTCAAAGAGAGTTTTAAATATGCAAGAATCACCAGTACGTAAATTAGTACCTATTGCTACAAAAGTAAAAAAAGAAGGTAAAAAAGTATATCACTTAAATATTGGACAACCTGATATTAAGACACCTGATGTTTTTATGGATGCTATTAATAACTTTGACACATCAGTAATTAGGTATTCTTTTAGTCAAGGTGAACCAGCATTAATTAATGCTATAATAGATTTCTTTAAAAGAGATGATATTCACTTTGATGAGCAAAATATTCTTATCACTAATGGTGGTAGTGAGGCAATCACTTTTTCAACTATCGCAATGTGTGATCCAGGAGACGAAATTTTAATTCCTGAACCATTCTATACAAACTACAATGGTTTCACAGGAGAAGTTAATGTAAACTTAGTTCCAATCACAACTAAAGCAAGTGAAGGATTCCATCTACCAAGTAAAGAAGAGATTGTGAAACTTATCACACCGAAAACAAAAGCGATTCTTTTCAGTAACCCAGGGAACCCTACTGGGACTATTTTAAGAAGAGATGAAATGGAAATGATCGCAGAAATCGCATTAGAAAATGATTTATATATAATAAGTGATGAAGTGTATAGAGGAATGTCATTCGACGGTTTAGAAGGACTTTCAATGGGAAATATTGAAGGAATTGAAGACCGATTAGTAATTATAGAATCTGTTTCAAAAAGATACAGTGCTTGCGGGGCACGAATAGGAGCTATTTGTTCACATAACAAGGAGTTAATGAAGAATGTTCTAAAATTATGCCAAGCACGTTTATGTGTTGCAACATTAGAACAAGTTGGAGCTGCAGCACTATACACATTACCTGACTCGTATATTCAAGAAATTAAAAACGAGTATCAGTCAAGACGTGACATCGTTTATCAAACACTAAGCAACATTGATGGTGTTGTATGTAAAAAACCTACTGGGGCATTCTATGTAGTTGTAAAACTACCTGTAGATGACGCAGAGAAATTCATAATATGGATGCTTGAAGAATTCAGTTTAGATGGTGAAACAATTATGTTAGCACCTGCTGAAGGTTTTTATGCAACAAAAGGTCTAGGAAAAGATGAAGCACGTATCGCTTATGTACTTAATACAGAAGATATGAAACGCGCTATGCTAATTCTAGAAAAAGGATTAGAAGCTTACAACAAAAAATAAACTGAGGTTTTCCTCAGTTTTTTAGGAGGTTCAAATATGTTATTTGATGCACACGGTGATATCCTAACGGATATGTATGAGCAAAACAAAAAGGGAAACAAAAACTCTTTCAAAGTACGTCACTTAGATTACTATAAAAAAGCTGGGATTACACATAGTATATTTGTGAACTGGACAAACCCAAAAACAGAAAACGAAACAGAGTTCAAAGAAATCTTCTCAAACGCATTTGAAGAACTGAAACACAATAACGACATCTTCCATATTTGCCTAAATTATGAGGATTTATTGACTCCTTCAGATAAGATAGGTGTCCTTATTGGTATGGAAGGAATAATGCAATTAGAGAACGTCAATCATTTGAGAGATTTATATAGTAAAGGTGTCAGACATGCCGGTTTAACGTGGAATGAAGTCAATAAATATGCTTCAGGTCTATCAAGTGAATCTGAGGGATTAACGTTATTAGGTAAAGAAGTCCTTGCCGAAATGGAATCACTTGGAATGATTATTGATTTAGCTCATGCAAACCCTCGAACATTCAATGAAATATTTGAAAACACAACACAACCCCTTATCATTTCTCATGGAAATACAAAACACTTGTGTAATCACATTCGTAATTATACAGATGAACAACTTCATATGGTCAAGGAAAGAAATGGTGTTATAGGAATTTGTGGTATCGCTCCTTTTATTTCTAGTAATAAGGAGAATCAAACGGTAGAATATATGGCAGCCCATATTGATTATGCAGTAAAAACTATTGGTATTGATCACGTTGGAATTGGATTTGATGTATGTTATTATTTGTATGAGAATGTAACGAGTAATCACGTAGATGGGTTCATGAATATCGGTGAAGCAGGAAATTTATTTCTTGAACTAGAGAAATTAGGCTATACTGAAGATGAAATAGATAAAATTAAATATAAGAATTTCTTTAGAGTATTTAAAGAAATCCTGAAATAGGAGAGTATATGAAATTAATTGAACATAATAGTATATTGCCAAGTATTGATCCCAGTGCTAAAATTTTTGAGAATGCAGTACTTAGTGGAGATATCACAATAAGTAAGAATGTAAACATTTGGTTTAACGCAAGTTTAAGAGGGGACATGGCTCCAATTTTTGTTGGTGAAAACACCAATATCCAAGACAATGCAGTAGTTCATACTAACACAGGATTACCTACCTCAATCGGGAGTAACGTCACTGTTGGTCATGGTGCAATTATCCATGCTTGTACTATTGAGGATGATTGTCTAATAGGTATGGGAAGCATTATATTAGATGGAGCAGTTATTAAAAAAGGAGCACTTGTTGGTGCAGGAGCTGTTATTCCACCAAATAAGATAATTCCTGAAAATACACTTGTTGTTGGAAACCCAATGAAAATCATAAGAGAACTCACACCTCAAGAGCTTGAGGCAAACAAGACGAATAAAAACTATTATTTAAAACTTATGCAAGAATATAAGTAGCGGTCAACCGCTGCTTTTTTTGTGCTCGTTTGAAAAAAAATTCATTTTTTGCTATAATGGTCATATAGAAGAGGTGATCTTATGGATCCTAATAATCAATCAATCAACAGAGCTAATGAGTTAAAAGCTAAAACAATGGAATACTTAAAATTTAAACTTAATCAAGTTGATGTTTTGTGTGAGAGACATAAAAATTACCTAGAAGTAAAGAATGAATTATTGAATCACTTCAACGGTACCGATGAAGATTGGAATGATTGGCATTGGCAAATCAAAAACCGTATAAAAGATATTTCTACATTGTCACTATTTGTTTCCTTACCAAAAGAGGAGCAAAATAGTATCTCAGAGATTATGAGGACGAATCGTTTTGCGATTAACCCTTATTACTTAGCGTTAATACACGGTGATGAGGACCCAATTAAAAAATTAAGCGTTCCAACTGTTGATGAATTAATTAACAATGAAGGTGAACTAGACCCTATGGATGAGGAACACACTAATCCAGCTGGAAGTATCACAAGAAGATATCCTGATAGATTGATTATCAATGTAACAAATCAATGTGCTATGTATTGTCGTCATTGTCAGAGACGTAGATTGATTGATGAGTTTGATAAGCATACTAATAGAACTGTAATTGATGAATCCATTGAGTATATAAGAGACAATCCTGAAATACGAGATGTCTTACTTACGGGTGGTGACGCGTTATTACTACCGGATCGACATCTTGAATATATACTTAAGGAACTACGCACTATTCCTCATGTAGAAATTATTCGTATTGGTTCAAGAACTCCAGTCACGATGCCTATGAGAATCACAAATGATTTAGTAGATATGTTAAAGAAGTATCACCCAATCTATCTAAATACGCATTTTAACCACTTTTATGAGATTACCAAGGAAAGCAAGGCTGCTTGTGAGAAACTGGCTGACAATGGAATTTCGGTTGGTAATCAAGCTGTACTATTAAAGGGTATTAATGATTCCCCATTTGCGATGACTTTACTAAATCAAAAGTTACTTACTATTCGAGTAAGGCCTTATTATATTTTTCATGCTAAATATGTAAAAGGTACTACACACTTCATTCCAAAATTAAGTGATGGTTTAAAAATAATGGAATTTTTACGTGGTAACACATCAGGTTTAGCAATCCCTACATATATTATGAATGCTCCTAAAGGATTAGGAAAAGTACCACTACTACCAAAGTACATTGTTAAAGAGGAAGAAAACACTTATACAATTAGAACTTGGGAAAACAAAATCTTTAAATATGTTGATAAGCAATAATAATAGTAATAACTAAAAAGACTCATCCTGAGTAGGATGAGTCTTTTTTTCTTATTTAATTCCTCTTTGCCTTGGCGTAAATCCAGGTGTGTTTTGCTTTACAGCTTCACGCATCTGATTCACATTTTCATTTTTCTTTTTATTTTTTGCCTTTTTATATAGGTACTCATCAATTCCTTGAGCGGAACGATGACCATCAGCAACACCACTAATTAAATCTGGTCCTCGTAAGATATCTCCACCGACAAATAGCCAATCAAGATCTTCAACTTGTCCATACTCATTCGCTTTAATTTTACCTCTTTGAATAGAAACTTTATCTTGCAAACTTTCTGGTATGTAGTCATAATCAGGAGATTGTCCTATAGCGACATATACTTGTTGACCTTCAATGATTAACTCACATTGCTCATCAAACTTCGGATTAAAGTGACCTTCTTCGTCAAAAATGCATAAACATTTATATAGACGTAAGCCTTTAACATTTCCTTTTTTATCAAGCATAATCTCTTGTGGACCATTTCCACATAGGAACTCAACATTTTCCTCAGCACCTTCGATAACTTCATCTTCACTTGCTGGTAATGTGTCTTCGTCTTCTAGAGAAGTAAGTTTGACATCACTTTTTCCATATTTAAGCATTTGCAATCTAGTTGCAGAACGTGCAACGTCAAACGCTACATCTCCACCACCAATTACGATAATACTCTCTTTTACATCAATGTCTTCAAGTTTTAGATTACCTCGTTCATACTCACGTACTTGTGGTAAAAAGTCCATCGCACCAATTACATCTTTGTTATCAGATCCAGGGATTGGAAGATTTCTAGGTTTGAAGAATCCGGTACCAAGAAATACTGCGTCGTATTTCTCCTCTAAATTCTCCATTGTGATGTCTTTTCCAACACGAGTATTAGTGTGAATAGAAACGCCGATACTTTTAATAAAGTTGATATCTTTATCAATCGCCGAATCTGGTAAACGATATGCTGGAATACCATATCTCATCACTCCACCAGTTAGTTCTTTTTCCTCATATACATCTACTTCATATCCCATTACTCTTAAGTAATATGCAGCACCTAAACCTGCTGGTCCACTACCTACAACAGCTACTTTACCTTCTACTACTTCACTTACAGGTTCAGAGATAATCTTTTCATACATTTCATTTGGAGCACTGTCGATAATGTATCTTTTTAACCAACGAATTGCGATAGCCTCTCCACGTACAGCAATGGCACATGATGTCTCACAATTATGTGTACAAACACGACCACATACACCTGGTAACGGATTTGTTTCATAAATTTGTCTTAATGCCCCTTCAATATCGTCTTCCCAAATTGATTTAATGTACTCTGGGATATGCATTTGAACAGGACAACTACTAGTACAAACACCACATTCAACACATCTTGCAGCTTCCATTTTAGCAAATTCTTTTGAATACCCACGAACGATTTCAATAAATCCAGTTTTTCTTTCAGCTACTAACTCATGAGGCATTTCAACTCTTTTAAGGTCTAAAAGGTCACTTGTTTCATCTTTTACCCATCCTTCTTTAACTTCTTCTCCTTGCCATTTTGCTTCAGGCATAAAGATAAAAGCATCAGGATCAGTATTAGCATAAATGTATTCCTTACTCATTTTTAAAGAACTAGTTGTACAAGTATCTACACATAAAGCACAGAAACAGCATCTACCATAGTCAATAACTGGTCTTTGTTGCAACTCTCCAGCTTTCTCATCTATGTCTAAACGTTCAACCATTGTGATTGCCTCTGTAGGACAGATATCCTCACATGTTGCGCAACCAATACATTCCTCCCAATCATTTGTATGGAAACCACGTAAATTATCCGCCGCTTCTCTAGGTTCAGATTGTAATCTATTTTTGCTTTTTATTATTGAATTTTTGTTTAAATAGTCCGCGTTTTTCTTTGTCATTATATCTTCCATTGGAATGGTTACAGGTTTCTTAAATAAATACTTCCATAATCTAATTGGATTAAAGATACTAACTTTTGGATATTTTTCAGCCATAATATTATCTCCTATCTATCTATTTCCGGAGAACATACACCCATTGTGTCAACCCATAATGCAGCATCATCTAGACGTGTTCCTGGTAAATATTTTTCTATTCCTAATAACCCTTGAGGATAACTTGCTCCTCTAACTCCAACGCGATAAGGATGTACGCTTTTCCCATCACTAACCATATAATAACCAAATTCACCACGTGAACTTTCTACACATGCATATGCATGTCCTTTAGGCACAGTCCATCTCATTGATTGGCCATGTGCCATTTTTGCTCGTACTTCACCTTCTGGCATTTTTTCTAAACATTGACGAATAATACCAATTGATTGTACTAACTCTTTTAATTTTATATCTACACGACTTCTCGCGTCACTATAGCTACTTACCGGAACTTCAAAGTCAACTTTATCATATCTTGCATAAGGCATAACTTTTCTTAAATCATATGGTTTGTTAACCGCGGATCTCATACCTACTCCAGTAACACCTAAGTTCCATACTACTTCCTCAGGAAGAAGTATATGATCTTTAATACGTGCTACCATCGTTGGGTTTTCAATACCTAAATCGCGATACTCGGTATAGCGACTTTCAAGATCATCCAAAAATGCATGGATATCTTTTTCAATCCCTACTGGAAGGTCTTTACGAACACCACCTGGTACTATGTACTGATGATAGATTCTATGTCCAGTAATTTTCTCAAAAATATTTAGAATAGTGTTTCTATCAGCATGAGCATGATACATCAAAGTATAGTTTCCGGTAGGACTTCCTAATCCACCATAACTCATTAAATGAATACTTATTCGGGCCAGTTCAAGAATAATCATACGGATATAATGTGCTCTTTCAGGAACTTGAACTTTTGCAAGTTTCTCAACTCCCATGGCGAATGCCATTTCATTGATATCAGGTTCAACAACACATACACGAGGTATTAAAGAAATGTTATTTACCCAAGTATGTCTTTCCATACCTTTTTCAAACCCACGATGTAACATCCCAGGTAATAAGTATGAACGTTTGATAATATCTCCATCTACATACATATGAATTGATGCATTTCCATGCATCCCAGGATGTTGGGGTCCTAAAAACAATTTAAGTTTTCTCATTATTTAGTACCTCCTTTTAACCTTGATATAAATGATTTACGTTCTTTTCTCTTCTCTTGTTTACTTGGTTGATCATTATGTTCATTAAAATCCTTCGTGTACTCTCTTTTTGCGAAATGAGCATCACTATAAGCTCTTGGGTCAAAATCTTTTCTTAAAGGTGGCATATCATCCCAATTTTCAAGAATCAATTGCTTTTCATGATCTGGATTTCCAGGAAACTTTATTCCAAAGAACTCATGAGCTTCTCTTTCATAGTACTTACACCCTTCAAAAATCGGTAAAATACTATTCATCACAGGGTTTTCTCGGTCTATTCGAGTTCTAATTTGGATGTGCATTGCACGTTCCCAGTTCATTAAGATATAAACAACTTCAAACTCGTTTTCCTCAATCCAATCAATTGCACTTAAGTACGATAATTGAATCCATCCATGTGATTTCAGTTTTGTTAGAATTTGATGTACATCATCTTTTCTAACTTCAAAGCTTATTTGGTAGGTATCGATAACTTCCGTTTTTAGAGTGTTAAAACTAGGTTCAATTAAACTTTTCACATATTCTATATTAGTCATGGAACTCATCCTCTACTTTCAATGTACCTAGTGAATCAATTTGATTCTTTTTGTACCAATCATAATTCTTCTTATATCGTTTCCAACCATCTGCTTTTTTCGTTTTAATTAAATCCATCAAGTCAACAAAACCATTCATTACAGCTTCAGTATTAGGCATACAACCCGCTACATAACTATCAACTGGGATATATTGATCTAGTTGATTAATTACTGCGTGTGAATCATGGTAGATTCCACCATTAATCGTACAACTACCAAATCCTACTACGTATTTTGGTTCACTCATTTGCTCATATGTATAGATTAAACGACGTAATGTTTTCAAAGATAAATATCCTGTTACTAGTAATACATCAGCTTGTCTAGGCGTAGCCATAGGCCCCATACCTAAACGTTCCATATCGTATGCACTTGTCATTGCTGGCGGTAATTCTATTGCACAGCAACCTGTACAATACATTAACATCCATAATGAGTTTCTTCTAAAGAAATCTCCGATTTCCCACCATTTTCTATCTGATTCATCTTTACTCATTTTTGGTACTGGAGTAAATTTTGTAGATTCGTATTTACATGTACTCATTTAAATCACCCACTTTAAGTAAATCGCCATTACAGCTTGTACAACTGCGAGTAATAATGGCCATTTATAGAAAAATATTACGACTTGGTCTATTTTGAAACGACCATTTACATTACTAATTAAATTAACGAAAGTATAAACACTAAAATACTTAATTAAGAAGATTCCCAAACTAGGTGCTCCTCCTAAAAATAAGTGCACAAATAAACTTACTTCGATAAATATTGTTATTTCATGCATGATAAACAGCATACCAAGTTGTTTTCCACCATATTCAACCATTGGTCCAGATGCAATTTCAGCTGGAGCAATATACGTTTCAAAAGGTTTCTTACCTAACATACCCATCAAACTTAAGACAGCTACGATAAATCCGATTGGTAGTGCAATCATAAACCAGTTATTCCCAGCCATTTGCTGAAATACTGCTATATCGCCAACACTTGACGTTCCAGTAAGATTAATAATTGTAAGAACAACAATCATAAATGGAACCTCATATGCAAGCATTGTAGTTAAAGCTCTCATTACACCAATACTAGCAAGTGGGTTCCCACTACCACTAGCACTCATTGCCATACCTAACATTCCAACAGCAATTAAGTAGACAAATATAAAGAAGTTGTCAAAATTTTCAAATGCTACAATATTATTTGTGATTGGCATAAACATTGCAGTTGCAATAATTCCACCCAGCGCCATAATGACACCAAAGTCAAAGATCCAACCATGTGATACAGCTCTTTTTGATAATAGTTTAAATATATCTATGAACTCTTGATACCATTTTGGTCCTCTTCTTTTTTGTAACCTTGCAACTATTTTACGGTTTATTCCACCGATCGCAGTTTGTAATACAAATCCAAACAAGGCAACACCGAGTCCTATTAACACATTAATCATACGATTTCACCCCACAATAAGAATAGTATAACTGCAACAATCCAGAAGACTGTTATTTCAGGTTTATTCGTAAAGAAGAAATACTTAATAAACATTCCAAATTCACGAACTTTATTTGCCAGATTTTTGTAGAAGTTTTTCATGATATCGATATACTTCTCATAAATCCTTTCTAATGGTGCATAGAAGTCTACACTATAATGTAATAACTCCTCTGTATACACAAAGTTCCCAGCTGTGTACGTATCCATTAAATCAACTTTTTTCGATTTCTTAAGAACAATAAATATTAAGAAACTTACAAAGACACCCACACCAAACATTGCACTAATTAAGGCAGGATTCAAGTATCCATTGTTCCCTTTTATTGTCCAGATTGTAATTTCTAAAGTAGAAACTCCTAGTTCTGAAAGTATATTATTGATGAACAATAAAATATCTCTCGGATAAACACCTGTAAATACATTCAATAAACTTAAAATTAACATAGGTATCATCATTAATATTGGTGCTTCTTTTATAACCTTTTTAACTTCAGGTATCTCTTGTCCTAAGAATAAAGCAGCAAGAGGTCTAAATACATATAAGAAACTTCCGATGCTACCGAAGAATGCTGCAATAGCCAGCAAGATAAATCCTTCATTAATTACACTTTGGAAGATCAACCATTTACTTATGAATCCTCCCATCGGTGGAATACCCGCCATACTTATAATCGCAATTAAGTATACTAAGTACGTAATAGGCATTTTATGAATCACACCACCAAGTTCACTCATTTTCGAAGTACCTGTTTGACGTTTCACAGCTCCAATAGCTAAAAATGCAGCTGTCGATGCTAATGCATGGGCAAGCACATGATACAATGCCCCACTAACTGAAGTATCTGTTGCAATAGCCAAGGCTAATAGAATATAACCCCCGTTACTCATTGATGAGTACGCTAGTAATTTTTTCGCATCATCTTGACGAATTGCCATTAACGTACCAAACACTATTGTTAACGCTCCTAAAATCGCAATTATATAATGTGTTAACTGAATATCAATAACTTCAATATAGACACCTTGCGGTAGGACCTTTAATAATCCAAACACAGCCATAAACGCTCCCAATTTCTCTAATCCACCACTAAAGACTGATGTAATAGGATCTGGAGAATGAGTAAGCACTTTTGGCAACCATATATGAAGTGGAAATGCTCCTAATTTTGCGAAACCAGCAATCATTATAAGAATGAATACAAATGTTCTATTAGAACCAGTTACAGCAGCTAATGAACTTGTAATTTCAAAACTTCCGTTATTACTACTACTCATAATTAAAATTGCCAATAATAAGGCGAAACTTCCGAAAGCACTAAAACCATAGTACCATGAAGCCGCTTTTTTACTTTTCCCTAAAGGTATCAGTAATAAACTCGACCATACAACTAACTCAAAGAAAAAGAACAAAGTCATGAAGTTGTTGGTAAAGAATACTCCAATTACACCTGAGAGACTCAATAAATATAACATTGAGTAAACCGCAGGATACTTGTATTTATTTATGAAATACGGATTAAAGAATGAAACCATAAAGAATACAAATGTTACGATTATCCCAAAATATAAACCTAAATATGTTACATCATATGTTACTAAAGGTAGAAGTTCTGAAGTAATATCCAAAGAACCATTAAACCCATAATATGCGATGCTTACAAATGCAAATCCACTTGCAAGTATTGTTATTGCTGTACCAAGAAGTCTATGTAACTTCCCTCCAAAATATGCAAGGATCGACGAAGCGATAACAATCAGTAAAACTAACTCTAAACTAGCCATTAGATGATCCCTCCAATCGTGAAATCAACATAGTGACTTAATGCATCACGTAATGGCTCAAAATAAATACCAAACACAAGAAGTACTAAGGCAATAACAACCACAATGTATTTTGTTACAGCATTGAATTTCACTTGTGTAACTGTACCCTTCTCAAACCATAATTTCACTAATATTTTTACAAAGTAAACACCTTCAACAACACTACTTAATAATATCGCAATAACAAATACTAAGTGATCATTGTTTACCAATGTCATTAACACATTCATTTTTACTATAAATCCAACAAATAATGGTAATCCTAATACACTTAAAGATGTAACTGTAAATGCACTACCTACTAGTCTATTTGTTGAGAAAACTCCTCTTAAGTGATCTATCTCATCAGTCGATGTTTCATCTACCATAGTATTTACAACCAAGAACAACACCAACTTACTTAAACCGTTCACTACAGCTAAAACTAATCCAAGCCACATAAATCCTAACGCAAACAGCATTATAACAATTGCAGCTTGTGCAATCGTACTAAACAATAGTACTTCACGTAGTTTCGAACTTGCATATGCCATTGCTTCACCTGCAACAATACTAAAAATCAATACAACTGAAACAATCAGGATCAGTTCATCACTAAACACAAACACGGTATTTAATAATCGACCAAATACAATTCCAATTGCTGTTCCATATACGCTTGCAATCATCGGACCACTTAAAGTATTAGAACTTCCTAAAATACCTTTAACCCATGAATTAAATGGTAATAATTTAGCTTCAACTCCAAATCCAATAAACATCAACATAAATGGTAATGCTACTTGAACACTAGAAGCTCCACTTGATTCAATTGCAATACTTAAATCATTCATATTTAATGTTCCAAACATTGCATACAGGATGATTAATCCAAATAAGTACAAACTACTTCCAACAGTTCCTAACACTAAGTAATTAAACGTAGCAACAGGTTTTTTATTGGTAGTTGTTATAAGATATGCTGCAATCGCACTAACTTCAATAAACACAAACAAGTTAAACAAATCTCCAGTTAACAGTAATCCATTTAATCCTGCTAAAGCGACCAATAGTATTGACGCCATTTTACTGTATTTTCTAAATGTCACTACAGTGATTAAAAAGAACAATGCATTAACAACATATATTCCAACAAGACTATAACTATCTAATATTAAGCTAATCCCATAAGGTGCAGCAAATCCACCAATTGTTACCGTTTGAACCTGAATGAAATCAAATCCTAAAAGTACCAATATCGCAGTAGAAACACCCAGTAGTAAATACGGTGCAATCTTTTTATTAAGAATACTTAAAAACGCTGCTAATAAGGGAATACTAATCAATAAAACAACACTCATTATTTTTCCCCCATTTCATCTAGATTGAATGTCCCATGTTTATCGTACATTCTTTTCGCTAATGCTAATCCTAAAGCTGTAGTTCCTACACCTATAACAATCGCTGTAAGTACCAATGCTTGTGGTAATGGATCAACAAAGTTTACATCATTTGTGTTGTTTACTAATGTATAAATTGGTGCAACTCCACCCGTAACATATCCAACACTAATAATAAAAATATTTAATCCAATCTCTAACACATTTAAAGATATGACTATCTTAATTACATTTCTATTTCTTAAAATTCCATACAACCCTAACATCATAAGGAAGATACTTGCATACTGTAACATCTTACACACCCTCCTCTGTTAGGAAATTATCAATAATACCCGAAATCTCGCTACCAACTTTTAATCCGATTAGGACATAAATAATTGGGATAATCCCAGAACTAAATAAATCTCCAATAATTCCATTATTTAAGAAGTTTACTAGGAAGTAATCAAATGCAAATAATCCAACTAAACCGATAATTACATATAGACTTCCCATAACACTTTCAAGTACTTTGAAACTCTTAACTTTTGTTCTAAACTGATCGTCTGCAAGGTATAAAAGCAAAATACTACTTGCGATCATTGTTCCACCAGGGAATCCTCCACCAGGAGTTAAATGACCATGAATTGTAATAAATACACCCGTCATCAAAATAATCCCGAATAACGCTCGACTACCTACACGAATCATGAAATTCGGTTTAAATGATAGTTCCATTCTTCTTTTATTTGCTCCGGCTAATAGTAAGGCAACACCAAGTGATGACACAAACAATACCGTTACTTCTCCCAATGTATCAAAGCTTCTATAATCTGCTACGATTGATGTAACAATATTACTTGGCCCACTTTCTAAATCCTCAGATTCACCATATATAACATCGTCATTTGTCTCTGTAACATCTTTATTAATGAAACTACTACTTATTCGGTCTGACAAATCTACATCTCCAAACTTAGGGAATAAGTCGTTATTACTTAATGACATTATAATTAAAACACCTAGAAAAACGGTGATTATAAAACTTATAAAATTTTTCATGAAGCACTCCCTACCTTTCTAACACCAAGAAGAGTAAAGACAAATAAACTTGTAACAAGTCCACTCCCAATTACAGCCTCAGTTACTGCTACATCTGGTGCTCGTAAAATGACAAATGCAATAACACTTAACATACTCAAACTTGAGATAAACATCACGCTTTTTATCAAAGACTTTGAGTTTATCGCTAGAAATGCAAGAACAAGTAACAATACACTTACAAACAAACTTAAGTAATCAATCAAAGTCATATCTATAACATAATCAACAATATTACTCATCTTGTTCACCTCCAAATGCATCTTTCAAATCATCTTGTACTAAGTTTGAAGGTAGTGGTTCACTTTTGTATGCAGCTCTTGCAAGCACACTACTACCAATAGGATTTGACAAGGCAATAAACACAATAATCAATCCAATTTTTAAAAACCATTCTGGATGACTGATTCCAACTCCAATTAGCAAACTAAAAGCACCAAGAGTTGTCGCTTTTGTTCCAGCTTGGATACGGTTGAACACATCAGGCATTCTCAAAATACCTAATCCACCTAATAGATAAAATAATCCTCCGATTATCATAAACACATAACTAACTATTTCCATTTTTACCCTCCAAGTATCTAGCAAATACAATTGTTTCTAAAAACGCTAAAATAGCATAAACAATTGCGATATCAAGATATAATGAATTTTCAAACTGAAGTGCTAAAAAGGCAATAACACCAATAACAATAATATTTAAAGTATCTAATGACACAATTCTATTTGCGATTGTTGGACCTTTAATTAGTCTAATAACTGCAAATATAATCCCTAATCCTAAAAGGGCGAACACAATAATATCTAACATCATTTGAAGATTCCTCCTAAGATTTTTTCAAAAGGCTCTTTAATATTTTTCGCTTTTTCATCTTTGTCTTCACCTTTCACTTCTACAGTATGAACATAAAGTTTATCTTCATGGATATCCATACTTAGTGTTCCTGGAGTTAACGTAATTGAATTAGCCAATGTCAATTTACCAAAATCACCTTCTAAATTTGTTTTCACTTCTACGATCCCAGGCTTAAGTGGTATTTTTGGACTAAGAACTCTTCTAGCTACATCAATATTCGCTAAGATTAAATGCCAAACAAATACAAACATATAAACAAACAAAAACTTAACTAACTTAATAGGAAACATCGCATCAATCTTATAATCAACATACTTTGCAATAATCAAAGTTAACACAAGACTCACTACTGCTCCTACAATTACTTCTTGAACTACAAATCCTGCTAAGAGAATATAAACAAGAAACAAAACAAGAAACGTTGTAACATACTTCATTAAACTACCTCCTTATGTAAATTACTCTTTTTGTATATCTTTAACTTAACAATCAAGTTCGTGTCTTCCTTCATAGGCCATATAAACCACTTATATGTGACCTCACTTACTTTTTCATCAAGATTGAACAACCCAAAATCCCCAAGTCCCATTCCATACTCCTCCTTGTATTGCTCATAAATTTCATCCATGATATCTCTATTGTTGATACTAGAAGTAACTCTTCTACAAAATGAACTTCCCACATTCACTTCAAAAATATCACTTAAAACAAACAGCGTCCCATCAACGCTTAGTAGATGAGCAATATTGCTATTGAATCGATCAATAACTAAAACCATTTCATCTAACATCACATTCTCTATGTACTTAAGCAGATTCTCAGGATACCCTGCTTCTCTTAAAAGCGAGCACTCAAGTAAAATCTGGTTATAGATTAATTGTGTATAAATTGGTGATACATAAATAAAATCCATCTTCCCAAACTTATCACTATAAAACTCGTATTGATGTAGTTTTGAAAGTTTTTCGGATAGAAAAGAATCAATCTCCTCAAATGTTTTTATTAAATAGACCTTCTCCCTAAAATCCTCAAAAAAGTTAATACTATCAAACCCTGTATACTCCACTTCCTCTAAAATAACTTTCGGTCTTTGTCTTCTTGGTAACTCTAAAAACTCATAACTATTCTGCATCGTCGATAAATCAACATCGGTAGTGTAAACCCTTTCAAAATATCTCGTAAAAAAAGACAGGGAGAAATCCTGCATTTTCCCTGCACCTATTATCAAAGCTTGCTTAAAATCACTATTTTTTTGCATTGTAGATTTCAACACAACATCAACATAGTTTCTAAAAGAATCACTCTTATCTCTATTCGTTTTTAAGCTCTCATTTAGCCTATTATTAAACTGATTAATAATACTCATATAATATCACCATTAACAATTATACTAGTTTCTATACGTACTAACAAGTACAATTTTGTATACGAATCAATCGTACCGTCGCACAGTTTAGCACTTATCGTCTTAACAAAGCCTATAATTGCAAATATGGTTAGTATACTAATTAAAAATGTTTTGATTTACATTGTTTTCATTAGATGTTATGAAAAATTTTCATAAAAAAAGATTTCTTTTATAAAGAAATCTTATTATTCATATTGATTTACTATTTGAATTGATTCTTTTGGCTCGTATTTCAATATTTTGAAGAAGAATTGAACTAAGTAACCCGATGAGACTATCGCAACAACTGTACCTATACCGTAAAGACCACCAAGCAAAACACCAATAAATAGCACAAGAAACTCGATTGTAATCTTTACGTACTTAACTTTGATTTTAAACACTGCGGCGATTCCTACGAATAATCCATCTCTTGGACCAGGACCAAGTCTTGCGGATATATACAAACTTCGTCCAAAAGTCGTCAGTAGTATTCCAATTAGTAATAGCATAATCATTTCAGACCTAGGTATATCTTCAAAAGTATAAATCCACTCAAGGAAATCAATACAGGGTCCAATGATCGCAATGTTAAGAATCGTTCCGATTCCTATTTTTGTCTTAAGAAAAATCATAGAAACAGTTAGTATTATGATACCAATAATCAAGGATGCAATTCCAAATGTCATCCATGAAAACTGGCCAGATACTCCATCATGAAATACACTCCAGCTATTCATTCCAAGTGAGGATTGTTTTGTTAAGTACAGTCCAATAATCAGGAATAAGAAACCACTAAATAGCGATACTAGTTGTCGTAGACTTTTTAATTTCAGGGACATTAACATCACCTCTTCACCCGCATTATACATTATGAATTTCAATAAATAAAGTCAATTATTTCATTTTATGAAACTTATTTGATATGATTATTTAGAGGTGATAGCAATGCTTACAATTATTAGAACCCAGGCAAAGTCAAAAAACAACGTAATAATGATGATTTCTCTATTTTTCTTATTCCTAGCATTATACGTTTTTCTTGATTTTGAAGGGAACACAAACTATCAGGTAATGACGATTAACTTCGGTTTTTTAGTAACAATTTCGCATATTTTCGTAAATATATTAATTGCAGTTTTGTCTTCCATTATGGTTGGATTTAGTATTATAAACTATAAGATTACTAAAGTTGAACCAAAGGGGAGTAACGCAATACCATTTCTGACCTTTATTTTTGGTTTATTAACATTCGGTTGTACTTCGTGTGTTGTTGCATTTTTAAGCGCAGTCGGAATTGCATTTACACCGTTAGTTCTTCCTAATGGAAACTTACTTTGGAAACTAGCAGCATTAGGATTTGTTGTGCTAGGTTTCGTTTTTGTAATGTACTCCATTCAGAATTCTAAATGCAAGATAAAGGAGTAAACTTACTACTATTTTTCACATTACATTGAAGTCCTCAACACATAATATTTACAAAGGCAATTTAATGAAAATTAAAGTTATAAATAGTCTTGTACAACAGTACATTTTCCTGTAAAATATACTGTTATTACAATGAGGAGTGACAACAATGAAAAAATTAATTTTAACAGTAACATTCGTTTTATTATTCACACTGACCGCTTGCAATAATACATCTGAAACTGACGTATTAGAATCTGTAAGAGAGACTTTGGATATTGACTCAGAAGTTGAATCAATCCAACTTCCTATACTTGTGGATGGAGTGAGTATTACTTGGGAGTCAAATATTGATTACACCCTTACTTCTGGCTTTAAAACCATACAAGGTTCAACAGATAAAGACATCAAATTAACAGCATATTTAACTTATGAGGGTCGTATGATATTAAAGGAATTCGACATTACGATATTGAAATCTGAAAACAACGTTGACTATAGTGAATATTATAAAGGCGTTGAAGGACTATCTGGTGACGCTCTTAAAACATTTCTATATTATTTAATAGACAATCACAAAGAACTCTCTTATGGTGAATTAAGACAAGCGTTACAGAATACTGATGAAGACCCTAACAATCCAGACAACATTATACTTCTCTATACAGGAGATAGTATTGATAGTTCATGGGATTATGGTTCAAGTTGGAATCGGGAACACGTATGGCCTAGAAGTCTAGGTGACATGAGTGAGGGTGACGCAGAACACAATGACTTACACCATTTACGTCCTGCTGATCCAGGTGTGAACAGTAAGAGAGGTAACAAGGAGTTTGATGAAGGTGGTAGCAAAGTCCAAGGTACCACTGATTGCTTTATGGATTCTGATTCATTTGAACCTCGTGATGAAGTTAAAGGCGATGTCGCTCGTATGTTATTTTATATGGCAGTTCGTTATGAAGGTGACAATGGTGAAATTGATTTAGAATTAATAGATGAGTTAAATGGTAATGCTCCAACAATAGGATCATTAAGTATTTTATTACAGTGGCATTTACAAGATCCAGTTGATGATTTTGAACGCAATAGAAATAGTCTTATTTTTGGATATCAAGGTAATAGAAATCCATTTATAGATTATCCTGAGTTTGCAGAGTTAATATGGGGTAGCAATTAAGAAAAGGAGCTAAAATTAGCTCCTTTATTTTTGTAGGTGTATTATTTTAAACTATTTCTCTTCGTCTTCTACATCAAGTTCATCAGTTATATCTTGATCAATTTCTACTTCTACATGCTCGGATTTTGATGAATGAACTTGCTCGATAATTACAACTTTGTATAACTCATCCTCAATTTTATAAACATCAATCTTATGACCTTCATCTCCGATACTGTTTACGTACTCAACTAAATCTTTCTTTGATGTAAACATCTTAGTTTTTTGAATACGTTTTGGTCTTCTAAAGTGTTTCTGATACATCCTAGGATTTTCAGCCCTACCTGGACGTTCAGATCTTTGTGGTCTTCTTAAATCATCACGTTCTATTTGACCGTGTCTCTCACGTCGTTCTGTTTTTTCATTAGGTCGTTCTTCTCGAAACTCTTTTTTGTCTCCGCGACCATGAGGTCTCTCATCTCTAAATTCTCGTCTATCTCTTGGATAACGTTTCACATATGTTTTCTTTTCCATCTATTGTGTTCTCTCTCTCTCACACCTACAATTACGATTATATAACTAAATAAAAAAAGTGTCAAATTATGACACTTTTACTTTTTTCCTTTTACTTTTCGTTTAATTAAGTTTACATGATGTTCTTCCAGTTCGCTTAGAACTATACCGATAAATACGAGCACAATTCCAATAACCAGGTTCAAAAAGCGTCCATCCGGATAAAATATCATCCCAAATATAGGACCAAATAAACTTTCACTTGCGATCAATATCGCTGCTTCTGCTTCATTTGTATTCTTTTGGCCAATACTTTGAAATAAGAATGCTACAAATGATGCGAAAAACCCAATAAGAATTGCAGATCCAAGTGTAATCAGTGACGATACACTAGTGAAATCTACAGGTGGCAATCCACTAGTAAGCATCATAACTGGAAATGCAATGATACTAAATACCAGTAATTGAAATGCCATTAAAACAAATAAATCTACTTGCTTTGTTTTCTTACCAAGAATATATAAATGTATTGCCCAGAAAATTGCTCCAATAAAGGTCATTTGATCACCAAAATTAAAGGTTATTGATAATGTTTGAAGATTAACATTAATAAATGAAATTCCAAAAATAGTGATTGCACCAGCTACTAAAGTTTTCATATGTACTGCTTTTTTCTCAAACACTAATACAATGATTGGAATAAGAATTATATAACTTGCAGTTATTAATGAATTATTTTGTGGAGACGTATGGTATAATCCCAACGTTTGAAAATAGAAGCCTAAATATAAAAATACCCCTAAAATCAATCCCCATATTATAGTATATGTGTGTATTTCCTCTTTAATTGGCTTTAATTTTTTCTGACTACTTCTAAGTTCCCTACGTTCTCTCATTTCTAGAGAACTTGCTGATACCATTCTTACAATTTTTTTTCTATATATTATAAATATTGCAATTGTTGCAGTAAAAAAACGAACAAAGAGTAGTTGTGAATCACTCCATCCGCTATCTAATATAGATTTGTTTACTACAAATCCCGCTCCCCAAATGAGTCCAGCAACCAGTAATACGACTCTTGCTAAGTTTCTATTCATGTAAATCACCTCGATACAAGAGGTATTATATATGATAAAATAGAGAAAACAAAGGAAATTTTAAAAGCCTTTACATTTTTTTTAATTTATAATAAAATATAAGGTCCTACACGAAAGGAGGAGTCACCATGTTTACAATCAAATTAGACAACAAAGAGAGTCAATTTTATGAGCATATTCGTGTTAGTGAGTTATTAAACGAAGGGGAAACAAAATATCCTGTAGCACTTGTAAATAATCGTTTGCGAGAGTTAAGTTATATGTTTGGATATGATGCAACTGTAGAGTTTTTAACATTAGATAATACAGAAGCAGTTCATATCTATGAATCATCATTAAGATACTTAATCGCAATGGCGTTTAAGAATGTGTATCCTGAATACAAAATCAAATTTAAGTATAGTGTTTCTAGAAGTGTATTCTGTTATATTGTTAATGACTTAGAAGCAAATATAGAAGAGGTATTAAAGAACGTTGATACTGAGTTAAAACGTTTAATTCAACTTGATTTACCGTTTGAACGTGTCACAAAAACATTAAAAGAAGCTGTTGATTTCTATGAGGAGAATAATTATCAAGATCGCATAGAAATACTAAAATATCGTCCAGAGAAAAAGGTACATTTCTACCGTTGTAATGGATACCAAAACTATGTATATAGTTATATGGTTCCTTCTACTGGTTTCTTATCTAAGTACAAAATGAGACCATATGAAACTGGCTTTGTAATTCAATACCCTAGAGCAGAGACTGACTCTAAAATTCCTAGATTTAAAGACTCGCCTAAATACATCGAAACATTACGTAAGGCAAGTACATGGGCTCATTTAGTTGAAGCAGACACAATCGCAAACTTAAATAGTCATGTTGAAAAAGGAAGTGTCTTAGAGTTCGTACATATGTGCGAGGCAAAACACAATGCCATGTTAACTGAAATCGGTGATTTAGTAAAAGATAGTCCTAAAATCAGATTAATTGCAATCGCAGGTCCATCTAGCAGTGGTAAAACGACATTTAGTAACAGACTACGTATTGAGTTAATGACTAGAGGTTTACGTCCTGTAACAATTAGTTTAGACGATTACTATTTAAATAGAGAAGACATTCCTGTAGATGAAAATGGAAAAGTTGATTTAGAACATATAAACACTTTAGATATAAAATTATTTAATGAGAATATGAGAGATTTAATTGCTGGTAAAGAAGTGGAAATGCCTGTTTTTGATTTCACTACAAAAAGACGTGGTGGATACAAGAAAATGATGGTTAGCAGTTCAAACCCGATTATCATTGAAGGAATCCATGCTTTAAATGACAAATTAACAAGTAGTATTCCTCATGAACAAACATTTAAAATCTACATAAGTCCCCAACTTCAAATGAACTTGGATAATCATAATCCAATCAGCATCACAAATCTTCGCTTATTAAGACGTATTGTACGCGATAAGCAATTTAGAAACGCTAGTGCATTACGTACAATAGGTATGTGGGACAGTGTACGAGCAGGTGAGTTCAAATGGATTTACCCAAATCAGGAACACGCAGATTACGTATATAACTCAGGATTGCAATATGAGTTAAGTGTAATGAAAAAATACGCTTTACCTACACTTCGTGAAATTCCTAATGATAGTGAATACTATATCACTGCGAATAGATTGATTAAGTTCCTAAAATATTTCGTTGATATCGATGATGAATTTGTACCAAACAATAGTTTGTTACGAGAGTTTATTGGTGGTAGTTGTTTTAGAGAAAATTAAGCAAAACACTGTACATTTGTACAGTGTTTTTTTTATAAAAAAAAGAGGAGATTACTCCTCTTTCACGAATTTCTCTAAATCTTTACCATCCATTCTAAATGGAATCCAACCACGTAATGGTTTAGCACCTAAGTTTTCATAGAAACGTATTGATGGTTTATTCCATTCAAGACAAGTCCATTCAAAACGTAAACAATCATTTTCCATTGCGGTTTTTGCCAAATACTTAAGAACCTTTTTACCAATTCCTTTACCACGATCTTTATCCTTAATAAAGAAATCCTCTAGATGTAAAGTAGGTTTTGCTAGGAATGTTGAAAAAGAGTAAAAATAAACGGCAAATCCGATTGGCTCCCCATCTCTTCTAACAAAGATCACTTCTGCTCTTTCATCATCAAAGATATTCTTCTCAATATCTTCTACAGAAGCTTTTACATACTTTCTCATTCGTTCGTATCTTGCCAACTCTTTTATGAAAAATAAAACTTTGTCGGCTTCTTCTCTTTTTGCTTTTGTAATAGTAATTTCGCTCATTTATTCATCACTTCCTTTTCTGTTAATTTTTCTTATTTATATTTTACCATAAAGACATGATATTTTATAGTTTTTATGCGATATAAAAAAAATAAAAAAAGGGTTTTCAAATATTCTAATTGTGTTATAATGTGCGTGTGAAAGCGTTTTTAGTTATTTTCGAGAGGAGCAGAATTATGTTTAAAAATATTGATGAAATGATTAAATTTGTGCAAGATAAAAACGTTGAGGTAATTGACTTTAAAGTCATTGACATGAAAGGTAGATGGCATCGTTTGACAATTACTTCTAAGAAGTTAGACAAATCAATTATGGAAAAAGGAATAGGATTTGATGGTAGTAGTTACGGATTCTTAACTGTTGAAAAATCTGATATGATTATGATACCAGATCCTACAAGTTGCTTTATAGATGAATATAAGGATCATAAGACAATTGTATGTATCGCAAACATCTTTAAAATTAACGGAGAGAAAATCGAAAGATTTGAAGATGATCCTCGATATATCGCCGAAAAAACAGAAAAATTTATGCATGATAATAACATCGCTGATGAGTGTTTATTAGGACCAGAGTTTGAGTTTTTTGTATTAGATCATGTTTCATACAAAAATACCAACCAACATATGGAAGTAAAACTTGATAGTGCTCAAGCAAACTGGAACAGTAGCGATGATTCGTTTAAAAACATTGGATTTACTGTACCACATCATGGTGGATATCATGTTGATAGTCCATGGGACGCAAGTTATGAATTTAGAACTGCAGTGAGTTTAGCTTGTGAAAGAGCAAATATTCCAATCAAGTATCACCATAGTGAAAATGGTGGACCTGGACAAGTTGAAATTGAAGTAAACTTTGCAGGAATCAAGGAAATGGCAGACCGAACTATGAAGATTAAAAACATCTTAAACCTAACGGCCTTCCAAATGAGAAAAAGTGTTACTTTTATGCCAAAACCATTCGTTGATGAATGTGGTAATGGTATGCATGTTCATATTCAATTAAAGAACAAAGAAGAAAACTGGATTATGTATGATAAAAGTGGTTACGCGGGATTAAGTGATACTGCTCATTATGCTATTGGTGGTATTTTAAAACATGCAAAAGCAATTACTGCTATCACAAACCCATCAACAAACAGTTATAAACGTCTAGTCCCTGGATTCGAAGCACCAGTAACAATTGGTTATGCTACTGCTAATAGAAGCGCGGTAATTAGAATACCTGGTTATACTATTCAAGCAGACGAAAAACGTTTTGAGTTACGTAGCCCAGACGCTACTGCAAATCCATATCTAGCATATAGCGCTATTATGATGGCTGCATTTGATGGAATCAAAAACAAAATCCATCCTAAGGATATTGGGCTTGAACCATACGACTTCAACCTGTATGCACTAAATGAAGAAGAGCAGAAGAAAGTTCAAACTTTACCTACAAGTTTAATGAAAGCTGCTAAAGAATTAGAGAATGATTATGAGTTCTTATTACAAGGAAATGTATTTAGTAAAAACATCATTAAAAACCATATTAAAAGAATTAAAGAAGAATACTTACTTGTAAATAAAATGCCTCATCCAATC
Source organism: uncultured bacterium (assembly GCA_965601585.1). Taxonomy (GTDB): domain Bacteria; phylum Bacillota_I; class Bacilli_A; order Izemoplasmatales; family Izemoplasmataceae; genus Xianfuyuplasma. The sequence goes on from CBFCWH010000003.1 coordinate 34,228, forward strand.
GAATTTGAAATGTATTATTCATTATAAAAAAAAGGAGCTAAATTTAGCTCCTTTATTTTTGAATATTACTTAAATATAAAATAATCTTTTGTTTATCTGTTATCGTAAACTGGTGACTTGAATCTTTTTGAAACTCTATGATATGAGCGTCAGCTAATACTTTGTATACAGCTTTAAACTTTTTGAATTTTGTTTGAGATAAGTTTAAGTTTTCATCAACTTGTCTAAACTTATTATTTGTATCTAACGTCGTATAGATTTTTTCTTCTTGATATGAACGCATAACTTTTAACATATTCATAACTGCACGCTTATTAATTTTACTTGTTAAGTATGGTTTCAATTTATCATAATCAGTAACTTTCGGTTTTGTGGTTCTTGTTTTTGTAGTTTTTGCTTTTGGCTGCTCTATTACTTTGTAATCATCCATTATTAATATCTTATCCGTAGACGATTTAAAAACGATTCTTTGAGAGTCATCCGGTGTTGCAACAAGCCACACTTGCTTATTGAACTTACGTAATGTATTCATTACAATTGAGTAATCACTATCACTTGTTAAGAATACAAAGAGATCAAATGCAGGGTTTCCAACATGTAGTTTTTCTAGTGCGTCTACACTAATCATTAGGTCTGCGCGGTTCTTTTTCCCTGAAATATGTGGAGCATCTTCTATAGTAAAATTCAGTTCACTTAACTGATTTCTAAATCTCTTCAAAGTACTTGATTCACCAATTGCTTTTTTTAATCCAAAAACAGCTTTTTCACTACCATCAAACTCACCCAAAGCTTGTAGTCGAATGTCATCTAATAAATCCTCTAAAATTATAATCCCTTTTATGTTTTCTACGTCTAAGTAAATTGCAACATTGATTGTCTTCATAATGTCCTCCTTAATACCTCTATAAGTATTATACCATATAAAAAGAACTATGTATCATAGTTCTATTTTTTATAGTGTTTTGCTAAACCACCAATACTCGTTTCACGATAGTGTTCGTTTAGATCTTTTCCTGTTTCCATCATCGTATGTACAACAGTGTCAAATGATATTTTACGACTACCCATTAATAAAGAAGATAGTTCACTCGCATTTATTGCTCTATGAGCAGCAACTGCATTTCTTTCAATACAAGGTATTTGGACATAACCTTTAATCGGATCACATGTTAGACCTAAATGGTGCTCTAAGGCAATTTCAGCTGCATACTCTATATTATCCAAACTGTTTCCAAATAACTCACTATGGGCAGCTGCAGCCATACTACACGCCGTACCTACCTCAGCTTGACATCCTGCCTCTGCACCACTGATTGAAGCATTATGTTTTATGATGTTTCCAATCAAACCAGCCGTCGCTAATGCATCAATAACTCTTATGTCACTGAATTTATAGATATCTCTTAAATAATATAGAACACTTGGTAAAACACCACTAGCTCCACAAGTTGGAGCGGTAACAACACTACCACTACTAGCATTTACTTCACTCACTGCATATGCGTAGGCACTAACGAGACGTAATTCGTTGCTAGATTTCATATTCTGATTATACAACAATTGTCTTGCTTTGCGATCTACTTCAAGATCACCTGGCAATACTCCTTCTGTATGTAATCCTAAATTTATGCTGTCTTTCATTTGATTCCAAATTCCCTCTAAAAAGGTTTTAATATCCGCATCTTCAAATTGATACACATACTCAAATAACCTTAGGTCTTTTTCGATACAGTATTCACGTATATCATCAAATGTATTATGAGGGTATACGTGTTTCGTTTCATTCACTGTTTCACCTTTTTTAAGAATACTTCCTCCACCGATAGAGTAGTATCGATCACGAGAGATTAAGGTATTGTCTTTGTAAACTTCTACATCCATAGTATTTGGATGCTCAATTTCAGAATCAATACCAAAAATCACTTCAACATTATCTAAAATATCTTTAATAACCTTATCCGTTAAGTGGCCTTTTCCAGTAAGACTTAGTGACCCATACAAAAAAACTTTGTAGTAATCGGCATCATATTCTTTTAGAACACGTTTGCAGATTCTCTCAGGTCCAATGGTGTGGCTACTACTGGGTCCTCTTCCTATTTTATATAACTCTCTAAGTGATTCCATATCAACACCTCTTCTACATTGATTATTCACTCTTATAATATCACTAAAATAAGGAAATACAAGCATAAAAAAAACTCAGATTTCTGAGTTTAATTTGGCATTTCGCCTTCTTCAAGTTTCTTTAGAAATTCATGTAACGGTTTTTCTGGAACAAAACCAACATTTTGCCCTAGCACTTCATCTCCCTTAAAGAATAATAAAGTGGGTACACTGCTAACTCCATACTCATATGCCTGGGGATGACTATTTGCATCAGCAGCAATAAAAACGACATCCTCTAGCTCTTCATTCAAACTTAATTTCTCAAAAATAGGTTTCAGCATTTTACATGGTGGACAAGTTGTGGTTGCAAATTTCACAATTGCGATTTGCCCATCCTTTAAATGATCTTGTATTTTTTCCGTATTTTTCAATTCTACTAACATAGATAATTCACTCCTTTTTATTTACAACTGTATTGTATCCAATCTAATATAATTTTTCAATTAGTTTGCTCACGAACTTTAGATATATATGATATACTGATTGAGAGGTGATACTATGTTGTTAAACGTTGTTCCGTTTGTACATGAAATTTTGGAAAAAACAGTATCCAAAGAGGACATTACTATTGATGCAACTTGTGGTAATGGAAACGATACTCTCCTACTCTCCAATATTGGAAAGTTTGTGTATGGATTTGATATTCAAAATCTTGCGATTAAAAACACAGATAAGCTATTACAAGAACACAATAAATCAAATTATAAATTAATTATGGATTCTCATGAAAATATTGATCAATACATCCATAATAAAATCAAAGCTATTACATTCAATTTAGGATATCTACCTGGTAGTGATAAAACAATTCTAACAAATGAATCAAGTACTATTGAGGCGATTAATAAAAGTTGTAATTTACTAAGTAGTGGTGGTATTATTTGCATCACATTATATATAGGTCATACAGGTGGAGCGAATGAGGCAGTTCAAGTAGAGAACTTTGCCAAAACCTTAAATAACAGGCTGTTTAAAGTCGCAAAATATAATTTTATTAATCGTGAAAAATCTCCTTATGTAATTATCATTGAAAAACAGTAGATAAGTGATATAATGTAATGTTACTGAGGTGAGAAAAATGAAGAAATTAATGAGTATTTTATTATTATTAGTATTAAGTATTACTTTGACTTCATGTAAAGATCCTGAAGTTAAAGTCGAGGATTACATAGAAATCTTTCACTTAAATGATTTTCATGGTGCATTGGAAAGTACCGACGATTATTTAGGTATTGCGAATATCGCAAATCTTATTAATACTACAAAAGAAGCAACTCCAGAGAATACATTATTTGTATTAAGTGGGGATATTTTACAAGGAAGTGCAGCAAGTAATTATTATAGTGGTGAAAGTACAATCAATTTACTAAACTTAATGAATGTTACATCTTTTACACTTGGAAACCATGAATTTGATTGGGGTCTAGAAACTATTGCAAAATACAAAGATGGTAACGAGGAGAACGGTGAAGCAAACTTTCCATTCTTAGGCGCAAACATTTATTATAAAGGCACTACAGACAGACCTGATTGGATTGAACCATATACAATCGTGGAAAGTGGTACACATAAGATTGGTGTTATAGGTGTTATGGGTTATGGTCTTGAAAACAGTATTGCTCAAAGTAAAGTTGAGGACTACGAGTTTGGAAGCCCTACTGAAAGTGTAAGATACTATAGTGAGTATTTAAGAAGTACAGAAAACTGTGACATTATTATTGTTAGTTCACATAGTAGTAGCAGTATTAATAACACTATTATTGGTTTCCCTGAAGAAGCACGTGTTGATGCAATTTTTAATGGTCACACTCATAGTACATATCAAGAAATAAGTAATGGTGTCGCTGAAGTTCAAAGTGGTGATAAAGGAAAGTTTGTCGGATATGTCAAACTTGATTACCGAAGTGGAGAAAGAGAAATATTTGCTGAAAATTGGGATAGTTATAACAGTGATTTACTGAACAGCCCTGATGATGATGTTCTCACTTTACTGAATACATATTTAAGTGAAATAGACACAATTTTAGGACAGGAAATCATTGTAAGTGGAGACAACTACTCTACTAGTGATTTAAGTTGGTGGCTAACAGACTTAATTCGTCACGCTACGAATGCTGATGCTGTATTCCACAACTTTAGAGGTACTCGCGCAAATATGGATAATAATATACCGATATCAATGTCTACTATTTATGAAATTTGGCCTTTTGATAACACTATTAAAATGTCATTCCTAAAGGGAGAAGTTATCAACTCGTTAATCAAAGGTGATTTAGCATACAGTTCAAGCTTAACATCTTTTGAACCTGATACATATTATCTAGTTGCTACAAACGATTATCTATTTGATAAAGATTCATATTCGTTCAAAAATGGATTAAACCCTACATATTCAGGAGTCTTATTAAGAGATTTAGTCGAAGCTGAACTATTACTACAAAAAGACATATATAGTTCTTTCCTTGTGACAAATGATTTTCTATTAACTCCAAGTGATTATTTTACTCAAGATTTATCTATTGATTAATAAAAACAAAAGATGATTTCAATTGAAATCATCTTTTTTAATTTCCCATGTCAAATACAATTTTCCAAGTATCTCCTTCTTTTTTCCATGTAGTAACGTATTTCCCTGTTTCTTCATATACTTCTTCTTCTATTTTGTATGTTCTACTATAGATTCCAGTAGTAACTCCCAACGTCTTATCATCACTAATAAAAGCATGTTTTGGTTCCCATATAAACTCGAGATTCTCCAGTTTATATACCATTGATATCAAATTCACAATTTGAGTTTTGTCCTCAATATATGGTTCATGCTTCCTTGTACCCATAATGGCCTTTTTACTTAGATACTTTCTCCAAGACTCATCCTTGTCAATTTGTGACTCACTACAAAATTGAATATCTATATCTATTAGTTCTTGAAATTCTTTTCTCATATTATCACCCACTTCTATTATATGGTATAAATCTTATTTGTGTAAATGGTTTCTTATTGAATTACAAGTGCTTTCATTTATGATATAATAGAGAGCCCTTTAGGAGGTTATACTATGAAGAAGTTTATTATTGGTTTACTAATTTTGATAGGTATCAGTTTAACAGCATGTACAGAGAATAAAAATCGTGAGATATCTTTCAGTATTGAGGAGAGCTATGTGCTCGATCAATATGAAGGTGAGGACTACATAATTGATCTTGATACTGTCTATGCATATGATTATAACGGAAAAGATATTTCCGCATTTATTGAAGTTCAGGGTAGTTATGATTTAGATGTTCCTGGTGACTACAATATAACATTATCTGTTTTAGATGACGAGGGAAATAGTGGAAGCATCAAAGTTGTATTAACGATTGAAGAAATTACATGTGAGATGGATAGTTCACAAGATAAGTGTATTGTCCATGTTGAAAGCATTAACTTTAATCAGTTAACTGAAAAAGTAACTGGATTGTATATTGATGACTTCGTACGAATTATCGTTGATGTTCTCCCTCTTAACGCTCATAATTCATCACTTAAATACTCTTCAAGTGACGATGAAATAGCTACAGTTTCAGAGTACGGTTTTGTGTTTGCTCATAAAGCGGGTACGGTGACAATTACAGTCCGTAGTGTGGATGGAAATTTTACTATTGAAAAAGTTTTAGAGGTATGGACTAAAACATGTGATGTTGATCCTTTACAAGATAAATGCGCTGAAGATATTTTAGGAGATCAATCTAGATTAGTTTCACTTCCTGATAGCAATGTGTCGGGAACGAATTATAATAGTATTTATGTACGTAATAAAGTGTATTATCAAATATACGTAAGAACCTTTGCGGATTCAGACGGGAATTTCAAAGGAGATTTTAAAGGTATAGAAGACAACCTACAGTACTTAAAGGATTTAGGTGTAGGTGGATTATGGTTAATGCCAATAAACCAATCAAGAGCTGATCATGGATATGAAGTGGATGACTACTATGACACAGATAATGAATACGGTAGTATGCAAGATTTTGATGAATTGTTAGCTGCTGCAGAAGAGATTGGTATCGATATTATTATCGATTTAGTAATTAATCATATGGGAGCTTATAACCCGATTTTCCAAGACGTCCTTGAAAATGGTACTAATAGCCAATACTATAATTGGTTTAGTTGGTTAGATGGTGATGATCATAGAACTTCTTGGGGAGGTAGTTGGGGACAAACAATTTGGTATAATCCAACAGAACGTGAGTGGCTAATTGATGGTGATTTTTCAGTACATTCATCATTAAGTGATAAATACTACTGTGGTTATTTCAGTGATTGGATGCCAGATTTAAACCTCGAAAACCAAGAGGTTAGAGATTACTTAGAGGATGTTGCTGAGTTTTGGTTAAATAAAGGAGTATCGGGATTCAGAATGGATGCAACAAGTCATTTCTATGGTTCAAACGAACACTTCGGACTTGATAATCATCATGAAAATGTATCTTTCCTAACCGAATATTACAATCATATTTTAAGTGTTGATTCAGATGCATTCGTTGTAGTTGAAGCATGGGAAGGTTACTCTACCTATGCTGCTTTTACAGAAGCAGGAGTTAGTGCAATCAACTTTGAAGGAAACTACAAAATTAAAGATGCTGTGAACGGTAATTATCGATATTTAGCTGAGGATATAGAACGTGTCTATAATGAATATAATAAATACTTTACTGATTACATTGATGCACCATTTATAAGTCATCATGATCAACTAGGTCGTATTGCTTCTGACACAGATGAAGTTGGAACAAGAATGGCTGCTGAAGTTCTTCTAACTCTACAAGGGAATCCAATAATTTATTATGGTGATGAAGTAGGCATGCTTGGCCAGGAGAACACGCGAAACAATATGAACTGGGGAGATTATTATGATGGTCTAAATCCTGCAACAATCGACTATTATAATCCTGGTGTTGATGAGCAATTACTTGATGAAAATTCACTATTACATACTTATATGAATCTACTTGAAACGAGAAATAAATCTCTTGCACTTAGTTTCGGTGACTTTACACCATATGAAAGTGGATATTTAGAGGGTTATATTCGAACTTTTGAAAACGGTAATGATAAGGAAGCTGTAGTAGTATTATTCAATTTTACAAATACATACTTCGTTCCAGTTCCAAGTGAGTTTACTTGTTATGAAATTATGTATCGTAGTAATAGTACAAACTATGGTGGGTTAAGCCCCAACAGTACAATGATTCTTCGTATCCCTTGGGATGTATATGAAGCTTTAAACTAAATAGACAATTAAAAAAAGACTTTATGATTAAAGTCTTTTTTTTGATGTTTATTCTCCTGCAATTCCTGATTTATCAATACTTTCAATAAAGTAACGTTGAATGAATCCATACATAACTGCAAGTGGTAAGATACTTAACAATGTTCCTGCAAATGATTTCGCCTCTGTAAAGTCGACATTGACATTACTTCCAGATGTGTCAAAGTCAGCTACACTATTCCAAGTAGCTTGTAAGGACGACAGGTTCATTGGGATTGTGTCTATCTGTGCATTTAGATATGCGCTTGTTAGGAATGTTTCATTCCAGTTTACAGCAAATCCGTATACGAAGGCAATAACAAAGGCAGGTAATGCCATTGGTACTGCTATCTTAACAAATATTTTGAAGCTGTTTGCTCCATCTAGATAAGCTGATTCCTCAATTTGTCCTGGCATCATACTGAAGAACTGATAGAAGATTAGAATGAAGAATGTAGCTTGTAATCCTGCTCCAAAGAAAGCAGGCACCCATAATGCAAACATAGTTCCTTTGATTCCCATTTCACCGTACATTAAAGCACGGGGAATAAATAGTAATGTTTTTGGTAATAAATATATTATGAGTAACATTACAAATAAGAAACCTTTTAATTTAAATTTAAATCTAGCTAGTCCGTAACCAATTAATGCGCTACTTACTACTGTTACAAATGTTGTTGTTCCACTGACGAACAAGGTGTCTACCAAGCTCTTTGGTAAGAACATCATTATTATAACTAAAGGAACACTTAATCCAAGCACTTTTCCTTTTTGGTCTGTATATAGACTACTTATCGCAGTTGCAAACACAGGAATAAGAATTACGATCATGAGTTTGAAAAATTCTAAGTGTTGTAGTTTTTCTTGTAAAGTGAACATTGCAATCGTTGGATCATTCGGATTTGGTTGATTTAAGAAACTCCATGTACCTTCCCAAAATCCCTCACTAAGACCTAATCCACGCCATGCGAATACATAATTATTGAAGTATACCTTTGAAGGAATCCACATAATCGTACTATCAACTAAGTCGGTATTCGACATTAAACTTATCATAAACATATAGAAAATCGGATATAGGAATACAAATGCGAATGTTATGCTTAGGAAGTATACAACAAAGTAATATAGGAATCCTTTACGGTCTCCACTCCCAAGTAATTTAGCACGATAATGAGGCCAATTACGTCTGAAATTTTTAAAGAAATCTGTTATTTTTTTCATAATTACGCCCCCCTCTTACTTAATTCTAATCTTTGATTTTTGCTTAAGTGCTTTTTCTTTCTATTTTTACCAAGAATCGCATTTCGGAATGGACTACTTGATACAAATAACAGAATTGCAATAACTAGCACTTGTACGAATGTATAGATTAGGGCCATTGCGCTTGCGTATCCTTCTCGCCTATCGAAACTAACACGTGAAGCATTAATAATTCCATTAATTGGATTACCATCAAAGTTTCCAAGGAATACGACGATGAATATAATACTTACAGTGATAGCTGGAGCAATTATCGGAAGTGTAATTTTCCAAAACATACTCCAAGCATTTGCTCCATCTATACTAGCAGCTTCATATAGTGATTTGTCTACTTTTTGAAGCATTGCTAGGAAGATCAAAATCGGAACTCCTGTATACCATAGTATTTCAATAATAATACCAAATAGCTCGATAAATAATTCTACTGCAAATTCAGGTACTAATGTTGTGATTACATCAATAACAAAGAAACTTAAGTGAATGTCCATTCCTCCGTACTCGCTCATATTTGCAAGTAACTCACCATTAAGTATAATGATTGGAAGGAAGAAAATCATTCTAAAGAATCCTTTTGCCTTGATTTTTTGGTTTAATAACATTGCGATGATAATCGCTAACGTAATAATTACTGGTGTATATAGTAATACTCTAACAATGAAGTTTTGAACCTCTAATACAAAGTCAATATCAATTGTTAGAATACGTTTGAAGTTTTCTAACCCTACCCATTGATATGTAAACTCTGTTTGATATTGAATTACATTATTAAAACTCATATAGATTATTCTACCTAGAGGATAGAACACGAGACCAACTAATCCAATCACAAACGGAGATGTAAACATGAATCCTGTTAGACCTTTCTTTTGTTCCATAGAAAGAGATTTAAAGCCATATCTTATCAAACGATACATTGGATATGTACTTCTTCTATGAAGTGGTGAAAGAATATATTTCCAGAACCATGAAAACGGTGGAATTTTTGTAAAGATGAATCGAATCACTATTCCAATTGGTTTTAATAGGAATCTCCATAATATTGAAGATATTGGTCGAATTGTAAGTTTGTATATTACTACTCCAAATGGTGTAAGAACCTTTTTGTAGAACCAATAGATTCCTATCCATATGTAACGAATAAAGTATTTATATACGTAATATAATACATATCTACACAATATCCTACCAATCCAAATAAATCCTTTTATGATGTATTTAGGTAAATCAGCTAATAAGTCAAACATGATGAAATAATTCGTAGCAATACGTTTCGCTAAGGCAACAGATAATCTAGGTAAGTTTAAAATAAACCACCATACTCCTTTAGGAGTGTTTTTGATGAACCACCATATACGTTTTGGTGCTCTTTTTATGAAAAGCCAAGCTGCTTTTGGTGTTGCTTTAATTACACTCAGAGTTGCACTTGACAACTTCTTAATCAATTGTATTAGTTTTCTCATGATATCACCACATAACTTTGCGGATCAACAGTATATCCGTGCTCTGTTATTTCTGTTGTATTATAATTTAATAATATTTGTGTTCCATCATCATATTCTACTAGTACTACACCTGTATTAATGAATGAATGGTCAACCATTTCTTTATGCATTGAGTTACTCAAACCTTCAGTGTAGAATTCTTTATATAAAGACATTCTGTTCTGTAAGATTTCATATTCACTTATGTAAATATTTGATGAGTTCGTAAGTTTTAAGTCATATGACGATCCACCTGTTAATACATAACTTGGAAACACTCCAAATTCTACTAATCTCAATAGTGTGAATTGCTCATCAGATGCGAAATTTAGATGTTCTGAGTACATTTCAACTGAACCACTTAGTACCAATTGAACAAACGGTATTGAGGCACTAATAAATGAGTAATCACTACTACTTATTGGGGCATCGTAATAACTTGACATATATTGATATAAATATGCGTCTGGTTGATATAAAGCTGTTTGAATATCATTTGCTTCATAATATGACAACATATCGCGTAAATCTTGTTGGTTCTCTGTTGAATACTTCACTCCGTCATTCCACGATGTATACAGTGTGCGGTCAAGACCTGCTATAGCTACATTTGTGATCCCATATTTTTTCATACTTTCAACATCTTTTTCAGCGTATCCTAGGTACTCCTCAGTGTCATTTACTAAGTGTCCAAAATACATAGATGAAAGTTCAATATAATAGATTTCACGTTTACTCAGTGTCTGTGCATGTGATTTTGAGTAATCTTTATTACTACGGACATAATCTAAGTAATAACTAAAATCAATATCTTCTGATTCCATAAATTCAAGCATATCTTTGAAGTCGCTTTTACCACCTAATTGTCTATAGATATCAAATTGATACCCCATTGATGATTTTGTGTATGTTTTTAATGACGTTGTTAGATTACTGTATCCTTCTGACTGAAGTTGTTTGATAAGTTCTACCATTTCATTATATGTTGTAACTTCTTGTATCGTTGTTGATAAGATACCTTGAGTTATTTCTGATCCAATAAAGTCAATTTTTGTTGGTACATCAGTATTTGTGCTTGATGTATTAGTCGGATATGTCCCCTCACTGATAAGGTAATCTTTGTATGATTTGGCAACTCCAACATAATCTGCATCTTCTCCTGTGACAAAAACAAATCTCATTGTTGCATCGTAGTCGTTTGGAACGTCTTGATAAGAGATACGATACTGATCCTCGTTTGAACGTGATTGATACTGTTCATAACTTTGACGATACCTGAAGTTAAAGAATGATGAATAGAATGCATTTACGTGTCCCGCGCTACGGAAGTTGTACTGCGCATAAGGTGCTCCTGATTCTATAATTGCATAGAAACCAGTATTACCTGTATCGTGAATCATACCATAAATAGGTAATGTTAAACGTTTTGTATCTTTTAATGTAAAAGCTCGATCTCGGATTGATAATGACATATATCCTAAGTCCTCACCATATACATCTAATATTAATGTTGTTTTACTTTTTGGGTTTTCTTCTAATGAAATCAATGCTCCACTACCGTCTGGGATAATTACATACCCGTCATCTTCAGCCATAGTTGAACCGAAGTACTGGAATACTGTAATGTTTCTTAATAGGTAATATGTCGCATATTGTGAGTTATCCCATAAATCAGGATTATATTCATTAATTGAATCATTTGGTATATTCACTACCAAGCTTCCCTCATCAATTGAAACATGTAAATCAAATTTAATTCGAATACTTGGATTATTGAAATCAACTTTTGCGATAAATCCATTATTTGTTGATTCAATTGTAGATGTTGCAGCAGGTTGCCCTACATTAGATACATTCACAGAATCTAAGTAAGAAACTGTAACTGGTGAATCTTGAATGAATAAATCCAATGACACTCCTGATACAATAGGACTTCTTGCCTCTTCATTCAAAGAGTTTATTGTTGAGATTGATTTTGCAGATATATTATATGAACTATATACATATCCGTTTGCCTTTACACGGACTGCTATTGCTAATGTATCACGTTCTAAATATAACTCTAAGTTTCCATCATCAGCCATTTTTTCGAAGGAATCTGGAATCGTTACAGTGTATGTTTCTTCTTCCTCTTCTGGAAGTTCTATATAGCTATTAAGTTCATAATCACTATTTGATAGTCCATTTCCAAGAGAGATATCATAATCAACACTAGAATCTGCGTTTACTTTTGAAATAACAAAAGCTCCTAATATAAAGGTAGGAATTAATAACATTATAAGTAATTTTTTCATCGTTCAATCAACTCCCTTGCTATTTGTTCTGTAACATTGAATATTTGTGTATCAATTGAGTAAATTACAAATAGGAAAATTCCCATAATCAACATTGTGAAAAGACTGATTCCAATAACACCAAAGGTTTCTCCAACTTCATAATTGTGTATCTCTTTTATCATGAAGAAGAAGTAAATCGCTACCCAAATGTAGGTAATAGTTAATGGTCCATTGTAAAATACAGCTTCTTGATATGTTAAGACATTACTCAATATCGTTATTACTGGTACTACTATTAATAATGGTGTTAATGTCATTGCTGTTGCAACAAACACATTTTTAAATGACCCTTCACCATCTCTAATTAGACAAACAAAGTAATTTGCTACGACCCATAGTGATAATATACTAACCAAGATTATTAGTTCATACATAATATTTGGGTTTGAATCAGCTAGAAAAATTACATTTGTTACCGTTTGATACATAATGTACATCAAAGCTAATAAGAAATATATAACTCCCGCTGTTTTAACACTCACTGCGGATCTTCGTTTTATTTCATAGAAACCATCAAGTGGATGTCTTAGGAAATACTTAATATAGGCTAGTTCTCTAATAACTTGGTTCTTTTGTTTTACTCTAACCCATAACTCATCTAAACCTTTTGTGAAATATTTACGTTTATTTACAAGTTTAAACGTAATTCTAAAAATGAAGAATAACGCAAGAACAAGGATAACTGTTTCTAGGTTTTGTTCTAACCAAGCCTGTCTTATCTCCCAGAAAGTATTACTTATTCCTTCGTTATTAGAAGCAAGTCTAAAGTGATATAAAGCATCCTCGTAATTATTTTGTCTTACGTATGCATTTCCAAGACCCTCATGGGCAATATCAAAGATTGTCGCATATTCTAAACTATATTCCCATTTTTCTTTTGCTAGATCCTCATCACCATCCTGGTATGCTTTAAAAGCACTATGGATTGCATTCGTAAATTCTGTTGGTTCGTAAATCTGTAAGAAACGATTTCCTCTATCTACTACTAGTAATCGATCTGATGAATCAATTGCGATACTTGTTGGGTTCAATAGAAGCCCATCACGGTTCGCCCCTATATCACTAACACTAAAACTGAAAATCAGTTCTCCGTCAGAGTTATATTCATTAATCCAACCGTCTTCTTCTACTACGATTACATTTCCGTAATTACCAACCCACAAGTCTACAGCTCCAACCCATCCTCGTGCGTCGGTATTGAAGTAGTTTACACCTGATACATTGAACTTCTTAATTACATTATCTTCCAATGTCGATGTTACTGTGTAAATGAAGCCTTTTTCATCAATTGCCACACTAGAAACATAATCGATTAGGATATTCGATTCTGTTCGTAATTTTTCTTTTTGCTCTTCTGTTAGTAAGAATGAACGAAGTTGATCAATCAATGGCATCCTAATAGGATTCCCACCAAAGAATGTAATGTAATCTCCTTCACTATCTAACATAATTAGACCGTTCTCACTTTGTGCTCCAACAACATACATATTACCCCTAGCATCAACTGCAACTCTTTTTGGAGTAAACTTATATGCTGAAGTAGGATCCTCTGGATCACCTATAAATACTGGGTGATCTGGTGTTGTAATTGTTTGAATTGGCTTGTTTTTTGCTTGGAATATATTATAGCGAAATAGTGTTTTCAAATCATATTCAGCTGTTGTCCCACCATTTGCTCTACCAAACATCTCAATTGTGTTTTCTTTTCTAAATAGTTCCTCTTTTGTATCGAAGTCCTTAAAGATCACTGTGCTATTACTCGAACCTTCTAAAGTGGTTATTTCAACCTCATATACTGGTGTCCCAGTAGGTTGATTTCCATCATCTGATTGATAGAACACATCACCATTTGTCAACGTTTCTGAATCGTCTATATCGTCTAACCATAAATAGTATGATTGTTCACGATTTAGAACCTCATCTCGATCAAAGATGAAAATACTTTTTTGGAAACTATCTGGTACGTATACTTTATCCTCTGTAACAAAGATACTATTAACTGCACTGAATCCAGATTCAATATTTAACGAATCCTTATTTGAGTAATAGATTTCATCAACGAAATTTAAATCCTTATCAAAAATAAATACTTTTGCAACACCACTATCTGTTACATATATGTAATCCTCATGATCCACATATACATATTGTGGATTTTTAAACTTCACACCATCAGCAGACAATACTTGTCCTGCTGGAGTGTAAGCATCACTTGTTCTAATCCATCCTTGTTCATTATCTGTTGTGTAGGTATAGTACGGAGTTGAACTTGCGTATAAATTATTTGTTGCGACACTGAACATTACAAAAATTGCAAATGTGAAAAGTCCGAATGTTACTGCATGGACTAATTTACGCTTCATTATTTAATACCTGAAGTGGCCATTGATGCCATTACTTTATTTTGCATAAAAATGAAGATAATTAAGTTTGGTACAAACATAATTAACTGAGCTGCAGCTCCAACACCGGCAGTAACGACGATGTTTCCTACTTGACTTACTACAGTACTCATATAAAACGGTAATGTTCTTAATGCTTCTTGGTCTACAAACAAGTTACTACCTTCTGTATAGCCCCAAGATGTTTGGAAGGCTAAAATCGCAACTGTAACTAAAGCAGGCATTACTAGAGGAAGTGCAATATTCCAGTAAATTCTCCAATTTCCTGCTCCATCAATTTTTGCTGCTTCCATTAATTCTTTTGGCACATTTGTATCCATGAACTGCTTTACTAGGAATAACCCAACTGGCATTGCTAGTAATGGAATAATATGTGCTAAGTATGTGTTGTAAATACCAATGTTAATCAATACGAGAAAACGTGGTATTGCAACGGCAACGGGAACAAACATTAAACTGTATTGGTTAATTTTATTTAAAGTATGTTTTCCCTTAAAATCTAGTTTACTTAAGGCAAATGCTGCTAAACTGCTTATTATTACACTCAGTATTACAACTACTACTGTTGTAAACACTGAGTTGAATATGTATCTACTAATTGGAATTCCTGATTCTTGACTAAACGCTGCTAATCTTGCAAAGTTTGCAATAGTAGGTTTACGTACAAAGAACTTTGGAGGGTATGCGAACAACTCACTGAAAGGTTTGAACGCATGGTTGATGATGAAGACAATTGGTAATCCCATAAAAACACTTAAAATGATTAAGAATGTATGGAAACCGTTCTGATTTTTCGAATACTTGTCTGGGTTAAATGTAATTCCACTTTTAGCCATAGTATCAGTCCCTTTCTCCGAATAGTCGGTACGCTATTTGATTGAATAACACTACTATTAATAAGAGAATAACTGTTACAGCACTAGCGTAACCCATCTCAAATCGTGTAAATCCAAAGTCACTCGCATGGTCGACAATTAGCCAACCTGCATATTGTGGTGGTGTTGATCCACCTGCTAAAGCACTAGCTAGTCCTGCCATGTTAAATGTTCCAATTATCGCCATTACAGCACCAAATAACATTTGAGGTTTCATTGAAGGAATTGTGATATAGAAGATTTCTTGCCATCTATTTTTCATTCCATCAATTGCTGCTGCTTCATATAAACTTCTATCAATATTTAATACCCCAGCTAACATTGCAAGGAACCCTAATCCCATACTACTCCAAAGTGAAACAACGAGCATGATTGGGAATAAGATATCCGCGTCTTGTAAGAACTGGATTGGTGAATCAACAATATTTAATGTATTCATTAGGAAATTGTTTATATATCCTGTTTCATCACCACTAAATACGATTCTCCAAACATTAGCCATCATTATTGGTCCTGTGATTGATGGAGAGTAAATGATTACAGCGTAGATCGTTCTTGCTCTATGTGGTACTTGAGCTAACATCCAAGCTAAACCAAAACTTAACATATATCCGATAGGTCCTACTATAATACTAAATAGAATTGTGTTAGATAATGCTTTTTGTAAGAACACACTATCACCAGTAATGATATCTACATAGTTTTGTAAACCAATAAACACAGGTGCTTCAATTGTATTAAAAGATGTAAAACTTAATATAACTGCAGCTACTACTGGTAATGCAATAATTAATATAAACAAAGTAGCGTAAGGAGCTATGAAAAGGTAAGGTGACTGAAACACACTTTTCTTTTTCATTATTCACCACTCCCTTCAACCATCCATAAATGAATGTTATCTGCGGTTGGTACAAGATAGTCTTTTACTCTAACACCGTTCTCATAATATCCAAACTCTGTTAGTTTTCTTTTTAACTCACGGTTAATGATAATAACTGCATCATCAATCGCAACACGAGGATTAGTTCCATCATTTACAACTTTATTCCATGCATTACTTAACTCTCTTTCAGCAAGGTAATCACCAGGAACTTTACCTGTTGTTCTTACCCATTCCCATTGCTCTAGAATTTCATATTTACTATCACTTGGCCATGCTGAAGTTTTAAATGCTTCAATATTTGCTGTCATATGTAAGAACTCATCTCCAAGTAAAGATTGTAGTTGATATGTGAAGTCACTTTGAACTTCACTACTGAACCACCATTGGAAATATTCCCAAGCTAAATCCTGTTTTTCTGTATCTTTGAAGATTACACTGCTTGTTCCGTATGTAGGATCCCATCTTTCGATACAACGACCATCTGTCGTTGGTCCAGGACACGTAGTTTCATCTTTATCTTCATATTCAATACCAGGTATTGGGATTACATCCCATTGTCCAGCTAACTCTGGTGCTGCGTACTTCAATTGAATATAAATATTTCCATCTCCGATACCTATAGGTGTTTGTCCATCACGGAATTTCTGGAAGAAATTCGAGGTTGTGATTGGTACATTATATACACTAAACAAATCAGTCATAAACTCAAATGCTTCGTATGAACCATTGTCATTTAGCACTACTTTATCTCCTGTTTCATTGTATATATTTCCACCATATTGGTAAATGAATGGTGTTGTCTCTCCAAATGTCTTAAAAGCATTATCTCCCCCAAGAGGTGTATAGAAAGTATAGTTAAATTTCTGCATTACAGGAATCAAACTAACGACTTCTTCCCATGTTTGTGGAGGGTCTACATTTAAGTATTCCAGTACATCTGTGCGGTAAAACAGTAACTTAACATCCATTGTTTCAGGAATTGAGTATACGCCATCCTCATAAATATATGGAATAAAACTATTTTCATTAAACTCACTTGTCAAATCATAGAATCCTGGCATTTTGCTTAAGTCCTCTACCATTCCTCTAATAGCAAACTCAAAAGGTCTTGTAACAGTTAATCCCATTGCAGCATCAGGTGTTGTATTTGCTGCATTCGCAAGAACAATTTTATTTTCATCAGGCATAACTGATAACTGTATCTTCACTCCAGATTCAGGTGTGAAAGATTCATCAATCATACGTTGCATTACTTGAATATAAAGTCTACTTCCTCGAACCCAAATTTCAACTGTATCATCATCTACTCTCGCAGACTCGTTATATTTCGGATCAAAGAATGAGTATGTAAACGCACGAATACCTTCCCAAAACTTTACAAAAATATTCGCTGTTGTTTTTGGTAGTTCTGCATTTTCTCCATGCATATAGATAGCGTCTAACTGAAGTGGTGAATCAATAAGTCTTGGTAAAATAACGTTGATTCTTCCGTAAACACTACCTTCACCTTCATTAAATCTAGATTTATATGGAGGTATTTCATCTGGATCTTCAATAAACTTATCTAAGTATTTTACACAAAGATCCATCTCATTAAGAATTGATAAATCGTCTTCATTATATATTGCTTTTAAATCCTCTTTTGCAAGAAGGATTTCTGTTTTAATATCTTTTAGTTCATCAATCAAGTAAGGCATATATGTTGCTAGTTTATAATCACGGTCTTTATCTGTTAATCCACCAGTGATTTTATTTATTTCTCTAGCTAAGACATCAATATCTGCTAATACTTGTAATAACTGGTGATATACATCTCTCACCTCATGATTGATTACTTCTAAACTTAACTCATGTTCACCAGCTTCTAGATAAACCTTATAAGCTCCATCTTCATTACCAAGAGTCACTGTTTTCCATGAACGTGTGTAATTAAAACTATAACTTGATAACTCCTCAAATGGAATTTCACCATCTATAAATATTGCTCTTTTGCTAGCTAACTCATCATTCTCGCTTTGCATATATTTTAGTGATAAGTTATAGTATCCTGTTTCAGGTGCAGTAAAGAAATACGAAACACTGTCACCACTTTTTCGGTAACTTGTTTGGTCTAAGACATTGAGAACTCTGTTTTTATATGAGTATGGTGTTAAAGAAGGATCTCTCATAAATTTTGAACGAATGTTTTGTCTAGACTCTACATCATAATTTTCGGCTGCAATTTCAATTGTTGAAACGTTTGATTCATTTGTAGGGTTATTCATTAAATATTCGGAATAAGCTGAAGGTGATTCATATAAATTACCAATTGTGATATCTCCATAAAGAACATATCCTTCATTAGTAGTAATTTCAAATGTGCTTTCTCCTTCAGGTAAATACACTTTCAATGGTTCTACGAAATAGTAGTTAGGATCACTAATAGCAAATGAAGACCAATCATTTTCTAAAGAACTATTTCTTGTAAGTTCATCTCCAAAACGATCAAAAACAGGCTCGCTTTCAACTAGCCAATTTGTTGGTACTTCCAAGTTTGCCATCTCGTTGTATTGTAATTCATCATTAATAGACAAGCTTATTGTCGGTCTTAACAATGTTTCTTCTAGTAGGTAATAATCGATATAAATCTCATATAATCCTTCTGTATCTGTTGTTACATCAAACGAAATAGTTTGTTGTGGTTCTACTTTAACTACAGGTTTGTTGTATCCTTTACTATCTTGTTCAAGTACAACAGTTCCACCGGTAATGTCTCCAGCGGTTACGGTATATATATCACTTGGTAAAGTTCCTTCAACTTTCATCCAGTTCTCATATACTCCGTAATAACTACTACTCTCATCATAACCTTCGATATAAGTAATATTAGATTGCATTAATGCATCTAATTTCACTTCACTTAAGTCTTGATCATCACCATAGATTTTTGCATTATAGTTATCAATGATGATACTTCCTCCGAATATTAATGAAAGTAATAGGGCAAATATTAACACTTTCTTCATAAATACTCACTCCTATTCATTAATAAACCAACGACTCTTCAAGCGAACCTTGAAGAGTCATTGGAAATTTGTTAACATGATTCTTCTTTAATTTGTTAGTCGTTGTCCTCTACAGTGTAATAATATTGTAAGAAGTCTTCAATTAACGTATTAAGATCTGTTTCGTATTCTAACCATACGTCACCCCAGCTTAAGCTTTCATCACGCATTTTGTCTTTAACGTCCCATGGATCAAAGTCGTTTGCAACACTTGCGAATGCAGGTATTTGACGAGGATATGGATTTGCATTAGATAATTGATATTGGAATACTTCTAGTTGGAACGCTTCAAATTCGAAGATTTCCAATCCACCAGAGTTGTCTCCAAATCCTTTTACTAATGGGTGGTTTGCTAGTACATCAGGATTAGATGTAATTGGCCAACCTTGAACGTAGTTCATTAAGTATAAGTCTCCAGTAGTGAAAGGTGATACTGAAGGAGTAGCTGGGTCATCATCATGATCAACTAATACATTTAGTTCTTCAATTAGATCCCATCTAGCTTCTAATCCATCTTCACCAAATGTTAACCATTTGATTAATTGGAATGCTGCTTCAGCTTTTACTCTGTCTTCCTCTAATAAACGAGACATACTATAGTAATCATGATAAGTGAATGTAGCAGTCTCTCCACCAGCTGGTGCAACAGGATATGGATAAATATCGATATCAAAGTTTCTGCTTACCATTCCGTTTACTCTATCATTAAATTCATATAAGTAGAATGTATTTATTGCACGTTTACCACCTGTCCATGAATCACTAATTCCAGGACATTTTTCCTCACGTTGAGTTTCATCTAAATCGTAATAGTGCCATCCTTGTCCAGCTTCAATTGCTACATTTTGTAGCCAAGTTCCCCAACCAGGAGCACCAGCGAAGTCGAATAGTTGTGATTGAATATTATAACCTTTATATCCACCTGGTACACCGTCAAAATAGTTTGCACCAAATAAACTGAAGTCAATAACTCCTGGGAATACACATTCATCATTAGTATTTAAGTTTCCTAATACCGAACGTAATGCTTCGTACTCAGCGTAAGTCCAATCATAACTAGGAGCAGCAATACCATACTCAGCTAATAAGCTCTTGTTTATAGCTACTAATGGTCCTACACCTTGCCATGGAATACCCCACATTTCTAGGTTATCATAAGTTCTCATACCTGACAATGCATTAGGTGTAATCATTTGAGCTTCTTCATCAGTCATAATGTAAGGAGTTAAATCCAAAGTCATACCTTTATCATATGTTTCAGCACCTTTAGGGTTGAAATAGATATCTGGTAAATCTCCAGCTAGTAATGCAGATTCTTGCAATAATAGCAATCCGTTATCTCCATCTTCCCATCCAGTTGTAAATCTCTCATCACGAGTTACAGTTATGTTTGGATATTGATCCATAAACTTTTGGATTGATGTCCAAACTGGATTATCTGTACCTTCGATTTCATAGTAACTCCATCCCATTGAAAGTTCGATTGAATCTTCTTGCCAATCAGGAGTTCCATTACCATCTTCATCAACATTGTAAATATCACCTTCGTACTCTTCACGTGCTAAATCCAGTGGTGTTTTACAAATCTCTTGTTCAGGATCCTCTTCACATGTTAATGCAACTACTCTAACTGTTACACCAAATGCTACACGTAATCCATTTCCATCTGTAGCACTTAATACTACATCGTAGTCTCCAACTTCATTCAAGTTGAAGGCTCCATTTATTTTCACTTCTACATCGTTTCCATCTGAATCCTTAGCAGTGTATGAAGTTAAATCAAGCGCAGTTGAACCAACTTTTACTTCGATAACTCCGCCTTCATTAATACCAGCAATTGCAGGTGGAGTTGTTTCAGTTCCTCCACCACAACCAGCTAAGGTTAAGACGAATACAAATGCAGCGAATACTAAATATATTCTTTTCATATATATTCCTCCTAGAATGATTCCTTATTATTTTTGCTTTCTAACGAAGAACAATACAGTTCCTCCAGCTAATGCAGCTACAATTAAACCAATTGAGCTACCTAAACTGAATGATCCGAAGCATCCTGTGCTTTCAACAGCAGTAATTGTTACTTCTAATGTTCCTAATGTTTGATTTCCTGCAGCATCTTCTGCAGTATAGTTAACGTAATATACACCAGCTGTATCCATATTAACGTCTGTTGCATCTACTGTAACAGTTCCATCACTTGAAGTAGCGAATGTTGCCCAGTCTGGTGCTTCAGTTCCAGCTTCATACTCTTTAGACGCTTCAATTACTAACTCAGGATCTGTAGTATCAACAATAGTAAATACGATATCGTATGTACCTTCATTACCCCACATATCCGATGCAGCGATAGTCATTGTTTGGCTTCCTAGAGCTGAAAAGTCTAATGCAGTTTTAATCGTAAATTCTAATTCACCTTCACGGTTATCAACAAATTTTAATACTGTGAAGTAGTCATTTACATCAAATGTCACTGTGTTTTCAATAGTGAAACTAGCACTTGTATCGATTGTTGCCGTAACTGTAGGCGCTTGTGTATCCATTAATAAATCAACTTTAATAGTGAATCCTGAAGCGTCTTTCAGTGCTACATAATAACTTGATGTTTTATCTAAATCAGTATTTAACATAATTTTATGAGTAGATGATGTATTAACTTGGCTTGCACCTTCTTCAATATAGAAGTGAGGTCCATCAGCAACTACCATAGTTACATCACTTGAAATTAATTGTGAGTCTCCCCAATCAAAGTCTGCTTCTTCATCATGTAAGACTTTGAATACAACTTCTGTATCTGTTTCTGGTAAGCATACTTCAAATACGTAGTTTCCATCGCTGTCCATACCTGTTGGGTTGATAGCTTCAGCAGGAGTCCAATCATTGGCAACTTGGATAGAACCAACTAAACCAATATGAGTTAAATCAGCGATTTCAGTTTTTGCGTTTAAGTGTAAGAATACTAAGTTTCCAGGAGCATCACATGCAACTGTTGCAGCATATTCCATAGCACCAAGATCTAAAGTATAATCTTCTACATCAACTGTAACCATTGTATCGTTAGCATCGTAAACTGCGATAATGTCATTCATTGTGAATAAATCTTGTATTGTTGTGAATTGAACTGTAATTTCAGTTGGACTTACAGCGTAAGTTCCCACTTCTTCTACAACGTCAGTTTCTACAAAGTTAACAGCTGTTGTGAATCCTAAGTCCCACATAATAACCTCAGCAGGTACTTTTACAGCATCTAACACACATACTACACCTTCAGCGTCTAACTCTTCATTGTCAACGTCATCTTGAGTACATACTACAGCAGCTTTTTCAATATATTCAACTGTGTATTCAGCAGCATGAGTAAACTCATCTTCCATAACTAATTGGAAGTTAGTAAATGTTGTTTCTTCATCTTCAATAGTAGTTCCAATAGCAGTTAAAGAATCATCACTTAAGTCAAATGCATAAATTTTATTTAAGTCTGAACCTTGTAAATCAATTACATATGCAGTTTCAGTAGTTGCATCTGCAGCATCTAATCCGTTAGCATCAGTATCTACTAATACTTTGAATGAATCATCTTTACTATAGAATTCAGTTTCAATAATCCAGTTTCCAAATCCATCTTGGATTGTTGGAATAATTGGATTTGCAACATCAAATGCAGGATCTTGCCATGAACCAATAATTCCAGCTTCAGCTGCATTTTCTAATCCTAAGAAGTAAACAGTTAATTCATAAATATATTCAGGTTGTAATGCAGCAGTATGATTTAAGTCAAGAATTGCTATATTATCAACACCTGTTTCAACAGTAAATGTTACATCGTTAGGAGTTACTTGAGTATCTCCCCAATCAAATGATGCAGCAGCATCTTGTAAAATTTTAAATCCACCTGTGGTTTCAGTTGTACATACTTCCCAGTATACAACACCTTCATCTGTTGTTCCTGTAGGAGCAATTGCTTCTCCAGGGTTCCATTGATTTGGTGATTGTAATGCTCCGACTAAACCAAGTTCAGTTGAAGGTCTAGCTGTATCTAACATAACTGTAACTAAATTGTTAGCACATGCAGCATCTGCAGTATAAGTGTAATCAGCTAAATCCGCATCAACACCTACTTGATGATCAGTAACAAGTAAGAAATCAGCTGTATCCATGAATACATGAACTGTTCCTCCAGCACTAGTATCAAGGATAATATTTCCACCTTCAATACCAGGACCTTCATTAGGTGAGACTTTATCTCCCCATGAGAATGTTGTATCATCACCGTCATTACCTTTATCTAACACACCAAACTGAGCTTCAGTTCCGAATGTAGCTAGTTCATAAACGTAGTATCCACGATCATCAGTTGATACAGGTAATGCAGGATTTGTTCCATCCCAACCAGTAAAGTTTCCTACGATACCTAGTTCATCTGCAGGTACATCAGATTTCACATATAAAACAACTATAGTTTGAGCTCTTTCCTCAACAACACTTTCGTAATGTCCAATTTCAATTGCACCAGGAATTACGATATCTTCAATTGGTAATACAGTACCTTCTGAATCTTTTACTGTAAAAGTTCCAGGTAATAATTGCCATGCTTCTTTTTTACTAAAGAATGTTACATCAATAGTATTTGGATTAACAATCGAAGTAGGTTCAATGAATTTGTTTTTCAATGAATCTTTGTACATAATATCAAAGTTTGATAAGAATGATGCATAATCATCTTGGAAGTCACAAGTACCATTAATATAGTATTGTAATGAAGCTCCACCCATTGTAGTTGCGTCTACAGGTTTAATGTCTTCTACATCAATAGCCATGTTTTCCCATGTAGGACATGCTTTGTCTTCAACATCTGAAGTTGCACCATAATGCATAATAAATCCAATACTGTTTTGTGAAGTACTATCTAACTCAACTCCACCAAGTCTCATTGGTACATTTTCATATGTAGGTGTTGTAATTTCTACATCAATATCTAATTCAGGGAAATCAAAGTAATCTGGTCTACTTGTTCCACCATCACCATTGTTCCAAGTATGGAATCCCCATCCGTCATATGTATCAGGTTCTGATGCAATTTTTGGATCCGCATAAATAAATAATGCTAAACCGTTAAGATCGTTATCTTTGATAAAGAAATCTTTTGCACCTTCAACATAATAAGCATGTAGTACATCTTTTGTTCCTGCTCTTAATTCAGAAATATCAAGCATAACTCCACCATCACCAGGAGCTAACTGATTATTATCAGGGTCATTAACATCTCCAACTGGTTTGAAAAAGTTTGAATCAGCCATTTCAGCTAACTGTGCGTCAGTTAACTCAATTGTGATTAAACCATTTGCATCAGCAGTGTCTGCCCAATTATTCCAATTCGCACCGATAGACATACCGGTACCACTATTTGTATAATCTCCATCATGTTCAAATAAATGGATGTAAATTGTTGCATCAGCAGCTTCAGCGCCAGATTGTTGTGTAATACCAGCAACTGTCAATGACAACATAAAAACTAGTAAAAAACTTAATACTTTCTTCATTTCTCTTTTCTCTCCTTTTTTTCGTCTATTTGTAAAAAACGCTTACATAAATCTTCGTGTTAATTTTACAATTATTTACATACTCAGTCAACGAATTGGCTTAAATGTGAAACTGCTTTCATATAATTAAATAGGCCGTTTTCCCTCACTTTAACAATCTCTAGTAAGAGCAAAAAAAACGGTGATAACGGCTTGAATATTTACTTTCTGAAAATGTTTTCATAACAAATTAACGAAACATTTTCGTAATAATAAAAAAAGTGCAAAATTTGCACCTTTTATTTTACTTTCCTAAAAACAAGTATACTTAGTACTGCTAAAACAGATAAAACAATTATTGATAATGGATTTTTTGAAGTAATTGCACCAAAACATCCTGTATCCATTGGAACACATTTCCCATCAACAACCGTTTCACCATCTTCACAGATGATTGATTGCTGAATATCTACACATTCACCATTTACTTCTTTCTGATTATCACCACATACTAAAGGTTCCTCATCATCAAC
This sequence comes from uncultured bacterium, assembly GCA_965601585.1. GTDB lineage: Bacteria > Bacillota_I > Bacilli_A > Izemoplasmatales > Izemoplasmataceae > Xianfuyuplasma. The sequence continues at coordinate 60,021 of CBFCWH010000003.1, forward strand.
GCATTCACCATTCTTTTCATATTGCCCATCAGGACATGTCAACGGTATTACTTCTAACACTTTTAGAATGTAAGGATTACTCTCTGTACCATACTCATCTCTGATTATAAACTCATATTCACCAGGTTCTAAGTTTGTAATAATCGTTGTGTTTGTAGGTGTTTCCAGTGTAATAAACGGACCACCATTAATACTGTATGAATGAATGAGTGTGTTTGATTTTAAGTTAAATGCACCCGTTTCATAGATTATTCCAACTGAACTAGTAATCACTGGCTCATGCAGTGGTGAAGTTGTTACATCTTCACTATTTCCCTTTACGAAAATCAGTGTTTCTGATTCTTCAATCGGATATCTTGTTTCAAACGTTCCTAAGCTTTCTAAACCTGCTTGATCTCTGTCTGCTATTAGTTTCCAAGCTCCACTCGGGAGAGAAACATCATTTTGCTGGACACCAGGATTATGATATACCAGTATGTCTTCATTATTCTTTGTCAATCTATAACCTATCATTCCGTATCCTTCAGGATATAAAAACGAAAGGTGATTATTAATGTCATTTCTATCCGTCATTTTAAATGAATCAAACTCTTTTCTAATTTCAATGATTCCTTTAAAATATTCGAACGTGTCAACATAGTTTGCCTTTTTCACATAACTGAACTGATTAACAGAATCAGGGGCTTCATAGCTATTGTGATTCCCATATTTAGTTCGCAAGAAATCCGAACCACCATGTAAGAATGGAATACCTTGGCTTAGCAGGACAACACTACTAGCTAAGCGTTGTTGATAATCCATATCTTCATAATATAAGTACTGGTTATATCCATTTGATTTCAAGAGTTTATCATATAAAGTTAGGTTATCATGAGCACTTACATAATTGATAGATTGTGAGGAAGTTGTCCCGATAACATTCCCTTTAATACCATTCATAATTTTATCAATACCATATCCATTTGAAACGTAACCTTGGTCTGTTCCATCTGGAGAGCCTTTTAATGCATTCCTAAACTCATCATTAAAAGCAGCAATCAAAGGCATTCTGTAGAGGTTTTGTTTTCCTGCTTGTTGATCACCAGGTAAATCAATAGTACCTCCACCCCAAGGTTCTCCATAAACAAAGATATCAGGATCGATTGCTTCTACGGCGTTTGCGACATTATTCATATTCTCATAATCATGCACCGCCATTAAATCAAATCTAAATCCGTCAATATGGAACTCCTCAGCCCAGTATTTTACGCTATCTACAATAAACTTATTAACCATGTAACGTTCTGTTGCTGTTTCATTTCCTACACCACTACCATTACTCCAGTTCCCATTATTAACTCTTGAGAAGTAATATGGTAGTATTTGATTCATACTGTATCCACCACCATTTGCAACATGGTTGTATACAACATCATTTATAACATTTATTCCATTTTCATGAAGAGTCATAACCATCTGTTTATACTCATTTACTCGTACTGTTCCATCATATGGATCTGTTGAATATCCACCTTCTGGAGAGTTAAAGTGTTGAGGATTATATCCCCAGTTAAAACTGAAATTCGCCTCATCATTCCAACCATCTTGATCATATGTAGGAAGTAAATGAACATGTGTAATCCCTAGTTCAATTAAATGATCTAAACCAGTACTAACAGTTACACCTGTTGATTCGTTTGTATAAGTCGTTCCCTCAACTGTGAATCCCATATATTTTCCAGAGTACTCACTTGGTCCGCCCCATGAAGATGAACTTGTAAGGTCCCTTACATGAATTTCATAAATAATCGCTTCATTCGGATTTGTATATCCATCTACCCCACTATCAGTATTCCAACCAATAGGATCAGTTGATTCTAAGTCTAACACCATACTTCTTTGTCCGTTAAGTCCAAAACTTACTCCGTATGGATCTTGTATATCAGTTGTTTCTGAACCATTATTAGTAATGTCAAACGTATAGTATTTTCCGTGCATATCCCCAGGTAATGTAACTTGCCATACACCTTTTCCGATATGTGACATTACATGCTCCTCATAGGGTGCATTTTCACCATCGGAACGTTGTGAAGTTCTATGTCCTACATTATATAAGTTTAGTTCCACTTCGCTTGACAATGGTGCCCACAAATTAAAAGTTGTTTCCGTATCTGTGTACTCATGTCCTAATGTTCCATCAAAACCAAAATTTGACTCAAATGCAGTAGAATCATAATCAAACTTACGATTCAAAACTTTTGAATCTGTTTCTGAGTTTGCTGTTATTTCAAGAGCGTAAGTTGCCTCCATATTAAAACTATTTGAAAGTGTTAGTTCACCATTTGTCCCAGAAATAGAACTTGTAAAAGGAACTTCCACACTGTTTTCATATACTTTTATATCTGTATGTGTAACTTCTTCAGATGAGTAGTATTTTATTTTCAAATCCTCTGTTACAAAAGCGTCAATGATAGCTCCGCTTAAATTAATAGAGCATAGAAATGGATTAGGATCAGTAGGATCACATGTTTCTTGATCCTCACTTACATAACTAAAGAATTCCTCTCCTTGTAAAAAATAAGCATGAACGGTATTGCTAGATGTCATATCTATAAATCGATCCGCATCAAAATCTTTAATCCAAGAGCTCCCTGTTGAGTCTTTAATTAAAATCCCAACACTATTTGAACCATCTAGGTTTGTATTGCTTAGATCAATAGTAGCAACTGCACCAAAGTCATCAGTTGAAGTAAACTGATAATCTGTTCCTTCACCTTCATTTGGCCATAACCAAAGAGACCAGTCCGTATAGTCATCATCATATCGATGATAATGAATTACAAGTGTGCTGGCTGTTGATGCAAGGATACTCGTCGTATCAATTGCGAAAATTGTCATAATTGAAAGTAGTAAAGTTAGTAAAAATTTTCTTAGTTTCATATTTCTCACCTCTGGTTATTCTTCATAAATATTTTAATATATTGAAAGCCCTTTTTCTACACCCCCACTCTTTTATATTCAACAAAAAAAATGGTTTTGCTATTATATGCAATAGCAAAGCCATTTAGTTAATATGTGAAAACCTTTACAGGTTTTATAGTAAATAGAGGTATACGAGCCCAATACCTAGGAAAGTCCCAACTGCGTAACCAACAGAACCCGTAATTAATCCAGGAACTGTTAAATCATCGTTCTTAATTTGCCTCGTAATTGCAGGGACAAATGCAGGACCGTATAATCCCGCTGTCAATGTCACCATTGTGCAATCTACATCTATATTAAGAATCTTACTAAAAACTGAATGAAGTATAAATACTCCTACTGTTATAGAACCATATAAGATCAATGTGTCTCCGATTAGTCCAGATAACAAGCTCAGATCAAGACTGCTTGCAAGTGCAAAACTAAACACAAGTATCCCGTATTGCCCAGCAATGTTCATCCCTTTTGTTTCTCTAATCTTTTTATTGAATGACAATGCAATACCTAATATTGTAACTGTCATCATCATAGCAGGTACTAAATAGTCTGTCATTTTTGCGTCTGGACTATCCTTTATTAAGAATATTAGAAAACCTATTCCTGCTCCTAATACTGTAAACAAGAAAGCAAGTAAGATACGATTTAAGAGTTTTCTTGTAAAAGCAAATTCTTTAAGATGTAACTCATCGGTATTCCTAATATCAGAATCATTTGTTATATAGATATCCTCATCTCTTTTGCGTAGGAATTTTGAAAGAATCGGCTTACATAAAACTAATAGGAAGATATAAAAGACAGCACCAATAATCATATCTGATAAATTTGCACTACTAATAATTTCACTTGATACACCATTTCCTCTAAAGAAATTCCCAATCGCATTTAAGTTAGGAGTTCCTCCAGTATATAGTCCTATTGCCATACCACTTAACTCAGCACCATTTGATATCGTCTTTGCATATACATAGTATACAATCGACGAAACAATTATTGCACTTAAAATTAATGAACCAAACGATTTTAAAACAGTTCTTGAAAGCTTTTTAACTTCCTTAAGATTCGCACTAAATAAGAGGAGTGGAATTGCGATACTAATCGCTAAATGTGATCCAATTTCTCCTAAGTCTTTATTCATGGAGAAATTGAAACCATATTCCTCAAGTAAAAATTGATATAAAGAGATTTCATTAATTGAAAATTGATATAAAAGGATTTCCTTAATTAAAAACATAACTAAAGCAACAATGATACCTAGCAAATAGGCTGTTCCAATTGTACCAATCCACTTTGTAATGATAAAGTTACTGTGTTTAATAATTAATAAAGGTACTATAAACATTGCAAGTAATTGAATAATTAACCATAAAATCTCCATTTATATCACCTTTCCATAAATTCGATATACTTTGATTATCTCTCCACCAAATTTTTTAAATGCATTTATTGGTTTCGGATTATCTTCCATCATTGTTCCACCTTCAAAGTGTGTATACCCATGTTCTTTTAAAGCTTCAAATAAAGCTTTATAAATATGAGCGATTAATCCTGTGTTTTGATATTCAGGAACGATATATTGCATCATCCCTCTCGCTTTGTTTATTTTTCGTTTCCCAAAAAGTATTCTCAATGGTCGAATACGACCTTTTGTCTTCTTAAATACTTGGTTAAAATCTGGAAGTACGAAGCAAAACCCAACAGGTTTATTCGTGTCATTCTCTCTTGCGATTCGAACAAAATCAGGATTCAAGAATATCTTCATTTGCTCTGCAACATCTCTTATCAAATCAATTGATGGTGCTTCTTGATATATATTCTCATCAGTAGCTCGTTTTAAGATTTGGTGAATATCTTTTAAATCTCTATTTAACTCTTTATAGTTTAAAGCATCAACACGTACATCGTGTGAACGATTGAAAAACTTAGAGAAGGTTTTTAATCGTTTATATGACTTCTCATTAACATCAGCATTCAACAATACTGTGTCAATCGCTTTGGAGAATCCAACCTGTTCTAAAAGGGTTCCATAATAATCATAATTATATGAAGTAAAAATAATTGGATCACTATCAAATCCTTCTATTAAGACACCACGTCTATTATCAGGATCATATGGTGTAAAAGTACCTTCAAGATAGTTGATTCCTTTTTCCTTTAAGTCTTGAACGCAGTAATTGAATAGTTCTTTTGCTACTAGCTCATTGTTTATGCAATCAAAATACGAGAAATACCCAATGTTCTTCCCTTGTTTCTTTGACTCATCTATTGTATATAGGAGACGGCCTACAACCAGATTATCTTCAACAGATAAAATCGCGGTATACTTCTTAGTTTCTAAGACCTCCTGTGAAAGTTCTTTTGTTAATGCACTAAAAATCGGATATACCATATGAGGGTCATCTTTATATAAATCCTCTACATAATGAATGAATCTTTTTAAATCCTTTTTATTCTCTACTTTGATAATCATATAATTACCTCCCAACTTCTCTATTTTATCATATTTGATGATTTATATGTACCAAAAAAAAGCACTTCGTAAAGAAGTGCTTTTGAATCCTGATTTTTATTCTGGATTTACTATTCCTGATAATGTATCTTCATCATAAATTAGATTGAAATCGATATCAATCGTTGGATCAAATCCGAATTCAGTATTGTGATAAACATATGGATCTTCAACAGTTCCACTACCAGTACGTGTAGCTCCAATATTGTTTGAACTCATTGTTAAAGCTGTTCCACTTGGTAATAATACTGGAGTAATTGAACATGCTCCACCACCAGTTGTTTTACCAATTACTTCACCTAAGTCTTCAGTTATGAAGATTGCTACTAATTCATTTGCTGCACTATAAGTAGGTGTTGAAGTTAATAAACTCCAGTTTAGGTGTGCATATGAAGGGATACCATCATCAATTCCTACATAAGATGTACTAAATGAACCTGTATCTCTATCAATTTTACTTACAGGGAATGGATCATCAGTCATAAATCCTAAGACTCTGTATAATGCTCCAACATTTCCTCCACCATTGTATGTTAAGTCTAAGATAATGTTTTCTACTAATGGTTGCTCCTCTTCGATTTGTGCTAGTACCATTTCAATGTAAACAGCACTATCTGAAAGGATAGAATACTCAACGTCTACAAAGAATAACCAGTCTGCATCATAAGTTTCAGGAACTTCATCAACTACAGCAACATAGAATATTTTGTATTCAGCGTCATAAGCTACTTGAATCATGTAAGTTATTTCACCAACTGTTTTACTATAATATCCGTTTTCTTTACCTTCTTCAGTATTTTCAGAGTCTGTAACTAATGTAGCACCTGATTCTACTAAAGCAGTTTTATAAGTTTCTAAGTATGCAGCATCTACATCTCTAACTAATAATTCTAGAATATTATTATCTAATGATGATGATTTATAGTACCAGAATTTAGACCCTTGAGCCACTTGTGGAATTACTGTGTCCGCATCTTCCACTTCTAATACTTCTTCAACAAATGCTTTATCATAAGCTCCCATAGATACTTCCATATCTACTGTATTAAATCCATCATATGTAATAACAGCAGTTACATCATCAACAAACCAATATGTAGGAGTAAGGTCCATTTCTGTTTCTGGGTCAGTACCCCATTTACCTTCTCTTGCACTACTTACAGCCCAATAACCGTAAGTTGCGTACTCATACATTGAAACTTGTCTATCTCCTAATTGAGATAAAGAGTTAAGAATTGGTCCCGTTGCAGTTTTGCTATTATAGAATGAACTTAAACGGTAACTTGTATGTGGATCATCTAATCCTTTATATATGAAATCAAATAATTCTTCTTCAATATTTTTAATGTTTTGACTAAAGAATCCTTCTTTTCTAGCCATTAAGTCTGTATAGTATGTATCAACTTCATTAATGTCTTTTAAACCATAGAATGTATCCATGTTAAACACTAACATATTGAAGTTATGAATTACCATATCAACAGGGATGTTCGTTTGGCTTTTTGAAGAATCACGAATAGTTTCTACTTCTTCACTTGAACTACCAGGGATTGCGTAAATACCATATAAACCATCATAGTTATAATATACATTATAATAACTAGAACCAGCGAATAACTGATTCGCGATATAGTACGGTAAATATACTTCACCTTCATATTCAGGAATATCCATATCGTAATCATCTAAATCATAAACGATATCTTCACCTTCAACATAGTCATATCCTGGGTAATTCTCATCTTGATATTCGATGTGACGACCATAATTTGTTTCCACTGAATAAATATATGCCCAGTAAAATGCTGGATCGTTTACTGTGATTGTGTTTTCATCAGCATCTAATGTGATTTCTAAATCCCAATCTACTTCATCTTCATCAGTATATACATATGCATACATAGTATTTCCATCTTCATTTGTAGTTTTAGTGATAGTAACTTCAGGATCAATAAATCCATCTAGTAATGTAAAGAAATCTGACAGTTCAACATATGGTACTGCTCCACCATCTTCATACACTAAATCTAAAGTACCATCTTCGATGTCATATTCCGTTGTTAAGTTTTCAAAAGGTACATTTCTAGTTTCAGCTAATACTACATCTTCTTGAGGTAAGATCGTAATATCAAATGTATGAGTTTTAGTAGCTCCATTCAATGTAAATGTTGCTGTTACTTGTTCAACAATTGCAGTTTCACCTTTACGTAAAGGTACAACAAGTCCGTTCGCTAATACATGTTCAGTTTCATTAGTCCATGTAATATAACTACGGTTTACTTTTCCACGTTTTGCAAAGTCAGCTTGATAATCATTTTTCATGATATTTTCAATGAAATATTGAACATCTTGTTCAACTAACTCCTCTGCAGTTACATCTTTTATCCAAAATGCATTAAGTGTAACATCTGCTGTAACAGGACTATCAAAATCAAATGATATTGAATCATCAGTAGTATACCATCTTGCAAAAGTGTAACCCTCTTTAGTAGGTACAGAAGGTTCTGTTACTGTTTTACCAGAAGCGACAGTTTGATTTGCAACTGTTGATCCTTCATTAACATTAAATGTTACTGTATACAATTCTAACCAGTAAGCATTTAGTGTAATATCTGCAGTAATTGGTGTTGTAAAATCATAGGCAACAGAATTATCAGTAGTATACCACACTGAAAACTCATACCCATCTTTTGTTGGTGCAGTAGGCTCTGACGCTAAGTTCCCAGATTCTACTGTTTGAATAGCAACTTCTGTACCACCATCAGTAGCAAAAGTAACTGTATAAGTATCTGGTGCAACATCTTCACATACACCTTTGTCATTTAAGACTTGTCCATCTGTACATGTGACTTCTTCTTCACATGCAGTTAAAGTAAAAATAGATAGTGCTAATAATAAAATAACTGTAAATTTTTTCATCTTATTTCCCCTCTTCAAGTTTTGGAGTTATTTAAACTCTATAGTAAATATAATACTATAAATACGATATGAACGCAAGTTATCAATTATGTTTCAATTATGGGTATTTGTCCTTTTATTTAGCCATTTTTACAACACTCAATAGTATCTCAATTGAGTTTCACACTCATTATAATACAGATATTTAGGATATTTATATAAATTATAACAACACAACACGTATTTCCCTTGAATATCAAGATGTTTTTGATATAATTAAGTTATCAAATCAAAACCAGAGAAAAAGGTATTCATAACTTTTTTGATGGCTGCGAACTGATAAAGCCAAAACTGGAGCGATCCAGTGACGGAAAACTATAGGGTCTCATGAAGATTGCCAGTTACCTACAAGCACCCATTGAGGAGTAAACTATGAAAAAAATACTTTTTATAGTGGTTTTGATTTTTTCTATTTTAACAACCACTGAAACTGCATTTGCATATTTCGACAAAGAAAATACACCCGTGTTAAAAGCTGATGATAGACTATACGTTCTAAATCCTCAGTTAGTAACACAAAACAAGTACTTAGTTCCTGAAGGAGCAATTTTAGGTGTGAATGACACATATCACTATACCTTTAAATACGAAGTTATTGCTGAAAAAGGTGTAGATATTGATAGTTCAATTACAAAAATAATATGGAATAATTCAAATTTGGATGACGAGGAACTATATCAATTATTCAATTTCGAAATTAATGTAATCAATATCAAGGACACAAGTATTTCAAACGGTTTACTGAAAGAGACAACTGATGGTGAACTCCTTGAAATCACTGTAACTGTGTCAATGAACAACATTGCCCTATTACACAATTATGAAACTGAACTCGGTGACGAATTAAGTTTCAATTACCTCTTAACAGTATCGAACAAGAGCTAATCTTAAATAAATCTTAATTGAAAATCTTATTAATTGACTCTTCCTTATTTATACGTTAGAATTAGTATCGTACACAAAGAAAACGCCAAAACTGGAGCAATCCAGTGACGGAAAACTATAGGGTCTCTCGAAGATTGCCAGTTGCCTTTTACATACAGGCAACTTTTTTTGTTGCCATAATAAAAGGAGGATACTTATTATGATCAAAAAATTAGCAATTGTTTTAGTCGCTTTATTGGCTTTAGGAGGAACTGTATCTGCATACGCATGGTGGGATACATTACAAGAAACACAAAATGAAACATTAACTGTTGGTGAAGGTACAGATTTAGTTGTAGCTGTTAATGCTGCTGCTCCTGCAGGGAAAGTCTTAATCCCTACTGGAAATGTATTAGGAGTAAACGATGTAAATGAAATCGTATTAACTTATGATGTAAACTTAAGTAAAGAAGCACAGAGTGATTTAACTTTAGCTGTGTCTGCTTCTAACGTACTTGTCGGTGGAGACGCTACAAACGCAAGTTTAGTAAATATCGCAATTACACCAAACCAAGCTGTAAATAGTACTGTTGTATCGGTAACTGTTACAGTAACACTAACAGAGCCTTCTACAGAAGCTATCTATAATGCTATAATCAATGATGATATTACATTTGATTTAACATTCATTGCTTCGTAATTAAATAATAGCAAAGGCCTGTACGGCCTTTTTTATTTTCACAAAAAGGTGATACTATGAAAAAAATTGTAATAAAAAAAGAAACCAAAGAAACATTGAAGTTCATTGGTTTACTCATATTAATATTTGCTGTGATAAATGTAATTTTCACATTCATCCCACCATTTAATAAATACCACATATTTGCTGTCCAAACAGACTCTATGGATCCTATTATTGCTCCTGGTGATATTGTCATCACCAAGGAAATAAAACCAGAGGATGTTAAAGTTGGAGACATTATGGCTTTTTATGTTGATATTACAAATGATTCAGTTGATGATGTAGTCGTTCATTACATTGATGATATACAGTCGTACAATAATGAATTAATCTTTAAGACAAAACCTCATGTAAGTGATATCCAAGATCGATGGACCATTGAGGAGGTCGACTTAATTGGAGTATATCAGTACCAAGTAAACGGCTTAGGAAAAATCCTACTATTCATGCAGTCATGGGTTGGTAGAATAATCATATTATTAGATATCATTATTATTAGTGTTCTATACGATATTTTATTTGGGAAAAAGAAAGATACTCCTAATAAAGAACCCAGTACTGAGGAACTAGATGACTTAGATGATAAAGAAAAAATCTCTATTGAATAGAGATTTTTTTTATTTTATATTCTTCATATGAATCCACTTCTACTGTTTCATTATATAGAAGTAGTTCAAGACTTTTACGGATTTCATGTAGGTTATGATATTCACTATTAATCCAGTTATCCTTCAACACATCAAGTGTAATATCGAGTGCTTCTTCAATCTTCTTCTGATCAAAATCTTTTCGGACTTTTTCTTGTAGGTTAACAGTCTTTACTGGTTTATGATTTAGTGTATTGCGAACTACAACTTTTGTGTATCCTAATAGGCAAAAGTTCCCTTGACATGTATGACATGTTTTCTCACCAAGACAAATATCTTCTAACTTATCTTTAATATATAAGTAGTAGTTTCTAAGTTCTTCTGCCTTCCTCCTATATACACTTTCAGTTGTTTTATATTCTCTTTTAAATCGTATAAACAACATTCCGTATACAACAAATAGAATTACAGTAAACGCACCAATTATCAAGTACGAATCATAGTCAGTTGGAAGGTTCGTAATTACTTTCGAAACCCCAAAGAGTATAAAGATAAAGCTTGATACTACTTTTAAGATAAAATCCGGTATTTTTGAACCGAACTTAATTCCAATATAGATACCTAACAAGCTTGTTAGAATCATTGCTGATACTGTAGACAATAAAATTAATAATGGATAGTTTGTCTCACTTGCTAAGACAATAGCGCTTAACTGTGTTTTATCACCAAGTTCACCAATGAAGATTGCAAAAGCAATAGTTAAAGTCACACCAGCTTTTTTCTTTTTCACATCATGAACTTCCTCTGTTACATTCAGTGCAAGTAATCCGAAAATAATAAAGATAATACCTGCAACAAGCGATAGATAATCAAAGTTGAACAAACTTGGAACAAAGACGCCTATGAGAACTGCTATTGAATGATTTAGGACAATCCCTATTGAGATACCAATTATGACATTTTTTAACTTGTACCTCGATGCAAATGTCATTGCCAAAATCTGACTTTTGTCACCCATCTCAGCAAAAAAGATTAATGCAAATGCTCTTACTATTTCTATTACCATAAAATCACCACTTTTATAAGATAATCTAGTATAACATAAAAAGAAGATATTTTAGAATATCTTCTTTATATATTAGTCTTCTTTTTTGAACTCATTAATGATTTGATCAATCATATGATTTGGAACTTCGTCATAGCGTAAGAACTCACGTTTATAGATACCAGTACCTTGAGTCATTGCTTTTAAATCAATTGTATAGCTTACAATTTCATTTTCAGGTACTTCTGCGATAATTCTTTGCTTTCCATTCATAGGTTCCATTCCTGAAACTTGTCCACGGCGTTTATTGATATCACCCATTACATCTCCAACATATTCATCACGAACGACTGCTTCTAAGCGCATAATTGGTTCTAGAATTGTAGGTTTAGCATCTTTCAATGCGTTTTTGAATGCAAGTGCTGCTGCTAGTTTAAATGATATCTCATTACTATCAACACTATGGTATGATCCATCATATAATACAGCCTTAATACCAATTACAGGGAATCCTGCTAATGGTCCTACTTGGAAGTGTTCAATCAATCCTTTTTCAACTGCTGGCCAATAACCTCTAGGTACTGATCCACCATGAATTTCTTCATCAAACTCAAAATCACTTTCATTTGGGTTCATCGGTTCGAAACGAATTTTAACTACACCAAATTGTCCTGATCCACCTGATTGCTTTTTATGGCGACCTTCAGCTTCTGCTTTTTTCTTAATTGTTTCACGATAAACAATTTTTGGTTCTGATTCGTCTACTTCTACTTTGTATGCGTTCTTCAGTTTCTCAATCATTAATTTGATATGAGCAATACCTTGTCCACCAATTAACAACTGTGATGTTTCACGATTACGTTTATATTCAAATGAAGGGTCTTCAGCTACTAATCTATGTAATGCTGAAGAAATTTTATCTTCATCTTTCTTGTTTTTTGGATGAATTGCAACATAAATTGTTGCACTTGGGATTTCAGGAGCGTCAATTAAAATTGGAGCTTTAGGATCACTTAAAGTGTACCCTGTTTTTATATCGTCCATTTTAGTAACTACACCGATGTCACCAGCAACTAATTTATCAACTTCAATTTGGTCTTTACCTCTAATTAAGGTAACGTTCCCCATCTTAATTGTATTTCCTGTATTTGATACAAGTACTTTTTGTCCACTTTCTAATGTCCCACTAAATACTTTTACCATACTTACAGCCCCAATAAATGGGTCGATAATCGTATTAAAGCAGTAACCACTAAATGGTTCCTCGTTACTTGATAATCTTTCTAAAACTTCTTTAGTTTTTGGTTCTTTCCCTTTCACTGGTTGTAATTCATTTGGTGCTGGGAAGAATTTTTCAATAATTTCTAGTAAATCAGGAATACCGATATTTTTAAGAACTGTTCCAGCTAAAACTGGTTTTAAATCTCCTGATAATACACCTTTACGTAATCCACCAACGATTTCGTCACGTGTTAATTTTTCACCAGCAAAATACTTATCTAATAGTTCTTCACTAGTTTCTGCAACACTTTCCATGATGCTTTCACGGATATCTCCAACGATTTCCATTAACTCATCAGATACTTCTTTTTCTACTACTTTACCGTTTTCAAGTACTCTAGTTTTCATATCAACTAGATCAACATACCCTTCAAATCCATCATCTTTAATGATTGGCCATAAGAATGGTACTGCTTTGTTACCGATATTTTCTTTTAATTTTGCCAACAGACTTTCAAACTTTGTGTTTTCTTTGTCCATCTTATTTAAGAAAATAACAGTTGGAATATTTGCATCTTCAACTTCTGATAAAACTTGATCAGTACTAATGTCAATACCTTTTGATCCGTCAACCATAACTACTGCACCTTTTACTACAGAAAGTGCTTGATTCACTTCACTGATTAACTCTCTGTTACCTGGTGTGTCTAAAAAGTTCATTTTGTATCCATTATGTTCAACAGGAATAATACTTGTCGAAATAGTAGATTGATGATCCTTTTCTTCTGGAAGGTAATCTGCAGTTGTATTCTTTTGTTCTACAGTCCCTTTTTTCTCTTTTACACCTGTAACCTGTAAGACTGATTCCATAAATGAAGTTTTACCAGAACCAGGGGCCCCTACAACAGCTATTGAGCGTAAATGATTTGTGTCATATTGTTTCATATATGCGTTCCTCCGTTTTATAAAAGATTTGCTTTGCTCTGAAAGCCTTTACTCTATTATAGCAAAAAACGGTACCTTTATGTTAGCGTTTTTATTTTTTTGTAATTTATTGTGTCATTTGCCTAAACTGTAAAAAAAAGATTCCTAAATAAATAGGAATCATTCTTCTTCTTTTGGATTGTCCTTATAATAATCGTCCATTAGTTTCTTTATTCTTGTTCTCATTGCTTGGTCTCCAGGTTTACAACTTGTTAATGGTTGGTTTTTAAACACAATTTCCTCAGCGTTAGCCATACACCCAGGTGTTCCACAAGCTCCACAGTTAAAATGTGGTAGTTCATCATATACTGATTGTACTAAAGGGTGTGCTTTAACTTCCAAATATTTATTAGCAACTCCAATTAATGCACCTAGAATTAATCCGATTACTGCGATTTCAACAACTGCGATAATCATTAGATTAAACCTGCAAATCCTTGGAAGATAAACGCCATAATACTTGCTGCAATCAATCCTGCTGGAATCCCTTTAAAGCCCTCTGGTATCGGTGCTTTATTCATTTGCTCTCTTATGTAAGAGAATGTCAGAATAATAACTGAGTATCCTAATGATGTAAATGCGCTAAATACTACAGTCTCAGCAAATGTAAAGTTATTTTGGATATTAAGTAGTGATACTCCAAGTACAGCACAGTTTGTTGTTATTAATGGCAAGTACACTCCTAAAGCACTATAAAGACTAGGAGAGAACTTTTTAATAGCCATTTCTAAGATTTGAACTACTCCTGCGATAACTAATATAAAGACAATGGTTCTCATAAATGTTAAATCAGTGTCATTGTTAAAATCGTTAGGTGTAAGGAGAAAGTAATATAATGCCCATGTAAGCATTCCGGTAAGAGTTATAACAAAGAATACTGCTGCACCCATTCCGAGTGCTTTAGAACGCTTATTAGAGACTCCTAAGAATGAGCAAATCCCTAAGAACTGACTTAGGATAATATTTTGAACTAAAAATGATGTAAAAGCTAATTGTAATAATCCTGTAATTGTATCACTCATTTACTAGCACTCCTTTCGCAGTTGCTTCTTTTTGTTTTTGCTCTTCCAACGCTTTTTTCTTTGCTGCTTTTTTTGCTAAAGCAGCTTTTACTTTGGCATCAAAAATAGCTTTTGCCTTCTTCTCTTTATTTATTCGAACAGTATTAATAATACCTATCAAAATTCCAAGTGTTAAAAACGCTCCTGGTGAACTTACTAAGAATGAAGCAGCAACACTTGATTCGTATAAAGTGATGTTTAGTAACTCAACACTTCCTGTACCTAGTAATTCTCTTGTAAAACCGAGTGTACTTAATCCAAGTGTAAATCCTAGACCCATTCCCATACCATCAAAGATACTATCGAAAACAGTGTTATCACTTGCGTACGCTTCTGCTCTACCAAGAATAATACAGTTTACTACAATTAATGGTAAATATATTCCTAGTGCAGCATATAGTTCAGGTATAAATGCATTTAACATCCACTCAATCAATGTTACTACCAATGCAATAACTATAATATATACCGGTATTCTAATTTCATTTGGAACTATATTTCTTATCAATGAGATAACTGCATTTGTTAGAATCAGTACAAACACTACACTAAGTCCCATTCCAAGTGCATTTTCTAGACTCGTTGTTACTCCTAAGGTTGGACACATACCAAGTACTAAAACAAAGGTTGGATTTTCTTTAAATAATCCTTTAATAAGATTTTGTTTTGGCGAAATACGTTTCTTCTTTCTTCCTTTTACTTGTTTAGCCATCAATATGCACCTCCTCATCGCTGTAATGAGTATCTATGATATTAAACATATCATTGATTGCATTCCAAGTTGTTGTCGCTCCCGAAATCATATCAACTTCAACGCTCCCTACAATTTCTCCTGTAAGTTTACTAACCTCATTTTCCTCTGTATATCGTTCTCCTCTATCAGGAGTTTCTTTATGCGAGTAATACACAACATTTAGTACTTCATCGGTATAAGGATCAACTGATATTAAAGCATACATGATCCCATTTCTTCCTTGTGAATTTACATTATAGATGATTGCTACCAAATCATCATTCGCATCTAATACTTCATAAATACCACTTATGTTTCCACTCGCGTTATCTGTGTATTTACGGTTTAACTCATTATATGCATTTTCGCCTTGATTACTATTCTTCTTAAATCCATCCTCAGAAGAATATAATAAAGCGATGTTTTCATCTATTTTCTTGATTCGATTAGCCTCAATATATGGATATGTAAAATCATATCCTAGGTACGCAATCCCTGTAACGAGACCACTTGTTACCATAAGGAACACTGCATAATACAAAATCTTTTTCATATTAGTTAGCCTCCTTTATCACAGGTGCTTTTTTGACAGGTTTTTTTGCTTTAAAGAATGTGTTTAACATCGGTGTTAGCATCATCATAAATCCAACAGCGAAATATACACCTTCAACATGAGTTCCTGCGTTACGGATTAACATCGTAAGTGCACCCGCTATAACTCCGTATATTACTTTCCCCTTACTATCTATTGGTGATGTTATCGGGTCTGTAGCAATAAACAAAACTACAAACAGAAAACTCCCTCCAAATAATTGATATAAAACGTAAGACATTTCAATGTTTTTAACAAGAGCTATAATGATTGCAATAGCTATAAAAGATCCAATCATTGATACTGGTGTAACCCAGTTGATTGCTTTTTTATAGAGTAAAAAACCACCAATCACTAACAGTGCAAATGCACTTCCTATAACACCAGGTACTAATCCTAAAAAAGAGCTAGTAAGTGTATACTCTGTTACTCCTCCACCTTCGGGAATTAACGAACCCGTAACAACATCTCTAATACTCTCGAGTAAAGGTGTTGCAGATGGTAAGAATGCATTACCAATTGATAATGTTTCTTGGAAGAAGTTTCCTCCAAATAACAGTTCTATTAAATAATTATCAAACGCTGTTGAAAATGGTACACCATTTCCTAATCCAGGCCACCCAAGAGTAACAAGGATTACACCCACTAAAGAAGTATGAAATACCATATGGTGGAATCCA
Source organism: uncultured bacterium (assembly GCA_965601585.1). GTDB lineage: Bacteria > Bacillota_I > Bacilli_A > Izemoplasmatales > Izemoplasmataceae > Xianfuyuplasma. The sequence continues at coordinate 76,955 of CBFCWH010000003.1, forward strand.
CCAAACAGTAACTTACCTAATAATGTAGCAAGTACTGCTCCTAATCCTACTAACCATAAAGGTGTTCCTAGTGGAATTAATAATACATATATTAAAGCAGTAATTTTTGGAAATGATTTTTCAATCAGTTTTTTTGACTCTTGTCTTGTAATATCTTTGTCAATTGTGTAAAACAAGATTTCTGTTTCTGTCGTTAAAACAACAGAGACTAAAATCATTAATAATAGTTTTACACCATACATGAAACCAAACATATAATAGTTTAGGAAAATCATAATGATGCTTAAAACTAATAATGAACGATAAATCAACAACATGTTGTCAGCTTTTACATACTTACTTCTAGCTGACGGCCAAAGCATTATTTTCTTAGCCATTAGACATTCCTCCTATTCATTAATTTCTTTCACTGTATTCCAAAATTTCTTGTACTTCCATGTTTGATATCCAATGATTACAGGGTAGAATATTCCAACTGCAATCACAATCACTCTAAGTCCTTTAACACTACTCATTGCATCCGTAACAGTGATACTATACATAGGATCTATTTTCGACGCAACAACATTCGGGAATGTTCCCACAAACCCTGATACAACAAAGAACAACATAACGAGTAACGAGGCTATAAACATGTGTTTTCCTTTTTGATTATATCCATAGAAAAACACCATAACTCCTGCAACTACAGATAAGAATGGTAGTACATATAGGAATGGATAACTTAAGTATAGTTCTCCTCCCCATACTGAAGATTGTGTTCCTGTATTCATTCCCATAAACGCGAGTAATGTAAGAATTGGAACACTATAAATAACCCCAGTCTTTTTGACAAAACGAAGTCCACGTTCTTTTAAATCTCCATCTAGTAGAAGATAAATCCATCCTGAACCAGCTACGAGAGATAAAGCAACAAACAATAGTCCTCCACTAATACCAGTAACATTTAGCACGCTAAATGGTCCTCCTACTAAACCAGTAGAATCAATAGGGAATCCTAGAAAGAGATTAGAAATATACGCTCCAAGTAAGAACATTATTCCTATACTTGAGACAACCCACATAATGATCATTGATTTTTGCCATTTTAGACTGTCTAACTTATAAATAACTTCAACACTAACTCCTCGTCCTATAATTGTAAATAGGAGTAAAAACATAACAACATATAGATAAGTAAAAATCGTTCCAAAAGCTAACGGAAATCCTCCTTCAGTTAATGCGATTGCCGCAATTAACCAAACTTCCATTCCATCGAAGTGTAATCCACTAATAACCTGCAGTTTTTTACGCTCCTCTTCGTTTTTTACTAATGAAGTATTCAATATAGCCACTCCACTAATAAATATCTCCTGTACTAAATATATTGTCCATGTTAAGGCTAGAATAAAAAACGTAACGTTTCCTAATGTTTCACTAAACATTTTCTTCACCTTCCATTTCTTCAGTGATTCCTTTTTTAATTCTTGTGATTGTTAAGACATAATCCATAACAAACAGTATTGCGTAGAATAACGTAATCGAAATCACACTAAACCACACTTGATTCACTGGAACTTTACTTATTCCGTCACTCACCTTCATAATATCGTAAATAATCCATGGTTGACGTCCCATTTCTGTAACCATCCATCCAGTGATTATTGCGATATATGGTAACGGTACTAAATACATATAATATTTTTGAAGTGTCGGTGATTTCAAATATCTATTAAAGAACACAAGGGTGTATAGTGATATCAATATAAACACTGTTCCTAGACCTACCATAATTCCAAATGCGATCCGAACAACGGTTTCTAAACCACCCGATACAGCTCCAGTAATCATATCTATTTTCCCAGGTTGTAAAGGTGTAATAAAATTCATATATGAGTTTCCTATAATAGGCATTAATATCGCAGTAATCAACATTAACCAAACTGCGTATTTTGCACTAATTTTGAATAATTCTTTGTCCTTTTCTTTCCCATATAGTAAATGCCAACTGCTGATTGCGAGCACAACGAATGTACTTAACAGTATTGCACTTATGTGATTATGAATAAACATATACCATGCATATGGATTAAACACAATTTGTGCGAAATTATCGATAATCATACGATCCCCTATCCAACTAGCTCCAATTGGATTCTGCATAAATCCATTCGCAGTAATAATCCAAAGCGCGCTCAACGTTGTTCCTATTACAATCATTGAAATAGTTGTTAATCGTAGTTTCCTAGATAATTTATTTCTTCTAAATAACCAAATTCCATTAAACGTAGATTCTAAGAAGAATGCAATAATTGCTTCCAATATCAATGGACTACCAAAAACTTCCCCCATGGCATAACTGTATCCTGCCCAATTTGTCCCAAATTGAATGGTCATTGCGATTCCTGTTACGATTCCAAACGCATAATTTATTAAGAAAATATCACTAAAGTAATTTGATAATTTCTTAAATTTTTCATCACCTTTTCGGTAATATCTAATCTCGAAGATTAGAATCATTATTATCAATCCCACTGTTAGTGGTACGAAGATAAAATGAAATGCTATAGTAAATGCAAACTGTATTCTTGATAATATCTCTACCATCAAATCTCCTCCTCTAAAATTAAACTATAATCCGTTTTTTTTACTTCTTAATCAATAAGTACATAAATACCCCAACACCTACAACAGTAGCTGCGATACCGCCAATCATATGACTTGTGTAGTCACTTGTTAAATGCCACACTCTTAAACCAACACTTAACACAACGTAGATTACTAAGAAAGCTATCGTTGAATAAATGAGTTTCTCTAATAACTTCATTTTCTAAACTCCTTAACTAATTTGTTATTGATATACAGTGTTCCAAGAATTCCATAGACAACCTTATCAGGCCACGCTGCTACAACCATAAGATGAACAAACAATATAAAATATATCAAATATGCTCCCTTTTGAATTGTAAACCAATCTTTTGGATCAATCTCTCTTCTAATAATTCTATAAGAGATAATTGTAAGTGGAACCATGATTACATATGCAGTAATCCCAAAAAGGTTCACACTTCCCATTAACCCAAACACTCTAAGTAGTGCGTGAGGACTAATAAGCAAGAATCCCATTATTGAAAAAACACCTCGAGATCTCTTTATATTCCTAGTAACAGTCCATTTATTTGGAAGTACACCTACAAACATAACCACAAACAGGAATCCATAACCGATGATTCCTTTAGTAATGTAGTATGTCCATGTTTGCTCGTAGAAAACCGCTCCTACAGTTCCCAGGATTAAAGCAAGTACATAAAATAGAATCTCTCGTTTAAAAAAAGCAGGATATTTATATGATAACGTAACAATAATTCCAGCTACCGCAAGAATACTGAAAGCATTAGATAAGTATCCAAGTGCCAGTAATGCTATTAAGATAAAAACGATACTAATCATATCTACCAACTCCTACTATTTATAATTTCTTCAAAGTAATTATATCACATACAATGTTTTTCACATCTAAATACACTCATAAAAAAATAGTCATTATTAAATGACTATTAAGCATTATTAAAAAGTGTATTTTCAGTAAATTCCTGAGTACATTCTACTGAATCATTTAAAACATTATTAACATACTCACTTACTCTTGTTTTTGAGAACTCAAAATTATTTTCTGAGTTCAGAATATTTAGCAATGTAAGTTCATCTTGAGTATCTATGTTTAACCAATCTTTTGCGTGCTTTTCATCAAGGATAACAGGCATCCTATCATGGATATCAGAAATGTCAGTTCTAGCTTGCTTTGTAATAATTGTAGTTGTAAACGTTACAACATCATTTTCATCAACATGTTTGCTGTACAACCCCGCAAAAAAGAACATCTCCTTGCTTTGCTTAGAAATAAGATATGGTGTTTTAGTCTTCCCCATTTTTTTCCATTCATAATATCCATCAGCTAGTATCAAGCATCTGTTGTGCTTAAAAGACTTTTTAAATGAGTTTTTTATATGAACACTTTCAATTCGAGCATTAATCATTTTGTATCCATTACTTCTTTCATTCGAATAACTAGGTATAAATCCCCACTTTAAAGTTCCTGCTCTATATTTGGACCCATCATTGATAATACTAACTACATTTGTACCTGGAGCAAAATTATATCTAGGTACATCTATAGACGGATCTAAATCGAATATATCAAACGTTGATGATATAAAACGTAACAAGTCATCATATGTATAACTTACAATAAATCTACCACACATAAACTCACTCCTTTTTTCCATTATATCACTTTATTTCAAAATAATAAAAAAAGCCACTAAAGTGGCTCTCAATATATGGTGAATTTTCATAAATAAGAAATAATATGTACGATTTTATTAAAACTTGTTTAAAAATTCCTTAAGTCTTGGGGTACTTGGAGAGTTGAATACTTTGTTAGAATCTCCTGTTTCAGTTATTACACCTTTATCAATAAAAATCACAGTATCACTAACCTCTTTTGCAAACTCCATTTCATGTGTAACAACAATCATAGTATACCCTTGTTGTGCTATTTGTCTAATTACTTCAAGTACTTCTTTTACCATTTCAGGGTCTAGCGCACTTGTGGGTTCATCAAATAAAATTACATCAGGATTCATTGATAAGGTACGAGCAATTGCGACACGTTGTTTTTGTCCCCCACTAAGTTTAGATACTTTTCTATCTCTAAAATCAATCATTCCTACTAAATCCAAAAATTCAAGTGCAACTTTTCTGCTTTCATCTATGTTCCTTTTAAGGACTTTTGTTTGACCAATAATACAATTATCTAAAACAGTCATATTATCAAAGAGATTAAAAGACTGAAATACCATACCAATTTTTGATCTTATTTCATTAATTTTTACATTTCTCGATGTAACATCATGTCCTTCAAAAAGTATTTCTCCGTCAGTTATAGACTCTAGTTGATTAATGCATCTCAACATAGTACTCTTTCCGCTTCCAGAAGGACCAATAATTGATGTAACTGTACCTTCCATAAATTTATAATTAACGTTTTTTAATACTTGCATGTTATCGAAGTATTTATTCACATTTACAAACTCAATAATATTATTCATTATACGCTCAAGCCTCCTGTTTGGCTGTTTGGCAAAGAAACCTTTTCTTTGTTGATCCATTGAACCACTTTTGTAAGAACTCTAGTAGTTATTAATACTATTATCAAATATACTAATGCGACTAGAACAAATGATTCTGTATATCTATAGTGTGTTCCCGCGACTGATTTTCCCATATAAAATAGTTCACTTACACCTATTACACTTAGAACTGCAGTATCCTTTATGTTCACTACTAACTCATTTCCAATAGCTGGAATCATGTTTTTTATCACTTGTGGAAATATCACATATCTATACGCTTGACCTCTTGTGAGACCAATACTTCTAGCAGCTTCCATTTGTCCCCTATCAATTGCATTTATTCCTGAACGTAAAACTTCTACTAAGTACGCTGCAGTATTTAATGTTACTACAATTACTCCTGCTAGTATTATCGGTAGTTTTACCCCCATCATTGCAAGACCATAATAGAAGATTGCAGCTTGTACCATCATTGGTGTACCTCTAAAAAACTCAACATAAGCAGTACTAAGGAACACACTTAATTTCTTCATGATTTTATTGTACTTTGAATCTCTTACATCTTGCTCCTGTATGCGAAAGACTATTATTACTAGTGCAACAAAAAGTCCCAATATAGTTCCTGATATCGCAATAATCAGTGTAAATGATGCACCTTCTATGTATAATTTGTAGTTATTTTTAAGGATATAAATTAACCCTCCAAGAAAATCACTTGGTATCGCTGTAGTTAACATGTCTTTATGGTTGAATATCTAATGCAGCGTTCATCCAAGTGTTTCTTGTATCAACTACAAGACTACCTAGTGCCTCATTGATTCTGTTCAGTAACTCTGTTTCTTCATTTCTAACGGCTACACTAACACTAACATCACTATCATCAACAGTAAATCCGTTATCACCTAATTGCACGATTGTTAAGTTAGAGTTAGAAGCCACAATACTTTGGGCTACTGGTAACTCAGCAACTAAAGCATCACTTACATTACTTGATAGAGATGCTACTAAACTTGGATAATCTCCAAGTGCATTCATATGATTTACATTTTGAATTTGATTAATTAAGTTGTCTTGCAGTGTCCCCATTTGTGCGATTATTTTCGCACCCTCAAAGTCTGATAATGAACTTGCATCAACATATGACGAGTCACTTGAAACAACTAGAACTTGTTCACTTCGATAATACTCATTAGTAAAACTCACAGTTAATGCTCTCTCTGGAGTTGGTGACATTCCAGCGATAATTACGTCAATCTCATCTGCTAGTAATGCTGGAATTAATCCATCCCATTCAATTTTTCTTATTACTAAGTTCATATCTAACTCTTCTGCGAGATAACTCGCAACCATCACATCATATCCGTCGCAGTATGCATCTACGCCGTCTATTGATACTGCTGTCTCTGTTTCTTCACTTGTCGTCCAGTTAAATGGAGCGTAATTACACTCTAACCCAACAACTAGTTCATTTGTGTTTTCTTCTGTACAACCTGTAAGTAAAAAAACACTTAATACTCCTAAAATAATAAATACTCTTTTCATTTTTCTATCCTCCGATATTCTTTTTTTACAAAAAATGATATAAAAAAAAGCGTCTCGGACGCTTAAACATACATAAAGATGTTTATTAGCGCCACTACTTTTTAAGTAGGAGTATCATAGGTATTTCCTATAATCCCATGCTATATATATGCCTATATATCGCATTCGGCGATGGGTACCTTTCAATTGCTTCAAAGTCTGCGGACTCCACAATTTACTAATTTACATCGCTGCCTCTAATATTTTTTGTTGGTTTCATTCTATTACTGTTTAATATGTAAGTCAACGGTATTATGAATGAAAGTGTTATCACTGTATTTCATTCTTAATTCTTTTAATTTCATTAAAAGCTTTATTATACACTGTCTTAATTCGTTCTTCACTAATGTGTTCGAATACTGTTTCAATATCAAACCATGCAACACCAGAGTTTTCATCAGGCTTAATTGATAGTTCGTCATTTTCATCAGCTATCATTAAATACGTAGTATTCAAATGAATGTGATCATTTATATAATTACCATTCTTAATATGATTAAAAACATAAATTACATCAAGTAGAAAAATATCATCACTATACGTTCTAATATTGCTTATACCAGTTTCCTCTTTTGCTTCCTTTACGGCAACATGAAGGGGATCACTATCACCATCATTATGGCCTCCAACCCATCCCCATGAATCATAGATATTATGATGCGCAAACAATACCTTATCCATTGTTTCATTTACTATAATAGCACTACTAGACATATGCCCAACTAGGTTTGATCTATCCAAATAATTCTCATTATTCTCGATAAATTGAATCATCGCTAATCGATCAATTTTCTCTTGTTCGTTTTTGGGTATATAATTCTTAATTAAATCTAACATAAAATCTCCAAACTCTCCAATTTGACTTGAAGTAATGTACTTTAAAAAACATCATTTCACTACTTTAGAATATATAAAATTCCGATTGTACCTCTACCACAATGTGTTGAAATCACACATCCTGCGTGAGTTTCAAAAACATTATTGATGTTAAAATTATCCTCAATCTTCTTCTCTACAAAAGAATATGTGGGAGCTAAACTATGGGTAATCATCATAAACTCATCATCTATTGCATCTCTTTGATCAATCGCTTCATTAATCATTATATTGATACCCTTTTTAATGCTTCCCATTGCTTTTTTACCAACTTCCATTTTTCCATCTCGAACCTTTATTACTGGATGAATATTAAGGACTTTCCCCATCAGTGCACCTAAAGTTGAAAGACGTCCTCCTTTATGTAGATACTCTAAAGTATCAATAACAAATTGACTTCTAATTCTTGGGACGATATCATTCATTTTTTTGACAATTTCAACTACTGAGTCCCCTTGTTCCTTAAAAGAGTTAGCCTTCAATAGCAATAATCCAATACCACTACTCAAGTTCGCAGAATCTACAATATAAATATCATCGTTACCTATGATATTTTTCGCTAAAACTGCGCTTTGCATTGTTCCAGAGAACTTACTTCCTATTCCCGTATATATAATTTTAAATCCTTGATTTAAGTATTCTTCAAACACCTTCTCAAATGCTCCTGGTGACACTGCGCTTGACTTTGGTAAGATACCTAGTTCATCAACACGTTTATACATTTGGTCTGTAGTTAGTTCTTTCAAGTCAAGATAAGACTCATCATTAAACGATACAGTTAATGGTACGATTTCTATATCTAGTTTTTCTATTAATTGTGGTGACAAATCACATGTGCTATCTGATATTAGTTTTATTTTTTCCATTATTTCCCTTCTTTCTAACAAAGTATATTATATCAAAAAAGAGTTGTTTTAGAAACAACTCTTTATTCATTTAGTTTTCGATGTGTACCATCACAGTATGGAGGATTTGATGTTTTCTTACAAGTACACAATTTTTTAGTTTTGTCTTCTTCTACAGTAAATAATAGTGGTTCACAGAAGTACCCTTCATGCGATCCATCACAGAATGGTTGGCTCTTACTTTGCCCACATTGACACCAGTAGTATTGCTTCCCCTTTTTCAGTTCAACAGGGATAGGTTTAAATTCTTTTTTAGACATCTTATCACTCTCCTTAACTCTAGTGTATCATAGAGAGTAATTTTTCTAAATAAGTTTGCTATTATTTGATTTACTTCACATCGAAATTGATGTTAGCTTTTTTTGCCTGAGAGCTTAATTCTTTGTATTTCAGTTTAAAGGTTTTTCCATCTTTTATAAAGTATGTTCCCAGTTGTCTTAGTTCAAACGAGACATTCTTACGAATACATTGCTCACGTAGTGAAAGCGCCCATTCATAGTGAAATGGTCTTGCTTGTTTACCATATTCTCCTCCTACAATAACTTTTATACCTTCTTCAAGATACGTTTCAATATCTATGTTTTCTAGCAGTGGTTGACATATAATGTTTTTATGTTTAATTGGTAAGTCCCTGAAAATTGATAATCTTTTATCAGCTAATTTCTGATTTTCGACAGTACAACCAACAAGTACATTCTCATACCCATCTCCCCAGTCATTAGGAAGAGTACTTTTAAATCGTTCTATTCTTTTCGTCAAAAAGATAAAGAACAAGTCCTTTCGTTCTTTGATCATTTCGAAACATTCGTCTCTCCATTCATCTGCTTCCTCTAATAAAAAATCAGATGAAAAACAAATATAAACAGTACTACCAGATTTTATTTTATACTCACCGTTTTTTTGACGTTCAATTGGTGCATAGAATTTTGAAGTTTTTACGATTTCAAATGTGTTTACACCTCTTTTTTTGTCTCCTTGATGAATATAACAGTTCAAACATCCTGTACTTACTTTTTGACATCCTCTCCATGGATCCCACATCGCCATACTACCACCACCTATTATTAGTATACCATAATAAAAAGAGCTATGAAAATAGCTCTTAAAATCCTTCTATAGTTCTTTCTAACACTGTTCCATCGGTTAGGGTGATTGTATACTCTATTGTTACTTCTGTAAAGAAATCAGTCTCGTATAATAATGTAAACACTGGAGTGTTGTCATCAATGTGTTCTTTCATGTAATGATCATATCCAGTATAACCAGATAATAGTGATTTTAAACTTGTTGTTGTATCAATAGTTTTTGCTTTATGTAATTCTCCTTCTGAGAACACTTTGAACTCTACACTTTGAACGTCAACTCCATCCACTAGTTCGATATCTTTTGCCACATAAGGATAAAGAATGAATCCATCAGGTCCCTCTAAGAATCCTACTGAGTAACCAATGATGTATTCAGCATCTCGATCTACACGTATAGTGGATATATCTTCTTGTAGTAACTTACTACCTTCAATTAATACATTGATATCATATTCATCTGTTGAATACTCTAAATCAATTTCTGCATTGAATGTTAATGTTGAACTTGTAAGTAGTTCTTTTTGTGTTGTACCCTCGTGCTCAACGATTAAGTACACATCAGAATCTACCTCTTTTTCTAATAATGTAAAACTTACATCATATGTGTACGTATCATTGCTTAAATTCACTTTTGTTAGTTCTTGACTATGACTTTGTACAAGTTCTAAAGACTGATAGTACTCATCCATAGTAGATTCCATGTTTCCAATAGAATATTTAATATTATTGATTTGATTTGATAGGCTCGATTCTACATTTTGTAGTCGCCATGACAAATCTTCAATCTTTGATAATGTCATGATGTTCATAACGATTAATGCAATAAAGGTAATTGCCTTAATCAATGAACCTAAATCTATTAATCCAGTAGTAGCTCTACCTTCCAATGCACGATTCATATTTTGCTTATATATAATTCTATAAATTGCAACAATTAAAATACATGATAATATCACCAAAGCTGGTCCAAAAAATGCTATAACTGACATATTTTACCTCCTATAATCCTATGCTTCTTTTAAATGTTTGATTATAATTTCTTGTTACTGTTAATTTTTCCTCATTCTTCATTAGTAGATTTATTCTTGAGTTAAAGGTTGGGATGATTTGCTTGATTGCTCTTTTATTCACAATCTGTGATTTATTAATTCGAATAAAATCTTTGTCATGCAGGACACCTTCTACTTCATATAGTTTCTCTCTTATTGCGTATGTGTTCTCTAATGTATGTAGACTTATTTCGTGTCCAAAACTCTCAATGAAAACAATTTTTGAGTAGTGAATGATTTCATATGATGAGTTTCTCTCTCCTATGAATGTTTCTTGTTGATAGTCATCTTCTCTAAAAGTAAGTTCTGCTTGCTCACATATTGTAAATCCAGCAGTCTCTAACATTGCTTTGTATTTATCATAATTTTCTTTACGACAAACAATTTTAATCTTCATCTCATCACCACCCTCTTGCATAGTATTATAGATTCGTAATTATGTATAGTCTATTTTCATAAGTTGCAAACAGGTATACATAACAGGCAAAATTAGTTCACCTATTTAAAATTATACCATAAATTTCTTCTCATAAATAAAGAAGTCTCAATTGAGACTTCTACATCTTTGAATAGTGTTTAAAACATGTTTTAGAATGATTGTTCATTACTCCAACTGCTTCTAAATATGAGTATACTGTTACACTCCCTAAAAACTTAAAGCCACGTTTTTTTAGATCTTTCGTTACTGTATCGGAAAGCTCATTCGTTGGAGTGAATATATCATCTTTATTATAGATTATTTGATTGTCTGTAAATGACCATATATAATCACTGAAACTACCAAACTCCTTTTTGGTTTTCATGTATGCTTTGGCATTTGATATAGCTGCATTGATTTTACCTTTATGTCGAATAATTCCTTTATTCTCTAATAGTTCTGCTATTTTGAAATCATCATAGTTAGAAATTATTTCAGCATCAAAATTATCAAATGCTTTTTTAAACGCTTCTCTTTTCTTTAAGACAATTAACCATGATAATCCTACATGAAAAGACTCTAATATTAGCATTTCAAATAGTAGTCTATCATCATATACAGCTACACCCCATTGATAGTCATGGTAATCTTGGTAAATTTCTGATGTTTCTAATGATTTTCCCCAGTTACACCTTTTCATAATGGTTCTCCTTATAGTTTTACGATTCGGTTATTTGCTGCTTTATATAAACGATTCATTATTGCCTCATGGTATGTCCCTTTATGGAAACTCATAGAGTATATAAAATCAACTTGACGTTGGTCCATCTCTCTTAGTACTAGAAATAGATTTGATGCAATTTCTACTTCATTATGCTTCCCACCTATTGGTGATACATACTCTGTGTCAAATTGATTCTTATATTCAGAGGTTGTTATAACCCCGACTTTTTTATTATCTTTATGGTGAAGTTTTATTTGTTCATTTATATAATTAACGACATCCTTTGATTTACCTTCAATAATTGTAAGTTTCCCCTTTGGTGCGTAGTGTTTATATTTCATTCCTGGAGATTTCGGTATATCAGACTGCTTTATAGGATGGGCAATTTTAACGTCTCCAACAACCTCTTTTATCATCTCTGATGTAATCATTCCAGGTCGCAATACAATAGGAATATCTCCAGTTACATCTAAAACAGTAGATTCTAACCCGATTTGTGACTTTCCACCATCAATAATGATATCTACTCTATCATTGAAATCCTCTAATACATGTTCAAAGAGGGTTGATGAAGGTCTTCCACTTATGTTTGCGCTTGGCGCACATACTGGAACCCCTGCAGTTTCTATTACATATCTAGCGATATCATTACTCGGAATACGAATGGCAACTGTGTTCAATCCGCCTGTAATATATAGGGGAACTAGTTCACTTTTTTCAAATACCATCGTTAATGGTCCAGGCCAAAATGTATCCATAAGTTTTTTTACATATTGCTTTTGATTCACTATAAAGGGTAAAATATCGTTTTCATTATTGACGTGCATAATTAAAGGATTGTCACTTGGTCTTCCTTTAATTCTATAAATCCCTTCTACTCCTTCTGTGGAGAGTGCATAAGCACCAATACCATAGACTGTTTCAGTTGGAAAAATGACATTTCCACCTGAAAGCAATGTTTGTTTAATATCTTCTTTAACTTGTATTTGAGATAATTCGTTTTCTCGATAAACTCTTGTTTTCATTTTCCAACCTCCTTCGTAGATTTTAGCATATTAATTATAATGCATATAGTATGATATTTCAATATACTAACATATATATATTGCTTACTTAGTCCCTACAAAGAAAATTTCATCAATTGTCTTGTTGAATACATGTGCTAATCGAAAGCAAAGTTCTAATGAAGGAGCATACTGCCCCTTTTCAATAGCAACTATAGTTTGTCTTGATACTCCCACTTTTAAGGCTAAGTCTTTTTGTGTCATTTCATCACTCATAAAACGTAATGTTCTTACATTATTGTTTATGATAAGTTTTTCCATTTTATACACCTCTTCTGTAGTAGCAAATGGATTTTAAATGTGATGCGAGATCACTGATAAATCCAAACGAGAACAATATAATAAAGAATAAATGACTATTCATATGAAACAGTTGTGAGATAAATGCAATACCGACACCTGCGATAAATACATACATAGATATCTGATTTGATTTCATTTGAATAAGTTTATCTCTTTCATCCTCTTTAAAATCAAGTTCCTCTTGATCATTCCCTCTAACTTCATTAACCGCGGATTGAATGATTGAGAATATAATCATACCGATGATTTGTGATAATACATTAACTACAACCATTCCAACAAAGAATATACTATAGAAATAAAAGATATCACTTGCATCTAAACCCCATGTCTCATAACTGAGATAAAACACTAAACTATATGTTCCAAATACGATAATACTTACTAATAAATTAACTAAACTTCTTTTTTCTTGAATTTGCATATTTTTTCCTCCTATGTTCAATTGACTTTACTTAATGTCAAATTGACTTTACACCTATATTGTATATTCAACTTTACACAATGTCAAGTTTATTTAACATATTAATTCAAAAAAAGAACTTAACACTATGTGTTAAATTCTCTTAAGTTATATTTTTTTGATGTAACATCTTCTTCTTCTAACAATTTCAGCGTCATAATTTTTCCATTGACTCTGTACCTTAGCGTTATCTTCTAACTCAGGTCCTGTTTCAGCATAGGTTATATTGTTTCTTATCGCATTGTTCGTTATATTAGTCATTAATATTGAGTTCAATCCAAGACCTTGTTTATCTGGTCTTACAGCGACAAGGTACATATCTAATATTGTTGGATTCTTCAGTGCTTTTAGTAACGTAATAAATCCAAATGGTAGTAATCTACCTTTGATTTTACGCATAGGTTCATTTAGGCTTGGCCCAAGTAATCCAAAAGCTAAAACTTCATCTTTATCATCAACAATTACTGACAAGTAATCAAGATTGATTATTGGTAAGTACTGATTTACATATTGGTCTATTTGAGCTTCTGTTAATTCTATTACTCCGTGTAAAGGTGCAAAAGCTTCATTATATGTATCAAAGATTCGATATAAGTACGGCTTTAACTCTTTCTTATTTTTAAACTTCTTAATTTGATAGTTGTTTCTTTTCAATAAGCGATCAGCGATTTTTGTGATTCTTGGATTGATTTCTTTAGGGATTTGCACCTGATATTCAACCCAATCTACATCTTTAACTAATCCCAACTTAGCGAAGTGCTCCTTGTAATATGGATAATTATAGTATGTGATAAACATCCCTTCTAGATTGAATCCTTCAATTAACAATCCTTGCTTATCTAAATCATTAAACCCTATCGGTCCGTTTACCTCTTTCATACCATGTGCTTTTCCCCAAGTAACCACAGCATCAAAAAGTGCTTGTGATACTTCGATGTCGTCTATAAAATCAAAATGATTAAACCTTACATGTGATAGATTATTTTTATCATTATATTTTTTATTTACAAGTCCCCTTATTCTTCCAACAATTTCATCTTCTTTATACGCAAGAAATAAAACTGTATTACAAAATTCTAGTGATAAATTATGTTTTGGATCAGCAGATTTTAACTCATCTGAAAACATTGGTGGAATATAATTCTTTTCGTCTTTATAAAGAATATTTCCAAAATCCATAAACTTCTTAATGTCCTTTTTTGATGTAATCTCTCTTACTGTAATACTCATTAAAACACTCCTCGTTCTATATATTCTCCATTTAAAAATCTAAACCCTCTGTATATATTATATCACTTATGTGAAGTCTCTATACTACATATTTAAAGAAAATAAAAAAGCCTCTTTAATACGAAGTATCAAAGAGACTTTAAGGCGAACTTACATATCCTTTATTTACTTTATCTTACCAAAATGGTTCTAATTTAACATCTATATGGTGAGTGATATCATTCACACTAACCGTGTCTTCATTTACATTAAATAGATACCCTTTTTTATCTTTATGAATATATCCTTTGTATGGAGTAGCTTTTATGTAACACACACTCTCTAACTCTTCGTTATTTACTTCTTTATACCAATGATGGAACACTTTCATAAATACTTCACGAATGTCTTTATTTGCTGCATCTAGCGGATGTCCAGTAACTTCTGTATTACACCAAAATCTATTGTGCCCTGCGTCTGATATCATCGCATGTTTATTTCCTTGAATCTCTTTAACATAATTACATCTTAGATCTGTAACAATCCAAAATGAACCTTCATGATAAAAACTATCAACACATCTTACTGAAGGGACATTATCTTTCGCTGTAGCGATTAATAGTATTGTATCATTACTATATCTTTCTTTTAGTATTTCAGTTACTCCACTATTCTCATAATTACTCATTGTCATATATTCTCACCTTTCTATTTCACAGTTTAACTCTATATAATAAACATTATACAATACACATGAAGTTGTGTAACATCTTTTTTAACAAGCTTACTTAAGATTTCTATAGTGTTTTAGCGATTTGCCTATATACCATCCAAATAGTAATGTCACAATATACTTAACATGCTACCTTGTAACGTTATCTATACATTACAACTAATGTACTTATAACCTCGATTAGTTGTATGTAACGTTAACCAAACACAATCCTTTTCCAGGTGCTGTAAATCCAGCGTCTTCACGACAACTAGTTGAAAATACATGCTCAATTGTGTCAACATCCCTTTTTGACAGTCCAATCTCGATAAGGGTACCAACAATGATTCTGACCATATTATATAGGAATCCTTCTCCATGAATGTCGATAACAATCATTGAATCTTCAGTAGATACACTCATATTATAGATTTCTTTTATTGTATTCTTTTTCTTACTTTTTGTAGAGAAACCAATGAAATCATGTTTACCTATGAATACTTTGGACGCTTCCTGCATTTTATCAATATTTAAAGATTCTTTTATCCAATAGCTATGTTTTCTTTCGAAAACATTGGAATGAACTCCATTCCATATTCTGTATTGATAATGTTTTTCTGTTACATTAAATCTTGAATGAAATTTCTCATTTGCTTTTTCAATATATCTTACTGCAATATCCTCGGGAAGATATTGGTTCACATAATTATATATCTCCTTAGTAGTATACGTATTCTCCGCATGAAAATTCGCGATTTGGCATAACGAGTGAACTCCAGCGTCAGTTCTCCCAGAACCAATTATCTTTATCTGTGATTTATATAACTCCGATAATACTTTTTCGATTTTATATTGAATCGATTTCTCGTCATTCTTTAAGCGTTGCCAACCTCTGTAATTTGTACCATCATAAGAAATTGTCATTTTGTAGTTTTGTCTTTTACTCATAATTACTCACTTCTTTCTTGAGTTATCGATTTATGTGGACTGAAATAGTACATACTCTTATTTGTCCTCATGGACTTTATTTAAGTTAACTATTTATTACTAACAGCTACTAAACTCAATTTAATTATAACATAAATCAATAGGTGCATAAATCCTTGCGTCTGGTTTATTTATCAGAAGACTTATACATGAAATTCTGTCTTCATTTAGTAACTTAAAAATATTGCTACTACTTGATCAAATAAAAAAGGAGGTTAAATACTAACCTCCTATTTTTGTAAAAATAGCGATTCAATATCAACTCTCTCATTTATTTCATTTGCAATTGTCTCAAGAGTATCATCATAGCAGTTAAAAATATACTTTTTCTTCTTAGTGTTTTTCATATAAAGATGTATTTTCTCAACAAACAGACCTGAAATCAGAATATCAGAAATGTCATCTAGCTTAATTTCAAAACCGTTAGGTAATATCACATTATCCTCATTTACAACAATTTCCCTCTGTTCACCTTTGATTTTCTTTAACTGTCTTATTTTCAGTATTAATGCAATAAAGAACAGAACAAACAGAACTATATACAGGTATACAAAGAATAAATTATTACTTTCGCTACCATATCCCAACTCTACTAAAAACTTATGTCTAGACCAATATGACTGCATATTTAATAAGCATAAAAACATCCAAAAAAATACTACGTAGAACTCTGAGTTTCCAGCATTTAACTTAGTTTGCTTCGCTCTGTACTCCATATATCCACCTTCTCTCTCAATCATTATATCATAAAATAAAAAGCCCTCTCAATGATAAATTCTAAAATAGCTTAAAATAGTAAATGAGTGGAGTTGCAGGGAGTTGAATATCTGGGAGGATGAATAATCCTAGATATGGATAAGTGCAAACTACCTAATACTGTGAACACTTCTGAACTCGACATACTTATGTTTTAGTCGACCCATTCAATTTTAACTTGCTCAATATTCATTAGACATGCACTCAGGTATCCTACATGATACGTAATGTGTCTTATCTGCATCAAGGCAACTTTAAGATTTGTGTACTTTGGATATATAACATTATCCTCTAGCAACCATACATCATCGTGATTAAAAAACTCCTCAGCACAGTCCTTAACAGTATTTAAAAATGCAATCAAGTCCTGCTTTGGCATAATCTTTAACGGTTCTTTCGTAAACTCAGGATAATATCCTTCTTGTAGAAAAGGCTCTACAAACTTTTCATTTTTTATTCTGAACCAAAAAAATGATCCCATTAATGCATGAAGACATTGTTGCCAATAATATCTTCCGTTTATGATACTGATATAAGTGACATCACTACTATTACTAATACCCTCTAGTAATTGAGTAATACTGTTGAAATAACTTTTCTTGAACTCTTGAATACTCATACTCTTCTCCTTCATTATGTTTTAATAACATAATATCAAAAAGCATATCTATTGTACAGTTTCCAATCAATATATTTTCACCCATAATTAGTAAATCCTATCCGTCAACTATTTCCTATCACTTCATATTATGACCCTTTTGTGATGAGAGAATCAATACTGTATAGATTCATCGACTTTAAGCTTTTTTTTCATAATTATCATACATTACATTCTATTATGTGGTGCCTATATTCACAATTCCATCGTGACAGTGCAACCAAAAAAAACCACCTTAATAATCAATGTCAAAGAGGCCCTAATTAGCCAGTTGATGGAATTCAGGGGGGGTGACTTTCACAACTTTAATTAAAAGTAAAATATGTTGTACTAGTAATGTAGTCAATATAACTTTTATATTATATGGTCGAATAATATTATCACTAATCATACAACACAAGTCCTCTCAACATTATCATAAAAAAAGAGACAAAACGTCTCTGATTATTTGCTATCACTTTTAATATGAGCACTAATATATCCAACTATAAACAATGATGCAAAAAGAATTTGTAGTGGTATTGCCGAGACTATGTCGGTTGCATCTGAATCAATCGCAGCAGTTAATGCAACAATACCCATTCCAATTAACCCCACAAAACCTAAAGCCAAATCTAACTTTTTTTGTAACATATAATCATCTCCTTCATCACTGATTATATCACGAGAATTGAGAATAGGAAAACAAAGAAGTGTAGGAGGGTTAGGGGTTTGGTGGGAGATTGGCACCCCTTACACACGAGAAACAAAAGGCATAGTATTACCCTTTTACTACATTTCTGTCTTGTTATGTTTTAAAAATGAAAAAATAAGGTGTCATTATGAATGACTTAACCCTCATAGCAGAGATATGGACCAAATAAAAAAGCCCTCTCATCTAACAACTAGACAAAATGGCTTTATTAATTAATATAATTGGTGGAGTTGAGGGGATTTGAACTCCACAACTTTAAAAAATAAGAAAAATAGTATAAAATCAAAAGTAGTCAATAATAAAGTTTGAAAATATGGTCAATAGCATTAATCATGAAATTATAGAGTACAAGTCCTCTCAACAACGACATAGAAAAAGAGTAATTTGATTTGTTTTGTACGGTACTTGTATTTAGGGCTTTCTATGATAAGCAAAGCGCAAGACTTAGAGTCCCCATCCTAAGTCTTACAACGTCTTGATTTCATAGAAAGGGGTTCCCTAGATAGCAAGTAGGAACAGGACAAAAGAAATATAATTACGTGCAAACAAAAAAGCCTAGTTTTCACTAGACTCACATCCATACACAATCTCAAATACAAACTGATTGTTAATAGCACTAAACTTTTTAAGTTCAGTACGAGCAAGTTCATAAACGTTGTCAATCTGTTTAGTCTTCGAATAATCTGGACTGTATTCCATAAACGGTTGAATCTTCTCTCCAAATAGCAAGAATGTATCAAACCCAAATAATTTTACATTTTCTCTTTCAAGTAAATCAATAACACCAATAGCATTCGCCTCATCATGTAAGACTATATTATTTCTTTTTACACCTAATTCTAGGACTAACTTATCTAGTCTATTCATAAACATCAACCTCCAAGTAGATTATATCACAAGGGCGAAGAGGAGCAAAGAGGCTTCTTGGCATTGAGCCACATAAATTATGTGCTTGAAGTCGGAACCTCGCTCCGTGTTGCTAGGTCTAGTATTACCCTAGCAACCTCGTAGACAATAGACAATTGAATAAGAAACGCCTTAACAGAGACCACAAAACCTGTCTACACCCCAAAGTAGACAACCATAGACAATAGATAACTAAAAACAACACTTAACGGCTACATAAAGCCTACAATCATATACACACTCAAACAACACTAACAATCATACTTAAAATAGCATATGTAAAACATACTGTGACAAAAAAGGGGGCATATCATGAACGACCTAAACCGTATAGTAGAACTACTCACAAAGGAAACTCAAACACCGATATTACTAGAGAATCTTATCAATCTATATACTAAAAACTCACTACACACAAAGCGAAAAGGAACATACGAATATGAGTGTAAACATCTTGAATTAGTCCTACGCTATCTAGAAAGCAAAAAGGTATATTACACTACCGAACTAAACCTAAATACAATCTATGATTTCATTGAATACCAAAACAAAAAGGTATCAGCAACAACACTATAAACAAACGCATTGGCGTATTAAAACAATGTCTAAACTTCAGCGTTAGAAACAACTTTATCAAACACAATCCAATAGAAGCTATCACAATGATGCGTACTAGACAAAGAGAAACAATCACAATCCCAAGACATATCATACTCGATATACTCCAATATCTAGATCACTTGAAACCCACTCCCACAAACATACTCAATAAAGTGATTATCAATCTACTTCTAGACACAGGCATGAGACTATCAGAACTCGTAAACCTCAAGATAGAAAACATTAACACAAGCAACAATCAAATAGTTTTAACTTACACCAAGACTCACAGAGACCGTACTGTATTTGTATCAGAAAAATCAACAGAGATATTAACCGAATATAAAAATCTTAAATCGCAAATATGGAGCATTAATCATTGAGTTTAGAAACAACATGAAAGTTATTCCTAGATATGTCAATAGCATATTATCAGATATCGCAAAAACATTAAAAATATCTCAATCAATCAGCCCTCATAAATGGAGACATACATACGCAACCATGTGCCTACTCCCCATTATCTAAACTGTGATTTTTTATTGAACAAAAAAAAGCCCCATCAATTGACATTTAGTCTAAAGCGCTTAATTAAGTCATTATATTGAGTTGTCCGACCCAAGGTGCTACAAGGAATAGTTGTCCGACCCAAGGTGCTACATTACAATAAAATGTTGACAGAGGTCTAAACAAAGACGTAAATCGCATTTTTATATCTGTATTTTAGTAGATAGGACTTCGTTTCCCCTTAACTTCGGGTAGTTGTGTTACCCCAAAGACTACCTCTACAAGTTATGTCTTCAATCAAACTATATTATCAATCTCTGTAAATAGGAACTTCAAAAGTGAGTTAACTTCATCTTTATCAAAATGTACTTCGCTATTATCATCATTATATTTGTTTAAAGCCAGTTTTATCACTTTTCTAAACTCTTCAGGAACATTACTAAGTGCCCATAATCCTCCCTCAATTTTAGATGATATTACACCCTCTCTTAAATAAAATAAAGTTCTTAACATATTCAAGATGTAATACTCATACGATTCAGTAATTCCATTTCTTGCATCCTCTAAATCATACATAATCCCATGAACATAATCAGATTTTGAAACACTACTAAACACCTGATTAATATCTTTCCCGTATAAACATACTCCTTTATCTTTTATTACCATTAAATGAGTAATTAAATCAGGATCATCGTCTCCATAACACAAATAGTTTTTGTCTTCTATATATTTAGCCATATGAGCATCTGAATAATGTAACAAAAAAGGTATTGTTGAACTCACTGGATTAATATTATGTTCTCGTACTACACTCATCTCAAATCCTTTTTCAGGTGAAGACTCATCTAAACCAAGAAGAACATCTATCATTTTTCGTTTTATCACATTTGAAAAATCCTCTTTAACAACAACCAAAAAGTCAATGTCACTTACTTTCGGGTTAAATCCACCCATTACAAACGATCCATGCAAATATACACCTACAAGATTACTTGATAATATCTTACTATATTGTGCTGCAATTTTCTTCATTATAATTTCGTAATCCATACAACTCACCTCTACCAATACTATAACATAAAAAACTGTGCTCAGAGCACTGTTTTCATAGATTTTTTGGTGGAGTTGAGGGTCCCTGAAAGATACCCTCGTCCACAACTCTATCACACTTAATTCTAATGAGCCTTTATATATTATTTAGTAATAATAGCATCAATATTATCACTCACATAAAGTTCTTTAAATACATTGTCATTATGATTACTGTATGAGATTAGAAATGAGCCTTTAGATTTCATATACTCAACTAAACGATTAATGTAGTCGTTTTCTTCAGAACCCCCAATTAGTGATTTAATCACCTTTCCTGCTCTTGTCAGTGTGTATCCAGTAAAACTTTGCTGAGTTTGAAATACTGCTGAAATTATAAGTCCACTTGTTGGTCTTAAATCGTATGAGTAGAATCCTCTAATATTTTTATTTATAGTGAACTTTGTGTGTGTTTGCATTACAAGTCCACTATCTTGGAAATCTATCAATTGCATATGATTAGTTCTATATAATTTTAAATCATCATCGGACACATTTATGATGAAGTCATTAAAGATATATTTCCCAACTCTATTGAAATTTCTGATAGTTTCTTTATCTAAATTCTCTATTAAATTCATTATTCCAATTGAAATAGTATTTGGTATTTCAATCTCGACTCTTAGTAAATCAGTCCATGTAGATTTTATATCTTCAATTGTAATATCTTTTGACCTTTCAAAAAAAGTATTAAAAAAATCTTTAGTTATACCTTTTTCATTCAACTCAGACTCATCAACTTTATTAATTCCATCCATACATAGTATAAGCGCGTTTAGTTCTCTTTCCAACGATAACTGCTCTCTAAAACTTTTAACAATTTTCAATTTATTGTCTTCATTTTCTATTAACAAAATCACTAAGTGAATCGAGTCTTTGTTGAGAGGCATTATAGAGCATTCTTAACGCTTTCTCCATAGACTTTAAATCTGATCTGTTTTTTAGTATTTTCATTCCATCTCTACCCGATTCCAATGCAAACCCTAAATTTTGAATAATCCCCAAATAGTCTTCCATATTATCAACCCCTTATCAATAAATTATAACATATTATCATAATGTTATTTTGTCTATTCAAAATAACATAGATAAAATCTAATGCAAAATAGCATAAAAAAAAGGAAAGGTCGACCGTGGTCTTCCTTTCTCAATCTATTAATATTTTACCATAACCCTAGCATCAATACAAGAATTTTAACCCTTGGATAAATCCTTATAATTTACTGGAAAATTTATAGCCTCAAGAATTGATGAGTACTCAAGCTCCGGAATTGCAGTATTTAATTCTTCCAATTCTGATTCGATTTTACTTAAAAATTTTGAAAACCTATCCTTCTGCATAAAATATTTTAAGCTTATTGTCGTTGCAAATAAATCGTTTCTTCCAATAACTTTAGTTTTGTATTGATTCAAATCAAAATTATCGTGTTCGTTTAGTTTCCATATGTCAGCATATTTAGTATCAAAATTATAAAGTATGTCATCATGAGCACAAATATTCCTTACTTCAACAATCAAAGTAAACATATTTGTGAACTTCTTAACAATCTTCTTTTCTTTAAAATCAGGTAGAATAATCCTAGAAATATAGTCTTTATCGCTTGCTTTCATAACTGAAAACAATCCAAGAACAGCACCCAAAGTAAGAACCTTTGATAAAATCCAAAATGGAAAGTATCCGTGTTTCGTTTTGTAATATGTGTAAGCCGAGTGTTTCTTGCCATTATTATTTCTTTGTCTTCTTACCTTTTTAAGATTTCTATCTAAATACTTATTGTTAGTATCAAAGTTAGTCCTTCTTAAGTATGACGTATCTTTCACACCATAACGTGATGAAATCACTTCACACATAGCATTCTTAATTCTCTGTTCAATATCGAGAATTTCTCTCAAAATTATAGTTTTAATATTCTTATCAAAATTATAGAAAGAAATCAAGTGTTCGATTGTATAGCCATTCTTAAACTTTGTCTTTTGATCTTTTTCACAATAATAAGTGAAGACTGGAAAATAACCTTTTAAAAAGAAATAATTAATATCTGTTAATATATCATTAACATAATTTCTATCTCCAATTTCAAGACCCTTATCTTCTAATCCTTGTATTAAATCATTGTTGTTCTTATACACTTTCATAACATCACCTGGAATAATTATATCAAAACATAAATAAAATAGCCATAAAAAAAGGAAAGGTCGACCATGGTCTTCCTTTCTCAATCTGATTACTATTATATTAATTTCACAATCGCTTGTCAAGACAAAGATATCATTACTTATATATCCTTGCGATATGTATTGCCAAATTTTACTTTTTCATTCGTTTTGTTGTGTGCATGTAAAACATAGACAACTACTGTTTAAATCCCATCACAGAAAATATGAGGGTTCTCTTTCAAACATATCACAAGTGAATAAATCTATAAATAAATTCTGGGACAGGGGTTCAGAGTGTCAAAAACTCATCCTAACCCTATTACAACTATAATCAAGTAAAAAAGCACGATTTTATGTGCTTTTTTTTAGTATAATTTTATTCCAAACAAAAACCGAGAAATCTATACAAACCTATACATAGCAATTAAGTTTCTCGGACTAGGGTACTATTGGTGGAGTTGAGTACAAGTGACCCACTGTCCAATAATAAAGAGCAATTCTTATAATTGTCGCATTTTAGCTAAACTACGCTCTTTCTTTTAGTGTTTAACACGAATCCATTTTTGTTATCTGAGAACAATTTTTTCAGTAAACTATCCACACCAAACTTTAATTTATGCTGTGCTTCTTTTTTAGTTATGAAGTATAAGTAATAGAAATTTACATCAATATTATCATCTATTTTCACTTCAGGAATCGTATTAAGAGACAATAGGACTGAACATGAAAGTTTAGTCTTTTTTTGATAAGGTTTATATTTCTCAGTATTTGGTATTGTATGACCATACCCCAACCAAGTTTGATACATAAAAGGTAACCTTGCATGAAACTTCATTTCCTCTAGTGGCCAATATGGGTTAGATTTACTATTATCTACAACAGAAAAATCATCTGTATTTATTTCCCAATCTGCTGGTAAGAATGTTACTAACTCAGCTTTATTCAAATTAGGATATTGTTGAAGTATATTCTCTGGTACAAACATATCTAAATCACTCATACCAGTTGTAAAGAGAACATAATATGGTTGCTCTTTTGTCGGCAAGAAAACATTTATATCTAAATGAATTATCTCGCTAACTATTTCATGAAATACTTTCATTTCCCTATTTGGATATAGTTTTTCCATATGTTCAACTATTTGATCCATGTATCTAGATTCAGCCGGTGGTGTAAATTCATTATTATTACTGTTACTGTGTACAACTGTGCTGTCTGACATGTTCATCATCTCCTTCTCGAACATTATATCATATAAACTTTAATCCCTCAATTCCCTCTTTTTCACAGTACAAATAAGATTATTTTGGACGCGGGTTTAGGTCGCCAAAAATTGCATCAAGCCCTATTGCAATAGGGTTGGAATGAAAAAACGGATGATTTGAACCTCTAAAACAACTATATTTTTGGGTAAAATAAAAACCGAGAATTCTGTTGACGGCTATATATAGCCATCCTAAAATTCTCGGACGCGGGTACTATTGGTGGAGTTGAGGGGATTTGAACTCCACAACTTTGAAAAAGAAAGAAAAATAGTATAAAATCAAAAGTAGTCAGTAATAAATTTTGGAATATTGGTCAATAAGATTTATCATGAAATTATTGAACACAAGTCCTCTCAACTAATTTATAAAAAAAGCAACATTAGATATTTCTATCAATGTTACTTTATAAAACCATTTGAAAGGTGTTAGAGACCTAAAATGCAAAGGTAAAACGCACTTCAATTTCATAATTATGCTATAATCCTACGGCCTAAAAGTTTCTTTAATCAAAATCTCTGTTTGCATCTAGATGTGTTCTAATGTCAGCTATTAGCTCCTGAGAACTAATATTGTACACCATATCGCAAATTTTAGTCCTTTTCCCTTCATTATCAATACCAATAATAACCTCGTTTACATTTGATTTCTTTGAAATAAACTTTGTGTATCCTTCCAATGAAACAATTTTTACTTTTCTGTATGGATATTTAATATAAACGGACTTATCATTTATACAGAGTAAATCGTCTGTTTTATATAAATAATGGGTATAATAACCAAGGAAAAATAATGTGAATACACTAAATACTATCCCCATCAAACAAAAATCTAAAAACCAAAGAGGAAATAAAGACATAACAATTGTAATGAATACAAAAATCCTCAATATTTTTACATCAACTTTATACTTTTTAATATAATCATCTCCTTCATTAATAAGTATATCATAAGATTATGAAGAGGCAAATAAAGAAGTGTAAGAGGGTTAGGGGTTTGGTGGGAGGTTGACACCCCTTACACACGAGAAACAAAAGGCATAGTATTACCCTTTTACTACATTTCTGTCTTGTTATGTTTTAAAAATGAAAAAATAAGGTGTCATTATGAATGACTTAACCCTCATAGCAGAGATATTGACCAAATAAAATAGCCCTCTCATCTAACAACTAGACAAAATGGCTTTATTACTTAATACAATTGTCTTGTCCGTACCTACTTTTCTTTTCTTACACGCTTTGGGCGTGTATTTACACACTATTATCAACTTAATTCTATCTATATTGTAATATATTCTACTTCCTTTAATGGAATTATTAAACTTCCATCAAAACCTGCCTACAGAAATGAAAACAGGTATTCCTACCTCTTGAATTTGGTTGTAAGGAAGACTGTACAGATGCCATTACGAATCCATTATATCAAATACATTTTTTTAGAAATTCTAACTTTTTCCTTGATTAATATAATCAATTGAAGTACTCATTAGTTCTTTAATAGATCTTCTATGAAATGGCATTAACTCATCTGCTTCTTCAATTGTTTTCCATTCTATCTTTGATATTTCCTCCGGATGCAGTATTTCTTGTTTGCCTCCAGTTATTTTACAGTTATAAGTAAAGAAGATACAGTGTTCATTGTTGATAATTAGTTCTCGTTCATTTACAGATATTAGTCCATTTACTAAAATGTCATATCCTGTTTCTTCTTTTACTTCTCTTATTATTGCCTGATCTAAGTATTCTCCTTCTTCTACACATCCACCTGGTAAAGACCAGTGATGGTTGTCACAGTTATATACAAATAATATCTCATTTCGATCGTTCGAGATACATGCATATACTACTTCTACTTTTTTCATAAATTCATCTTCTCCATCTAATTACATATCTTATTCAGACATGTAGTTCACTTCAATTATATTATCATTTTTCTCGATCACTATCTCACATACTTATTAAAGTATACCACAATTTCCTCTAATTCCCTCTACTCCTTCTCCTTTTTCATAAGTATGTTTTCTAGAAATACTTCACGAGTTACAACCAGCTTTGTTAATAGATTTACAACCGTTTTTATAGTCAATTTTGGACACAGGTACTATTGAGTGTAGTTGTCCTAGATGTATTGTAGTTAGTAGTCTAAATATTTTTATTGTACATTCTTTAGATTTGTGTTTATTGCCTTTTATCCAATTTATATGTCACAACTTAAAGATTTTGAATATTATGCAATATCTTTATCATCCAAAATGACGATTCAACTTTCAACCAACTCTTACTCCTTCTATTTTCATTCAACCCCATATGAGATCCAGAATACATATGATTAGAATTCTTTTTTTCTTTAATCAGTTCCTTATCAAATTCATATAATCCTTCTTCATTTATAGTCAATAGTAATTTATCAATCTCACATTTAAATAAAAAGTGGGCTTTTGCAGAATTAAAAAATGACAGTAAGTATAAAAAGAATAACTTTCTTGTTTCTGTCATACAGGCATGATACACATTACCTACCGCATATAGTCTTTTAACATCTTTATCATATAAATATGCCTTTTGAGGTATCGATTGAAATCTCTCATCCAATAAATACTCAACAATCTTTTCAATACTTTGCTTTATCAAATCATCCTCATCTTGATAAAATGAAAAAGCATATAAATCATAAATTGTTGGCAATGCCTCAGTTTTACCATCAAATTTAAATACAAATTCATCATTATACTTAGTAGGTTTATTTGTTTTCATCTCAAAATCATATCCGTATTTATCTATAGTTTTCTCTATCATATTTAATCTTCTTCGAAAGAAATCATTTATATATTTATTATTTAAGTATCCAGCACGAATATAAAAGGGATACAGTACCACTCTATATAATTCAGTATGAAAACTCAAATCGTTGTTCCAAACATCATCATTCAAAAATTGTTCAAACATTTCTTTTAATTTAGAATTTTCCTTTCCAAATCCATATTCAAGTAATTTAACCATTACATTTTCAAATGTTGAATCCTTACTACCATGAATTTCATATCCATTATAAATATCTAACCAATACTTTATCGAAATATTATCTAAACTAATATATTTCTCCAAATCTACTTCTTTATTAAATATTTCACTATCTATTTTAAATTTAAGGATAGGGTTTCCAACTTTATAAATTTTATATGCGATTTCGTTAATTTCCTTTTTCGTCATACTATCACCTCAAAAATATAATACAACATTCCATATACTTAATCAAAAAAAGGAATAGAATTTTATTCTTTACTCTTTTTTGAGTATTAAATCAAGGTCATTTTTCATAGTAGTACAAACGTTTGATGAATTAAATAACGAACTGATAAACGTATTTGGGTTCATACCTTCAAAAGTGGTGGAGTTGAGGGGATTTGAACTCCATAACTTTAAAAATAAAAAAAATAGTATAAAATCAAAAGTAGTCAGTATTAATGTTTGAAATAATGGTCAATAGATATTATCATAAAATTATAGTGCACAAGTCCTTTCATCAACGACATAGAAAAAGAGTAATTTGATTTGTTTTGTTCGGTACTTGTATTTAGGGCTTTCTATGATAAGCAAAGCGAAAGACTTAGAGTTCCCATCCTAAGTCTTTAAATGTATTGATTTCATAGAAAGGGGTTCCCTAGATAGCAAGTAGGAACAGGACAAAAGAAATATAATTACGAGCAAATAAAAAGAAATCCATTAAGGATTTCATTCTAGTTACTTTTTCGCTAATGCTTCTTCCAACAAACGAATCTCCTCATCAAGTTTAGCGAGTTCCTTCTTACTCACAATCACACCGATAAAATCTTCACCCATTGCTTCCTCAAGTTCATTAATCCCTTGAACATGTGCAGGTCTTTCATGTTTCCTGATATGCTTGAGTTCGCTTTTTATCATAGCCTTTGACAATCTCATATATCTATTTTCTTCAGACATAACATCAACCTCCTTGAAACAATTATATCACAGGAGCGAAGAGGAGCAAAGAGGCTTCTTGGGATTCAGCCACATAAATTATGTGCTTGAAGTCGGAACCTCGCTCCGTGATGCTAGGTCTAGTATTACCCTTAGTAACCTCGTGAGACATGAGTCAAATTAAAAAAATTGGCTCTATTAGAGGGTTAAACCTGTCTCAACCCTAATGAGACAAATAGCACTCGAAAACGGCATAAATCAATAATAAATGGGGGTATAAAAATGAATGACCTAAACCGAATAGTAGAAATATTAACCAAAGAAACCCAAACGCCTATACTACTAGAAAACCTAATAAACTTATACATCAAGAACTCACTACACACCAAAAGACTAGGAACATATGAATACGAGTGTAAGCACCTAGAAAAAATGACACGATACTTCGATACAAAAAAGATATATTACACAAGAGATATAACACTAGATTCTATATACGATTTCATAGACTATCAAAAACAAAAAGGCATTAGCAATAACACTATCAACAAACGAGTTGGAGTATTAAATCAATGTCTAAATTTTAGCGTTAAAAACGGTTTTATAAAAGACAACCCCATACAATCTATTACAATGATGCGAACTAGAATAAGAGAAACCATAACAATTCCAAGACATATCATATTAGACATACTGAAGTATTTAGATCACTTGAAACCAACACCCACTAACTTACGAAACAAAGTAATCGTATATCTTCTTCTGGATACAGGTATGAGACTTTCAGAACTCGTAAACTTAAAAGTAGAAAACATAAACTTAAGCAACAATCAAATAGTTTTAACTTATACCAAGACTCATAGAAACCGTACTGTGTTTGTATTTGAAAAGACAACAGAGATATTAACCGAATATATAAAACTCTTAAATCGCAAACATGGAGCATTGATAATTGAGTTTAGAAACAACAAAAAAGTTATTCCAAGATATGTCAATCGCATATTATCAGATATCGCAAAAACACTCAAAAATATCACAATCAATCAGCCCTCATAAATGGAGACATACTTACGCAACCATGTGCCTACAAAATGGAGCGAACTTAGAGTTCGTACGAAAAACACTCGGTCATTCTAATCTACAAACGACACAAAAATATTTACATCTTGAGAGGAAAAATTTAGTAGAACAACACAAAGCCTACTCCCCACTATCTAAACTATGATTTTTATTGACCAAATAAAAAAGCCCTCTCATCTAACAATTAGACAAAATGGCTTTATTACTTAATATAATTGGTGGAGTTGAGGGGATTTGAACCCCTGTCCAAAATAGCCGATACTTAACTTTCTACATGCTTAGTCTGCCCATTGTTTTAATTAGCAACCAAGGAACAAACAACCAAGTTACTAACGAGCCTTATTATATTCATTAGAGTTCTGAAGACGGTAGAAAACTAATATATCCTAGATTACTGATCTCAACCGCAAGCTACTCTAGGTAGTAACAAGGGGAGAACGCGCTATTTATTAAGCAGCGTAAGCGTAATTTTGGTTTCCGGTTATATTTAACCTAGTGTTTTTACAACCACAACGTTGACATGCTTATCAAGCTCTAAACTACCCTGTCGAATCCATAAACAACCCCACGTGGTAATTAAAGTGTTCCTAAATCAACTGTAAATGCAACAACGATTAATGCTACACCTATAAGTACATAAAGAATCTGTGTTCCTACTTCGCCAAGTACTCTTACAACTCTTTGTGCTTTTCTTCTATTAAATCCTAATTTTGTAATCCCTGAAAATATTGTAAATACACCAGTTACTACAAATATAATTTGTGGAAAACTCATAAGAACACCTCCATAAATATTATAACATACTTTTATGAAAAAATTGTGAAAATGTGTTGTCCTACTATACCACTGTATATTAGATTTACTCCAAAGAATATAAGAACGAAGTTCATTACTCTGTGAAAGAGTTTGTCACTAACTCTAGAAGATAAGTATACCCCAAACATACATGATAGTACAGCAAAAACAAATACTATTAAAATATTGCTAATTACAAAGGTATTATAACCTCCAATAAGTAATTGGGATATTATAAATACTACATTCATCACGAAGAAGAATGAAACTAAAGTTGATTTAAACTTCTCTTTATCCATTTTAGTTGAACTAAGAAGGATCAATACAGGGATTCCTCCAAGTCCAAACATACCATTTAAAGTCCCTGCGATGATACCGGTAATTAAGTAATGAGATGCTTTTAGTTCCTTGAAGTGGAATTTCAACTTATAAATTCTATTTAGAGTAGCTAAAATTAATACGCTACCAAATAAGACCTTAAATAATGAATCATCAATTGTGCTAAAAATAAATGCACCTAAGAAGTTAAATGCTACAGCGGTAAAAACTAAAATCAATATCTCTTCTAAAAACTTCACATTAAACCGTTTTCCATGAATAATCATGTATAAATTCAAAAAGAGATTTAACGAAATAACTATAACCATTACTTCTTTCGAACTTTCAAATCTTGATAAAAATAGTAACAACGGTGGTACTACAAGAGTCGTTCCAAAACCACTCCATCCCTTTAAGAAAGATCCAAACATAAATATTATTATTGTTAAAAAGATAGAGATTTCAAACATTAGTATCGCTCCTTAAGTCTCCTGTCGATGTTTCTTTTATCGTCACGTTCTTTAATACTCTGACGCTTATCATAGTTCTTCTTACCTTTGGCTAACGCTATTTCAACTTTACAAAGACCTTTTTCCATATAAACCTTTGTCGGTACTATAGTTAAGTTCTCTTGCATAACTTTATTATGTATTTTAATAATTTGCTTTTTATGCAGTAAAAGTTTTCGTTGCCTTGTTTCATCATGATTAAAAATGTTTCCATGATCATACTTTGCGATATGCATATTCACGATAAACATTTCTTCGTTTCTAATTATACAGTATGCATCACCAATATTTACTTTATTTGCTCTAACACTTTTGATTTCAGTACCTTGTAAAACAATCCCAACTTCAAAAGAATCAAGTAAAAAGTAATTATATGATGCCTTTTTATTTCTAGATATTATTTTCATTGTAATCACCTAACAATTTTAAAGTCTATTTCACCATCTATAATATTCGCATTAACAACTTGAATAGTCACTTTATCTCCAACTCTATAAATACGTTTCTTACGTTCACCTACAAGAATCATTAATGATTCATCATAATGATAATAATCATCGTTTAATTGAGTTATATGAACTAATCCTTCTACAGTATTTGGTAAAGTAACGTATACCCCAAAACTTGTAACACTACTAATTATACCATCAAACCTTTTATTAATGAATTTGCTTATATACTCAGCTTTCTTCATGTCTATAATCTCACGTTCTAATAACACTGCACGACGTTCAGTTTCACTGGCTTGAGTCGCAATATCTTTCATATTAGATGAGTAATAGTCAATTACATCAGTTGATTGATTTCCTTTGAATAAATACTCTCTTAATAACCTGTGTACAATTAAATCAGGATATCTTCTTATCGGACTCGTAAAATGAGTATAGAACTTAAAGTTTAGACCGTAATGACCTAAATTTAATTCGCTATAGATAGCCTTTTGCATACTTCTAAGCATGAGAAGACTTACACCTTTCTCCGCTTCAGTACCATGAACTTGATCCGCAAGTTTTTGAAGTTCAAAATGACTTATTTCATTTTTAGCTTTTACTTTAAATCCTAATGCAGAAGCCATCGCTAATAAGCGATGTAATTTTTCTTCGGTCGGTTTATCATGAACACGATATATGAATGGTAGATTTAACCAGTGAACGTGCTCTGATACCACTTGATTCGCTTTTAACATAAATTCCTCGATAATCGATTCACTTATTCCACGTTCTCTTAATTTTATATCTACTGCACGACCTTCTTCATCAAGAGTAATATATGATTCGTCAGTCTCAAAATTGATACTACCATGTTCTTCTCTTTTTCTCTTCAGGATTTTCGCAAGATTTCTCATCTCATAAAATGTTCCCACTAAATCAACATATTCTTCAGCAAGTTCAACGTCTCCCATAAAAATCTTGTTAATTTTACTATATGTCATACGTTTGTACGATTTAATAACACTTGGGTAGATATCATATTTCACAATTCTACCTGTTTTATCAACTTCCATATCACAAGTAATCGTTAAACGTTCTTCATCTGGACGAAGAGAACAGACACCATTACTTAAGTTTTCTGGTAACATCGGTATTACTCTACCTGGTAAGTAGATGCTTGTTCCTCTATTGTAAGCTTCTTTATCTAAAATACTATCTTTAGTAACATAATGACTTACATCAGCAATACTGACACCAAGAAAGAAATTACCATTTGATAATGTCTTTACTTGTACTGCATCATCAAAGTCTTTTGCGTCATCACCATCAATAGTGATTATTTTTTCATTTGTTAGATCTTTTCTTTCCTTATAGTCCTCTTTTGTAACACCAGTAAACTTATTGGCCTCACTTAGAACTTCATCACTAAATACAGGATCAACATTGTATTTAAGTATTTTACTCAACATGTCTACTCCTGCTTCATTTTTATTACCTAAGACGTCCGTTACAACACAATCAATCTTTCCACGTAAAGAGTAATTAATAATTTTACATCGTACTTTATCAAATTTCTGTGCGTTATTTAAGTTCTCTTTTTTAACAATGATATCAGTATTAATTGTTTTATCATCACTAATAACATATCCCATACCATTGCGAAACATCATGGTTCCAATAATATGAGTATATTTACGCTCAAGCACTTTACGAATCGTACCCTCTTGACGGACACCCCAACTAAATTTCTCTACGTGTACTAAAACAATGTCATTGTTCATGGCATCGTTAATATCGTTTTTACTAACATAAACATCATTTTTAGATGGATCATTCGGAAGTACAAACCCAAACCCTCTTGG
Source organism: uncultured bacterium (assembly GCA_965601585.1). Classification (GTDB taxonomy): domain Bacteria; phylum Bacillota_I; class Bacilli_A; order Izemoplasmatales; family Izemoplasmataceae; genus Xianfuyuplasma. The sequence goes on from CBFCWH010000003.1 coordinate 111,010, forward strand.
TTTTAATTGTAGCCTACCTACAATGAAATTCGTATTCTCAATTAATGTTATCTCATGTTTACTATTTTCTATTACAACTGCAGTATCTAATAAATCATTTACAGCTTTCATCAATGCAACTATCTCAGTGCTTGACGAAATATGAAAAACTTCTCTAAGTTCTTCAACGGTAATTTTCTTATTATCTTCACTACGAAGATAATCAATTATTTTGTCTTTCATAATTTCACCTCTTTTTTATTGAAATAGTACATTTAATTCTATTTGTTATCTATCTCTATTTTAGCAAAAAAAAGAACACTTTTGCAAAGTGTTCTTAAAGTGCGATTGCTAAAATGCTTAACACGATAAAAGTTACGCTCACACCAGTAGTTACACGAGTTAAGATTAATTCATAACCTCGTTGCTTTTGGTTATTGAACAATTCACTCTTCTCTCCACTAAAAGCGTTTGCTGCACTATCTTTTGAACTTTGCATTACCACTAATGTAATTAACATTAATGCTACTAATAATAAAATCATATCAATTGGTCTCATTTTGGGTCCTCCTATAAACTTAAGTATATGTATATAAAGTATGCAACCAAGATTAAGACACTTGGAATTATATACGTGATCTTATTTTTTTCATCTTTTCTAATTAAAGCTAACATTAATATTATAGAGTTAATTAGCCCTAAAATCAAGAGGTAAGATATATTTTTACCAACTGCTTGATTTGTGTCTAACTCTGTAAAAATATCTTCTTTAATATTAATGATATCTACAACACTAATAATTGTCATATTAAATACGTTACTACCGATAATATTTCCTAAAGCAGCTTCATAATTTCGAAGTTTCATTAAAGTCATAACTGCGGTTAACTCAGGTAAACTTGTCGCAACTCCTAAGAAAATTGCTCCTGCAAAACTACTACCAAGATTCAACTCGGTTCCTAAATCATTCGCAACAAGCGTTACAAAGTAACTTGAAACCACTACAACTAAAGCCCATAAGAAGAAATAGCTCCCTATTTGCTTATATGAATACTTACTCTCTTCTTCGCTTTGCTCAGTCTCATCTTCATTCATTGCTTTAATACTTAAGAAGTATACAATAACAATTACTAATGAAATAACATTAAACGTTAATAACATATTAATTGTAAACGATCCATACTCTAATCCAGTAAATCCACCTAGTATAAGTGGAATCATAAAGACGATATACATAAGTATAACTAATGCATTCGTTTTCTTTTGTGTTTTTACCTGGTTAAAAAACATGTGTTTTATGAAGATAATATCCGCAACAGCTAAAATAACTATATTGAAGATATTACTACCAAATACATTTCCAAAAGCTAACCCAGGTTCATTCAAACTAACTGTTGAAGTAATACTGGTAATAAACTCAGGCATACTGGTAACTGTGGCAAGCAAGACTCCACCAATCAATGCTCCACTAATGTGGGTTTTCTTATCTAACTCATCGATAAAGAAACTTAATCTACTAGTTGCAAAAATAACAATAAATGCAAGTAGTAAGTACTGTAAAATTAATACGAACATGTCATCACTCCTCAGACTTATCTATTATATTACAAATGCCTATAAAATGATAGTGTAAAGTGCTAAAAAAAAGAGTGTTAACTCTTTTTTTAACTTTGCTGTGCTAGTTCATCGAAGATCACTTGTTGCTCATCTTCCAACTCTTTGTCTACAACTTTTGAATCTTCCTCAATTCCTTCTAATAGTGTCTTTACTTTTCTATCGAACAAGAAGCCAAATGTAGGTACAAGTAACAATGCAGAACAAATCACTCCGAGGAATGCTACACTACTTGCCTTAATGATTGGTCCACCAAGAAATATTGCAATTGGTACTGCTCCACCACTAATAGCTCCTATAGTACTAAATACTTTCCCTCTTACCTTTGGATCAATAACTTTTACCATACCTGTATTAAGTGGTACATTTGTAGCCATCATAAATCCTGCTAGAGATATATGTAATACAATTGTCAGAATATAAAACACTGTATAACTCAGATATCCACCATCAAACGCATAGATATTTATTGCTATTAAGATGAAACTTGTAGAAAGGCCTAATAAGCTTTTTCGTATCATGCTTGTCATTGACTTCATTACCATCGTTCCCACTATCATTCCTGAGGCAGCCATTGCGATTCCGAAGAATATATTGATAATACCAATTTCAACCTCACTACGTTCTAGTTGCCCTCTAAACAAAAATGGAATCCCAACACTGAATAGCGGAGTAAAAGCGAAGTTTAAGAATAAGCTATAAGTCATCATTCGTAATAATCCTTCTTTTTTCTTAATGTATCCAAATCCTATTTTCATATCTTCAATCATATGAGGTGGTTCATGATTTGGTACTTCCGCTTTAAACTCTGATTTGATGAACATCTCACTTAAACCAGAAATCACAAATGAAGCCCCATTAATCAATACAGCTATATAGAAATCAAAGAATCCTAAAGCAACGATTCCTAAAACTACTCCCATAATCATGGTACTACTTTGTATAATACTATTTGCTCCATTTGCCTGTTGTACTTTAGCAAGCCCGACAATTTCTGGAGTAGCTGCTGATACTGCAGGTCCAAAGAATGCACTAATGAATCCTGATAAAGCTGTTACTATCAATAAAATCGTTATGGCTGTATTCGTGTCGACACCCATAAAGAAAATGTAACCTACCGCAAGGAAAATAAACCCTCTAATAAAATCCGTCATATAAATAATACGTACTTTGTTCCATCTATCAACTAACACTCCTGCTACAGGACTAAATACGAGTCTAACAGCAGCACCAAGGGCAAGGAATAGAGCTAACATAACCGGATCACCAGTTAAATCTGTTACATATAACCCTGCTACAAAGCCAAATATAACATTCCCCATCTCGCTTACAAAATTACCAGCAAATAACAATTTAAAGTTTTTATTATTGAATAATTCTTTCATAAAACACACCTCTTTCATAACGATAAAATAATTTTAACATTAAATTTGTTTTATTGATATGTGCAAAATAGGAAAAAATGTCACATTACAGTATGATATACCTTAAATCACCTATCGCTTTCGCTACACCAATTGCTATTCCACCGATTGCTATCCCACCAATTGCTATTCCACCTAAAGCTACGCCACCTACTGCTATCCCACCAAGTGCTGCTCCTCCTAGAGCCAACCCACCTAGAGATAGTAATCCAGCGCTAAGTCCACCTACTGCAACTCCTCCAGCCGCGATTCCTCCTAAGGACACAACACCAATAGCTATATCTCCTATCGCAATTATTCCTTTTGCCACTTTATTTTGATATCTTCCACCAATATTTATATGGACTAAAGGTAATCCGAATATTTTTTTCTTACTAATATACTCTTTAGGTTTTACAAAACTAGAGAATCCAGTTTGCACATAGATACCTCTCGGTAAATCTAAATTCTCATTGAATTCTTTCGCAACATCAATAGGATGTCCTATTTCACTAACAACATCAAAAAACGGATCATTTTCCTCTGCCATCTCAATTCGTTCAAGCAAATCCTCTTTAATTCGATTAAGTGTTTTCTTGTCTGCATCAATGTTTTTTAGTACATCACTAATATATTTATCTCTATTCATAATATCATCCTTTCAGAATACTACTTATACTCTCAATAATCTCAAAGTAATCATCTAACATGTCATTACATTTTTCTTTTCCTAACTCAGTAACACGATAATACTTCCTAGGTTTACCTCTTCCTTCTTCTGCGGTCTTCCAATAGTTCTCGATTAGCTTCTGATCCTCTAAACGATACATTATTGGGTAAAGGGTTCCTTCTTTCAATTCTAAGGAATCATTACTCTTTTTATTAACCTGTTGGATTAGTGAGTAACCATAGTGATCTTTTTCTGTAAGTAGTTTCAGAATCACTAACTCTAGTAATCCTTTCTTAAATTGCTTCTTAAATTGAGCCATTCGCATACCTCATTTCATAAATATATTTTATACTTTGTATTACAAGGTATATTGTATAACAAGTTTTAATCTATGTCAAATAAAAAAAAACAACTGCTATTATTAATTGCAGTTGTCCTTTAATACTTTCATTGCTCTGATTAAATCACTTTTTGTTAAATATCCAATCGTTCTTGTTTTACCCTCATACATAAACTGGATATTTTTTTCAGTTAATCCAATATTTTCCATTTTACTATATAAGTACTCTTTATTACTAAACCAATAAGTTGCAATAGTTACACGTTCTTCTTCAAAAGAAATCTTTAACATATCATTTTTCATTTTATATAAATCCACTATATCAAGAACAATCACTATAAGTGCAATTACTAAAAACACATACTCTAACCCACCATATTCGCCAAATAATTCCATTTCAGTAACAAGTGTAATTATTACAAACATAACGTAGATAAGAGCAATAGTCAAACTGCTAACTGCACCATTTTTATTCTTGATTAAAAAGTCCTTCTTCATATCCATCCAACTTTCTATATATTATACTACTGATATTATATAAGAGTTTGAACAAAAATAGTAGCCCAAATGTTTGCAATTAATTATTGATCAAATACTCCCTGAAGATAGGAAACATCTCGTAAATAGAATAATCATATATATCTTCTACTATAATGTTCTTTCGATATGAACATGTTTTAACGAGTATGTGTTTAGATTTTTCGTTTAATGATATCATCTCTATTTCATTAGAAAGCAACTCTTCTTTTAACCCATAAAATGTTACGAGTTCAAGTCTTCCTTCTTCTAAACTAATATATGGTGTTATAAAACTTCCTTTATCATACTCTTTAATCTCTCTATAATTATGTCGAAAAGAAATTAACACAAAGACCAAAATCACGAAGGTCGATATATAAGTTATATAGTCGCTTTCGTTTATTTCAATATTCCTAAAACCACTGATAGTATACCCAACAGCTAGATAAAAAGGTATAATTAAAAGTGTTCTAAAAAAACCATTTATTTTCAACTTCAAATCTCTTCTTGGATTAACTGGTTTCTTTTGAAAAAACTTACATGTTTCCATAGCATCACTTCCTTACAATATTTTCAAATATAAACGAATCCCCATAAAAAACTATAAATCAAAATTGAAGAAATTTTTCATTTAAGAGCATATATATTTCATCTAAATCAACATCATATTCATCATGTAACAGAACATTTTTTTGAATAGTACAAGTCTTTATAAAGATCTTCTTCAGTTTCTTATAGTAACGAACCTTACAAATGTCATGTTTACTTAGACTATGTTTTTCCTCACCAAACTCTACAACCTTCACTTTAAAACTGGTAATAATAAGATAGGATTCATCAAGCTTCCCAAGTTTATCTAATTTCATTTTTTTGATAGAATCAACTGTAGTCGATATAGGACTTATCATCCAATACAAAAGTAAAAATTTAAAACCCAATACACTAAAAGTCCAAAAATCATCTCTATTAATGTCATTCAAGAAACTATTAATTAATACCCCTAATAAAAAAACTAAAAAAATTGAGGAGAACAACAATCTTATTTTTAGTCCTATATGTTTACTTCTAACGAATTTCATACATCCCATAACATCACTCCCTTAGAACTATTATAATAAAAAAAGGCTATTTTTAATAGCCTTTTATATTTAAATTATTTTAGGTTGTAGAATGAAGCAAGTCCATTGTAAATTCCAATTTCTCCTAATTCATCTTCAATTCTTAATAATTGGTTGTATTTCGCAATACGGTCTGTTCTTGATAAAGAACCAGTTTTGATTTGTCCAGCGTTAGTTGCAACAGCGATATCAGCGATTGTTGAATCTTCTGTTTCACCACTTCTGTGTGATACTACAGCAGTATATCCAGCTTTTTTAGCCATTTCAATTGCTTGGAAAGTTTCAGTTAAAGTTCCGATTTGGTTTACTTTAATTAAAATTGAGTTTGCGATACCTTCGTTGATACCACGGCTTAATTTTTCAGTGTTAGTTACGAATAAATCGTCTCCAACTAATTGGATTTTGTTTCCTAATTTTTCAGTTAGAACTTTCCATCCTTCCCAATCGTTTTCATCTAATCCATCTTCAATTGAGATGATTGGGTATTTGTCTACTAATTCAACATAGAAATCAGCAAGTTCAGATGCAGTTAATTCTTTTCCACCTTCACCGTCTAAAACATAAACACCTTTTTCTTTGTTGTAGAATTCACTTGAAGCAACGTCCATTGCTAACATAACGTCTTTTCCAGCTTCGTATCCAGCTTTTTTGATTGCTTCTAAGATTACTACGATTGCTTCTTCGTTAGATCCTAAGTTTGGAGCGAATCCACCTTCGTCACCTACTGCAGTGTTGTAACCTTTTCCTTTTAATACAGCTTTTAATGCATGGAATACTTCAGCACCCATTCTTAAAGCTTCTTTGAATGTAGGAGCTCCTACAGGCATAATCATAAATTCTTGGAAATCTACGTTGTTGTCAGCGTGAGATCCACCATTGATAATATTCATCATTGGAGTTGGTAATTCTTTTGCGTTAAATCCACCTAAGTATAAGTAAAGTGGTAATCCAACATAATCAGAAGCCGCTCTTGCACAAGCCATAGAAACACCTAAAATAGCGTTAGCTCCTAATTTACCTTTATTTTTTGTACCATCAAGTTTAATCATGATGTTGTCTAATAATACTTGTTGTGTAACGTCTAATCCTAATACTTCAGGTGCGATAACTTCGTTAACATTTTTAACAGCTTGTTCTACACCTTTTCCTAAATATCTTGATTTTACACCGTCACGTAATTCAACTGCTTCATGTTCACCAGTTGACGCACCACTAGGTACTAAAGCTCTACCAAATGCACCTGAATCAGTATATACCTCAACTTCGATAGTTGGGTTACCACGTGAATCTAATACTTCTCTTGCGTATACATCAGTAATGTATGGCATTTAAAACATCTCCTTTTTACTATTAATTTTTATAAAATTTACATACACGTTTATTATAGAATAAATTACTTTTATTTACAAACGATATATAACGACTGAAAACACTTTCAGTAAGTTTTCAGAAAAAGAAAAGATAACCTTTTGGTTATCTTTATTTTTTAAGTAAACTTGCTCCTGTCATTTCTTCTGGTTTATTTATTTCTAGGTATTCTAGCATTGTTGGTGCAACATCTGCTAAAATTCCACCTTCACGAATTTCAATCTCTTTATCCGTGATGATTAATGGAACAATACTTGTTGTATGAGCTGTAAACGGGTTCCCGTTATCATCTAACATCTTTTCAGCGTTACCATGATCTGCTGTAATAAGAGCAACTCCACCTTTGTCTAATATTGCATCTACTACTTTACCAACACACTCATCAACTGTTTCTACTGCTTTAATAGCTGCTGGAATAATTCCTGTATGTCCAACCATATCACAGTTCGCAAAATTCAGAATAATTGTATCATGCTTTTCTTGCTCTATTTCATCTAAAATTTTATCAGTTACTTCATAAGCACTCATTTCAGGTTGTAAGTCATATGTAGCTACTTTTGGACTGTTTACTAATACACGACTACTACCCTCAATCTCTTTATCTACTCCACCATCAAAGAAGAATGTTACATGTGCGTATTTTTCGGTTTCTGCAATACGTAATTGCGTTCTACCTTCTTTACTCACTACGTCTCCAAACATGTTTTCTAGTTTTTGTAATGGGAATGCAATTTCTCCATTTACGTTAGAACTATAAACCATAGTAGAAACATATGTTACATTTTTTGGTCCTTTAGTTGAATCTAGTCCAGCTGCACTAGGATTTGATAATGCTGTGCTAATTTGAATAGCTCTATCGGGACGGAAGTTTGCGAAAATTACTGAATCTTCATCTTCAATAACTGCTCTTTCAACGACGTTAAACGGTTTCACAAACTCATCAAATATTTCTTGCTTATATGATGCTTTTAACCCTTCAACTGCGCTGTCAAAATGTGGCCCATTAACTTGAGTTAACACGTCATAGTGCACTTGAACGCGGTCCCAGTTTTTATCTCGGTCCATACCATAGTAACGTCCACCAACACTACCTACTTTTCCGTAGTTAATTTCTGTCATGTATGCTTCTAAGTCCTCTAAATATGATACTCCACTATCTGGAGGGGTATCTCTACCATCTAAGAATGCATGGAAGTACGCTTCTTTTACACCTTTATCTTTTGCTAGTTTAAAGAATGCTTTTATGTGTTCAATATGCGAATGAACTCCACCATCACTCAGTAATCCCATGATGTGTAGTTTTGAATCATTTTCCAAAACATTGTTAATTGCATTTAAGTATGCTTCATTTTCAAAGAACGTTCCTTCTTCAATCGCTTTATTAATTCTTGTTAACGATTGATATACAATTCTACCTGCACCCAAGTTTAAATGTCCTACTTCACTATTACCCATTTGTCCTTCAGGTAACCCAACACTTAACCCACTTGCATACAATTGACTTGTAGGATATTCGTTCATTAATAACTCTAAATTAGGAGTTTTAGCCATATGGATTGCATTTCCATTATCGCTATCTCTCAAACCAAATCCATCCATTACGATTAAGATTACTGGCTTTTTCATATGTATCACCTCTACGGACAACATTATACTCTATAATGAAAATTTTTCATAGTGAAATAACTTAGGTGAGAGCGTTTTCACATTTGCCCATATCTATTCCATTAATCTGTTTGGTATTATATAATAGTTTTGAAAGAGGTTGATAGTATGAATGAATTGGTTTTAAATAAGTTATTAAAAACCTTAGAAGAGAAAAAAGATAAACAAATATTAAATTACACAGTTCCTGACCTATGGAATTGTTTTGACTATAATCCAGAGAAATTCATAAGAACTAACACAAATGAGCTTATGGTTAATCCTTATGACTTCTACAGTAGTGTAATAAAAGATTATATCTTACCGAATGCAGAAAAAGGAACAAATTATCACGAAAGTTTGTCAAGTAAAAAAACTTTACCAAAACGTGGTTATAAGGGTGGAGATTGGATCAAGCAAAGTGTTTGCTATTCAACAATGATCCGTACATCTGCAGCTTGGGACTTTGATCGTAGTGGTAAGTTAGACACTTCAAATATTTACAATATGAGTGAAACAGGAAGTTTCGTTAAAATGTTAACTTTACTACCACTATTAAAGAAAATGGGTGTAGATGTTGTCTACATGTTACCTATTTCAAAATTTAGTTTAAAAGATAAAAAAGGTGATTTAGGAAGTCCCTATGGTGTAAGCAACTTCAACGAACTAGATCCAAACTTAAAAGATCCTCTTGTAGGTAACGCTTTAACTTTAGAAGAGGAATTCAAAGCTTTCGTAGAAGCTTGTCATATATTAGATATGAGAGTTATGATTGATATTATACCAAGAACTAACAGTGTTGAAAGTGATTTAGTACGAGAACATCCCGATTGGTTCTATTGGATAAAGGCAAATGAATATAATAACTATAAAGTACCTCAAGTTGCAGGTTTAAAACCTGCAACTACTCCTTCTATTGAAAATATGGAAATCGCATATCAATCAGAAGATACAATGAGACATATCAATATGTTCCAATATGATCCAAAAACACAGAACGAGAAAAAATGGAATAAAATTAAAGATGAAAAAAATATTAGTGAGGCAATAGAAAGAGAGTTCAATTTACGTGTCGCTCCTGCATTTAGTGATCACATAAATGACCCTCAACCTCCATGGACAGATGTAACATTCTTTAGAATGTATAATGACTTTCCAAAAGAAACGGTAAAATTCTTAGATACTACTGATCGTGCTCCTTACATACTATTTGATACAATTAAATCTAACATGTATCACGGAAAAGAACCAAATATTGGTTTATGGGAAAAACTAGCAGACATTGTACCTAGTTACCAACGTCGTTTTGGTATTGATGGAGCCCGTATAGATATGGGTCATGCCTTACCAAAGAAATTATTAAAAATGATTATTGATAAAGCCAGAATAAACGATCCAGATTTCAGTTTCATTGCTGAGGAGTTACAACCTTCAAATGCACAAAAGGCAAAAGAGAATGGTTATAATATGATTATTGGTAATGGTTTCATAATGGAACCACGAATTTGGGAAGGAAACCTTAAGGAGTTTATGTATGAATCTATCGATCTTCCAATCCCTACGTTTGCATGTGGTGAAACGCATGATACACCAAGATTAGCAGCTAGAGAGGGAGGTCCAACATTAAGTAAAACGTTGACGTGTTTAAATATGTTTATGCCTAATGCAGTTCCTTTCATTAATAGTGGCCAAGAAGTGTATGAAACTCAACCTATGAATACTGGTTTAGACGCTAGAGAAAACGAGCTATACATGTTGGATCCAAGTGATCCATATTATGCAAAACTTGCATTATTTGACTTATATCAATTCCATTATACGAACCCAAGAAGATGGGAAATTCCTGATATGTTAGAACAGATCAAACCAGTTCGTGAAAAATACTTAAAAGAAATTACAAATAAAAAAGCATTCATGCCTTTATATGCAGAAAACCATCCAAACACTTTTATAGGATTCAGCTACATTAAAAAAGCAGGAAAAGACAAGAAACATATTTTAATGATTCTAGCAAACTCAAATCCTTATGATCAACAATACTTGCGAGTTGACATTAGAAACTTAAGACAGATAACTGAGAATCATGAGATGAAAGGTAAGTTATTATATAGTACTCATGAAGGACCTAGAGATTTTTCTCAATTTATTGATTATAACACTCTGGATATTCATTTAGGTGCTGGTGAAGTAAAAATCATTGAATTATAAACTAAAAGCTGTAGATTTTCTACAGCTTTTCTTTTTCTATTATTTCAATAAATAATTCTACAAGTTCTTCATCAAACTGAGTTCCAGCCTGTTTGCGTAGTTCCTCAATGACTTCTGGTAGTTTTTTTGCCTTCGAATATGATCTTCCTGTAATCATTACATCAAAAGCATCACATATTGATACAATTTTAGCAAAGTCGGGGATTTCATCCCCCATTAAACCAAACGGGTACCCTTTTCCATCAATACGTTCGTGATGATATAGCACACCATAGGCTATGTCATCAGATTCAACTATATTACGAACAATTTTGTATCCAGCTTCTGAGTGATTTCTTATTCTAACATACTCCTCTTTGGTTAATACTCCTGGTTTTGAGAGTAATTCCTCTGAAACTGTTATCTTTCCTATATCATGCACTTTACATAATAGTCTCATATCTTCAAAATCACTCGCACGATGATATCCATATTTTTTCATCAAACTTACAGCGTAATTACCCATACGCTCACAATGTGCTCTTGTTTCCTGAGTTTTTTGATTCAACGTTTCTAAAACAGTTTCCATTGTCCTACTTTTTCGAGAAGAGCGTTCCGTTAATTTACGTCGATACATTAAATTTTCTGCGTCAATAAATGCTTCAGAAAAACTCATATCATCATTAACAACCTCAATACCCGATGAGATATTTATATTAATACTATTTTCTTCATAAAATTCTTTAATTTGCTCTTTCACTTCTTGAATTTTATGTTCTAGTAAATCGTATTCTAATATATCTGAGATGATTGTATACTCATCTCCACCAATCCGGAAAATCTCAGATGAGCTAGAAAACTGCTCTTTAAGTTTATTAGCTGTGAAACGAATTGCCTTATCTCCCATCATATGTCCGAATGCATCGTTAATAAATTTCAAACCATCAATATCAACTACAATTAGTCCATACTGTGATTTCATGTTCGTTGAGTTAATATATATATCAAACGAGTTTCGGTTTAGCAAATCCGTCATTGCATCATACTTCAGCAAATAATCATTATGTTTTTGATAATTAACCTCGTCAGTGACATCGGTCATAAATCCACCCCGAATAAGCAAATCACCATTTTTAGAGCGTTTTTCAGCTTCATAATTGTGCTCCAAATATATTAATTCTTTGGTCTTAATATTTTGATGCTTTACAATAACTTTTTCAAATGAGTTCAACCCAGAATATGTTTGTGCTTTTAGATTCGCATATACACTATTCAGTTGTTTTCCTTCCTCATCCTCTGTATAGACTGTTCTGCTAAAATCATCCATTAATAGAAGTCCATTTGATTGTCTTTCTATACCCAACTTACTTGTATGCATTTCATTACCGTAATAGTACCCTTCATCCATCTCAGTAGTATCAATATACCAAATCATAACTCTTCCTGATTTTACAGCTAGCTCATACGCTCTAATTAGTTGTTCATTTTCCTTTGAAAGTTCTCTATTTTCTCGCTCCATTTTCAAGCGTTCTGTAACATCAATAACATAGCCACCAATTTCAGCTAAACTACCATCTTCATTACGTTTTTCTACCTTTGTATTATGTTCAAGGTACACTGCTTCTCCAGTTTGGAAATTTCTATGTTTCACAAGTATGTGATAATACTCATCCAACTCTCCACTAACACATTTATTAAATCGGTCTAGCAGTTCTACAAGAGATTCTCGACCCTCATCATCAGGGTATTCAGATTTATTAAACTGTTCTATTGAAGCGAATCCATCCTTGTTCACTTCAATCCCTAAAGTCTTCAGGTAAATATCATTTGCATAGTACAAATCACCTTTAGGATGTAACGAGTAATCGATACTCCACACCAAAATATTTGCAAGATGAATTGCTCTTTCATTCGCTTCTTCTAGCTTAGTCATTGACAACGTCATATCCATTTGCTCTGTAATATCGATAGAAGATCCAACAATTAGCGTTGGTACGTCATTCTCTTTTCGAATAGTAAGTAATTGATTTTCAATCCATATCAAATTTCCATCTTGATCAAACCAAGGAAAATAATTTACATAAGAATCGTATTCCCCTCGTATCAATCCTTCAAACTTACCTACAACATCATTAATATACTCCTCATAATCCGGATTCACATTGACTACCTTATCTGCAATCCTTTTCCATCCCTCAGAAAAAATCACTCTTTTATTATTATTTAATGAGTGACCAAAAACCTGTTTTGTTTCTTTGGATTGGTGAATATAGTAAGTCCCATTTTCAAGTTGAACCCACCAAACTCCAAACTCGGTATGAACTATATCACGTTTTTGAAACATTTGATTCTTCTTCATAGAATCACCCCAATACATAGATATATAGTTCTATTTTAACATAAAAACATAAAAGGGTTGTATAAAAACTTTATTATTGTGAAGTGTACTTCTTCCTTACTAATATTATCTGTATCCAAAATAATAAATCGGTAGAGAGAATAAAAAAAAACGAGTAAAACTCGTTTTTTATCGTCCAAATATTTTTAACTCTGGTAATATTACTCGTTTATATATTACTGGTGCTAAAATAGCATTGATTACAATATTAGCGACTGTAAATGTACCACGAATCGGTAAAAATGCTAGAATGTATTGTGTATTGAACTTTGACCATATCCATAATTGGGCTGTATTAAACATGAATCCACATATAAATGCTATCCCAATTGATAAAACAATCTTTTTATCAGTCATATTTTCTCGACCTACAAATAGTACAATTAGTGCTGGTACAAGTGCGAAACTAACAGCCTCAAACGTCATTAAGTTCAATCCTAAACTGTACCCACTTAATAATACATAAAGTAAATCTACAATAAATCCAGCAATAGCTGCTGTAACAGGTCTATATAGTAAACCTATTATTACTAGTGGAATTCCAAATAATGAAAATCTCCAATCCATCGTTGTTACCGACAAGTATGTTTTTAGTACTACACTGATTGCGATTAATCCACTAATTCTAGTTAATTCTTTGGTGCTCATTAATCTGTTTTTTTGCATAATAAAAAACCTCCTTAAATTATTTAAGAGGTCCACACGAAAAATATTTTCAGCGGACGCGCTATTAAACCGCCACGATAGTGTTCGTCAATACCCAACTTCCCATGGTAAAGCACTTAACGTAAAATAGCTACTCTGATACTACACATTTTATGTGAAAAATAGTGTTTTGGCAAGTCTTTTTTTCATAAAAAAATCGAAGAATGAAAACGCTTCGATTTTTAATATACTTTTACATAAAACTAGTTGATTCTAGAAGATTCTAAGTAATATTGAAATCTATCACATCACGTCCCATTTTACATAGGAATCCATTTATCTTAGAGAACTGTTTACTTCCTATAAATGAGTGTCTTGCTCCAAGGGGTGATGGATGAGAAGTCTCAATTATCATATGTCTTGGATTATCAATTAAACTAGCTTTTTTCCTAGCATTATTACCCCATAAAACAAACACTTTTGGTTTATTGTCTTTATTTAGTTCTCTTATTACATTATCTGTAAATATTTCCCACCCTTTATTTTTATGACTTAAAGGTTTATGTGCTTCAACAGTTAATATTGTATTAAGTAATAACACTCCTTGTCTTGCCCATTGTGTCAAGTCACCATGAGATGGAATTTCTATTCCCAAGTCAGAGTGAAGTTCTTTAAAAATATTTCGTAAGGATGGTGGGATTTTACATCCTTTTTGCACACTAAAGGCTAACCCATGTGCTTGGTTGTAATCATGATATGGATCCTGTCCAAGGATAACAACTTTTACATCTTCAAATGTACATAAATTAAAAGCATTGAAAATTTTATCGTATTCAGGAAATACTTCCTTTGTAGCATATTCATTCTCTATAAACTTAGTTAACTTCTTATAGTATTCTTTTTGTTTTTCTTTTTGAATAAACTCATTCCACATATTATCACCATTTATATTATAACAAAAAAAGCACTGATGATTCAGTGCTTTTAATATTATTTAATTACTTGTTTCTAAGTTGTGCTTGTGCAGCAGCTACGATAGCTACTGGAATACGGAATGGAGAACATGAAACGTAGTTTAATCCAGTTCTATGGAAGAAATCGATTGAACTTGGTTCACCACCGTGTTCACCACATACACCAACGATGATATTAGGATTAGTAGTTTTTGCGTTTTTAGTACACATTTCAACTAATTGTCCTACACCTTCTTGGTCTACTGCAGCAAATGGGTCGTTAGGTAAGATTTTTTTAGTAGCATATTCTTTTAAGAATTTACCAGCGTCGTCACGGCTAAATCCAAATGTCATTTGAGTTAAGTCATTTGTACCGTAAGAGATGAATTCTGCTTCTTCTCCAACACTTCCACCAACTAATGCAGCACGTGGAGTTTCAACCATTGTACCAATTTTGTACTCTAGTTCAACACCAGCTTCTGCGATTAATGCGTCAGCAGTTTCTTTGATGAATCCTTTTAAGTATTTTAACTCAGCAACTGTTGAGATAAGTGGAATCATGATTTCAGGTTTAACTACTTTACCTTGTTTTGCAACTTCAATAGCAGCCATAATGATTGCTTTTGCTTGCATTACAGAGATTTCTGGGTAAGTAACAGCTAAACGACATCCACGGTGTCCTAACATTGGGTTAAATTCATGTAATGATTCTAATGCTCTTTCTAATACTTCCTCTTTAATTCCTAAATCTTTAGCAACTTCAGGTACTTCATCAGCTTGTGGTAAGAATTCATGTAGAGGTGGATCTAATAAACGAACACATACAGTTTTTCCTTCCATTGCAGTGAATAACTCTTTGAAGTCTTTTAATTGGTGAGGTAAGATTTTTGCTAAAGCAGCTTCACGCGCTTCAGTATCTTCAGCGATAATCATTCTACGAACATCTAAGATTCTTTCTTCATCGAAGAACATATGTTCTGTACGACATAAACCGATTCCTTCAGCTCCAAATGCTAATGCTTGTAATGCGTCTCTTTCGTTATCAGCGTTAGCTTTAACACCTAAACGTTTAATTCCTTTTGCCCATTCTAAGATAGTTTGGAATTCTTCTGAGAATTCTGGATCTTTTGTTTCGATAGTTCCTAAGTATACATTACCTGTAGTACCATCAATACTGAATGGAGTTAATTCTTTGTATTCTTTACCATTAATTGTCATTACTCCAGCTTCTTCATCAATTGATAATTCTCCACATCCTGATACACAGCATTTACCCATACCACGAGCAACTACTGCAGCATGTGATGTCATACCACCAAGTTGAGTTACGAAACCTTCACATACGATCATACCTTCGATATCTTCTGGTGAAGTTTCTTTACGGAATAATAATAATTTTTCACCAGTTTCTTCTTTGATTTTAGCAGCTTTTTCACTTGAGAATACAATTTTACCAGTTGCAGCACCAGGAGATGCAGCTAAACCAGTAGTAAGCACTTCAGCGTTAGCCATAGCTTCTTCATTGAATACTGGGTGTAATAATTGATCAATTGCAGCAACGTCAATTGAGTTTACAGCTTCTTCTTTTGTTAATAAACCTTCATGATGCATATCTACAGCAATTTTGATTCCTGCAGCACCTGTACGTTTACCATTACGAGTTTGTAATAAGAATAATTTTCCTTCTTCGATAGTGAACTCAACATCTTGCATATCATGATAATGAGCTTCTAAGTTATCTAAGATATCAGTTAATTCTTTGTAGATTTTAGGAGATACTTCAGCAAACTCAGCAAGTTTTAAAGGAGTACGGATACCAGCAACGATATCTTCACCTTGTGCATTGAATAAGAATTCTCCCCATACTTCTTTTTCACCAGTTTTAGGGTTACGAGTGAATAATACACCTGTACCACTATTTTCACCAGTATTACCAAATACCATTTCCTGTACGTTTACAGCAGTACCCCAATGATGAGCGATATTGTTGTGATCACGATAGATTACGGCACGTGGAGTATCCCATGATTCAAATACAGCATTAACAGCCATTTCTAATTGAGTCATTGGATCTTGTGGGAATGGTTTACCAGTTTCTTTTTCTACGATAGCTAAAAATTGAGTAGCTACACTTTCCCAATCTGTAGCAGTTAATTCTAAGTCACCTTTGTATCCATTATCTTCTTTGATTTTGTCAAGAACACCTTCGAAATATTCGAATTCTACACCTTGAACAACTTCTCCAAACATTTGGATAAATCTTCTGTAAATATCCCAAACAAATTTAGGATTTCCAGTTTTTTCGATCATTGCTTTTACAGCAGTGTCAGTTAAACCTAAGTTAAGAATAGTATCCATCATACCAGGCATTGAAACTCTTGCCCCTGAACGAACAGATAATAGTAATGGATCAGTATCGCTACCGAACTTTTTACCAGTTTCCTCTTCTAATTTCGCTGTATATTCGCGCATGTCTGCAAGTAATTCATCTGAATTCTTACCTCCATTTGCATAATAATCTGTACACATCTCTGTTGTGATAGTGTATCCTGCAGGAACAGGAACACCCATTGTCTTCATTTCAGATAAGTTAGCACCTTTACCACCAAGTAAGTTCTTTTGCTCTTTGGTACCCTCACCAAACATATAAATTCTTTTCACTTTGACTATCCTTTCTATATCTTATATAATTTCTAAAAAAGTCCGTTAGTATTATATCAAAGTAAAATTCTAAATTCAACAAAAAGGACAATAAATTAGTACTTATGAAACCGTTTTTATTATGAAAACGCTTTACTTTGATTTTCATTATAGGACTTTAAAAATGACCATATTTTAAAACAGCATGATAATGATGATTTGTTGCACAAAAAAAAGCATGAGATTCATGCTTTATTTTTTTGAATACGCTTCTGCTTTTTGATACATCTTCTCTTTTTCATCACTTGTAAAAAGTTTATCGGTTAGTAATGCTCCAAAAATGAATACAGCAAGCATACTTATATTGATAATTGCTGTTAAAGTTAAACCTACCTGCGATACTTGGTAAAACATAATTGGAATCTTCAATGTAGACCATGTCATGATAAAGAACATAACATTACTATATTTTGCTCCTTTTTTTAACATAATGATTGCCACTGGAAAAGCTGCTACAGTTGGTCCTGCTGATAAAGCTCCTAACAGGAAAGCTAAAAACATACCTAAAGCTCCAGACTTTTCTCCCATTAATGCAATTACTCTTTCTCTTGGTACCCATACATCAAATAGTCCTATCAAAATAAATATAGGAGGTACAATCATTAACATACTTAGTATTTGATAAAAAGTATTATCCATTGCCTTATATGTAATTCGAATATCAACTATAGATAAAACAATTAGTAATACAATTGATAGAAATAGAAATTTATTCTTTATAATTATCTTTTTCATACTAGTACACCACCATTATCACGAAAATTATTAGTAAAGCACCAATAAAACTTATTACATTTCTAAATATCGCAGCTTTCTTACTAAATAATTTACTCTCTGCTGCATAATATACTATTCCTACACTCATCAAAGTAGCTAAAAATGCAGCAACATGTGTTACACTAGCTCCATTTTCTAGTAATTGCGCTCCCAATGGATATGACACAAATGCAGGCATGAAAGTAATACTACCAACAACTAATGCAAAAATCATCCCGAAGATACCGCTCTCTTCTCCTAAAATTGATGAAATAAACTCAGGGGTTACTACAGCTAGCATAATCCCTATAAATAAGAACAATGGTAACAATACAGGCATTAACTTCATAAATGCCTTATATCCTTTTTTTAGTCCTTTTATTGTCTTTTCTTTACTCGCAAAAAAAGAGACAATCAACAATACTCCTGTTAGTGCATATATTATTATCTGATCAATTCCCATATAATCACTCCTCTAAAACAGTGTAAAGCCTCTGTTAAAATTAGTCAAAGAAAAAGCAGGCAAAAGCCTACTTTTTTACTTGTATGATACTACCATCAGTGTTTGGATGGTCTTTTAAATATTCCAAAATTGCATTATAGTGTTCATCTTTACCTGGTTTACAGGCGGAAAGTTGTTCAACCTCACCTTCCATAATACCTTCAGCAAATCCACTACATCCAGGATACCCACATGCTCCACAGTTATAACCTGGTAACATTTTTTCTACTGCATCCAATCTTTGATCAATTTCTACTTTAAATACGTCTGCGGCAAATGCTAATCCAAGACCGAGTAACAACCCCATCATCGCTAGTGTAATCGTCGCTGCCATTATTCATCACCGCCATGATGACTACATGAAAAGTTATTACAACTTGTACATGCTGCGTCTTTAAAAATATCTCTACATTCTTCTGGAATTGGTGTTTTCTTGTTTAATGCATACGATAGTATATACACCACTACTAAACTACCAATCATAATAAAGGGCATCAGTTCGCTCATTGAATAACACCTACCAATCCAACAAATGCTAAACTCATAATACCTGCTACTACTAAACTAATTGGTACACCTTTCCATGCAGGTGGAATATCAGCTGCATCAAGACGTTCTCTAATACTAGAGAATGCGAACAAGATTAAACCAAACCCTAATCCTGTACCAATCGCATTAGCAAGTGCTAATCCTAAACCATTCCAAAATGGCATTGTTTCAGTCCAAACTCCAGTAATATTACCCTCAGCTACTCCTAATATTGCACAGTTCGTTGTAATTAGTGGAAGATAAATCCCTAAAGCTTTATATAGTGATTTCGAATACTTCTTGATAACCATTTCTACAAATTGTACTAAACTTGCGATAACTAATATAAATGCGATTGTAGAAATATAGGTGATATCAAACTCATGTAATACTAAATCATAAAGTGTATATGTTACTGCAGTTGCAATTACCATAACGAATAATACTGCTGCACTCATTCCTACTGCACTACTTGATTTCTTACTTACTCCTAAGAAAGGACAAATCCCTAAGAAGCGATTTAAAATAACGTTATTAATTAGCATTGAGCTTATAATAGCTGCTACAAATACTGTCCAACTCATGCGCTTTCACCTGCTTTCTTAAGGGTTGCAGCTTTCTTTTTCTCTAAAGCAATACGTTTCTTTTCAGCAATCATTGCTTTACGTTCTGCTTCTATTTTTGCTGCCTTTTTCACTTGTCCACTTTGAATTACTGCTAAGATGATTCCCAGTGCTATAAAAGCACCAGCTGGTAATGCAAACATTGGAATAGCTACATCTTCAATAGAACCCGTTAAGACAATATCCAAACCAGGAATTAAGTTAACGATAAATAGTACTCCTTCAATAATCCAATCAAAAGTAAATAATGTAACCGGTGCATCCACAAAGAATGGTAAATAATTACCATACATAATGCTACCTGTACTTAAGAACTCTCTTACAATACCGATAACTACTAATGCAAATGTAAATCCAAGTCCCATACCTAATCCGTCAATCGCACTATCAACAACCTTATTTTTTGATGCAAATGATTCTGCACGACCTAAGATTAAACAGTTTACTACAATTAATGGAATAAACACTCCTAAAGCTTCGTATAACGCATATGCTTTCCATTCAGTTAACATTCCTACAATAGTTACAAAAGTAGCTATAACAACGATGTATGATGGTGTACGTACATCGTTTGGAATATAGTTTCTTAATAAACTTACTACTATATTACTCATTGTTAAAACAAAAATTACTAAGATTCCCATACCTAAGGCAGTCTCAAATGTAGCTGTTGTAGCTAACGCAGGACACATCCCTAGTAAGAAGACGAATATTGGGTTTTCTTTAAAGAATCCTTTTAGAAAGTTTTCTCCCTTACTCATTATTCATCACCTCTATTCTCTAAATAATATTCGACACTAGCGTCCACTACCTTTTTCACACTTGTGTATGTGAATGTAGCAGATGTAGTGTCATCATACTCTACATCTGAAACACTTTGATTCGATAACCCACTTAGGTTACCTTCTCTGACTGATTGTACGTATGCAGGTATATTATTTGAACTAGAAATAATGACCTTTTGGATAACGCCTTCTAAATCTATACCAACTAAAACGATGATATCGCCAAAAATGTTTGTATCACTCATCTTATAAATATAACCAATTACTTCATCACTAGAATCAAGTAAAACAACTTCTTCTAGTCCGTCATTTTCTGTTTTTGTGAACGAAATAATTGCATTCTCATCCAAACTGAAGATTTCCTTATAATGATCTTCTTCTCTATTTACTCTATTCTCTAAGAAATACTTGACACTAGCGTCAACAACCTTTTTCACACTTGTGTATGTGAATGTAGCAGCTGTAGTGTCATCATACTCTACATCTGAAACATTTTGATTTGATAAACCACTTAGGTTATCATCTCGAACTTTTTTTACATAATTAGGTGTATTAGTAGAACTAGAAATAATGACATTTTGAATAACACCCTCTAAATCTATACCAACTAAAACGATGGTATTTCCATAAGCATTTGTATCGCTCATTTTATAAATATAACCAATTACTTCATCACTAGAATCAAGTAAAACAACTTCTTCTAGTCCGTAATTTTCTGTTTTTGTGAACGAAATAATTGTATTCTCATCTAAATTAAATATTTCTTTATAATATCCTTGTTCTCTAATTTCTCTATTCTCTAAGATTCCGTCTTTTGACAGTTCATTTACTCCCCAAATTAAGAATCCACTAAGTGCACCAATTATAACTAAAACTATTGCAGTCTTCAATTTAGAAACCATAATATACCCCCACAACTGTAACAAGAATTACTATAGCTACAACTCCAGCGAAAATTAAGTTACCTTTTTTAGATACTTTCGCTTTACTCCATTTGAAATAATCAAATGTAGGAACGAACATGTTCATAATTAAGATTGAGAATAGAACTCCTTCTGGAAACCCCCCAAAAAGGCGTATAAAGAATGTTACAACCCCAAGTGCAAATCCATAATAGATACGACCTGCTTTTGTGATTGGAGATGTAATTGGATCTGTTGCCATAAATATCGCACCAAATAGTAATCCACCACTCACAACATGGTACACAGGATACCAAATACCTAGTCCTTGTTGGATAGCGACAACAACTGCTAACATAAATACTGTACCTACGTAAGCAAGAGGTATACGTACTTCAAAGGAAGAACGTAGTGCTAGATAAATTCCACCAACAATTAATAGTAATGCACTAACTTCACCAATACTTCCTGGTATACCAATACCAGTAAATAAGTCCCAAACACTAAATGTTTCTAATACGGCAGGATTAAATGCATTAACCATATTTTGTCCTGCATCACTTACATAGGTGAAGTTTGTGTACTGTAATGCAGTAGCGCCGGCCATTCCATCTGCTGTACCAGCTAAACTAAAATCAGCTGAATGTGTCGCGTATGCGACTGCAAAGTTCACGACAACAACTGCTCTTGCAACTGCTGCTGGATTAAAGATGTTTTGTCCTAATCCACCAAAGATTAATTTAGCAAGGAATAATCCAACAGCACCTGATAAAGCAACAACCCAAATTGGTGTTTGATCAGGTAATGTTAATCCATAAATTAATCCACTTAGTAATGCACTATAGTTATATAGTGTAAAACTTTTATTCTTTAACTTAAATTTCTCACCTGATAATAGATCAGAAACTTGATAATAAATATATTCTGTTAATCCCATTGAGATTACTGCAGTTAGTAAAATCTTCACTGCATCCCATCCAAATGAGTAAACTGCAAATATTGTTACAGGTAGTAACGCAATTACAACATCACGCATCATACGAGATACATTTGCCTGTGGTCTACGTAGATAAGGAGACGTTTTTCTAATTATTTTTGGTTGATGTTCCATCATGCTAATCACCCTATTAACTTTTTAGCTTTACGAACGTATTCTGTAACGTGAATTTTACTGGTACATACATATGCACATAATCCACATTCTATACATTTATAAGCCTCAAGACCTTTCATTGCTTCTTTGTCATTTCGCTTCACTGCATTCATAATTTGAACTGGTTCTAGATGTGTTGGACAACTATACACACAACTTCCACATCGAACACAAGGTTCCTCTTTATAATCAATATTTTGCAGGATAATAACCGATGTTGTTGTTTTAGATACGATAACGTCATCACTGACACTACTTGTTCCCATCATAGGACCACCCATTACAACTAATACTTCATCATAATCTTCTTTGTACCCATCACTTAATGCGATTAGTTGTTGGACACTAGTTCCAACTTTAACACGATAGTTTTGTGGGAACTTAACTGCATCACCAGTTAAGGTGAAATAACGCTTTGTAACAGGTAAATTATGTTTTAATGCATCAAAAACACCTGCAGCAGTTGATACATTAAATCCGATAATCCCATACTTCATTGGTAAATCACCATGAGGGATTTCGATACCTAATGCATTCTTAAACATTTCAATTTCCCATCCTTGAGGATAATAGTTCCCAAGTTGTTTTACTTCAACGTCTAAGTCTCTAAACAAATGATTGGATACTTGTGTTAATACTTGGTATAACTCTTTTTTGTTTTCTTTAATTGCAATTACACCTTTTTTACAATTCAATGCTTGCATAATGTACTTTAATCCAGCAAGTACTCTTGCGGGATGTTCAAGGATTAAACGATAATCACTATTTAAGTACGGCTCACATTCAACTGCATTGATTACAACAGTATCAATTTTTTCTTTTGTAGCTAGTTTGATGTACGTAGGGAACCCACTTCCCCCAAGACCTACAAGAGATCTATCTTTTACAATCTCAACTATCTCTTCTTGTGTTAATTCTTCAATAACACTATCCGGTCTATCAACTACACTTTCGTGTGGAGTTTCTCTGAAGTCGTTTCGGATTTCCACACAATCCACTTTACGACCTGTTCGGTGTAACTTCTTACTAACCTTTCCAATAGTTCCACTAACCGTTGAATGGATTGGTTGCTCAAAGAACCCACCATGGCGAATCCCAATAATTTCACCGAGTTTGACTTTGTCGCCCTCTTTGACATAAAGATCATACGTTTTACATCGCCCATTTTGGAGGTGGATGAATACAGCTTCAGGTTCAACATAACGTAATGTTGGTAAAGCTTTCGTAAGCTCTTTATAATCCCTTACCTTTCTTGACTTTTTGATCATTTCTTCACGTCCTACTATGTTTTTTTAAATTTTGTCAATAATATTTATAACTGCTTCTTTGATCTCTTTGTTTTTATTTAATGAATCTTCTAATGATGTACCTAATACTCCCACGTAGATTTTTAACTTAGGTTCTGTCCCACTTGGTCTTAGTACAAACCAACTACCATCTTCAAGTACAAACTTTAACACATTAGAAATCGGTAAATTGATTTCATTTGAATGTTTTTCAAAGTATCTTGTTCTTGTTAAATAATCTTCTGTTTTAAATACACGACGACCAACCATACTAGTTGGTTTATTTTCTCTAAAATATTCAATAATTTCTTTGATGCGCTCTTCTCCAGCAGCACCTTCTAAAACGATATTAACTAAATCTTCCTTATAGTATCCATGTTGCTCATATAGTTCAACTAATATGTCATATAAAGTTAATCCTCGACGTTTACTTAAATTAGCAATCTCACTGATTAACAATAATGCTTGAATACTATCTTTGTCACGTACAAAGTCTTTAACTACATAACCGTAGCTTTCTTCATATCCAAACATAAATTCATACTCAGTAGTTTCAATTTCTTTTGCTTTTTCACCAATGAACTTAAATCCGGTTAGTGTACTTTCTACTTCCATACCATAACTTTTAGCAATAGTCGCTCCAAACTCACTAGTAACTATTGTATTATAAACCATACCTTTTTCAGGTAATGTTCCTTGAGCTTTTCTAGTACGCAAAATATAATCTACTAAAATTGCACCAGTTTGATTTCCTGTTAATAATACGTATTCACCATTGTGCAATACTGCAACACCAAGTCTATCCGCGTCGGGATCAGTAGCAATTAAGATATCCGCATTATGTTTTTTACCGTATTCTATAGCCATTTCAAATGCAGACTCATTTTCTGGATTTGGACTAGCCACTGTTGAGAAATTCGGATCTGGTACTAACTGCTCGACAACAGGAATTACATTATAGCCATTTCTCTCTAAAGCAACTACACCTATTTTTGCACTCGTTCCGTGCAACGGTGTAAATACAATTTTAACATTTTTATCAGTATCTGGGTTCAACTGAACTGTATCAACTGCTTCAAGATATTCCTTATCAATCTCTTCACCAATGATTTCAATTAATCCTTTTTTTACTGCTTCATCATAGTCCATATGTTCAACACTGAAAACATCCTCAACATCGTTCACATATTCAATGACTTTGTCAGCATAACGAGGAACCAATTGACAACCATCCTCATCATAGATTTTGTATCCGTTATACTTTGGAGGATTATGACTTGCTGTAACTACTATTCCTCCTAGAGCATTCAAATATCTTACCGCAAAACTTAATTCTGGGGTTGGGCGTAAACTTTCAAAGATATACGTTTTAATTCCAAAACTAGCTAAAACGCATGCACTTTCCTTAGAAAATTCAACACTTTTATGTCTGTTATCATGAGCGATAACAACTCCCCTTTGTAACTCACCCTTATATTTTAAAGACAAATATTTTCCAAAACCGTAATTTGCTTTTCTGATGGTATAAGTGTTCATGCGATTTGTTCCTGCACCAATCACTCCTCTCATACCTCCTGTACCAAACTCTAAAGATTTGTAAAAACTATCTTTTTTCGTTTCATCATCCATTGCATTTAGCTCTAAACGCAACTCCTTATCTAACTTTTTGTACGAATTCCATTTCTCAAATTCTTCACGAAACATAAACATTCTCCTCTCTGAAAACATCGGAAATATTATAACAAAAAAAGACATATTTTACAATGTAAAATAGCCTTTTCTATTTTGAGTTTAATTTACGAAAGTTATTTATAATTGAAATTCATATCAGAAAATCAATTTTTTCATCACTTTGCTATTTTTTTTCAACGAAATCAGAACCAGGTGTCCAACCACAAGGAACTAATTTTCCTTCCATTTCGTTCTGGAAAACTTCTAACGTTCTTAATACTTCATCAACGTTTCTTCCACCTTCACCATGGTTTACATGAGCTGCTTTTAAAGTCCCATCAGGTGCAACAATAAATGTACCTCTCCAGGCAATTCCTTTTTCCTCATCTAAAACCCCATATGCTTCAGAAACAACGTGGTTATTATCTGATGCATGAACATGATTTAATCTTCCTAAATCTGCACGATCTTGCCATGCTAAATGACTAAATACACTGTCAGTAGATGTAGCAATTAAAACTGCATTTTTTTCTTCAAATTTTGCGTTTAGTTCATTAAATCTTTTAATCTCTGTTGGGCATACAAATGTGAAGTCTAACGGATAGAAATACAGCACAACCCATTTTCCTGCTTCTAAGTATTCATCAAGAGTAACTTTCCCAAAGCGATCAACAAACTCACCTTCAGGCATTACTGCTTCCATTTCAAATTTCGGTGCTGGTTTACCAACTCTGGCACCAGTTACATAAAAATCATTTTCGTAATTCATTTTTGTTCTTCCTCCTCATAATTTTTTCTTATACACTACGATTTTACTAGATATTTAAATTTATTACAAATAATATGATTTACAAATATTTCCCCTTACTTCGTTTAGTTACAGTCATATTATGTATATATCTTTTTTCACTTTATTGCAAGCCCTTTAAAGTAGTTTATGATAAACAAAAAACCTATAGAGTCAATTAGGACTTTATAGGTTTTATTCGAATAATTGATTATCCTATATACACTGAATCATCAAATGCTAAGATTCCCCAGAAGATTGGAGCAAATATAATCATTCCTATTGCGAATAATCCACTTTTACCAAATTTTTCTGCGATTCTAAATACTACTACTATTATAAAAATAAAGTTTACGAATGGAATTAAAAGTAATAACATATAAATCCCACTAAATCCTGCCATTTTAACTTCAACATATACATTATAAATTGGAATAATGGCTCCAATACCTGGATATCCAGCTTTCTCAAATACTTTCCACATAATTACTAACATTAAAATACCAAATGCTAATGAAAATAGTAATTGCCCTGTTCCTAAACTTGATGCTAATAAATCAAACATTGTTAACCCTCCTTATTTGTTATCCGTTAATTGGATACTCCCTTATTATACCATATTTACTATTTTCGTTTAAATCATTTTTTTATCGTGTGTTATCGGCCTTAAATAGCGATTAAACTAAGTACGCCCCATATAAAAAAAAGCACCTAAATTAGTGCTTTTTTTGCTTAAATTGATTTTACTATTTCTTTAATCCAGTTTGCTAACTTAGCGGAAGCTTCATTTGCTACTTTTACTACATTATCATGTGAATGTTTAATTTTTTGAATTCCTGTTGCCATGTTTGTGATTGTTGCAAATGCAAGGGTATTAAGTCCTAGATAATTACTTACAATTGATTCTGGTACTGTTGACATACCTACTGCATCACTACCCATTGTTTTAATCATTTGAATTTCAGCTTTCGTTTCATAGTATGGTCCCATAAATCCAGTATATATTCCTTCGACATACTCGATGTTAAGATTCTGTGCTTTGGCTTTTGCAAGTTCTCTTAGTTCTACGCTATATGGTTCTGTCATATCTGGAAAACGAGGTCCAAAACGTTCATCGTTTGGTCCAATCAGTGGATTAGATGGCATCAAATTTATAAAGTCGTTTATAACCATAATGCTTCCTGGTTTTAATTTCTTTTCATTAATCCCACCACATGAGTTCGTAAGGATAAGATTTTCAATCCCTAACAGTTTAAATACATATATAGGGAAAGTTATATCCTGCATAGTGTATCCCTCGTAAAAATGAAATCTACCACTCATAAGTAACACTTCAGTTCCTTCTAGTTTCCCTGAAATAAGTTTTGATGTATGCCCCTTCACTGTACTTGTTTTAAAGTTTGGGATATCCTTATACTCCATCTCTATTTTATCTGTTAACTCGTCCATAATTGATGTTAAACCACTCCCTAAAATAATTGCAGTTTTAGGATTTGCTGTGACTTGTTTTTCAATATATTTTTTTGCTTCTAATGCTTTATTATACATTTTATTTCACCTCAACCTTATTATATAACAAAAGGGCAAGTATTTTGCCCTTTAAGTTTAATTTGAAAATCTTTTCGCTAATGAATCAATTAAATGAGAAATTCGTTTGTAAACTAAGAATGTAATTCCGTATACAATCACACTTAACATTAAGTTGAATGGTATCGCTGCATACAAGATGTATTTCTCCATAAAATTCTCTGCGGTAATTCCAGGGATCATACTTGCCATTCCTACAAGAGGATCAATATTTCCTCCAAAGAAGAACTCCACATAGAAATCAATAACGAAGAAATAGTTTGCCGCTACTGCTACTACAATCCATACTAAACTACCTACAACCATACCTTGTAATGCACCTTTGATTGTACGATTACGTTTATAGATATACGCACTTGTTAAAACTGTAGATAGACCAATAATTAAATCCACTAACTCTCCAACGTATGCTGTAGAACTAAATGGTAACTTAATTAATGTTCTTGCAACGACGATTACTCCACCTGCTACAGGTCCTAGAGCGTATCCACCAATTATTGCTGGTAAGTTTGAAAACTGAATCTCTAAGAATCCTGGGAAGAATGGTAATGGAAACTTAGGAAAGAAATAAAACAATACTGCCAATGCTGTTAGATTTGCGATTACAGTGATCTGTAATACTCTGCTTCTTTTCATATAATTCACTCCTTTAAATTAAAAAAATCTAACGAATAATCGTTAGGGTCCTATTTAAAGAAAGATATAATATACCAAAAAAATGGTATATATATGTATCTTCTTTCATCTAGACTATACTATCGGTATTGGAATTACACCAATTCATGCGCAAGCGCTCGCGGACTATACCGCCGGTCGGGAATTTCACCCTGCCCTGAAGATTAATTCAAGCATATTATAATTTGTTTTTTAATTGTTGTCAAATAAAATTGTAAAGCATTTCAATTAAGTTTTTGGTATTTTCATGTTTGAAATAAAGTATTTTTCCTAGTCCAATGAAAAAACGGCTTATACAAGCCGTTTTATTTAATTGGTTTAATGTTCCAAATTTCTTTAGCATATTGATGAATTGTACGGTCTGATGAGAAGTAACCTGATCTAGCAATGTTAATAATTGCTGCTTTATACCATGCTTCTTCGTCTTTATAGAACTCATTAGCTCTAGCGTGTGCTAAACGATATTCCTCGAAATCTTTTAATACATAGTATGTATCAGTATTTAGTAAACGATCACTAATTTCTCTAAACTCTTCTTTTTCAACATCTTCAAAGAATCCATTTGTTAATTGATCAATTACTAAGTGTAAATCGACATGGTTGTCATAAACTTCTTTTGGATCATATGTTTTTGCATTATTTAAGTCATTAACTTCATCAGAAGTTAGTCCGAATAATACAATATTTTCTTCTCCAACAAGTTCTGCGATTTCAACGTTTGCTCCATCTAAAGTCCCAATTGTTAAGGCACCATTCATCATGAACTTCATGTTTCCTGTCCCACTTGCTTCTTTTGATGCAGTTGAGATTTGCTCACTTAAATCACATGCTGGCATAATTGATTCTGCGTAAGTCACGTTGTAGTTTTCAACAAACACTACTTTTAATAAGTCATTTGTTTCTTCATCGTTATTCACTTTTTCAGCGATTGTGTTAATTAACTTAATAACTTTTTTTGCGAAGAAGTACCCACTTGCAGCTTTTGCTCCAAAGATGAAACTATGTGGATAGTAATTTGCTTTAAAGTTTTCATCTGATTTTAATTTATTATACACATACATTATATGTAATGCATTCATTAATTGACGTTTGTATTCGTGTAATCTTTTAACTTGAATATCAAAGATACTATTAGGATCTAATTTGATTCCTTGTTCTCTTTCGATTCGATCAGCTAATGCTTTTTTCTTAGTTAACTTCATTTTCTTAACTAAAGCACGATATTTTTTTGTTGTAGCTTTTTTGTATAGTTTCTCTAACTCATTAGGATTTTGCACCCAGTCCTCAGAAACCATATCCATGATTTTACTTAACTCTGGGTTTGAGTGTAATAACCATCTACGATGTGTTATACCATTTGTTTTATTATTATACTTCGTTGGGTATAGTTCATGCCAATCTTTCATTTCAATGTTTTTAAGAATATCCGTATGTAGTGCGGCTACACCGTTTACACTGAAAGATCCTACGATTGATAAATGAGCCATATGAACTCTACCATGTGAAATGATTGCTAATTTTGTTACTTTTTCTTGTGAGTACTCTTTTTCTAGTAATTCTGCACAGAATCTTCTATTGATTTCCTCTACGATTTGGTAGATTCTAGGTAACACAGGTTGGAAGATATCTACTGCCCATTTTTCTAACGCTTCCGCTAAAATTGTATGGTTTGTATATGCACATGTTCTTGTTGTAATATCCCAAGCTGTATCCCATTCTAAATCATGATCATCAACGAGCAATCTCATTAACTCTGCAACTACTACAGCTGGATGAGTATCGTTAATTTGAATCACTACTTGATCTGGTAAAGATGCAAAGTCACCATATTTCTCTAAATGACGATCTACAATACTTCTTACACCTGCTGCACTAAAGAAGTATTGTTGTTTTAAACGTAATACTTTTCCTTCTCTAGTTGTATCATCTGGATATAAAAATCCACTAATTTTTCTAATTTCTGTATCATATGCAAATGCATCCTTGTCTGCTGAACGTGTTTCAGTAGGTTCTGCATTCCATAGACGTAAATGAGTAATTACACCATTCTCATTCCCTACTACAGGCACATCATATGGTACTGCTTTGATTAACTCATCAGGAGTATAAATAGCAACTCCCTCTACAAAGTCTACAGTTCCTCCAAATGGTACATCAATGCTTTCTTCTTCTTTACGTACTTCCCATACGTATCCATCTTTTAACCAGTCGTCTGGTTTTTCAATTTGATATCCATCTTGAATTTTTTGTTCAAATAATCCATAACGATAACGAATTCCGTTACCAAATCCAGGATATCCTAGTGAGGCAATTGAATCTAAGAAACATGCAGCGAGTCTTCCAAGACCACCATTTCCTAATCCTGCATCACTTTCATAATGTTCGATTTCATTTAAATCTAAACCTTCTATATCTAATCCCTTTTCAATAACATCACGAAGTCCTAAGTTCATAATATTATTCGTTACTAATCTTCCCATTAAGAATTCCATAGAGAAATAATATACTTCTTTGTTGTTACCTTCAGATAGTACATTTTTTGTATTCATCCAATTATTTGCGATAACTTCACTAACCATTTCTCCTAAGACATTATATTTTTGTCTTGTGCTTGCATCTTTAAGTGCAACTATGTATCGTTTCTCAAGACGTTCCTTAAATTCACCTAGGAACGTATATTCATCTTTAAAATAAGTGTTCATTTAAATCACTCCTGTTCATATATATTATATACAAAAGATAACGGATTTCATCGCTGAAACCGTTATCTTGTTTTTTATTTTTCTGTAATCGCTCGATAAAGATCCACATATTTACTTGCAGATTTTTTCAAACTATTATCTGATTTCATCGCACGTTTCATTAAAACACTCCAGGAAACCTTATCATTTTTATACAAGTGATATGCCTCTAATAGAGTATCTCTAAATGCGTTTGCATCATAGTTAAAAAACTTAAATCCATTACCTTTTCTTGTTAGTGCATCATACTTGGTAACGGTATCAGCCAGTCCACCTGTATCTCTTACAATAGGTAGAGTTCCATACTTAAGAGCAATCATTTGACCTAGACCACATGGTTCAAATCTTGAAGGCATCAAGAAAACATCTGCACCAGAATATATATAATTTGGTACTGTTGCATCATAACCTAAGTTTAATTTAATCTTATTGGGATATTTTACTTCTAGTTTTTTGAGTTCCTCTTCATACTTCTTATCTCCAGTTCCTAGTAATACGAACTGAACATCATACGAACTGAATATATCATCAAAACTTTGTAGCAATAAATCAAATCCCTTATGTTCTACAATACGAGTAACCATACCAATAACAAATGTATCTTGATTCTTTGGTAAGTTCATTATTTCTTGAAGATACTGTTTATTTTTAGATTTACAGTCAGTGTTTTCTGTACTGTAATTGCAGTAAATCAGCTTGTCTTTTTCAGGACTTAAAGAAGATGAAATTCCATTTAGTATCCCGTAAAAATCACGTTCTCTTTTTAGAAGAGAATAGGTAAGATTTTTTCCGTAATACTCATATTTCAGTTCCTCTTTATACGTAGGAGATACTGTAGATAACTTTGTAGCA
Organism: uncultured bacterium; assembly: GCA_965601585.1. GTDB lineage: Bacteria > Bacillota_I > Bacilli_A > Izemoplasmatales > Izemoplasmataceae > Xianfuyuplasma. The sequence goes on from CBFCWH010000003.1 coordinate 143,396, forward strand.
GTATTGATCCCTATCTCAAGGAAGTTAATATAATCATTTTTGAAAATAAAGTCTTTGATACCCAGATTCTTAATAATTTTGTTTGGAGCAATCCCTTGGTATGCAATATTGTGTAATGTAAGTAGTGTCTTTACTCCTCTATGTTTTGAGTTATCAAGTAATAGAGGAATTAGTGATGTATGCCAATCATTGATATGAATTAGATCAAATGGTTCTAAATCATCTAGTAACTCTACAACAGCTTTATTAAAGACAGCAAATCGGTCTACATCATTCTTATATCCGTATACATTCTCGTAATCAAAGAAATCATGTGATTCAATGAAGTAAAACTTAACTTTTTTATAACGATAAGTATAAGTTCTGAGGTGATAAGTTGATTCCCCATACTCAACCTTACGTGATTCCCCACGTACTAGACTTTCTGTAAAAGAGTCCTTTATTTTTTTATATAGTGGTATTACTACTGTTACATCTTGTCCTTGACGAACAAGATTTCTACTAAGCGATCCAATTACGTCAGCTAGACCTCCTGTTTTTATAAACGGATAGGACTCACTTGCTACCATAAGAATACGTTGTGATTGATTATTGGTAAGTAGTTGTTCTTTTTGTGAAATATATGGATCATGTAATGTTCCTGATAAAACAGTGTCTTTCTTAACAATTGTTTGTTTATCTAATATAGCATATTCAATATGTGCTTCTTCTTCAATTTTACTTCCTGTCATAATATAACTGTTTTTAATGACAGCGCCTTTTTTTATTACTACATCACGACCAATAATACTGTTTATAACTTCACCATCAATAATACTTCCACTTGATACAATAGCGTTGTTTATTTTTGCGTTTGATAAATACTTCGCAGGTGGTGATGTTTTGTCTTTTGAGAAGATTGGTCTTTCTTCTACAAAGATAGTTTTCCCGATATCGAATCGTAAGATGTCTAGATTACATTTGAGATAATTAAAAGTATCTGTTATGGTTCTAGCATAGGTTTGGTGACGATATATATGAACCTTTATGTTTGGTGCTTTTTCAACCAAATCGAGTACTGTACGGTACTCTAAAGAGTCATAGGAAAGAATATAATCAATAAGCATTTTTTTACTTAACACAAATGTTTTATTACGAATATTTTGATACATTACTTCAGTAATATCTGCGCCACTTTCGATGTGTTCAAACAGCACATCGTTAAAATCAATATTCCATACAATATTGGGTGCAGTTATAACCGCATATTCTTGCCTTGAACGTTTAAAAAATTCTATATGCTCATACATTCTTTGAAATGTAATCATGTGTCCCGGTAAGATATATAAATTTTTAGGTGGGAGAATGAAAAGTCCATCTCGACGTCTATCTAAATCCCATCTCTTTCCACTACCTACATGATCCTGTAAAGATCGATAGTTTCCATAAGGGAAAATAGCGACATTGGTAATCTCGCTATTTCTCATATTCGATAATGTAAAATCAATTAATCTAAACTTTCCACCAAAAGGTAAAGCTCCTGGGGTACGATGAAGGGTGAGTGTGTCCAGATTATCTTTAAATGTTGCATCAATAATTGCTAACATATTATTCATCACTATCACCTAACTTCCATAAGAAGTCATTATCTACAACTGTTATTTCATCAAAGATTAGATTTGTGTTTGGAAGAATAACACTATTTTCAAGAACTATAGCGTTTTTCACACGACTCATTCGACTAATTCGAACATTTTTATGAATGATTGAGTTCACGACTTTGCTCCCATGTTCGATAACTACTCCACTACTTAATATACAATGGTCTAAATCACCATATACTAAACATCCATCACTTATTAGAGTATTAACAACTTTGCAATTTGCAGCGATATGATGGGGAGGTAAGTTTCCTGATTTTGCGTAGACAGGAGAGTCTACATATTCTCTTAGTTTCAAGTATTGAGGATTATCAATCAAATCCATGTTTGCTTCAAATAAACTATCTACTGTTCCTACATCCCTAAAGTATCCATTGTACTCATAGTTGTGGATAACATGGTTCATTTTCAGTGCAAGAGGTATGATATCAGTTCCGAAATCGGTGTTCTTTTTACCATCTACCTCTAGCAATTTCTTTAGTACTTTTGTATTAAAGACATAAATTCCCATAGATGCTTGGTCTGATTTTGGCTTAATAGGTTTTTCTTCAAAACCTACTACTTGACCTTTATCATCGGACTCTATGATTCCAAAACGAGTAGCATCTTTCTTTGCTGTAAATGACGCAATAGAAATTTCTGCTTGTTTTTTAATATGTTCGGATATCATTTTTGTATAATCCATTTTATATATATGATCTCCACTTAGTATTAATACATAATCGGGATTATGTTGTTCAATATATTTAAAATGTTGCAGTATTGCATTCGCTGTACCTGACTGCCACATTTCCTCTTCTTTTGTTTCGTATGGTGTTAAGAAAGAGATTCCTCCTTCGTTTACATCTAAATCCCAAGTAGCTCCATGTCCGATATATTTCATTAGTTCATGAGGTTCATATTGTGTGATAATTCCACATGTATCTATGTTCGAATTTGATAGATTACTAAGAACAAAATCAATTAATCGGTATTTCCCACCAAAAGATACAGCTGGTTTAGCTGTATGTTTCGTGATACTACCTAACCTTGTTCCTCTTCCACCTACCATAACCATGGCAATTACTTGTTTTTTCATAGTTACTCACCAAATTTCAATATTGTGATTGACAATGGGCTTAGTACTAGTTCAATTGATTGCTCAAAATCATGCATTTTTATATCTTGTGTATGTATCGGAAGTCCGTTATATAAATTACTTCCTCCATATACATCTCTATCACTATTAATAATTTCAGAATACGTCCCTTTTTGTGGTGTTCCGATACGGAAGTTATTATGAGCGACTGGCGTTAAGTTTAACAGTACTAACACATGATCACTTTTATCTTTCGCATATCTTACAAAACTAAAGACACTTTGATTTGAGTTATTTGAATCAATCCACTCAAATCCTTCTTCATTGTGATCAAGTTCGTATAAAGGTTTATGATGTGCTACAACTTTGTTCATGTCACAAACGAACCTTCTAGCGCTTGAGTGAAGGGGATATTCGAGTAAATTCCAATCAAGTTCTGTGTAGTCTTTCCATTCGTGCATCTGTGCGAATTCTCCTCCCATAAATAGGAGCGTTTTCCCAGGATGAGTAAAGAATAATCCCATAAGTGCACGGTAATTTGCGAACTTTTGCCAATAATCTCCAGGCATTTTGTTTACAAGTGATTTTTTTCCATGAACTACTTCATCATGTGATAAAGGTAAAACATAGTTTTCACTAAATGCATACGTTAACCCAAATGTTATATTATGATGATGATATTTACGATGGACTGGATCTTTTTCGAAATACTCTAATGTATCGTTCATCCATCCCATGTTCCATTTATAATTAAACCCGATTCCACCTTCGTATACGGGGTGTGTTACCTTTGGAAAAGCTGTTGAATCTTCAGCGATTAATAGTGCTTGATTAAACTCTTTAAATACTTGTGTTGAAAGTTTTTTTAGAAATTCAAGGGCACCTTCATTCACGCCATGTCTTGAATCACCTAAATAATAAATAATGTTAGAAACTGCATCAATTCTAAATCCGTCAACATGGAAGTACTTCATCCAAAAGAGGGCATTCGAGATTAGAAAACTTTGAACCTCTCCTTTACCTAAGTCGAAGTTTGCGGTTCCCCAAACAACGTTTTCACGTTTCCATTCTTCTGAATACTCGTATGTTGGTTCTCCATCAAACATGTATAGTCCATGAGCGTCACGACAAATATGTCCTGGAACCCAGTCTAAAATTACTTTGATTCCATTTTGGTGACAACGATCAACTAAATACATCAGATCTTTTGGTACTCCAAAACGAGATGTTGCTGAATAGTATCCTGTACCTTGGTATCCCCAAGATTGATCAAGAGGGTGTTCAGTAACAGGCATTAACTCAACATGTGTAAATCCATTTCCAAGTAAATAAGGAATTAAATGATCAACGAGTTCATTATATTTATGACTTGTTCCATCTGGTTTATTCATCCACGTTCCAAGATGAAGTTCATAAATCGACATTTGTGATTCATATGGATTACTATTTTCTCTTGTTTCCATATAGTTCTTGTCATTCCACTGATAACCATTTATATCGTAAATCTTTGACATTTGATTTGGTCTTTCATCACTAAAATATGCATATGGATCTGCTTTATAAAGTGTTCTTCCATCAAATGTTTTAATTTCATACTGATATTGATGCCATTCTTTTGCATCTTTAATAAACAAGCTCCAGACTCCTGCTGAATCTACTTTTGTAAGATTACTAACCCAAGCTTGGAATCCATTAAATTCACCTAAAACACTTACTTCTTTTGCATGTGGTGCCCATACTGTAAACTGAGTACCCTCTACATTTCCTAATTTGTCTTTCTTCAGATGCGCACCAAAAATTCGGTAAGCATCGTGTAGTTTACCTTGATTAAAGAAATATAAATCATCTTTCGTCATAATCATTTCGTTCCCTCCTTGTCGATAAACTCCTTAATCAATTCATATTTATGTCCTTTTGAAAGTAATTTTTTGATTAATTTGTTTTTCTCATCGTACTTCTTAATGTCGTACTTATCTTTGATTTTATTGAAATCTAATTGTAGTAAGTTATCTTCATCTATCATTTCTAAAATATCATCTTTTCTTGATAAGAGTGATGATTCAACAATCGGTAAACTGAATCCTTTTGAAAGTATCTTTTGTTTCAATGATAAATATACTTTTTGATAGGGTTTCTTTAACTTATACTTTAGTTCCTTTGAAATCAAAGTATAGATTTTATCATACTCGATATGTTCGTTGTATTGGGATAGATATTCATCAATTAAATCAAAGTGAACTCCTTTGGAAATCAGCTTTTCTTTAATGTATTTTGGACCTACTAAATCAAATTCCATCTTTTCATTAATATACTCTTTTACGTACTCTTTGTCATTAAGGTAACGATTACCTTTTAGTTCAGTAATAATCTTGTTTATCAAGGTTTGGTTCTTCGTACTTTTTAAAAGGTGTTTTTTCACTTCACTAATTGTTCTCATTTGGTATGAGATATAGTTAATTGCTTTAAGGTAAAGAAGTTCATATTCATTGTCTTTTATGATATTTTTATACTCTTCTTTTGTGAGGGATTCTTTGCTGAATAAGTGGTACTTAATGATTGTGTTTTCAGTGATTATATGAGGAACTTTGGTTCCATTTTCTTCTATTTCTATTACGTAGGAATCGTTTCTTAGTTTTTTAATGTTTGTAATCTTATTCATCGAATAAAGTTAAAGCAGTCGATAACTGTGTATCGTTTGTATGTTCATCTTTATATACTGTTAAAAAATCGTTAATGATAACTAAGACTTCCGAATCTACGTTCCCTGTTGCATTTAGGGTATTGTCGTTTTGAATTTCAAGAATTGCGTCTTTTGTTGCTTGATCAAAATATCCGTCTGTACGTACTGTATATCCCATTGCGTTTAAGATAATCTGTAAATTTTCTGTTCTTGAATCTACAGTATCGAACTCCAATACCTCTTCAGGTTGAAGGAAAAGTTTGTACGCTGTTTCTGTTTCAGTTAGTTCAGCTTCTACTGTTGGTACTACACCGTTAGTTCCACCATCAAAATGAACCCAGTTACTGTTTGCGGTAATCCACTTCCCAATAGTAATATGGATAAAATCTTCATCATCTGATACTAAATCATAATCCGTTTGCATGGTACCTTTACCAAATGATGTCATACCAACAACATCATAATCACCGTGTTCTTTCATAGCCGAGGCAAATACCTCTGAAGCACTAGCTGAGTTCTCATTAATAAGTGTTACGATATCATATGGTTTCTTCTCATCTAATGCTCCGAAGAACTCATCACGGATAAATTTACCTTTACTATAGTATTCTACACTAAATGTTTCTCTAGTATCATTTACAAGTAACTGTTCTAAGATACTTACAACAGTGTATAAATGTCCACCAGGATTGTTTCTAACATCTACGATTAATCCATCTATATTTTGTGCTTCTAAAGCAGTAATAGCTTCTGTAAATAATGTTGCTGTTTCATTCCCGAATTTTGTGATATTTATATATCCTATTAGTTTTTCATTTTCTGTATATGTTTGGTATGTTACAGTTGAGTTCTCAATAACTGCTCTAGTCATTGTAAGTGAGATTACATCTTCAAATCCTTGTCGAGCTACACCGATTGTCACTTCTGTGTCTTCTTCACCAACTATATTTTCAATAGCTTCATAAAACGATAAATCAGTAACATCTTCACCATCGACTTCTACAATGATATCATTCGGTAAAATACCTGCAATGTCTGCTGGTGAGTTCGGTTTTACTTCCTCAACAACAATACGCTCACTTTGATATTGAACAGTTACTCCAATTCCAACATAATCCTCTCCAAATCCACTTTGATAAGAGACAAACTCATCATAATCAAAATATGATGTATAAGGATCATTCACTGAAGCTAACATTCCATCAATAGCACCTTGCCATAAATCTTCACTTAGTGGTTGTGTGTAGTGATTATCTTCAAGTTGCTTCATTACTTCATCAAATACCGCATTTGGTTCATTATTAATGACATCTCTGTTTACAAATGTCCCTAAGTAGAAACTAGATCCTACTACAATGATAAAAGCGATAATACTTAGTCCTCTTTTTTGCATGTTATTCACTCTCTCTTTCCATGAAATCTCCATGAATTTCAGTTGCTGGTGTTACATAAACAAATGCATTCTCATCTATATTTGCAATAATATTTCTAATTATGTAATATTCTTGTCTTGTAATTACCGTTACAAGCATTGTTTTCTTATCTTTAGTGTATCCACCTTTAATACTTACTTCGGTTACACCTCTAACAATGGCTTGGTAAATAGCATTTTTAATCTCGTTAGGATGATCTGTAATAATTTGCATTGCTTTTTTACTATTAGATCCAACGATAACTATATCTGCTACTCGTCCGCTTAAATAGATTGATATCAGTGCGTATAATCCACCTAATATCCCATTGGTCTGGTAAAAAGCAACAATCCCTAAAGCGACGATAATTCCATCTATTAAATAGATACTGAAACTAACAGGTATCTTGAATTTCTTATTTAAGATTTTAACAGGTATGTCGGTTCCACCACTTGTCCCACCATACTTCAGCACAACTCCAAACCCGATTCCTAATAACACTCCACCAAATACTACACTAATGAAAAGGTCTCCCTGTAAATCAAAAAATGGAACAAACTCTTCAAATAAATATAGTACTGCTGGAAACAAAAGACTTCCATAAATACTTCTAAAAAAGACTTTTTTTCCTAAAACTACAAAACCAAGTGCAAGTAATGCCATATTAAAGATAAATACAGTTATTGCAATTGGAAAATCAAAAGCTTCATTTAGAACAAGTCCAAGTCCTGTTACTCCACCTGCTACTATTTGTGCAGGAATTAAGAAGAAGTAAAATCCTGACACCATTAATATGATTCCTAGAGAAATCATAATGTATTGCTCTACACGTGATATTTGTCTTATTTTTGTACGGTTAAACATTATAATTCTCCTTTCGCTACTTTCTTTAGAAATGTGTTGATAAATCCTTGTAAATCTCCATCCAATACTTTTGTGACATTTCCTGTTTCAAAGTTGGTTCTATGGTCTTTGACCATTGAGTAAGGATGCATTACATAACTTCTTATTTGTGAGCCAAAACTATTCAAGTCTTTTGCTCTATAACTTGAGATTTCTGCTTTCTTCTTTTCCAGTTCAATTAAGTATAATTTCCCCTTCAAAATATTTAAAGCTGTCTCTCTGTTTTTAATCTGGGAACGTTCATTTTGAACGGTTACCACTGTGCTTGTTGGAAGATGGGTAACACGAACTGCACTGTCGGTTGTGTTTACACTTTGGCCTCCTGCACCACTACTTCTATAAGTATCAATTTTCAATTCCTTTTCATTTAATTCAATATCAATTGAATCATCAATTTCAGGAATAACTGTGACACTTGCAAATGATGTATGACGTCTTCCACTACTATCAAATGGACTGATTCGTACGAGTCTATGAACACCGTGTTCAGCTTTTAAGTATCCAAAAGCATTGTCACCTTTCATTGAAAAAGTTACACTTTTAATTCCCGCTTCTTCACCTGCTTGGTAATCGAGAAGCTCGAACTCATAATTGTTTGTTTCACTATATCTTTTATACATACGATATAACATATCAGCCCAATCCTGGGACTCAGTTCCACCAGCACCTGGGTGTAATTCTAAAATCGCATTCAGTTTATCATTCGAATCCGTCAAAAGGAGTTCGACACTTAAAGACTGAAAATTTTGTTCAAACGTTGTAAAGACACTACTGTATTCATCAGCCATGTCTTCACCACTAGTAATAAACTCGTAAAGTATTTCTAGTTCCTCATATTGAGAAGTGAATATCTCTATTTTCTCTATTTTCGATTTCAATGTTTTGAGTTCTTTTATGATTTTATTTGCCTTAACATTGTCATTCCAAAAATCCTGATCATATGTCTTTTGATCAAGTGTTTGTGCCTCTTGTTTAAGGGTTTCATAATCAATCATTGACATAATTTCTTTATGATAGTCCTTACTTAATGAGTATTTCTGTTTTAATTCACTTAGTTGCATATTATCACCTGTTACAAAAACTCAAGATAATCTTGAGTTTTTATTATTATTTTCCGTGGCAGTTTTTGAATTTTTTTCCACTTCCACATGGACAAGGATCGTTTCTTCCTACTTTTTTAGAAGTACGAGGCTTGCGTTTTGTCTCTTCTTTACCACTTGATGTATGTGTTGGTTTTGCTACTTGAACACGTTGCATATTGTCTCTTATTTGAGCACGTAATACATATCTAGTTACATCTTCATCAATTGATACAATCATTTCGTTGAACATTCTAAACCCTGTATCTTGATACTCACGTAGTGGATTCATTTGTGCATAAGATTGTAAAACGATTCCTTGACGTAATTCACTCATCTGATCGATGTGTTGTACCCAATAGGTATCTACAACACGTAAAATTACTGCCTTTAAGAACTCATTGAATTTTCCATCCTGGAATTTCGATTCTTTAAGTTCTACATCTTCGTTAATAACTTCCATTAAATAACTATAGACATTTTCTTTTGTGTCTTTTAGTTTAGAACGAGATAAGACATTTGGTGCGAAGTATCTTCCTTCTAATGCTTTATATAGTTCTTTTTCATTCACCATTTGATCTTTTGAGTCAGTGTTGATATGGCTAGCAATCATATTTTGAACACTTCGTTCTACCATACCCATAGCGATATCTTTTATATCATCTTTAAATAAAATATCTTTTCTTTGAGCATATATAACTTCTCTTTGTCGACGGTTTACTTCATCGTACTGAAGGACTGTTTTACGACGGTCGAAGTTGTTTCCTTCAATTTGTTTTTGGGCTCTTTCTACTGCTTTACTGAAGAACTTCATTTCAATAGGTGCTTCGTTTTCAGAACCTCTTGTTCTAGTTAACAATTCGATTCTTGATTTGAATGTTTCTCCTCCGAATCGTCTCATCAAATCATCGTCAGCGCTTAAGAAGAAACGAGAATAACCAGGATCTCCTTGACGTCCAGAACGTCCACGTAACTGATTATCAATACGTCTTGATTCATGTCTTTCTGTCCCGATTACAGCAAGTCCACCTAAGTCAACAACACCTTCACCTAGTTTGATATCGGTACCACGTCCGGCCATATTTGTCGCGATTGTTACAGCATACTTTTGACCTGCGTTTTCAACGATATCTGCTTCTCTTTCATGTTGTTTTGCATTTAAAACATTATGTCTAACGCCACGGCGTTTTAATAGTTTTGATAAAAGTTCCGATGTTTCAATTGAGATTGTACCTACTAATATAGGTTGTCCTTTACTGTTACGTACTTTAATTTCATCAGCAATCGCATTATATTTGGCTTGCATTGATGCGAAGATTAAATCATTTCTGTCATCACGAACAATTGGTTTATTTGTTGGAATCTCAATTACTAACATGTTGTAAATATTTCTAAACTCTTCTTCCTCGGTTTTCGCTGTACCTGTCATACCTGCTAACTTTGTATACATACGGAAGAAATTTTGGAAAGTAATTGTAGCTAAAGTAGATGTTTCTTTCTTGATTTCTACACCTTCTTTTGCTTCTAAAGCTTGATGTAATCCTTCACTAAATTGACGTCCATGCATTAAACGTCCTGTAAATCCATCTACGATAATTACTTTGTTATCTTGTACAACATAATCTACATCTATATCCATTGTGAAGTTAGCTTTAATTGCATTATTGATACTATGTAGAATTGCAACATGTGATAAGTCATATAGGTTTTCAAGGCTAAAATATCGTTCTGCTCTTGAAATCCCACTTTCAGTTAAATTAACTGATTTCGTTTTAATATCAACTTCATAATCTACATCATCTAAATTACGTGCAAAAGATTGTGCTTGAAGATATAAGCTACTCGTATTTTTTGCACCACCAGAAATAATTAATGGTGTACGTGCTTCATCAATTAAAATACTATCAATCTCATCAATGATTGCGTAGTTTAATGGTCTTTGAACCATTTGCTCTTTATAAATAACCATGTGATCACGTAAATAATCAAATCCTAGTTCATTGTTTGTAGAATATAGAATATCACAATTATATTCTTCGCGTTTTTCCTCTTTTGTTAAATCTCTTAAGTTCAATCCAACTGTTAAACCTAACCATCTAAATAAGTCTCCGATTTCACCTTCAGCTTCACGACGCGCTAAGTAATCATTTACTGTAACGATGTGAACTCCGTCTCCTCCAAGAGCATTTAAATAGGCAGGCATAACACTTGTTAGTGTTTTCCCTTCACCGGTTTTCATTTCCGCGATATTTCCTTCGTGGATAGTTGTTGCACCCATTACCTGAACCCTAAACGGAGTCATCCCAAGAACACGTGTTGAAGCTTCTTTTACTGTCGCATAAGCTTCTACCAACAAGTCCTCTAAAGTTTCACCATTCTTTAGGCGAGTTCTAAACTCATTTGTTTTGTTTTGTAACTCAGTATCTGTCAGTTTCTTAAAATCATTCTCTAAATCAAATACTTCAGTAGCTACCTTTTCTAATCGTTTTAGTTCTTTTCTACTGATGTCAAATAATCGTTTTAGCATTTAATACCACCTCTTTTTAGTCATAAATATCATATCACATTTACTGCAATTATTTAAATTATAAATATAATTTATAATAAATGTGTGACATTTATGTGAAAAATCAAAAAAAATACGCCGAGGCGTATTTTTATTTACTCTGTTTCTATAACTCCGTATTTACCATCATCGCGAAGGTAAGCTACATTAACTTCTTTGGTTTCTTCATTTCTAAAAATGTAGAAATCATGTCCTAACATTTCAAGTGCCGTAATAGCTTCATCAACACTCATCGCATCTAAAGTGATAGCTTTTTTACGTATTGGACTTATAACTAGCTCTCTTTCTAATGCTTCCAGATCTAAATCATCATGGAAGATATCACTTACTCCGTCTTTCTTCTGAAGGCTCCTTGTAATTTTTGTTTTGTGTTTTCTAATTTGCGATTCTAACTTGTCGACAGTTAAATCGATAGCAGCGTACATATCAGGATTTCCAACTTCTGCACGCATAGTGTAATACTTCGTAGGGATTGTCACTTCCACTTTGTGGTGATCTTTGTAGATTTTACACACCACAAACGCATCTAATTCTTCTTTGAAGTAGCGTTCGATTTTTTCTAACTTATGGATTGCGTGATTTTCAATCGCTTTTGTTATGTTGAATCCATTTTTTCCACGAACTTGTACATTCATTATATCACTCCCTTGTTTTTTGATTATACCTAATTATACCACATTTTAATCAAAGTAGGATAAAAATACATATGAAAATAAATGAAGCCTTTTCATACTTTTTTCACAAAGTTTTCATTGAAAACATTAAGTATCAAAATTGCCTTTACAGCTAACTTCATTATCAGAATCCATGTATCTATCTCTAAGGGTTCTTCAACATATACTACGACTGACCACTCATTGTTATTTAGTAATCTACTATAGAATAAACCACTGTATAAATCATAAAGTAAATCACGTTTAGATTCACTAAACTTCTCTTCAAACAAATAATCAAAAAGAACAAGTTTATCTAGCAAGGGAAATGTAATATATTCCTGCTCTCTATTCACTAGAAGTTCGCATCCTTCATGAATATGGTAATTCATCTTAAAAAGAATCCTCAATGTCATTTTTTCATATAGATGTTTCCCGCAAAGTATACAGTACAAAAAAATCACCTCACTAGAATAATACTAGTGAAGTGATTAATTATCTTTTTAGTAATTCCAAATAAACTTGATGTGTTGCGTATACATCACTTAAGGCACGATGGGCATTTTCATTTGTTATATTGAATGTACGACATAAAGCTGCTAAGGAATAACTTCTCAATCCTTTGACCTTACTTCTTGCTACCCACACTGTGTCTTTCACTTGAAACTTGTCATATTTAATGAAGTTTCTTGTAAACTCATTTTCTAAGAACGGGTAATCAAATCGTTTTGCGTTATGTCCAACTAGAAAATCTACATCTTCAATGAAACTATGAAATCTTGATAGTACTACTCCTGGATAATCGGCATCTTTTACCATATCATCATAAATATGGTTTATATCAGATACATGTGGTGGAATCGGTACTCCTGGATTTATCAGATAATCGAACTCCTCTAGAACAACTCCATCTTCTACTTTTACAGCTCCTATTTCAATTATTCGATCATTGTTTGTATCCAATCCCGTTGTTTCAATATCGAAAACTACATATTTCATAGATATCACCTCTCATTTATTTTAACGTAAAAGTGATAGAATCCACCTTATCGTTTCTTCAACATAACAATGCAACCTATCATCACTACTAGAGATATGGAAGTAATTATTATGGGTCTTTGCATTTGATTTTTTTCTGGTAACTCATCTTGAATGTTCTCTAAATTTTCAGAGTTAATAGAGACGTTTGGAAAGACATAATCAATATTATCTCGTTCGAAACTAAACTCTTTACCTTCATAGTAATCTCTGAATTTTTTATAGAGTTCTTGGCTAGTCCCCTCTGGAAGTGCGTAATATAGTGGGTTCATTTGCGTTTCACTCAATGCATATTTTGATCTTGATTGCTCCTGAATATCTATCAGGAGTTCTTTCGTCAACTCACTAGTTTTGGGTTCAGTTAAATATAGAGATAAGTAAGTATACCCTTCTTCATCTGTTTGATAAATCTCGAACATATTACCATCTATCTTTGTTTTTGAGAAATCAATTGAATCTAATAAAGAAGTAAAATCCTCACTAATTAAATCATCAGACACTTTTGAAACAAACAAAGAACTGGTTTGCTGTTCGATTGCTCCATGGATTATGTGTGTTCCATACATATGAATGAACTGCTCCATAGATATGGTATTATTTTCGAGATTCTCTAAGTCCTCTAAGTACTTCAAAGAATAATTTTGACGAGACGTTGGATTTGTAAACTTACTGCTTACTGCAACAATGAAACGATTATAATCACCATGAGACATGTAATTATAAACATACTTATCATTTGGTTTCTCAATATCACTATTGTTAAAGTATTTTTCCATAACCGATTCATAATGCTTATTCCAACTAATTTCAGTTGATGGAGCTATATTTAAATATTCGTTTATTTTTGTTCTAGAAAAGTAATTACCAGAACTTGCACTCGAAACAATGATATTAGTTAACGAGTTACTTACGTATTCCTCAGTATAAATATCATGAAGATCTTGATCACAGTTGGAATCCGTTTTACAGCTTGATAAGTCAATAGTTTTTCCAATAAAATTTTGATACCCTTCGGGAACATTCACCTCTGTTGCTTGAACTCTTGCTGATGTAAATAGTAAAACTGTACATAATACGATGAGTAGTCTCTTCATGTTATTCCTCCCTGCTCTCCAAGTGTTATTATACCATAAGAGAAATAAAAAAAGATGAGATATTTCTCATCTTCTATTTATATTGTTTTTCTATCTGTCTGTTGTTTTGAAGTTCGATCAAGTTAAAGTTTAAAGCTTCAAGTTCGTCTTCCCCTGGATAAACAACAATTTCTCCTAAATGATCTATGTATTCTAGTAATGGTAACAATACATCTTGATTGTATGCAAGTCCGCCCGTTATGATAATGGCATTTAGATTATTTCTAGTTACAGCGTATAGACTACCAATTTCTTTAGCAATTTGATACACCATTGCTTTCATAACTCTTCTAGCTAAGACGTGTCCGTCATTTATCATATTACTAACTTCTTCAGCATCACTTGTATTTAAGTAAGATACAAGTCCACCAAATCCATAATTAAGTTTCTTTATTTGCTCAAGACTATACTGACCACTAAAAGCTAATTCATACACACCAGAAACAGGTAATCCTCCTGTGCGTTCAGGTGAGAATGGTCCATCACCGTTTAGTGCATTGTTTACATCTGTTACTCTTCCAAGTTTGTGTAACCCAACACTAATTCCTCCACCTAAATGTGCGACAATCAATGTCATCTGTTCGTATTTCTTACCTTGTGTTTTTGCATAACGCTTTGCAACTGCTTTTTGATTTAACGTATGCCACAATGGTCTTCGTTGAATCCCATTCAAACCAGATATCTTTGCGACACTACTCATTTCATCAACTACAACTGGGTCAGCGATATATGCTTTTTTACCTACATCGTCAGCCAGTTCTTTTGCTATTAAACCACCTAAATTACTTGCATGTTCACCATATTTACCACTTGATAAATCAGCGATCATTTTTTCATTGACTTGATAAATCCCTGACTTAACAGGTTTCATTAATCCACCACGCCCAATGAATCCATCTAAATCATCTAACTTAATGTTTTCCTTCTCTAGAAATTCAAGAATGACTTTTTTTCTATATGTCAACTGTGCACTGATGTCATCAAATTTTTTGAGTTTCTTTGCAGAATGTCGTATTGTCGTTTTATGCAGTAAATTCTCGTCTTCAAAAACTGCAATTTTTGTAGATGTACTACCCGGATTAATTACAAGATTTTTCATAACATATCCGTACTGACCACAGCAAGAGCAATGGAGTATAATTTACTACGATACGAGTCACTTCTACTTGTTAAAACTATTGGGTTTTTGGCTCCTAATATTAATCCGGCAACATTTGAATTTCCAAAAAACGTAGTTGATTTATAGAAAGTATTTCCCGCTTCAATATTCGGGAAAATTAGAATATCTGAATCACCTGCGACTACATGCTTCACACCTTTTGTTTCGGCTGATTCATGATTTACAGCAACATCAATACTCATTGGTCCTCCGATATAAAAACGATCATCTTCTCTAAATTTCTCGACAATTGCTTCTGCTTCAACAGTTGATATAATTTCTTCATCTACTGTTTCTACGGCACTTATTAAGGAGATTTTAGGTTTATAGATTCCTAAACTTTCTACGAAATTATAGGTGTTTTCTATAATCTTTTCTTTTTCCTCAATCGTTGGTACAACATTTAGAATGGCATCACTAATGAATAGTAATTTGTGGTAGTTCGGTATTTCAAGTACTCCTATATGCGATAGGAAAGAACCAGTAAATAAACCATGATCCTCATCTAGGACTTCTTCAAGTAGAGTCTTGGTATGTAGTAGTCCTTTCATTAGAATAGCATTTTCGTGTTTACTTACTAGTTTTACCGTCATTAATGCAGCATCTCTAGGATCTACTGCGTTGTAAATTTCGTATCCTTTTTTACTGATTCCTAACTCCATTAGTTGATCTAATATTTTCGTTTTATCTCCAACTAATACGGGTCTGATTAGTCCCATTTGGAAGGCATCGTTTATTGCTATAATGATATTTGTATCTTCAGGGTTTGCGACAATTAGATCTTTGGTTTCCAGTTTTCTTGCGTAGTCAACTACTTGTGTGAAATTTCGAAACATCAAAATTCACTCCTTACTTTCTTACGGCTTTTCTACCTGTCTCTAAAGCAACTCTATTAATGTCAATTAATTTTGCTTTACTTCCTGTAAATTTCTTTTTCATTACTGCGATAACTTCGTCATCGCTGAAGATTCCTGTTACTTCTAAGTAAGCACCTAACATAATCATATTAGCTACTTTCAAGTTTCCTACTTGTAAAGCTAAGTCATTAATAGGAATTTCGTATACTGTTACATCATCACGATACTCTAAACCAATTACTAGATTTGAGTTTACGAATAAATTTCCACCCTTTTTAAGTTTTGGCATAAATTTTTGTAATGATGGTTTGTTCATAATAATTGTACTGTCTGGTGTTGAAATTACTGGACTGTTTACATAGCTTTCACTTATTGTGATACTACAGTTTGCAGTTCCACCACGAGTCTCTGGTCCATATGAAGGGAACCATAATGTATTGATGTCTCTAGCTGTAGCACAGTATGATAATAGCTGTCCCATTAACATTACACCTTGTCCACCGAATCCGGCAACAATAACTTTCTCGTTAATCATTATTTTTCCTCCTCCACTGTTTTATCTTTATATACACCTAGTGGATAATATGGAATCATATTTTCTACTGCCCAATCAACTGAATCTTTTGGAGTCATACCCCAGTTTACTGGACAAGTTGAAACAAACTCGATTAATGTAAATCCTTTGTTGTCTTTTTGAATTTGGAATGCTTTTTTAAGAGCTTTTTTTGCTTTGTTAACATTTTTTGGATTATGAACACTTACACGTTCGATATATGTTGCTCCTGGAATAGTCGCAAACATTTCACTAATACGTAATGGTAAACCAGCTTGAGCTTCATCTCTACCATCTGGAGATGTAGTAGTTTTTTGTCCAATTAATGTTGTAGGTGCCATTTGTCCACCTGTCATACCGTAAATTGCGTTATTTACAAATACGATTGTAATGTTTTCACCACGGTGAGCTGCATGGATTGCTTCTGCAATACCAATACTTGCTAAATCACCATCACCTTGATATGTAAAAATAATACTATCTGGTCTTACTCTTTTAATACCAGTCGCTACAGCTGGTGCACGACCATGTGCTGCTTGTTGCATATCACAACTGAAGAAATCGTAGTTTAATGCACTACACCCTACACTACTAATCCCGATTGAGCGATCTAATACATCTAAATCTACTAAACACTCTGCAACTAATTTGTGAATAATACCATGAGTACAACCTGGACAATATGTTGTTCTAATATCTGATAAACCTTCTGATTTTTTATATACTGTTTTACTTGCTGGCATTATTTTTCACCTCCAACAATTTTTAATACTTCTTCAACGATTTCCTCTGCTTCTGGAACAATTCCACCAACGCGTCCATAGAAGTGAACTGGATGTGTAAATTTATCTGCTAATCTTACATCATCAATCATTTGACCTGTATTCATTTCTACTACTAGTAAATCCTTAACTGTTTTTGGGATTTCTTTAAATGCATTAGTTGGGAACGGATAAATCGTGATAGGTCTGATAATACCACAGTTAATTCCTTTTTCTGCTAAAATTTCAACTGCTGTTCTAGCAATACGTGAAGTTGATCCAAATGCAACAATTGCAATTTCAGCATTTTCCATATTAATCATTTCATAACGTTGATGTTTTTCTTTCATCTCGTCATATTTTGCTTTAAGTTTTAAGTTATGTTGTTCTAATACTAAAGGATCTAAATATAAACTGTTAATAATATTTTTCTCTCTACCATTAGTTCTATTTCCGTCTGCAGCCCAAGTTTTTTCTTTTAAATCCCATTTAGGAACTTCATTTTCGAAATCAACTGGTTCCATCATTTGTCCGATTAATCCATCCACAGCAATCATTACTGGGTTACGGAAGTAATCAGCGATATCAAATGATTCTTTAATTAAATCAACTGCTTCTTGTAAACTTTCAGGAGCTAAACTATATAAATAGTAATCTCCATTTCCTCCACCACGAGTGATTTGCTTGTAATCACCTTGAGAAGGTTGAATTCCACCAAGTCCAGGTCCACCACGCATTACGTTAATAATTACTGCTGGTAATTCTGCACCTGCTATATAAGTAATACCTTCTTGTTTTAATGCTATCCCTGGGCTACTACTACTTGTTAATACACGAGCTCCTGCTCCAGCAGCTCCATATACCATGTTGATAGCAGCAACTTCACTTGAACTTTGTACAAACACTCTACCATTTTCTTTCATGTGTTTACTCATGTATTCAGGAAGTTCATTTTGGGGAGTAATTGGGTATCCGTAAAATGCATCACAATCTGCTTTAATAGCAGCTAATGCCATTGCTTCGTTACCCTTCATAAGTACTTTTGCCATTATTTTGCCTCCTTAATATATCTTTCTACTGTGATAACTGAATCAGGACACATTGTAGCACAGAATGCACATGCAATACATTTTTCTGGTTCTGTTACCATAAGTGGAGTATACCCTCTTTTGTTTGTAGTTGTATCATCTAGTTTTAAGATGTTTACAGGACAATAGTGAGTACATAAGTTACATCCCTTACATTCGTCTACGTCAATAATAATATAACCTTTAGCCATTTAAATTCCTCCTATAGCCATTTTTTTGCGACTAATCTTTCTAAAACTATCAAGTCACCCTCGAAGTCGTGATCAAATTGATGACTTTCTTCAATTACTGTATATTTTATAGGTAAATTAAGTTCTTTACTAACCTCTTTCAAGACTTCTTCACCCTCTAATACCTCATCTATTGTTGTTAAATGCATTAAATTAGTATTATTGATGAGCCCCGTTACTTTTAGTTGAGACTCTCCTTCTAACTTAGCTATTGCTTTTACAATTAAATCTTTATTTGCAGTTTCAGGTCTAAAAATATTCACTACATATAACAAATCAATATCGTCAATATTCTTAATGCGATCCACAAACTGAATTAAAACTCTACCACCATTTTCTGTACCACCTAAATCATAAATAGCAGTAACATCATCTCTAACAAACGGAACTGCAGCTTCACCTGATACATACGGCATATCGCTATTCAATTTTCCCCTTATTGTTGATTCAACTAAACGAATGTTGTTTTCCTCAAACACATCATTAAGTGCTCTTGATCTGAAGTATGGATTAATAATATCTAAATCAACAATATAATCAACTTCATTATTTAAAGCTAGGTTCACACTAATCTCGCTCTTACCACTACCATAGTGCCCCGCAATGATTGTAATTCTCTTCATAATTTCATACGAAAATTCCTAACATTTTTATATTAGGAACCTCTACCTCCTCATAACACTTCAAAATGAAAGCGTTTTTAACCAGTTGTATTATATCAAATATATTTGTAGTTATCAATAATGTCACTGTATATTTTTATATTTTTTATCCAAATTAAAAACGGCTTTAAATAGCCGTTTATTTTTTTGAAAACGATGAAAATACGTGAGATTTTTTTGAAAGAATTTTCACTACTAAAAATGACAACAACATAAAAAGTACAATAAGTCCTAATATGACTATTATAAATCCAAACACTCCTACAGTCTCAATTTGAAAGAATGGGTATAAGAAGTCTCCAGTTAAAATGCCCCAAGTAGTCAAAAAAACAAGATACAAAATCGGATATATTATCCATAGTAAAGAATCTCTAACTTTAAAATTCAATCTTTCCTTATTTATATAGACATATGCAATAACCAATAAAGGATTAATGTAATGTAGCGCTATACTTCCTAACAACTGCAACCCAGTCTCCTGCCATAAAGGTTCTAAAATAGTAGCGAAAACAAGAAAAGTTATTGTTGTGTAAATCATAACTCCTCCAACAAAGTTTCTCCACTTCTCGTTTTTCTCATCTACTCCAGAACTATGAATAAACCAAAAATAACTAATAGCTACAAAATTACTTTGTACTGTGAAGTACTTGAATATTCGTAGTGAAGCGATTGGGTTTGAAGGATTCACTATGTACGCCTCATGAAGAATCAAGCATACTACACCTATACTTCCAAAAAATACAATAAGTAGTTTAATATGTTTCTTTAGTTGCATCATAATATCACCTATAAATATTCTATCATATTCTCTTGTAGTATTTTACCAGAATGGTATACAGATTATCAGAACATTAATTTAACTTATTCTTCAAGCAAGGAAAATATCTTATGATACTCGTCCTCTAGTTTTTCTTTTTCATCATGGAGTTCTTGAAGTTTTGTCAAATCATATCCAAACTTCTCCATTTTTATGTCTATTTCATTCATACTGTTCTCTAATATTTCTAACTGTTGATAATAGTCTATTTCAGTAATTTTTGCTTGCTTGATACGTTGTTTTTTCTCCTTCTTCAAGATAGAAGTTTCTTTCTCCAACGATTTCATATGTCGGAAGTAATCATAGTCACCTTCATAATAATTGATTTCTTTTTGATTGATTTCTCCAACACGTGTAGCGATTTTTTTTATGAAGTATCTATCATGTGAAATGAACAAAATTGTTCCATGAAACTCTTCTAGCATTTCTTCAAGTATCTCACGGCTATCAATATCAAGATGGTTTGTTGGTTCATCAAGAATTAGAAAGTTTGTTTGATCGAATGTTAATGAGCAAAGTTTAAGTTTTGACTTCTCTCCACCACTTAAAACTCTAATTTTTTTAAGTACATCATCTCTTATAAAAAGAGCTTTTGCGAGTTCCCTGCGAGCAACTCCTTGATTGACATTATGTGCTTGCATGAAGTAATCGAGGATTGTTAGATTGTCATCACTAAATGATACTTCCTGAGCGAGATATCCAAGTTTGAGTTTTGTCCCCCATTTAAACTTTGGTTCCTCTTGAAGTTGATCTTCGAGTAATAGTTTTAGAAGCGTTGTTTTTCCTGTACCATTATTACCTAAAATAGCAAGGCGGTCTTGATAAAGCATATCTAAGTTTGCGTTACTTAAAAGTACTAAATCACCAAAAGACTTATTTATGTTATTTGCCTCTAATACTCTTTTCCCACTTCTTGATGAGGATATATTACGTAGTTTCATCTTATCATTTCCGTATTTTGGTTTATCTAGACGTTCTACTTTTTCAAGTCTTCGTTCAAGTTCTTTTGCGCGTCTAAACATCTTATCACTATCGCGCATAACTCCCCAAATTCGGTACCTTTTTATTTGTTCTTCCATTCTTTTGATTTTGCGTTGTTGAGCTAGATACACCTTCAAGTCCAGTAGAAAACGTCTCTCTTTTTCGATTACATAGTAACTATAGTTCCCGTGATAGATATGTGCTCTATATGTCGAAAGTTCGACTATTTTGCTACAAACATTATCAAGAAAATATCTATCGTGAGAGACAATCAATACACTACCTTGATAGTTTTTAAGATAGTTTTCTAACCATTCTATTGATTCTAGATCCAGATGATTTGAGGGTTCATCCAGCATTAAAACACTCGGCTCTTCTAGAAGGATTTTCGCAAGTGTAACTCGTGTTTTTTCTCCCCCTGAGAGTTTATTAAACTCAGTATTTCTCATTGAATCAGCAATACGCAAACCAGCACATACTTTGTTAATTTTTGTTTCAGTGTTGTACCCATCTAATTGTTCATATTGCTCAGTTAATCTTGTGTATTCTTTAAGCGCTATTTCAAGTTTCTCTGAATCTAGTGCTGCAAAAGAATGTGATAGTTCGTCCATTCTTTTCTTAGTTTCATATATTTCATTAAAAGACATTTCAAGGATATCTAAAACTAGAACATTATCACTGTATTCAGGGATTTGATCTAAGTATCCTAATTTTGTACCTTTACGAAAAGAAATACTTCCGGTATCGATATTCTCAATACCGTAAAGTATTTTAATTAGTGTTGTTTTTCCAGAACCATTTGGACCTATTAAACCGATTCTTTCATTAGTCTTGACATCAAAACTGATATTCTCAAAAATCAAGTCAGCCCCAAAGGTTTTAGAAATGTTACTTATGTTTACTTCTAACATGTTGTTTCACCTCTTGTTGCTATAGTTTAAATAATTTCTGTGCATTATTGTAGAACACATCTTCATGGTGTTCTTTTGGTATTAATTCCTTAATGAACTTTATATAACTTCTAGTATCTACCAAAGGCCAGTCTGAACCATACAATACTTTTTTATAATTGTCTAAGTAGACTAATCCTCTTTTGATATGATCAATAAACTCTTGCTTTCTAAAACGTTCTACTTGATGAAAATCACCAACTATTAGTCCACTTAAATCAATATATACATTTTTGTTTTTGGCGGCAACTTCTGCTGCAGTCATAATCCAAGGGTCACCGAAGTGTGCGATAATAAAATCTATATCAGGATTCATCACCGCAAGTTCATCGACTTCTAGTGGATGAGCGTATTTCAGTAATCCTTTTTCACTAAAGGTATCCCCACTATGAACTGTGACAGGTAGGTTGTATCTCCTCGCAAGTTCTAAGATTGGATTATATATATTGTCATGAACGTGATAGTGATAGTAACCTGCGTATATTTTTAATCCTACGACACTCTTTGTAATATGTTTCTCAATATCAGATATTTTTATGTCGTTATTCGGATTGAATCCGAGGGATGTATATAGATTATCAGGATTTGAAGCTAAATTCAATGCCATTGGATTCTCAGCAGTATCATCTGGAAAATGACCTTTGTTCTCAGTAAGGCCCATCCCTATCGCGATGACATCCTCGAATTCTACATTGAAACCTTCTAGTGAATAATCCACTTTTGATTTTTCGCTAACCTTTTTAAATGATTCGATGTTTGAAAAATGGATATGAGCATCAATTATTTTCATATTACACCTCGAACTTTATATTTTTTAGATCCTTAATGTACTCTTCTTTCATTGTCTCTTTACTAAAGATAAAGAAATCTTTTCCAAGTTGTTTTGACTCATTATCAATAAGAGTTTCTTTTGTATGTGAGAATAAGATATTATGATTCTTTTGTGTATCCATTTCTAACATACATTTCGGGTTATACACTGATAAATGATATTCTTCTGAACTTGTTAAGTGGACAAAATGTTTCATATCAATTTCTAGCCCTATATCATTACACTTATATGTAATGTTTGACTTCTTGAACTGGACCGAACCTTTGTCTTCTGATATACGCAACACATTAAACTTATGAAATTGTTTACTTGCCATAAACTTCCCTGATTTATTAGTGATATTCGCAAACGAGCAAACTACAGGAGTGTTTGGAAGTGTTACTGTGTAGGTATCTATTTGGATTCCTTTTAAGTTAGGATCTTTCTCTATTAATAACGATACTTTAATTCCTTCCCACTCGTTACCAAAATTATCTTTAAGCGATGTGAAATTAATCTCACGTTTTTCTTTTAAAGCACTAATATCCTGTATTCCATTGATACGTTGTGTGATTCCTCCAACAAAATCTCCCCACCATGAACGTTCTTTTGGTGTTGGATAATTAGAATCTAAATACTCATTATTGTTGAAAATCAAACTGTATATAGAATCTGCGTATTCTTTGGAAGCCTTAAATGTTAAGAGTCCGTTTTCAATAATATGAGAATCCTCCACTACAGTTTTACTTATTGAACCTTGAGATAAAAATAGCATTCTTTTGTACATTGTATCTTTATCTTTTTGTAGTACATTAATTGTTTTAAGACCTGGTGTAGTATTTATTGTTTCATCAATTTTTACATGTGTTTCATCAATACTTAAATGTCCTACAAGTGGTGCTTTTTTATGGTTTTTAAGATAAATGTCACTGTTTCCTTTTGTGAATGGATTTCCGCTATTTACGATTATTTCCTGATAACTCATCTCATCACGTTCTTCTATGTATCCTCTAAAATCTCGAAAATCCTTTACGGTTTTATGGACAAGTGATGCATAAAAATTTGGTGTTCTATAAGATTCATTTTTCTTTAATGCAATGTCTTCGATATCAAATCCTAAACGCCAGTCTTGCACTTTCATTTGTAGACCTTGTTCCCATGCGAATCCATAACGTTCCTTTTTATTATACATCCAATTTTCATCAACTAACTCTGATTCAAAATTACCGATATCTGCTTCATCATCTAAGTTGAGAAATAGGAGTTTTCCAGCATACGGGATAAGAGTATCCATTGATGTTTGCCATACAGGAACATGTAGTGATATTTCTTGATTATCTTTTGTATTAACAATCTCATAACTTGTTTCTAATACACCAAATATATGTTTAATATGTCTTATCAATTTGATTCCATCAAATGCATTAGAAGTATAAGTAGCTGTTAACTCATTGTCATTTATTACTTCTATCTCTGGAGTTTGAGTACTAAACTCTAGGCTATAAGGTTTTCCAAGTTTTGGAACCATAAATGCTGTATTTGCATCACTTCCATACTCCTTTTTCAATGCGATATTACCACTCTTCATGTTTACATATACTACATAGTTACCACTAATCATATAATACAAGTAATCTGTTTTACCTATAAAACTTTTTGTTGATCCTTTAAATGGTGAATATACAATTGATTTAAAAGTGAATGTCTGGTAGTTCACAGTTACTTCATCGTGATAGAAACCGTAGTCTTTTAGTATATACTTTACTTGTATAGACCTTTTATCTTTTGGTTTTAATACAATTGATACATTGTCTTCAAATGTAACAAAATCATTACTAGGAAGTTCTATGCGAAACTCCTCAACATTTGAAAGATTGTTTTCTATATCTAAATAGGCGTTGTATTCCTTACCTATTAAGTGATTGTATTTATCAATAAACAACTTTACTTTCACAGGGTGTTTTGGTTCTACACCAGTTTTAAAGGTCGCTTTTTTTCCATCAATATAGATATCTGCCTCAATAACAGGATGTGTTCTAGATGGATCTTGATCCTTGATTATCGGACCGACTGTATATTGACCTGTTACAGTATAGGCTGTATCAACTTTTACGTTTTCTTCTAGACTGAACGCAATATTTTTATTGTCTTTTCCCATGATTTTTATATCTAGAGGTTGATTTGTTTTATTCATAATATCGAACGTTACTTCATATGAGTTATTGTAAACTAACTCATGGCTATGAACCTTCATTGCGATAGAGTAATCTGGTGAATCAATACTTGTTAGTCCTCGACCTGTTTTTTCGAATTCTAAATTCAATGCTATATCGCTATTTTTAAACTCATATCTGTAATAATCGAATCCATTTCTTGTGATACCATCTTGTTCCATATCGATAAATCTCTTATTATCACTATAAGTATCTATCTTTGCCATATAATCTTCCAAAGCTTTTGTTTGCTTTATGTAAGGTAAGAAGTTCATTAGATGGACTGAATCGTTTTTTCTTTCCCAAAAGAAACCGCATTTCTTATATAGTGGCATAGCTTTAATATTCCCACTCCATGTGTATAAATCGAATCTTGACCATTTTGATTCGATAGCATCTTGTAATACTTTTAAAATTAATTGCTTCCCGACTTTTTTCCCATGATACTCAGGAATAACATTTAATAGTGGTAAGTAAGATGCACCTTCATCATGTTGGTACTCTGAGAAACTACAGTATCCAACTACTTGATCGTTATCAAGAGCTAAATATAGTTTGATATTCCCAGAACTAGATTCTGAGTTGATAATATCCTCTTCTGTTTTGAATATTTCATCATTCCCCCAGTTTGAACTACTCTTGTTCCACATCTCTGCGACTTTTTGTGCATAAGTATGATTGTACTGTACTATTTTCATGTTGTTTTCCTCGCTTTTCTTTTTACTCTATATCTATTTTAACATACTTTATAAATAAACATTAATGTATATTTATGATGATTATTGTCATATAATATACTTTTTTATACTAAAAAAGACCAAAACTAATTGGTCTTCAAACGATTCCTATTTATAGTTAAGTAGTTTCACCAAATCGTCTATTTGATGACTGAAATAAATTCCATAGTTGAAGTTCATAGTTGAATCTGTTTTGCTACTTAATATTATTGTATCACGATAGAGTATTTTGATATAAAGTTTACCATTAATATACGAGAACTCCACGTTACCCTTATAGTCTTTTGCGTAAATCTTCATAAGTTCCATAAGATGATCTGGTATTGTCACTTCATCTCTATCCTCGATTACATACGTTGTATACTCCGCATTCAATGTCACATCTTTAACGTCTACGATATTTTCTGTAGTTACGTTATTATCCGTCAGAGTTTTCATATAGAAATCAATCGGACATAAGTCTTTATATGTAATTTCATATAAAGAGGAAACCTGTTTGCCTGTCGCTTTATCACTTTGCACTTTATACTCTAAAACCAATGAATGTCTTATTATTCTATCATCAAACTGGCTTATAAACATATTTACACCAGATTTAATAGTTTGTTGGGTATACAACTTCGAATCCAAGATTTCTGCTTCAGTGAACCCACCTTTTGGAAAATGTAGATATTTATCGAACTTCTCATTCAAAAGTTTTTCAAGTGATTCAACTATTTCTTTGTCTACTTCCTGAGTTATTCCGTCTTCAATCACTTTTAATTGCTCCTGATTTTTTGAAAGACGACTCACCCATACTATGGAAATAACTAAACCACCAATAACTAAAAAAATTCCAATAAACGGCATAAACAAACCAATAACTGTTAAAAAGAGCCCTCCTGTCAGCATACCGTAATCATTAGAGTAATATGAAAATTTACTCGATCGGGAGTTTTCTAAGTCAGTCTTTTTTTGTCTCTTTTCCTCTTCTAGTTCATCATAAGTTTTTCTTTTATACGGCTCCCATAGTGCGTCTGGATTTGTGAAATCATCTCCAGGTCTTGGCATGTTAGCAAACACATCACTTTTTTGCTCTTTACTCATAAGTTCCTTCCCTCTTTCCCGTATTTGACTTACATATATTATAACAGTTTTTATTTTGTGGACAAGTACAATTTACTATCATAAACTTGCACTGTTTGAACTATGATTACTTTTTCTATATAATTAAACTATAAGTAAGTTAAAGATGATTACGGAGGACGCTATATGTTAAAGAAGGTTAGTGTAATTTTAGGTGTTTTACTTCTCTCTTTTATTCTAGGAATTGTTTTTATGTTTCTAGGGATGAACATCGGTGGAAACTACTTCGCTAATTATGAGATGTTTGGTGTAAGAGGTTATGAAGCTACCGGGTATTTAGGTTTTATTTTTGGTATTGTAGTGGGATTGGTTTTTTCGGTTACACTGCTTTACTTAATATCTACGAAGAGAAAATGAATTCATATATCTTTAACTAGAAGGAATGACTTGATATAATAATTATATAAAGGAGTGATAAGATGGAATATAATGTAAATTTTAATAAAGATGATGATTATAGATCATTTATTGAATTAAAACTCAAATCCTACAACGATGTTTTCTCACCTTATCATGTTAAATCTAGAAAAGAAGGGTATTTTAGTTATTTTGATATCAGACTTGAAGAGGAGTACAAAGGTGGATTAGTTGGAATGATATATTGGAATATCATGGAAATCGAAGATTTATATATATCACAATCACATCGTAATAAGGGTTATGGTAAAGAGTTGTTACTCAAAGCAATCGATATTGCACATGAAAAGAAGCTTAACTATATATTACTTAGAACATATAGTTTTCAGGCAAAGGATTTCTTCTATAGTTTTGGATTTAGGGTTGTTGGTGAAATAACCGATTATCCACCTGGAGAGAGTTTCTACATAATGAAACTAGTATTAAATTATCGTAAATAAAAGAAGAGTATTATTGGATTAAACTCCAATAATACTCTTTTCTATTCATCTATATTTATCTTCTGTTAACCATAGAAATCAAGAACGTATTTTGCCTTTTTTGTAAGGTATGATAACGATTCGTTTTTTACACCTACTGAAGTAATCATCTTCCCATTAAAAGTAGTTTCTAAAATCCATTTTCCATTAACTGATTTACTTCGAATAAGATCGATGGCATCAGTAAGTCTTTCATCTTCTATTTGAAGTTTCGCAAATATATACATAATTTCTAGTACATCAGTCTGATACATTTTCGGAAACCCAAATTTGGTCCAACCTGGTTTTGAGATTTGATTCGTATCTGAGCTTTTCTTATAGATATGATGGTGTAACATAAATTCAGATAACTCATTTATTTTTTTATTTATGTCTTCTGTTCTTTTTGGTGTTGGGATTTCTGCCAAGGCTTTTAGTGATTTCACAACACCCATAAAACAGGTGTGTGTACTAAAACAGGATTTTAAGTTTTTATAGTATATTAATGGTTCTATAAATATCCCATCATCAGTTCGTTGGTATCTCACAATCCAGTCAATTGCTTTTTGGACTCTTGGGTCTTCTAAGTATCCAAGTTTTATAAGTGAAAAGACCATATTTCCTGTTAAACAAGGAATCACCTTACTTGGTAATCCGCCTTTAAACTTAGTACTGTACTCTACAGAAAACCCACCAGATTCCTTATCAAATGAGTGATTCAAAATAAACTCACATGCTGCTTTTACTTGAGAATCCTCTTTGTCTGCGTCTAATTCTGCAAGTAATATGAGCGTCCAAACAGTACCACGATACTTATCAAGATAGAATCTTTCAGGATTGTTAAAAGAACCGTCTGGATTTTGATGTATGAGTATTTTTTCTATTATAGTATCCATATATATCACCCTCTACAAATTCAATATATCATATTCAATCAGTATTGTCTAAACTGGTTATTTAGTCGACACCATATAAAATTAGGAATCGATGGTTGATACGGATAATGTCATATCTTCTAGAACGTCAATTAGTACTTTAATTGTATCTAGAGATGTAAACATTGTTATATTGTTTTCTACGGCTGTGCTTCTAATAATCAATCCATCTCTACTCGATGTTCTGTTTTTAGATAATGTGTTTAATACGTAAGTGATATGTCCTTTTTGAAGCGACTCGATTATTTCACTTGAACCTTCGCTTATCTTCTTTTTAATTCTAGTTCTTATATTGTTTGATTTCAGGAATAAAGCAGTGCCCTTTGTTGCCTCAATATTAAATCCTAGTTCATAGAATCTTTTAATAATCGGTAATGCTTCCTGTTTGGTTGCATTGGAGATTGTGACAAAGAGTGTCCCATAGTTTTGAATTTTCATTCCACTAGCTTTCAATGCTTTATATAGTGCTCTATTCAAGGACTTATCATAGCCTATTGCCTCTCCTGTTGATTTCATTTCAGGACTTAGAACTGCGTCAAGACCAAGTATTTTTGAGAAGCTAAACTTAGGGGCTTTTACATAATACTTACTTTTCTTTTTATATAATCCTAAAAGGTTCATCTCTTGTAATGATTCACCTAACATTATTTTCGTTGAGATACTCGCAAGATTTTGCCCTGTCACTTTTGATATAAAAGGTACAGTACGTGAACTTCTTGGGTTAACTTCAATAACGTATAGCTCATCGAATTTATCAACTATAAACTGAATATTAAACAGTCCTTTTATTCCTAATCCTACTCCCAGTTTTTTTGTAACTTCGACAATCTTTTTTAGAACCCTGTCGCTAATTGAGAAAGTTGGATATACGCTGATTGAATCTCCTGAATGGACTCCCGTTCGTTCTATGTGTTCCATTATTCCCGGGATAAAGATATTATCCATATCACAAACTGCATCTACTTCAACCTCTTTACCAACAATGTATTTATCGATTAAAACCGGTTGATCCTTATTTATCGAAGTTGCCTCAGTAAGATACGTTTTTAATTCCTCATCACAATACACAATTTCCATTCCTCTTCCACCAAGGACATAGGAAGGTCTTACTAAAACAGGATATCCAATCTCATTTGCTCTTACGAGTCCTTCATGATGATTTAATACTGTATATCCTAATGGTCGTTTAATATTTAGTTCTGTTAGTAAGTTCTCAAACTCATCTCTATTTTCTGCTTTTTGAATACCTTGTGGAGAAGTACCGATGATGTTGACACCTAGTTTTGTTAAGCCATCGACTAAATTTATCGCTGTCTGTCCACCTAATGAGACGATAACACCTTCGGGTTTTTCTAAGTCAACGACATTCATTACATCTTCAATGGTTAATGGTTCGAAGTAGAGTTTGTCACTCGTTGTGTAATCTGTAGATACCGTTTCAGGATTATTATTTATTATGATTGCCTCATATCCTTTTTCTTGTAACGTCCAGATGGATTGAACAGTTGAGTAATCAAACTCAATACCTTGTCCGATTCTAATAGGTCCAGATCCTAACACAATGATTGATTTTTTATCAGTAATAAGTGATTCATTTTCCTCTTCATAAGTACTATAAAAGTATGGTACATATGATGAAAACTCACTAGCACATGTATCAATCATTTTATAAACTGGATATATATCATTCTGTTTTCTCATATGATATATATCCATTTCATTCGCATTCCATTTGGATGCAATATACTGATCTGAGAACCCTATCTTTTTTACTGTTTTTAGAACTTGAACATCATTTGGATTCTCATTTATTAACGCTTCATATCTTACAATGTTTTGTAATTTCGAAATGAAGAACTCATCTATTGTTGTCATTTGATTCAGCTTTTTACAGTCCACTCCTCTTCGCAGGAGTTCAGTAATTTGAAACAATCTATCCTCTGTAGGTGTTTTTACTAGTTCTAATAGTGTTTCCTGTGGAAGTTCTTTATATATATCTTTTTCAATATGACATACTCCCATTTCAAGAGAGCGTACTGCTTTTAGGAATGATTCCTCAAAAGTACGTCCAACACTCATAACTTCTCCTGTTGCTTTCATTTGAGTTGATAATTCCGTTGTTGCATCCTTGAACTTGTCAAATGGAAATCTAGCGATTTTTGAAACAATGTAATCCAATGTAGGTTCAAATGCAGCTTTTGTGTTTGCGATATCAATTTCATGTAGGTCATATCCAACTGCGATTTTCGCAGATACTCTTGCGATGGGATAACCTGATGCTTTTGAAGCAAGAGCACTTGATCTCGATACACGAGGATTTACTTCAATAACGAAGTATTCAAAGGAGTATGGATTTAATGCAAACTGAACATTACATCCTCCTTTGATATCAAGTTCTCGGATGATTTTATGGGCAGAGTCTCGTAACATTTGATATTCTTTGTTTGTGAGTGTTTGAGATGGACATACAACCATACTATCTCCTGTATGAACCCCTACTGTATCAATGTTTTCCATATTACAGATTGTGATAGCAGTATCGTTTGCATCGCGCATAACTTCGTACTCTATTTCCTTATATCCTTTGATTGATTTCTCAACAAGAACTTGTGATTTCGGTGAGAGTTTTAAAGCATTCTGACTTACCCTAATGATGTCATCGTCATTATAGGCAAAACCACCACCCGTACCACCAAGAGTAAACGCCGGTCTTAAAATCACAGGGTATCCAATGATATTTGCGTAGTTTATTGATTCCTCTACAGTTGTTGCAACATAACTTTCAAGAACAGGTTCATTAATTCTTATACATAATTCCTTGAACATGTCACGGTCTTCTGCTTCTTCTATTTTTTCAAATGATGTTCCTAGGATTTCGACTTCACATTCCTCTAGAACACCCTTTTTCGCTAGTTTCACTGCAAGGTTTAATCCTGTTTGTCCTCCTAAAGATGGAAGAAGTGCATCGGGTCTTTCTTTTCGAATAATTCTAGCTACAAACTCAAGTTCTAATGGTTCCATATATACTTTATCTGCAATATTGACATCAGTCATAATTG
Source organism: uncultured bacterium (assembly GCA_965601585.1). Lineage (GTDB taxonomy): Bacteria > Bacillota_I > Bacilli_A > Izemoplasmatales > Izemoplasmataceae > Xianfuyuplasma. Next base: position 175,391 of record CBFCWH010000003.1, read on the forward strand.
TAGCAGGATTACTATTAATTAGAATTACTTCATATCCTTCTTCTTTTAATGCTAAGCAGGCTTGTGTCCCAGCATAATCAAACTCAGCAGCTTGTCCGATTGTGATTGGTCCACTACCAATAACTAATATCTTTTTAATATCACTACGCTTTGGCATTCTTCTCACCTCTATTTTCTTTTATGCTTTGAATAAATACATCAAATAAGTAATCACTATCATGAGGTCCAGGTGCGCTTTCAGGATGATACTGCACGCTAAATGTAGGGTGTTTTGTACTCTTTAGTCCCTCTACTGTATTGTCGAGGAGATTAATATGTGTAATCTCAAGAACATCTTTGTTTATAGAACTTTCATCAACACTATACGAATGGTTTTGAGATGTAATTTCAACCTTCCCATTTTGTAGGTTCATTACTGGGTGATTTCCTCCCCTATGTCCAAACTTTAACTTGTAAGTTTTTGCGTCATTTGCAAGAGCTATGATTTGATGTCCTAGGCAAATTCCAAATATTGGTAGTTTTTCTTGTAGTTCTATTACGTTCTGAATTACTTTCTCTGCATTTTCCGGATTTCCTGGTCCGTTTGATAGAAACAGGCCATCAGGTTCATAGCTTAAAATCTCCTCGGAAGTTGTTCCGTATGGGACAACTATTACATTACATTCCTTTTCATTCAGTTTCCTGATTATATTGTGTTTAATACCACAATCTATCGCGACAACATTATATTTATAATTATAGGTTTTACTATACCATGGTGTTTTACATGTGACTCTTTCTACCTGATTCTTTGGATACTTATATTCATTTATCTTTTTCATCGCATCTTCTGTTGAAGTATCTATATCCGTAATAATACTAACCATAGAACCTTTTTCTCTAATAATCCTTGTGAGCTTCCTAGTATCGATATCACTTACACCAGGTATGTTATTGTTTTTCATTACTTCATTGAGTGTTTTTGTGAATCTGAAGTTACTTGGTTTATGGTTTACTTCTTTTACTATGAATCCACCTATTGTTGGTATCTTAGATTCATAATCCTCATCAGTTAACCCATAATTTCCTATCAAAGGATACGTCATTACAACGAACTGCTCGTTGTATGATTGATCACTTAATATTTCTTGATATCCTACCATAGATGTATTGAACACAATTTCACAGACTCTTTCGATTTTCTTCCCAAAACTTCTTCCTTCAAATACGTTTCCATTTTCTAAAATCAACTTTACATTTTTCACAATATTTACCTCCTTTTTGTACACAAAAAGCCACTAGCTAGACTAGTGGCTTATATATACCAAAAATATTATTCCTCGGAATAACGTTCGCCTTCTTAGTCTCGCTGAACTATTTTAAAGTGCTTTTCTAACTCATTATACATACTATTTAAATAAACACAATCATTATTTTAGGATTTCAGTTCTCTTTAAAATTATTATTATTTACCTATTCGTGCCTAATCACTTCGAAACGTTGGAGTGTTACTTCTTCGTAATCTTCAATACGTGCCTTTTGTTTGGCGATTGATACTTGTTCATCTATTGAGTGAACTCCTTCTATATTCGGTAGAAGTAATCCTTTTTTATAACCTGAGGAAACGATGACTCCATATTTTTTTATGTCTAGTTCATCCTCTGATTTAATGTATTCTGGTGGTAACAAGACGTCTACTTTATATTCGAGTAATTCAAGTTCACTTTCTTTAATTTTTGGAAAACGATAATCTCTTGTTCCTGCGCTAATTGCATTATCAATTATTTCCTCCGCAGTATTTTTTTTCGTTGATTTTATCGTTCCAATACAACCTCTTAAGCGATTGTTTAAATGAATAGAAACAAAAACACCCGCTTTCGTATTTAGGAGTTCATCATCTATATCTTTATTAAGAGGAAGTTTTTTTCTGTTTCTTATGAAGTATTCTAATGACTCTCTAGCTAACTTGATATATTCATCTTCTTTTGATCTCATATCCTTGATACTGTCATCCAATATAGATTTATACATAACATCAAAATGACGACTAGTACTAAATTCCAAGTCTGTATATTTTATAATCGCATACCCTACTCCAAAAGGTCCCTCATATGATAGTAGCTCTGATTTTATGTCATACCCATCTAAAGCTCCAGCCATCATCGTAAACGAGCCTACACCACATTCTGCGACTTTGTGACAATACTTTGGTTTAAATTCGAGAAGTTTTAGAAAATCTCCTTCTGATAAAGATGTCGTTATTTCTTTATCAAATAGAGGTCCTTGTGGTTCATATCCATATGGTCCATCTTCTTTCAGCTTATGTGATAAATCTCCACTGGCAATCCACACCACTCTTTTTTCTCTTGGGATAGCAGAATGAATGATTTTCCCAGCGTGATAGTGTGCGGTACTTGAAAGAGCTGAAGGAGAAACTACTACTAGTTTATAGTTATCATATTCTCTATTTATAAAGTATAAGGGAACACATACCCCATGATCTAATTTATAGTTCTTTGATCCTTGGGTTCCCATTGGAAATCCACTTGATTTCGCCTTCTTTTCAATTGCATTAACGAGTTTCGTATCACATGTGGGATAACATTCAAGATCTCCAACACCAAATTGTGTAAAGTCTCCCATCATAGTTTTAATTGGTGATACATGGAAATAATCACCATATGTAAGAGCATGTGGTGAAGAAATGATAATGGTGTCTGGCATAAGGTCCTTTATTTCCTTTGCAATTTGCCTATATGCATTTAATGTGTTCTGTACTTTTTGTTCTTCCCCTTTACCAATATCGGGAATAATAATAGGGGGATGTGGTACAATATACGTTGCGATTAATGGCATATATATTCCTCCTTATATGTTTCCTAAGTATACATTCTTAAAGCCTTCTTTTTTTGCGATTCGTTTTGCCTGTTGCATGAGATTTCTATCAGTGATATGTGAATGACTCATTTTATAGTATGGAAAAAACCTTGATATGTGCCAAGGTGTATTTAAGTCAATGTTCTCTTTCAATGTTTCAGCAAGTTGTTTAAAATCATCTATTGTAATATCCGGTATAAGTAACGTCGTTATTTCAACATGCTTCCCGTTTTTTTGGAACACAACGATATTTTCTAACACTTTATTGAAGTCACCTAGTTTATACTTCTTGTAGATTTCACTTGTACCTTTCACATCTATATTTACCGCATCTATATAGGGTAATATCAACGCCATTGTCTCTTTTGACATATACCCATTGGATACCCATATATTTTTTAGTTCATTTTCTTTTGCCTCTTTCATAACTTCTAAAGCATATTCCAAAAAGATAGTAGGTTCTGAATATGTATATGATATAGATGGACAACCGTATTCTAATGCGTATAACACATGTGTTGAGGGTGGAACAACTGTCCCATCAACAGTTTCATGTGGTTTTGTTGATTGGGAAATACGATTATTTTGACACCAAGGACAATCCATATTACACCCCACTGTCGCAAAAGAATAAGTCCTAGTTTTAGGAAGATAATGGTACAGTGGTTTCTTCTCTATGGGATCAATACTTGAAGCTACTGTAAGACCGTAGTTTAAGGCAATTAAGGTACCTTCCATATTTTCCCTTACCCCACATTTTCCTCTTTTCATACTAAGGATTATACAATAATGGTTACATACTTTGCATTTCACACTATTGTCTTGAAGTGTTTCATAAAGAATAGCTTTCATAAAACCACCTCCTATAGTTTCATTATACATCTATTTAATCTTTTATTTAATATGTATATACGAACTTGTTATATTGGAGTAGGTAAACGTGTCACAAATGGTGGTTTCTCATTTGTAGATGTTATGAGTAATAAGCAAAAAAAAGGACTCTAGATGAACTAGATCCTATTTTTATTAATTATTACTATCAGAAACTTTTTTTCTAAATGCTTTGTAAAATCCATCTATTACGAACATACACTTCTCATAGTTTTCGATGAATGCATCGTCTGATTCATCAATAACTTGGAACAAGTCTTTAAATAAGTGTTTATAAACGAACTGTTGATATTCATTATAAACCTTAATTCCATACTCAGTTACTTTGATGATTTTCTCTTTTTTATTTGATTTCTTCTTATATTTTTCAACTAGTTTTTTCTTTTCTAGTTTTGTGACACTTTTAGTGATTGCTGCCTTTGTGTAACCTAACTCAGTAGCCAAATCACTCATTCTTAACTCGTCTAACTCCATTACTCGTTCCAAAACCTGAATTTCTGATAAAGATATCTTTTCACCACTTCCATAATCTACAGCTTTGGAGTATAGAGATACGTAATTATTCAAAAGCTTAATAAAAAGCTTAACAAATTCTTCCTTATCTTCTAACCATTTCATATGAAAATTCTACAATGTATTTTGAATAAAGTCAAAGTCATAATTGGATAATAGTTAAGCGTGTTTCTTTATCCAACGGATACAGTGATTATACACTTCTTCTTTATTCTTCTCATTCAGAGATTCGTGACGAGTATTTGGGAACAGTGTAATATCAACATCTTTTACACCTGCTTTTTTGAGTTTATTATAGATATGTTTTACACCTGAACCATTCTTCCCTCCAACAGGATCGTCTTGTCCTGAGAAAAGGTAGATTGGTGTTTCCGTGTCGGTATCTTTAAACCCTCTACTTGAGTTCACATACTTTACACCTTTTAACATTTCATAGATGTATTCAGCAGTTACAGTAACTCCACATAAATCATCATTTAAATAGTTGTTTATATTTTCCTCAGAGTATGATAAAAAATCTACTGATGTCTTAGGGTTTTTAATTTCTCTGTTAAGTGTTCCGTATAGTAAATCATGAAGTTTTTCGTCACGGTACTTTCGTCCATTCTTCTTCATGGATCTTTTAGCAAGGTAAATTCCTGCGTTTAGTAGTAATGGTTTTCCTCCACCTGTACCACTTAATAAAACACCATCACAATATCCCTTTGTTTCAGATAATAGTTTTCTTACAATCATCGTCCCCATACTGTGAGAGAAGACAAAAAGTTTTTTATTTGGGTGTTCTTGTTTAATTGACTCCCCTATTTGAATGACTTCTTGTATAGCTAAATCAAAACCATTATCCAAATCTGAGAAGTATGCAAGTTCACTTGTGTTTCTTAGAGATTTACCATGACCTCTTATATCATGCCCATAGACAAGATAACCATGTTTGGTTAGTTCAGTAGCAAAATCATCATATCGTAAAACATGTTCAACGGAACCGTGAACAATTTGAACAATTGCCTTTACTTCTTTTGGTTCCCAAACATACACAAATGTTTCAATTCCATCTTTTCCTTGTGTTGTAAAACTTGAATTATACATAATACTACCTCCATACATCGTTAACTCGGTTTACTATATTGTATACTAGGTAAACTATAAATGCAATAGCGCTTTCATTTTTTTGCATTTTTTTTGAATAATATATTATTCATCGAAAAGCAGTATCATGTTTTCATTACTTTTTTCAGGATGATTTAAGTGGGTTTTTATTAATTAAATTTGTGTCTTAATCACGAACACCATAGATTGTAAATGGCTATATTTAAGTGTTAAATAGCAATTAAACTCCAAGGTATCGTCTGGTTTCTTATCTATCTATAACGAGTGATTTTAAACTCTGTTGAAAAATAAGTGAAATAATTCTTACCTCTTTTCATATGTATTTTTTATGTTATACTATACGTAAAATTCATAAATTTCGAGGAGGGAAAAATGAGAATTATCAAATCAATAATTAAGAAAATTATGATTGTTTTACTTGTGGGTATTTTCTTTTTTGCTGGGTTTATTGGTTATATTGTTGTAACGGATTATGCACCAGAAGATATAGAGGAAGCTTCTATTGTATCAAATGTAGACGCAACCATTACAGGAACGACTTTCAGTGTAACAACGTTTAATATCGGCTATGGAGGACTTGACAAAAATCAGGACTTCTTCTTAGACGGTGGTACCATGTCAAGATCTAGCAGTAAGGAACAGACTGAGACGAACCTTGATAGCTTTACATCTTTTATGGAAACTGTGGATTCGGATTTCTATCTTCTACAAGAAGTTGATGTTAAAGCAGATAGAAGTTTTGACATTGACCAATTAGACTTTATTAGCAACTATTTCAATTATCTTTCATCAACTTTTTCATACAACTTCAAAGTCAAATGGGTTCCAGCACCGCTTGCAAATCCCATAGGTGGTGTTGAAGCAGGATTAATGAACTTATCACGTTATCATGTCGAGTCGTCTACACGTTATCAATTACCAACAGAGGACGTCTTTCTAAAGGAATACTTTGATTTAGATCGCAGTATTATGGAGGATGTGTACACATTAGAAAATGGAAAGAAACTATATATGGTGAATATTCATTTATCTGCTTATGATAAAGGTGGAACTACAAGAGCGCAACAAATCCAATTCTTAATTGACTATATCGATGAGTTATATGATAATGGGAATAACTATATCATTTTTGGTGGGGATTGGAATCATTTACTTGATGATTCGAAAATGACAGATACTTTGCCTAATTGGGTTGCTTTATTACCTGATGAACTATATGATACAGGCTTCAAATTAGTATATGATACTAACGTAAATACTGTGCGTAGTGACGATACCGCATATGTAAAAGGGACAAACTTTGAAACCGTTATTGATGGTTTCTTAATATCACCGAATATTAATGTTGAATCTATAACTGGACATGATTTAGGTTTTGAAAACTCGGATCATAATCCTGTTACACTAAGCTTTACTTTAGAGTAAAAAAAAAGACAATTGAATTGTCTTTTTTTATTTATAATTGTGAACTGTTAGATTCTAACTCCTGTTTCATCATCGAAGAAATGTAATGCATCAACATCAAATGCAAAGTTATGTTCTTCACCAGTACTATACTCATAGTGTCCTGGTTGTGAAATGATTAACTCTTTACCATCTGATAGTTCTGTGTAAAGAATTTTTTCTTTCCCTAACATCTCTACTACATCAACTTTCACTTTAAAATCCGCGTTTGCCTTTTCAGAGGCAATGAAGCGTTCTGAGCGGATACCTAATGTAATTGCCTTACCTTTATAAGCTTTTAAACGTTGTAAGTCTTCTTTGTTTGGTGTTACTTTTAGTAGTCCACCATTTCCAACAAATTCCTTACCATCAAATACTCCATTTACTAAGTTCATTGTTGGTGAACCGATAAATTCTGCTACAAATTTGTTAGCTGGTTTGTTATAGAAATCATCTGGTTTCCCTACCTGTTGCACAATTCCACCATTCATTAGTACAATTTTTGTAGCCATTGTCATAGCTTCTACCTGATCATGTGTTACATAGATTGTTGTAGTATTTAGTGATTGATGTAAACGCACTAACTCCACACGCATACTTTCACGTAGTTTTGCATCTAAATTTGATAGTGGCTCGTCCATTAAGAATAACTTCGGATTACGTACAATTGCTCTACCTAAGGCAACACGTTGTCTTTGCCCACCTGATATATCAGATGGTTTAGAATATAAATAATCCTCTATTTGCAATGTTTTAGCTGCTTCTAAAACACGTTCATGAACCATATCTTTCCTTGCTTTACGCATTGATAAACTGAATGCCATATTATCATAAACAGTCATATGAGGATATAGGGCATAACTTTGGAATACCATTGCGATATCACGATCTTTTGATTGAATTTTATTGACACGTCTTTCGTCAAATAGTAATTCACCTTCAGTGATTGAGTTTAATCCTGCAATCATACGAAGCAAGGTTGTTTTCCCACACCCTGATGGTCCTAAAATTACACAAAAGTCTTTGTCTTCTATTTCAAGATTGATATTACGAAGAGTAAATTCTTCTCTACCTTCGTATTTCTTCCCGATTTTCTTTAATATAACTTCCATTTTTATATCCTCCTAGCCTTTCACTGAGCCTTTAGTTAAACCAGATACTAAGTATCTTTGTAAAAATATGAACATTAATACAATTGGAATCGCAGTAAGGAATCCTCCTGTAACAAATGCTGGTTGATTAAAGTTTCTTTCATCATTAATCAAAGTCCATAATCCAGCTGCTAGCGTATATGATTCATCCGATAACATTACACGTGGTAATAAGAAATCCATGAATGGTCCTATGAATGACCACAGTGCAATAATCGATAACATTGGTTTTGCGATTGGCATAATAATTAAACGATATATTTGCATATGCGAACATCCATCAATTTTTCCAGCGTCATCTAATTCAGTTGAAATTGAATCTAAGTATCCTTTAAGAATAAAAGTATTTGTTGCGATTCCTCCACCTGAATAGATAAGTACTAACATCATTTGTCTTGAGAATATTGGTATAATCTCTGAGATGATTGAATACATTGTGAAGTATGCAGTAATCCCTGCAAACATAGGAATTGTTTGAATTAACATGATTCCTATTAGAGTAGGTTTTCTACCTTTGAAACGGAATCTTGAGTATGCATACCCTGTAAATGAAACCATTAATACAGTTAGTACTGCAGTTGCGATACTAATCAAAATTGTATTTTTAACCCACATTAAGTAGTTTGTTTCTTCAAATAGGTAGATGAAATGTTTGAACGAGAACTGGAAGTTCTCTGCTCCAACATCAATAAAATCAATTTGATTTCCATTAAATGTTGTTATTACAATTTGTACAAGCGGCCACAATATTACAAATGACCAGAATGCTAGGATTAAGTAACTTAATCCGATTGAGACATACCCAATTGGAGTTAATGGTTGCTTGTCTGATAAATACATTTTCTTTTCTTTTCTCTTAAACAATGCCATTATAGTTTCTCCTCCTTAAATGCTTTCGAATTGATAAATCCTAAGAAGGCAAAGAACATAAGTCCCAGTGATACAATAAAGATTATCGCGGCACCAATTGATTGGAACTGTTGTTCAATTGTTAGTTTAAATACATAAGATATTAATAAATCCGTTGTTCCTGCAATATTTCCATATATTCCAGGATTATATGGTCCTCCACCATTAAACAAGTAAATGATTGAGAAGTTATTGAAGTTAAAGACATACTGTCCAACTAATAATGGTGCAGTTTGAAATAGTATAATTGGAATTGTTATTTTTCTTAACTTTTGCCATGCTGTAGAACCATCTATATCTGCGGCTTCGTATAAGTCATTTGGAATTGATTGTAATACCCCAGTTGATAATAGAAAGACATAAGCACTTCCTAACCAACCTTGCATTAGAATCAACGTTAATCTTGCAAATGTTGTGGAGTTTTTTACTTGTATTCCACCTAGAACCTCGGTTAATACACCACCTGCTCCAAACAAGATACTGAAGAATAGTATTGTGATGAATGCAGGTACTGCCCATGGTAACAAGAACACTGAACGGAAGAACCTTTTAAATTTAATACGGTCATTATTTAGTATCAGTGCTAATGCAAATCCAATTAGTACTGCTAATGATGTAGAGCATAATGTCCAAATTATTGTCCAGAATGTAATTCTCCAGAATGGACCACCAGCTACCCCAACACCTTCAACTAACATCCTATAGTTTTCAAGTCCAATCCATTGGAACTTCGCTTGATGATCTGGATCCATACTAGTGAAAGATAATAGTATTGATGTAGTAATTGGTACTATTACAATAAATATTACAGTTATTAGTGCCGGTAAAGTAACAATAAACGGGAAGCCTTCTTCTGATAATTTTGTTTTTGATTCATACCAGTTACTTGGTCTAATTCCACGTTTTTTGTCTTTCCTAACATCTAATAAATCTTTACGGTTAAATAGTATTATTGCTGCTGCAATTGCAATTAGGAAAATCGCTATAATACCTTCAATCAAGAAAATTATTGAACGGTCTAGTTTTCCAGCACCTTCTGCTAAAGAAATAATACCCGCGATACCATCACCACGATAATTTCCAAACCCAAGTGCATATGGTACTGCTACTACATATACAAATAGTGATAGTAATAACATATATAATCCTTTTGTTTTTTGCCCCAATAATATTTGTCCAACACCAGGGAACATAAATAAAAGATTAGATACTATACTTACTTCACCTTCAAAAGGTACAGTCCTTCTGATTTCTGAAATATTCTCATCAATATAGGCTTTTTCCTGTTTAAAATATGCTGTTCTGTCATATAATAAATTACTATATTTTTTCTTTTCGAGTTTTGATGGTAGTTCGTATGTTTTTACTTCATAATCTTCTTTACATTTACGCTTAATTTCTTTTGCAGCATTCTGATATGCTGTTGCGGAGATTAAACCATTTTTCTTTTTTTGCTTTAGTCCAAGAACTTGCTCACGAATATACTCTTTTTGCTTATTCTTATAATCCTTTAATGATTGCTTTACTTCATCATAGGAATTACTCTTAATCTTTTCCAAAAGTTCTTTTTGAGTCGCAATTTCTTTTTCAAATGTTTCTAATTTTTCAATCGTGGATGGTATATCTTTTATTTCTAGACTTGAAACTTTGAACTCGTATTCAGCTTCATAACATAATTCTATATAATCTTTGTAGAATGACTCTTTTTTCGAAGCTTCAAAGTAACGTAATGAGAGTTCTTTTATCTCTTTTGTTAGGTAAGTTTTATCTTTTTCTGTTTTTAAAATACTTTTAAGTTCACTTAGAAACGCTTCTTCTTTTTTCTGAAACTCACTCAATTTTATTATGTATGGATGACTTTTTTTGTTTTGTTTAAACTCTTTGATTTTCTCTTTATTTCCGTCTAAGTATAAGTCAGCTAACTCAGTTAAATAGAGGTTTTTACGATCGTATTTTCGATCAAGTCTATCATATAAATATTTTTCAACCATAGAGATCCTCCTTATTTCCTTCTAATGCTATCATGCAGCACCAGAATCGTTATTGTAATTGTTAGATATAGAATAGCTATTATGTAATAAAATACTGAATCAAAATCAAGTTCCAGTATATGGTATGCACTTGCTCCCGCAAGTAGTATTCCCCAAACAATCGTGTAGACATTGCTTATTCTAGTTTTAGTATAGGCAAAATATGATTGAATTCCAAAGAACATTGGAACGAGTATTTTGAAGAAATAATATGACATATTGGCTGTCACATATGTGCTAAACATTTCTGTTTCTGTTAAACCCTCTAATGTGTCATTATTATTTTCAACCCATAGTAAAAATAGTGAATAGTCTTTTACTTTAATAAATACATCGAGTGATAAAAAAATTGATAAAACCATAATACTAAATAATATTATATAGTATTCCTTTTTTGGGAAAGGTGCAGCTCTTCTCATATGTCTCTCCTAACTAATTAAAGTGTAAGAGTATGAACTCTTACACTTTATTATAATACTTGTTAGTTATTGAATCCACTCATCATTGAATCAAATGATGCTTTCACTGCTTCATATGCAGTTTGTGGGCTATCAACACCTGTTTCAGCGTTATTCCAAGATAACATTCCGTTTTGCCATGTATCCCATACTTGACCCCATTCTGTGAATAATGGTCTTGCTGGTGCATTTTCATAACCTTCGATTACTGATGCTACTACTAATTTTTCACTATCAGTTAACTCAGTTGAAGCTGCATATACTGATCCTGGAACGTTTTCCATGATTTTACCAGTGTGTTTGAAGAAGTCAATTGCGTTATCAGGGTTAACAAGTTCTTCGATGAAAGCTTGAGCTAATTCCATTTTGTCTTCGCTCTCTTCACATCTAGTGTTAACTACTAATCCCCATCCACCTTTCCAGTGTGCTAATTCTTGTCCAGAAATAGTTACATTGTTAATTGGTAGGATATCAAAGTTATCTCCAGCGATATCACTGTATTTCCCAGTGTTCCATGGTCCTTCTAATAATAATGAAGTAGTGAATGGATCATCAGTAGTTGATTCTGTATCGAATGATGCATCCATATCTGCCCATAAGTTGTCTTTGTCCCAAGCACTGTTTCCTAAATCATTATGGAAACTCCAATAGTTGTATAGGAAAGTGAATAAGTCTTTTTGATCTTGTGTTAATGCAGACCATTCTTTAGTCATATCTGAATATAATGTTCCATCAGTTTCTTTTCCTAATAGCTCAATTCCAACAGCATTTGTGTATGCTACACCAAACCATGCATTGAAATATGCTACTAACATATCATCATACTCTAAATCCATCATTTCAATTGAATCAGTTAAGTCAATTGAAGCTGTATCTGCATTTGCAGTGTTAACGAAATAGATTAAAGTTTCGATATTCATAGGGATTGCTACATATTCCCCATCAATTTTGAATGCTCCACCTAAACCTGCATTGTAATCAGTCCATCCACCGATATTTGCAGCCATTTCTTCTGCTGGTAAATAAGCTAATAAGTCATTATTTTCTAAACCGTACATTCTGTCAGCTGGTGCTGCGAATACATCAGCGATATCTTTGTTTGTCGCGTCTGTTCCATCTAATGCATCTAAATGATCAAATGAACCAGTTTCGATAAAGTTGATTTCAGCATCTGGATACTCCGCTAAAACATTTTCCTTTACCATTTCATAATATGGTAACCATTCAGATTCTACTTGAACTGAGATTGATACTACTTCTTTTTTACATGCTGCTAATGAGAATATTGCTGCAAAAGCAGTCACTAATAATGCTAATTTTTTCATTTATTTCTCTCCTTATTTTTCTCGAAATTTTTGTTTCTACCCACATTATATATGAAGAGAAGTGATTATTAAATGAAAACTCTTACTGCAATCGTTTACGGTTTTTATATACACATTATGCTGTATACAAAGTTGTGTAAAGTCACCTAGAGATATGGGCTAAACTGCACATATGTAATAGGTTACACAGTAAGTCCACAGGAGAAGCAAGTCAGAAAACCAGTTACTCTGACCTCATATAATGTTAAGTTTAGAACTTTATGTAGTTCGTACTTCACATTTAATGTGAATAGATTATACATAAATTATAATGTATAATCTGTGATAAATCTTCTTTAACACTAATAATTTTCTCACATCCTATAGAATTTTTACTATAAATATCATATAAAAAACAGAAGTTAGATAACTTCTGTTTACATTGTTCATTCATCTAATGTTACTTATTATAGATTAATGCGATGATCTCATCTCCCACAAATTTGTTTGTTTCTACAAACCCTACTTTTTTGTATGAGCATCTTGCTTTTTCATTGTTTTTAGCGTAAGAGATTTGGATAGTTTCCAACCCTTCAGTTTTTAACAAATCACTTACTGCGATTTTTAAGGCTTTCGCTCCATATCCTTTTCCTTGTTCTTTTGTAGTAATCATAAGTCTTGTTATATAGCCTCTATGTTCTTCTTCATTATAATCATACATAATAAATCCTACAAGATCCTCATTTGAATATATTCCTCTAGCAACACTTTCCTGATCAGCGTAAGCTTCAGCTAAACTATATATATTTGGAGCAACCATCTTCTTATCCTCTTCACTTTGTGGTAACTCTATAATTTCATTAAAATTCTTCATTGTGACTTTTCTTAATTCTATCATCTTCTACACCTCGCAATTATATATAGTATATTTTACCATAATAAAAGTAGCCTTTATAGTTGTATTTAACAAAACTATTAAAAGGCTACTATCCTTAAACCTGGTTCCTCCTTCAACGTTCAAACAATAACAGAAGACAAAATCAATTATCTAATTTGCTACTTTTTAGTTCAAGTATCCAGGTTGAAGAATTTTACTATAATTTTTCTTAACAGACAACATCAATAAGTATAGGGCAGATTCTGTACATAAAGGGGAATTTCGATAGTTGATAGAATTTTTAGATCCCTACTGATCTTTTTTTTTACAGTTACGAAATAATGCACCGAATCTGTTACCCCTATAGGAAGCACATACTAATATGTATCTTTTGATACTATGATGATATTACATCATTTATATATTACATTTTCTGTCTTAATTAAAGAGAAAACTCATTATCTCTGGAAAACGTTTATTCCAGAACTCAAACTCATGTTTTGAACCTTCAATAGTTCTACACATCAATACATCTGGTTGTAGCTTTGTTTTTAACACTTCGTATAACTCGTTATTTGTTCTTAAGTATGTTTCTTTAGCTTTTTCATTTTCATGTTCTTCTGTACCAACATCAGAGTACATTCTTTTCACTCCACTCAAGTCCGTATCATTTACTAGTTCTAATAATTTCGATTGTACTGGATAATGACAACTAGAAATGAAGGCAAATCTAGAGAAATGTTCTTGATATTTCGCAGCAGCGTAAATTGTTGCTGCTCCACCTACTGACACGCCTAATAATCCACAAGCATCTGGGCTAGTTATAGTTCTATATGTTGCATTAATATATGGCTTAAGTTCTTCAATAATGAACTTCATGTACAAATCTGTACCACCACCTATTGGTTCTTTATCTTTTCTTTTAATTGAGAATGGGAACAACTCTTGATTTCTTGTTTCTCCACTTCCGATACCAACGATTATGATTTTTTTTCTATCTTTCTCATTTAAGTAATCATCCATCATCCCCCAAGTTAAATCAACTTCTTCAAAGTCATTAAATATTACATTTCCATCGTGTACATATAAAACAGGATATGCCATAGCTTCTTTCTCATACCCTTCAGGAACTTTTATATATAGTTTCACATTTCTTTCTAAGTTTTTCGAACTCATAATACTTACTTCATAGCTTCTCATAAATATTCCTCCTTTTATGAAAATAAACTTATAATCTAACCCAATAATACAATATTGTGGAAGTTCCAAATAGGGTCTAAAGTACTATTCAAACATAAAAAAGTACTATACTTATCAACTTTTTCGGTTTCAAATATAAAAAAAAGCCCAGCTGGGCTTTTCAATTTATATATTAAGTGTATTTCTTGATTCAGTCATCTTTTCACTTCTCTACCCCTACAAGTTTCACCACAAACTTTGTCCCTTTTTGCTCATCACTATAGACAAATATCTCTCCACCATGTTTTTTTACTAAGTAATCACTAATTGCAAGGCCTAATCCAGCACCTTTCTTCTTAGTGTTCTCGGGTTGTTCTCCTTGATAAAATGGTTCAAAAATGTAAGGCAAGTCCTTAGGTTTAATCCCAGTACCATCATCTTCTACAATTACGATTACATGGTTCTCAAATAGTTCTGCACTTACATCAATTTTCCCTTTTTGGACAATATGTTTTTCTGAATTGTCAACGAGGTTTGTCACTACTTGTTCGATTCTTGATTGATCTAATCGCACTAACATATTAGGTAGAAGATTGGACGTTTGAAGTGTGATTGTCTTTGTTACATCTTTAAGTTTAATATTTGATAATATTTCATCAAAGGTTTGTTTAGCATATACTTCTCTTGGTTCTACTAGAAGCTGATCTAAATCTTGAATGGAGTATCTAAACAAATCCTCAATTATTGTATCTATCGTGTTCACTTTTTTCAGTATCGTATCGATATATTTTCTACTTTTCCCTTGTATTGTTGGATCATTAGAAAGAATTTCTGCGCTCATTTTAACATAGGATAGTGGTGTTCTAATTTCATGTGAAATATTCGCGATCATATGTTTTCTTGTTTTTGCATAAGTAGCTTGATTCAAAATTAATCTTTCGATTTCATCAAGCATTATATTGTAACTTGTAAAAAGTTTGCTTGGTTCTTCTAGTTTATTATAGACTCCATGAGAAACATCCATCATAGCTTTTTCAAGTTTTTCTGTTGGTGTATATACTTTTTTCTTATACTCTTTGAAAATTAATATCCCTGTCAAAATAAATAGGATTGCCTCTATTACTAGTAAAATGTAATATATTGAATAGTTAAAGTTATATAAAGTATTGCCTGGTATTTCAAATAATGCAAATCCAACTATTGTGTTCCCTTGTTTTACAGGAAATGATATCTTTAAAAGATTATCATCAGACCCAGGTGTAGTAACACCCTCAAAATAGAGATTGTGTGTAATGTCTGTTTCTGGAATACTGCTATTATTGAACAACACATTGTTACTCGTATCTACAATGAGAGCTTTGATACCTAAATCCTCTAGTGTTTCAGATAGGGTTGTTTCTTCTATGAGAGGAAAGTCTTCTGAGATATCGTTTAATACAGATGATGTGTAGTATCGTACTTCACTGACATCTGTGAGCTTGATTTGATTATTCATTCTATGGGTAAATAATGCAGAAATAGTTATAATACACGCGATGATAATAATGATGAAGGATATAATAAGTTTGCGGAGTTTACTGTGTACCATCAAATTTATATCCTACTCCCCATACTGTTTTTATGTATGTCGGATTTTTTGAATCCTTTTCTATTTTTTCTCTAATTTTCCTTACGTGAACCGTGACTGTGTTTATATCACCAAATCCATCATATCCCCATATTTGATTCAATAGTTGTTCTTTTGAGAAAACCTTGTTTGGATGTGAAGACAGTAAGTTAAGTAATTGAAACTCCTTAGCTGGTAGTAATATTTTCTTACCTTGCAAAGTCACCTCATATGCTTCTTCGTTAATAGATAGGTCTCCAAATACTTTGGTTATGCTTGATGAAACATTTTTTGATAAACGTTTGTGTCGACTAATATGAGCTTTAATTCTGGCTGAAAGTTCACTAGCACTAAAAGGTTTGGTAATGTAATCATCACTACCTAATCCTAACCCCATGATTTTATCAACATCTCCACTTCTTGCACTTAACATAATGATAGGTAATTCGGATTTATCTCTTATGTATTTGCATAACTCTAAACCCGATTTATCAGGTAAGTTAATGTCTAATATCACTGCATCAAATGTTGTATCTTCATAAGCTAATAAACCATCCTGAAAGGTGTGTTTGATAACAGTGGTAAATCCTTGATTATCCAAAAAGTTTTTAATCATATTTGACAATTCTATTTCATCATCAACCAATAGTATCTTATCCATCTTATCACTCCATTTTATGGTTTCATTATATCACAATCACTTCATTTACTAAACTGTATTTCCTCTATTCAACAAGCAACTCTTTTGGCGATATTTTATTGATTGTTCTTTTAATGATTAAAGCATTGATAAATGTTACTGCCATCATCACACTAAATGATACTAACATACTGATGTTTTTGATTTTTGATGGATAGAAAGATAATCCTAGTTGGGACATAATTGCATTCATTATAAATGACAGAACTCCAATTGATATAATGCTACCAACAGTTAGTCCGATAATACTAATTAGTATATTCTTGTTTAGGTAGATCTTAATTATTTCATGGTTACTCATACCAATTGATTTATATACACTGTAATTATATCTTTCTTTATGAATATATGTAAGATTCAAGTTCATTAGAACAACTAAACAAATAACTGAAAATATAGCTATGATACCTGTCATAACAACATCTAGAACATCGAACATTGATAACATTGATGCGTTGGCTGTTTCATACAACACTGTATAGTTATCACCAAATAGCTTCGAAATTTCATTTGTTAGTTGATTTTTTGTTACGTCATCTTTTACTTTGAACTGAATTAGAGATTCACTTAAAATTTGATTATTCATTTCATTCTCGAATAAGTCGAATGTCATTCCTTGATTTGTCATTCCTTGGTTTATTCCTACAACGAGTAACTCTTTTTCTTCACCTAGGGACCTAATTGTTACGTAATCACCTAGTTCTTTGTTTAAATATTCTTTTAGGTTGTATGCGATTATTATTTCATTACTATTTTCAGGTAATCTTCCATCAACCATATTAAAATCAACTGTATCTGGTTCCTGCACAACAAATATTCTACTAATTGATGTAATAAATTTGTCGTTATTTTCATCAAGAACCTGACTATTGAGATCCATAAATGTACTAATCACTCCTGTAGTAATTTCAGATGACATCAATGTTTCAGTTACATCGTTGTGAGTATCCAAAGTCATAGATTCTGAGCTGATAATTTTTGCGTTAATATCATATCCTAGCCATAAGTAATTATTGTCTCTTTGGCTATTTAATGAGTATGACACGGAAGACAATATAACAATAGTCAATGTTGTTGTGATTGTGAAAAGCAATAATGTTAACATTAGTTTCTTATTATAGAAGATGTCCTTAATTGCAATTACCAATGTCAATGGTAATCTTCTATGTTTTGATAGTGAGTATACTGTTTTTGTTTCAGTAATATATTCACCTTTTGAAAGTGCTACTGCTGGTTTTATCTTCGTAACTCTTCTTGCAACTAAATATACAATCACTTCGATAACTAGTATAATCACAATGCTTAAAAGAACTACTTGAAGAACTCCTAGAGAGTTTGATACACCAAACATATTTGATATTTCTGTTAAATCTCCTAATACAACATCAGAAAGTAAGTAACTTCCGAAAATCCCAATCACTACTGAAAATAATGCTATTATTCCATATTCAAGTAAATACATTGATATAACATTAAACGATGAGAAGCCAGTACTCTTGAGTGTCGCAATTTTTATACTTTCTGTAATGATACTATTATATATAATACTTCTAATAATGAATAATCCTACAACAATCATGATTACACCAATTAATGTGAAGATAGCACCCATGATTACTTGAAAAAACGAGTTTGCTTGAACGATTAATGCATGTGTCAAAATAAATATGTTACTAGCATCTGTACCTAGAACTTCCTCAAAATCATTAAATAATGCTTCCTCTTGTTCTTTAGAGTAATCTTTATATGATAATGCAATAGAATATTGTTTGACTCCATCATTTAAGTTTTCTATTGTATTTTTAGTAGTCCAGAAGCGGTTTAGGGAAATGGTATCGAAATTGAATACAAGATCAACTCCAATACCTGCAACAGTCAGTTCAGTTATTCCACTTTCAGTAGAAACTTCAACTATGTCGCCAACAGCGATGTTATTTAGTTTTGCTTTTCCGTAGCTATAAATCACTTCGTTATCTCGTAGTTCACTTGAACTTTTACCTTCAACTATCCTTATATTGTCGTATTCGTTGTTACTCATTTCTGATAAAAAGACATCTAGCAATTGTTTCTTACTTCCATCTTTGATCAGGTTGCTTTCAAGAAACTTATCATAGTTTAAATACACATTTACATTCTCAACACTATCCAATGTATCTATATGATTTACAAG
Organism: uncultured bacterium; assembly: GCA_965601585.1. Classification (GTDB taxonomy): domain Bacteria; phylum Bacillota_I; class Bacilli_A; order Izemoplasmatales; family Izemoplasmataceae; genus Xianfuyuplasma. The sequence continues at coordinate 194,585 of CBFCWH010000003.1, forward strand.
GGTATCTTTTACTCCTTCGTCTTGAACAAGAATTAAACTTTGATTACTGTCTGATTTTTCAAATAATTCCTCATAGTCAGAAACAGTTCCAAATAATCTTAATGACAAAAACAATAAAATACCAACAGATACAAATACAAGAGATAGTGATAAGCTCTGTAGTTTTTTTGCTTTAAGATTGGCAAATGTCATTATAAAAAGTGTTTTCATACTACCATCCCTTTTCTTTTAAGAAATCAAATATCATCTGTTCTTGATTTATAGATTCAAATTTAGAGATATCTAACTCTCCTTCAATTCTACCATCTCTTAAGAACACAACTCTATTTGCATATGTAGCTGACTTGATATCGTGAGTAACCATAATAATAGTTTGACCTTCATTATTAAAACTCTTTAATAAATCCAGTACATCTTCACTACTACTTGAGTTCAAAGCACCAGTAGGCTCGTCAGCGAATAAAACGTCTGGTTCATTAATTAAAGCTCTTGCAATTGCTGCTCTTTGTTTCTGTCCACCAGAAACCTCGGAAGGAAGTTTCTTTACATGTTCTTCAATTTTCATTTTCTCGATTAATTTACTTGCTCTTCTATCAATGACACTTTTTGCACTCTTTGTTAAATATCCAGGGACAAGGATATTCTCCTCAAGTGAAAGATTTGATACTAAATTAATTCCCTGATAAACAAATCCTATATCATTTCTTCGAATCTTAGTCATTTCTTTTTCATTAAGGTTGTTTATAACATTATCTTTTACAAATACTTCTCCACCTGTTAAGTTATCCATACCACTTAAGGTATAAAGTAAAGTGGATTTCCCACTTCCAGACTGTCCCATAATGGCTACAAATTCTCCTTTAAACACTTTTAAATCAATATTTCTCAATGCATGAAACTCAATATTATTTGTGTAATATGTTTTACATAGTTTTTTACTTTCTAGTACTAAACTCATATTTCCCACCTCTTTCATGACCCAATACTATCAAAGAATTCTTAACAAACTAGGGTACAATTTATTAAGATTTTATTAACTTTCAGGAGTCCTCACACTTGTAAACACCTATTTTATAGTGTGCATAGTGAAATGATATAGTCTTGAACCTACTACGATGTAGTGATATAATAAAGCTAGACTACTACCAAATAGAACTCGCGTTTTATTTGGTATTTTTATTTCCTACTTATCTCTTATTAATTCAACACTATAAATGCAAGCTAGTATATTTTTTAATATGGGTTGAAAGGAAGTGTGGAATATTATGAGAAAAATCATGATTCTTTCATTAATTATATTAAATTTTTCTCTTTTTAATTTTATATCTGTGGACAGTAGTGGTCCAACCGTTTCACTAACAGCTGAGGAGCAACAGTTCATCCTTGATCATCCTGAAATAAAACTAGGTGTTGATAATCGATTTAAACCCTATGAGTTTATCGATATAGATGGTGTGTACAAGGGAATATGTGCAGATTACGTTGAACTTATTGAACGTAATACTGGTTTGAATTTTGTTATTCCTTATCCAGAGTTGGATTGGACAGAAGTATATGATAAAGCTAAAGTCACAAGAGAACTTGACCTTTTAGCATGTATAGGGATAACTACAGAACGCATGGAATATTTTGATTACTCTGAACCTTACGTTGCCTTTGAGAGGGCAATTTTTTCGAATTCTGAACACAGTACTGAGTATACTTTAGAAGATTTGCCTGACATAACTGTCGGGGTCCAAAATAATTCATCACACAACAGTTTTCTTCTATCTGAAACCACAGTAGTACCAGAAACTTTTAATACTTTAGAGGAAGCTTTATACAGTCTTTCTGAAGACGATATTGATGCCTTGGTTGGAAATCTAGCTACTACTGCTTATACAGTTCAGCAACTCAATATAACGAATATAGAGATAGATTCAATTATATCTTCGGAGAATAATAAGTTGGCATTTGCGGTAAATAAGGATTTACCGATACTTACAAGTATCATTGACAAAGGATTAGCCTCAATTACCGAGGAGGAAAAAATAGAAATAAACAATACTTGGATTGGTGTATTTGAAGCTGGAGACGGGATAGATCTTCAAAGAATACTTTTGATTGCGGGTATTATTCTTCTTGTTATTATCATTGTTGTTTCGCTTATTGTTTATTGGAACTACCAGCTGCAAAAATTAGTACGTTTGCGTACACTAGATTTAACAAAGAACCGTATAGATCTTGTAAACAGTCTTGTAAAAGCTTCTGAGTTTAAAAACATAAATACAGCCAATCATGCGATACGTGTCGCAGCTTACTCTAGAATAATTTTCTCAAAACTGTATCGGAATAGAGAGGATTGTGAGGAGTTCGAGTTATCTGCGAGACTCCACGATATTGGAAAAATTGGTATCACAGAAGAACTACTATTAAAACCTGGTAGATTTACAAAGCAAGAACGCATCGAGATCCAGAGTCATTCAACAATAGGTTTAGAAATATTAATGGGTCATACAAGTAAAATACTTTCAAACGCAAGGATTATCAGTCATCAACATCATGAATCTTATAATGGAAGTGGATATCCTCAAGGGTTGAAAGGTGACGAGATACACGAATATGCTCGAATTGTGAGTATTGCTGATGTATTTGATGCTCTTACAAGTTATAGAAGTTATAAAGCCAAATGGAACTTTGAGGAAGGTTTCAACTATATTGTAAGGAATGAAAATACGGAGTTTGATCCAGCACTTGTAAAAATTTTCAAAAACTCAAAAAAGGAGATATTTGATTTATATAATACGAACAGTACAGTTAATCACGATTCAGAGAAATAAAAAAAAGAAGTTATATCAATTTAAAGATATAACTTCTTTTATTTTCGTCTTTAATCTAACAATTCATTGGCATTCATTTCAACCTGTTCCAGAAAACTATCAAGTGAGGTTTCTCCCATTATCACATCATGGAGTCCTGGTTGATAATAGAGTTCATGTACTTCTGTCCAAATAGGTATTGGAGAACTAATACTTGGGTTCTCAAACCCATCCATAAAACTTATAAATTCAGGAAACATCGTAAAGAAGTTCAAGTCCTCCATATCCTTTCTAACGGGTACTCTAAAAGGATAATATTGCTCTGTCTTTGGAGAGAACTCTCCACTCATAATTATTTCCATTGCTTGTTTTGAAGACATATATTCAATAAAACTATCAATTGCCTCTAAATCATCTTCATCAACACTACTTCGTATTGATAACATTAAGGGCCCAACTTCTGAATAACCACCAATATCAGTAAATGATATAGCTCCTACTTCAAATGGGTATCCTGCCTTCCATATATCTGTTACACCCCAAGGACCTTGAATCTCAAATGCCACTTCTTGATTTCTGAAGCATTCCATAACTTCTATCCCTGTATGGTTTTCCCAATCATCTTGCGCATACGATCCTAAATCATATATATAGTACTCGAGTCCCGTTTTAGATTCAGCCGAATTAATCGTAATTACTTCTTTACTCTCATTAACTAGTGAACCACCAAATGAATGGATGAACTGTGTTGTCATCCACGATAAGTCGTGATGATCTGCGCCAACAAGTCCAATACCTGCTTTATCTGTGTTTTCCTCTACTAGCTGTAACACATCTAAGAACGTGTCAAAACTTGTGATGGAACTTGGGTTCACACTTGCGTCCTCTAATATTGACTTATTATACAATATCGACATTGAATGGCCTACCCAAGGTACCCCATAAATAACATCATCAACACTTGCCATATCCAATATAGATGAGTAATGACTATCTAGCTCATCTTCAAGAATGTGGTTCACATCTAAAAGATACCCAGACTTTCCGAAATACTGGACATATCTATAGGGGAGGACCATAACTTGAGGTCCATCTTCATTACTCAGAAAATCACTTGTCTCTTGAAAATCTTCATTCCCACCAAGTAATGTTACAACAACCTCATCTTGAGTGTTATTAAACCTTGATACAACTCTTCTCAATGTATCGCCTCGTTCAGATGTTATATCCCAAGTGATTCGAAACGATATATTCTTTACCTCTGGTTCTTTAGGTCCTTGACAAGATGTAAGTACAATGATTACTAAAAATAACAATACCATTAATTTGATCCTGTTTTTCATTTTCCTACCTCATTATTCTCCACCCTAATCCGTCATGTCGAAAATAATATAAGTGTTCAAGCGGGATTGCAACCTATCTATATTTTAAGTATATCACAGGTGAACATAATTAACAGTTCATATAAGAACCCAAAAGAAAAAGCCCAAAAGGGCTTTAAAGTAATACTATTATCAATTGATATTAGACTAAGAAAGTTTTCTTATAGGAATATATAATTCACAGAAAATATCAGTTCTACTATAGAGTTCAAAATCCAAAACCTCTACTCTCTCATAATCAGTATTTACTAAGAACTCTTTTAAGATGTAATTCCATACCTCTTCTATATGATTTACATTCTCACATTCAAACACCGCCCACAAAGGGTTATCAATGTTGATACTTTCTAAGTTTTTGACGGAAGTTCCTCTTTTTACTTTCATTGAAATACTATACTTAAATGTTTTTGATTTTTGATCCTCCTGAAAACAAGCTCCGTAAACTCCTGTTTCAATTGAATGCTTTTTAAGTTCTTCCAATAAGCCATCTCGAGTTTCTTCTTTCCAAAATGCTGGAATCATGTTCTCCTCAGAATCAATTCTGAACTCTCTACCTTTTCCTAATAATGTAAAAGGTTCTAATGCTACTACTTTGTAATCCATACCTTCTCCTCCTTCAAAAGAAATATTTATTTTTAGAGGATGATATGTCTTTATTTTTGCATGTTCTTTCCTTACTTGTGAGGGACTCGCCCCATGAAATCTACTGAAGGCTTTACTGAAGCCTTCTAAAGAATCATAGCAATATTTCATTGCCAAATCAAGAACACTGGTACTGGTGTTTAATAAATCTTCACCTGCATTAGAAAGACGTCTATTTCTAATATATTCTGTTGGTGTAACACCCGTAAGTATCTTGAAAGTACGATGAAAGTTAAAGCTACTCATATATACATGACTGGCAATATCACTGAGTTGAATATCCTCACGTAAATGTTCTTCCATATATTTTATTGAGTTTTTTATTTGTCTGATAATTTCCATATCAACACCTCCACCATTACTTTATCTTAAATAAGGTATGTTTTCTTGAACTGCTTTGCTCATTATTGTCAGCAATTAATCTGCACACTACTCGTATACAACTATTATAATCTAAGATACCAAAAATAAATACTTATACTTGCTAGTTATACTTCATCTATAGCGAGGAATAATATTAAGTTAAAATCCGAGTATTCAGTGTTTACTGAGATATGTTCTTCTAAACACAACCTTCTCTTGTCATACTTATATGTATTACTCTTCTCTACTTGATCACATAAATCTTTCCATGATTGTGGTATATCATCTGTCGATTGTATCATCGCATATAATCCCCCTTCAAACATACCAACTTCAAGAGGCTTTGGTACTTCATCAATGTTATCATTAATAATTCCCATCATTCCATAACCATAGACATTGGTATTTTCATTCGGATACGGTGGCATGTTTCCTCCATAAAGATGAGTTGTAGCAAGAAGACTTTTTTCTTTTAAGTACTCAATCACTGGACTCATTGCATCATCCTCTGGTGATTCTCCGACAGCGATGTGATACACCATCGGACTTGCATTTAGATACACTACTTTGAAACTTTCATTCATAATTTTTTCATCCTTTCGTCTACTTTTAAAAGTCTGTAGTAGAGTGAAAAAAAATGAGATATCCTCTTTCTCGTTTCCAGAGAGGTGTTGAAGTAACTTATTAATAGTTTCAACATTTCCAGATAGGGTTGTAAAGGTTGATTTGAGCTTTTCAACTTCATCACTCAGGATTTCATATACATGTTCGATTGAAACTGCATCAATTACATTTTTTATACACGAAATACTAAAGTTTAGTTGACGCATTTTCTGAACTAGTGAGGCTTTATTCACTTGTCTATCAGTATATACTCTCCAGTTAGAAGTTTTTTGTCTTCCACTTTCAATCAATCCTTCTTTTTCCCAATAACGCAATGTTCTTGAAGATACATTAAGTATACTAGATAATTCTTGTATTGTTTTCATTATTATCACTCCCATTACTAGTCTATAAGTTGACGCAAGGACAATTGCAAGTCTTTCTATTATCTTTTTATATTTTTTAAAATTTTCAGGTTCTTCTTCCTTCAAGTATACAAAAAAACCTATAAATTTACACTATGTTTTTGCAGTGTTTACTTTATAGGTTTATATATATTCTTTTACTTCTTTTCTTTGTACAACTTTGATACTAAATCTCTAGCTTTTTCATTGCTTAGGTATTCATCAAGAGTTCCCATAAATTCATAAGAACCTTTTTCTCCGATGACAATCTGTTTGTTACAAATTGTGTTTACTAAACGATGGTCATGTGATGTCATGATTATTGATCCTTTATATTCTTTAAACCCTTTATTCACTGATTGAATTGACTCTAAGTCAAGGTGGTTTGTTGGTTGATCAATTAGTAATGTGTTTGCCTCAGACATCATTAGTTTAGAGAACATACAACGCATTTTCTCTCCACCACTTAGATATTTAACTTTTTTCAAAGGTTGATCACCACTAAATAACATTCTTCCAAGAAATCCTCTTAAGTATGATTCAGCCGGATCTGGTGAGTAAGGTTGTAACCATTCTATTAGGTTTGAGTTATTATTTTTGAAGTATGTATTGTTATCGGCTGGTAAATATGCTGTTTCAACCGTTTGTCCCCATTTAACAGTTCCAGTATCAGGTTCGTGTTCACCAGCTAGTATTTTTAGTAGTACTGTTTTAGCAAGGTCGTTTTTACCTAGAAGTGATACTTTGTCTCCACGGTTCATAATAAACGATACATTCTCAAATAACTTATCCCCATCTAGTGAAGCTCCTAGGTTTTCAACAACTATTACATCTTTTCCTAAGTTTCTTTTGATATCAAAGCCAATAAATGGATACATTCTAGATGAAGCAACAATTTCCTCTAAATTAATTTTTTCTAAAGATTTCTTACGAGATGTTGCCTGTGATGATTTCGATGCATTTGCGCTGAAACGAGCGATAAATGCTTTTAACTCACTAATTTTTTCTTCTTTTTTCTTGTTTCTATCCTGCATTAATTTTCTCATTAATTGTGAGGATTCAAGCCAAAAATCGTAATTACCTGGATATAATTTTGCCTGATAATAATCAATATCTACCATGTGAGTACACACTTTGTTTAAGAAGTGTCTATCATGTGACACGGTAATTACTGTGTTATCAAAATTTAATAAGAACTCTTCTAACCAAGTTTTCGCATCAAAATCAAGGTGGTTTGTAGGCTCATCAAGAAGTAAGATATCCGGTGATCCAAACAAGGCTTGTGCCAGTAATATTTTAACTTTATCTTTAGGTAAGATATCACTCATTTTTTTATTGAAGTTTTCCGGTTCAACTCTTAACCCGTTTAGTAGTTTTTCCACTTCAAATTCTGCGTTCCATCCATCAAGTTCTGCGAAGACTTCCTCTAGTTCTGCTAATTTCATACCATCTGCTTCTGTGAAATCTGTTTTCGCATATAAAACTTCTTTTTGCTCTATGATTTTGAACAGTTCTTTATGTCCCTTTAGAACTGTTTCCATTGCTGTATATTCATTATACTCATTATGATCCTGTTTTAAAACAGTCATACGTTTTCCTTTTTCTATAAATACATTTCCTCTAGTAGATTCTTTCTCACTTGATAATAGCTTTAAGAACGTTGATTTTCCAGCTCCATTTGCCCCGATTACTCCATAACAGTTTCCGGGAAGAAACTTTAAATTAACGTCTTCAAATAATTTTTTGTCAGAAAAAACTAGATCCAAATTCGATACTGTAATCATAAATATCACTCCTAATTCCTTGAAGATAGTATCACATTACTCGTTTATGTCAACAAGTTTCCTTATATAATATAGAAAAAAAGACATATTTCACCGAAATATGTCTTAAATTTTTTTTCTCTTGAAAACTATGTTGTACTATTCAAAGGTTTTGAAATGATATTTCGAACTTCATTCGACAACTCATGGGAAGTCATAGTTTTAAGTTCAGGATATTGAATCGCTTTATGAATGACTAAAGTGACTTTTTTTGCGAATGGCCAAATTATTTTTTTAAAGTTTGATGGTTTCACTATTGTTACAGGAACTAACGGTGCTTTACTTTTTAGTGCTACCTTAAAAGATCCTGATTTAAATTCTCCAAGGCTTCCTAATTTAGTTGTTCTTGTCCCTTCAGGGAACACCACCATTGTGGAACCAGATTTTACATTTCTGATAACATTGATTATTGATTCAGCGCCTTTTCTATCATTACTTCGATCAATCATCACACAACCTAATTTAGGTGTCCATTTACCAACTGCGAATAATTCCACAACAGATTGCTTGGCTAAAAATGCAACAGGGTATTTTTTTATGTGATACATTAATACAGGTATATCCATCATTGAAGTATGATTAGAGTAAATTGTGAATCCTGATTCTTTTGGTAAATTATCGAGACCTATCACTTTAACTCTCGTGTTTGAAAATACTAGTGGTACAGACATGATTTGCTTTGCAATGAAGTGTTTAAAACTTGATGTTTTTGGTTGTTTTTTAGCAACTAACAAATAGAACACATCGATATATAAGAAGAACACAACTAACATCACAACTGTTCCTACCAATATAGATAACATAATAGTTCCAAAATCATTAATAACTCCATCAACTTGGTAATCGTAAAAATATACTCCTAAACTAGATACTGTAAAATTAATAATAATTAAAATAATAGCAAACATTTTTCCACCTTTTAAGTCTTTCTAAATTGGTAAACATGACAACTATCGTCTCTGTTTCTTAGAAGCAAAAAAGGTAGATTATCATTCTTGTGTATAGTGATTGAACACTATAGTACAGAGTATCATTATAGCATACGAAACGAACACTAACAACTACATATGCTTTTCCTAATTACAAGTACTTCTGGTTTTCTATCATTCTATTTCTTTCTACAGATAAAGTTTTCTTTATTATTATAGTTATTATGATATTATATAATCAAAGTGGTGATTAAAATGAAATATTATGTTATAAAAATAAAAGATTATATTAGCTACAAAGATGCATTAAAACTTCAACTAAAAGTTTTTGATTTAGTTGATCAAAAACTCATTGGTGGTGTGTTATTAATCTTAGAGCACAATCCCGTCTTAACTATGGGAATAAGAACTGATGCTGCTAATTTGTTAGTAAGCGAGACTTATCTTGAAAGTAATGGAGTAGAGCTATATAAAACAGATCGTGGTGGGGATATTACTTTTCATGGACCAGGTCAAATCGTAGCTTATCCAATTCTTAGAATTAAAGATTTTAAACTTAAACTTAGTGAGTATATGCATAATCTAGAAAAAACGGTGATAAATACTCTAGGTAAATATAATATAGATGCATACGCAAAGGAAAAATTCCCAGGTGTATGGGTAAAAGATAGTAAGATATGTGCGATTGGTGTAAAGGCTAAAAAGTTTATCACATACCATGGATTAGCATTTAACGTTACTACTGATAAGAAATATTTTGATCTTATTAATCCTTGTGGAATTAAAGAATATCCTGTAAGTTGTCTAAACGAGTTTTATAGTAACCCTAATATTGAGGAAGTAAAGGATACTCTCATTCAAAGTTTTAATGAAGTTTTTGATATTGACTTTGAAGAAGTTTCGTTGGAATACGTTATGTCATAAGAGCAATATAAAAGGACTATTAATTATAGTCCTTTTTTTGTTTTTCAAATAGCTCTTCATGATTCTTTTCTAACTCATATATTTCAATTTCACAATCTAAATTATCCGATACTTTCAACTCAACCTCTTGTCTATCTTGAAAACACTTTAAAGCTCACTCTTTTCCTAGGTAGCCTAAGCTCTTACCATACTTAGTAGTCTCAAGGTATTTAATCACTAAATCAATCCAATCTTTATACACAGGATTGTTAGATTTCCTTTCCTGTATAATATAACCTATTGAGTAGTTCTCATCTGCCTTTAGTTTGTGAAAACTGGAAGTATCTTTTTCAAGAACTAACTATAGTACTTAGATTGCGCTGTCCACATTTCCGAATATAGACCATTATTCACTACTAAGGTATTATGATGACCTTGCTCTATAATTTCTCCTTTATCGAGTACGATTACCTCGTCACAGAATTTACAGCTACTCATTCTATGTGATATGAAGAACGCAGTTTTATTTTGGACTAACTCATTAAACTTCTCATAAACTTCTGCTTCACTTTTCGGATCAAGCGCAGCTGTTGGTTCATCTAAAATGACAATTGGTGAATCTTTATAAAGCGCTCTTGAGATTGTAATTTTTTGTGCCTCTCCACCTGATATCTCTATACCATTTTCTTTTGATCGTTGATATATTGTGGTATCTATGTTTTTGTCCATTTCATTTACTCGTTCCATCATTCCGGTTTTTTCAAGAGTGTCTTTAACTCTTTCCTCATCACCATTCAAACTAGCTGAGACATTATCTTTGATACTATATGAGAATAGTTTGAAATCCTGAAAGACAATTGAGAACAATCTATTACAAGCTTCTTTTGTATACTCCTTGATTGGGATTTCATTTACTAAAATCTCTCCTTCAGTTGGATCAAAAAGTCTACAAAGTAGTTTAACTAATGTTGTTTTACCTGCACCATTTAACCCAACAATTGCGAGTTTTGCTCCTTTATCGATCTTTAGGTTAATATTCTTTAACACATACTCCTCTGTGTTAGGATATTTGAATGATACGTTTTTGAATGTAATAGCTAAATTATCTTCATCAATTACGTCATATGTTCCATACTCTTTTGATGTTTTTAGGTTTAGATATGTGAAGTAATTTTCTAGGTAGTTATTATATAAGTGAACTCGTGAATAGCGCTCCACAATCATTGTGATTGCTTGTGACAGTAAGGTTATTGCTGCAACATACGCTACTACATTACCAACACTTATTAATCCATACATTGCTTTTAATCCAACATATATATAAGCAGTTAATGATAACATTTTGTTTCCTGCTAATGATATTCCTAGAACTTTCACTCGAAAGTATGAGAAGTTACGCCAGTTTTCGTCTGCTTTATCTCTAATGTTTCTCATTGTATTCATAAACATATCTTGCATATTATATAGTCTTATATCTTTTCCATATTTATAGTTTGCTGATATCTGTTGAAAATATCCTATAAGTCTATTCCCTTCAATATTATACATCATAGTATCATATGATTTTTCATTATTCTTCTTCATAATGTATTTTGAAACAATTGCTGGAATGAAGATTGCGACTATAATTATAAGTACGCTCCATTTACTGTTTAAAAATTGAGCTAAAAATGAAGGATTTGAGTTGCTAACGCTATTTAATAATCCTAATAATAGGATCACACTATACAAAATGCTTAAAACTGAGGAGAGGATTCCACCTAGAACATTTTGACAATAATCTGTTAATCCACCATTCCCGTTACACCCTTCTTCTGCCATTGTGATGAGTTTCATTGTTTCATTATCTTCTAACAGATCATAATCAATGTCGAAACTCTTCTTTGCAATTCTATTATCTAAGTGATATTGCAGTTCGACTGCAAATAACTTATGGTAATAACGCAAAACATTTCTTAAAACTCCTAATACTAGATTTAAGCCAATCATCCAGTAGACATATACCAGTAACTCATTTGATGGAAGTGATACTACAATTCCATCAATAATTAGGTATGTAAAGTATATTGCAATATACGGAAAGATTGAGTTAGTGATTGCCTCTAATATGAACACATAGAAGTATCCCTTTGAAGAACTCTTTACTACTTTTAACACATGTATAGTTTTTCCTATTGTTTTTAATAGATTAGTTTCCTTCATTAGTTAGGGCCTCCTTATAGTATTGTGCTTGTGTATCAAATATACTTCGGTACTCGCCATCTAAGTTCATCAGTTCATCGTGGCTTCCTTCTTCTATAATTTTTCCATTATCAAGAAGTAATATACGATCACAGAATTTCGTTGATGATAAACGATGTGAGATAAATACTGATGTTGTATCTTCTACTAGTTCTTTGTATTTAAGATATAGCTCCTCTTCAGCGATTGGATCTAACGCAGCTGTTGGTTCATCTAGAATAAGTAATGGTGAATCTTTATATAGTGATCGTGCTAACATAAGTTTTTGAGTTTCTCCACCACTTAATCTTATTCCTGATTTATCAAATATTTGTGTAATGTATGTTTCCTCTTTTTTATCTAGAGATTGAATTTTCTCTTGTAGCCCAGATTTTTCAATGGCCTTGTTCAGTTTATCATCATCAACGTCTTTACTATCACAGCAAGCTATGTTCTCTTTTATAGTAAAGGCGAATGGTTCTGAATCTTGAAAAACAACAGATACTTTTTTCATGTAGTCTACGATATTAAATTTAGATATATCGTATCCCCCTACTTTTATTGTTCCTGATTGTGGTCTATATAATCCACATAGTAGTTTCACAAGTGTTGTTTTACCTGCTCCGTTGTTTCCAACTAAAGCCACTTTCTCATTACCGTTTAGCCTAAAGGATATGTTTTCAATAGTTGGTTTCTCCGCTTCAGGATACGAAAACGACACATTACAAAACTCAATTGATAATGGTGTTGATAAGTCACTTATTTTCAACTCTCCTTCTTTATAAAACTCATTATCTACATTAATACAGGCTCTATAGTCATTGATTCTTACGTTACAAGTTCTCATCTCATTAAGTGCGTTAGAGAATCCATTTAACCATAATGTAAATCCTGTAACAACTCCAATAAAGAACGTGAATCTTGTTAAATCAATTGTTCCGTTAATCACAAGACCGAGTAATACGAAGTATGCTGCAAAGTCTCTTATAAATAGGAATACTGTATTGAAAACATCTGCTAGTAAGAACTTTTTTTCAATTCCCTTTTGGAGATTCTTTCTACTTTTTGTTAAACGATTCCCCAGTTCTGTGAACCAATTACCAATATTATATATTCTAATATCTTTTCCATAATTTGGATTTGTAGAATCCTTTGTTAAATAGTATTTCTCACGATACTCGTCAGTTAATCGCTTTGTTTTATCTCCTAGTTCCTTATTTGCTCTATTTGTTAATAAGTAATTTATTATCGCCATTACAACCATTACCGCTAGTACAAGAGGTACATAAAGTGCAATAAGGACTCCATAGATTAATACTCCACATAAGTTAATAAGCATTAATGGTGATTGTCTTAACATCATTTCAATACCATAATAATTCGACATAATGGCACCGTATGCTTTAGAAATTATGTCTCTTCGATTACGAGCTTCTACATTAATATAGTCTGTCTTTAACTGATGTTCTGCTAAACGTTGATTAAACACAGCAACTCTTGTAAATGTGTTCTCAAATGTATATCTTGTAAGTGACCATGATCGTAGAAACTCAAGAAGTAATGTTCCTAGTGTAAGTCCAAAGATAATTGCTATGTACTGTTCTACGTTAATATTGTGTGTTAATGCATATACAAGTACTGTAGTTATAACTACCATTAAAAAAGGTACAAGTAACTCTGTAAGAAAACTAACTACTACATATAGTTTGATCTTGGGATATTTCTTAAAAGATTCCTTATATACATATTTCATATTTGCAAACATTGAATATTTCATTTTTGATCCTCCATCTATTTTGTGTGTTGCACAGTAGTGTGTGTCACACAGTTCCTGTTTTTACAATACCACTTACAAAATAATAGTACAAGTGTTTTTTAGAGAAACTTTAAAAATTAAACTATAATCGCAATAAAAAAAAGAGAAGAATTTCTTCTCTTTTAATGACCTTTTGCAATAACTACGATATGGTCTTCTTTTGTGAATAAAATATCTTTGTCTTTCTCGTTTGTCTGTATAATTACCTCTTTATTATGTTTATATCCTATCGCAATTTGGTTCTTTAAAAGCGCTGATTTAGATATTGTATAAAAGTTAATCTGAGTACTTAAATCAGATATATAGTTACCGATTGGTATTGAGTAAATTTCATCTCCGTAGTTATTGAATAACTCGTCGTATACTTTCTTTATATCTCTATGAGTAGCATACTGGAAAATGAGTTCTGATGAGAATTTATCTGAGATAATAACATCCGCTATGTTCATATGTTCTATAATATTATGGTTTGCCATTTCTACTAAATCAATTGTAATATTGTAATCACGACTATTCTCTTTTTCAAGATGTTTTAAATTTTGAAGAGTAAAGATTGTTTCATCATCTTGTTGTTGTTTTGACAAGAACTCATTTGGTAAAACAATGATTGCATCAATGTCATTCCCTTGATCAAATGTTTCAATGAGTTCTTTAAATGTGCTGTAGTTATTAAAGAAATGTGGTTGAACATCAAAGTCATATTTATTTTCAAAAGAGTCAAGACTGATATGTTTCTTGTATTTCTCATCAAATAAAAGAGAGACATTGGATGTAGAATCGATAATGTTATTAAACTCATCAAGTAAGTTTGATATATTTTGCCCAAAACCTACAATAATGAAGTTTACATCCTCTTTAACAAACTTATAGTCCAAATTATTTATACAGGTATTGTTCACAAGTTTAGCATTTTGAGTATTAACAGAAATAGATGAGTTTGGATCTCTAATTATTATTAAGGAATCAGACTTTGATATAACAGAATCATAATCGGCATTAGGATTAATTGTAATCGATTCGTTTTTTATTCCAAGCAATATTGCGTTTGAAATCAGAATTGAAGCATCATTAAAACTCTTACCTATTAAAGATGCCAGTTCAGGTTTATCTTCAACTCGAACAAACTCAATTGACGTTTTATTAAAATCAAGTAGGTCATTATAAATGTAAGAAAGGTTTGGTTGTATTGTTGTTTGTGCAGTTAAACTTGAGATCAACTGGTTGATATCAATTAAATCATATTCATCTGACAGGTCATTTCTTTCAGCTATATCAAGCATCTCTTTATTATTAAACTTACTAATAACAAAAGATTCTTCATTGCTCTTAAACTCAGTTGCACCTATTGACAATATTGTTTTTATTTTTTCCTCGTCAGACCCTAACACGATAACAGTAGCAGCTTTACTAATATTGCATAAATCTAAATCATGAATACTTGAAGTATTCCCTGTACGGTAAATCAGTTTCTTTTCAAGTTCTCTTATATACTTCTTTTTCATAGTTGATGTATATGTTTTCCCTTTTAAGGCAGTGGTTCTTTTTTCAATAACATTCATTAGTTTTTCAGGTTCTTGATCACTTAATATCACTATTTTTTGCTTTCGTAATCGAGACTTAAATACGAGGTTTACTAAATGCTTCTCCTTAATTTTAATGGAAGCTTCTATATACTGATCGATGATTGGATACATATACTCACTAATCCCAATAATTAAAATGTGATTCTCATCTACAATTCTTGTGCGACCCTTCGCAATCTTTTTTAATCGTTCTTTAACATACCCAACCAAGTTCGATATGAATATCCCATATACGAATAATCCAATTAGCATAGTAAAGATATATAGAATAATATAGTTCAAAGGTGCACCCTTTGTTTTCACAAAGTGTGAAGCACTTACAAGTAAGCCAACCAAGTTCCATATATATCCTGATGGGTTTTCAACTCCAAATAATAAATGAATAAGATAACTATATAATAAATAAAACATCGCTACAGCAAGTAATACCGTAGAGAGTTTAATCGGACTTTTTAGCAACTTATCATCTAAAATAAATAGTAATCTTTTGCTTTTACTTATTATTCTGTAAGTAAGTAATAGTACAAAAGGAAACGTCAATATTATTATGAATGGTACAAATTCTTGCATGATATCACTCCTTATATTCAATAAATATTATATCATATTTGTGTATTATGTTTGCTACTATTTCTTGAATAAAAAACCTAGAGAAAGTTATAGACATTACAATCTAAACTCCTCCTATATCTCTTTCGCCACCAGAAATATATTAACACAATAGAAATATATTGTTTTTCTACTAACTCAGTTAATTCTGAAACATATATATTTTTTACACCGCTATCTTTAGCTTATTCTTTAAAATCCTGTTAAATAGCTTTTTGCGTTTTTTCACTATTCTTTGCATAAAAAAAAAGACACTTTCCTTCACAGAAAATTGTGTCTTTTAAATTAACTACTCCTAATGTTAGTTCATCACTTTCTTTAATCGTAGATAAAGTATTGGAATCAGAATTAGTTGCAATATTATTCCTGGTACAGATCCTGTAAATAACCCTGTAAAAACGATAAAGAAGTTGCTTGCTCCAGTAAAAATAAGTGCGGAAACCGCAAAAACTACTCTACCAGATATCATTGCAATAATTAATGAAACATAAATCGTGATTATATCATTTTTAATTACTCTAATTAATTGCTTAAACAGTAATCCACTAAGTAATCCATATACTCCCAATTCAAAAGCCATCATTAAACTCACTGGGAATGGAGGCATTCCAAAAAGTAATTGTCTAAGTAATGGTGCTACTAACCCAATAAATAAACCGTATAATGGTCCTACAAATAGTGATCCCAGTATAACGGGGAAATGCATCGGTGTTAATGCTTTACCAAACTCAGGTATTTGTCCTGTTACAAATGGTAAAAGTAGTGCTAAGGCTAAAAACAAAGCTGTAAGTGTTATTTTTCTTGTGTTGTTCATTGTAAATCACCTTTTCTTTTTTGTAGAATCATCATATACATTTCATCATTATCAATTAGTTTAACAATATTGAAATCATCTTTATATATTTCTACTTCTTTTTTTACTTCTTTTAAATCTCTGGAAATATTAGCTGACAGTCCTTGATGACATCTAGACAATGTATCTCTTGATAGGTTATGTAATACAACTAAGTATCCAGAACTTGTTAAGCATTTTTTTGTCTGCTCCTTAAACTGAAACACATCACAAAAATGTGGATAAGCATTAAAACATACAATCATATCAAAACCCGTCTTTGTAGTGCGGTAGAAATCCTCACAGTAAAAATCAATATTTTTTTGATTGTGTTTCGCCTTTGCGAGTTCAATCATAGTATCTGATAAATCAAGAGCAACTACTTTTTTCTGTGACATATCAAATAATATGTTACTCACAATCCCTGTTCCACAACCGAGATCTAATATCCTCATTCCATTAGTAATCGGAATATGCTTTGCAAAGAAATCTCTTAACCAGTTTTCATCTCTAGTTTCTTTACTATCCCAGATTTCTGCCTTGTCATTAAAAAACTGTCGTACATCATTTTGCATAAGTATCAACCTTTCAACAGTCATAAATTATAACAAGGAAGATGAATTATGTCTACATTTTTTATTCGTAATGTACAAATAATATACCGATTAAAATTACTTAAGTGTTTTCCTTGTTAACTATCAAAAACTATGACTCTTAAATCGTCAACAAAGTCAGTGTTTATCCAATAAATATCCATAGTATCGAAATCTAAATGTCTCATGAAAAACAAGAATTTTCCATCAGGTGATAGTGACGGCTTTCCTTGATGATATCTATCATCATTTATGACAAGACCAGAATCATTTAGATTAATTGGGTTAGTCCAGTTTCCAGTTTCGTCTTTAAAAGATATGTATAAGTGAGCATGACCTGCTTTTCCGAGTCGATCCGAACCAAATATCATATATGATCCGTCGTTTGAGAAGCAAAGACCAGAGTCTACACCAGTAGAGTTGATGTTCTCTACTTTCTCAATCACATACTCACCATTCGAATCCTCCGTCACTGTCCAATTATCTGAACTTTCACTCCCTGTTCGTTTTGAATTTATATACATATCTCCATTTTCTAAAACAACAAGATCTCTGTCACTTTGCGTTGAGTTGATGGGTTCTGGTAATATTGTAAGTTCGCCAAATCCACTTTCTTGTATTTCCACCATATAGATGTCACTATTAGTTCTATTATTACTGTGAACATACAAGTATTTCCCATCAGGTGAAACACTTGATAGGTTCATATTACTTCCAATAGAAAATGAGGTTTCCTCAAATTCACTCCATTCGCCATCTACATTCTTTGAGTAGAGAATTCTACTTTGATAGTCTTCCGTATAGACATGTAAATAAACTGTTTTCCCGTCTGGTGAAAAAACAATTTTACTCTCGAGCCTATCCTCTAGTGATATCAAGTCTTCTGAAAACAATTTTACTTCATTGATTGGGAGATTATCATCAAGATACTTACTTCTTAATTCTTGAGAGTTTTTCTCATCATCACCTGACAACCCTGAACTAAAACACCCACAAAGTACCATCAATAACAGGCAATTAATTACCAAAACAACTTTTTTCTTCATCCTATTCACCATTCTTTCATTATAAGTATACTATATCACTCATATGTATGTTATTTATAGGTACTATAGTACTATGTGTAGGAATCAGTGAGAAATAGAGGTTTCTTGCATAATTCAGACATCAAAAAAAAGGGCATTTTCTGTCCTTTTTTTACTTCTGTAGAATTAATATACCTTATTAAGAGATTAAAACTTCCTTAATTTGTCCTAAATCTGTGATTAAATAAAGAATTCGATACCCCTTATAATTTCTAATACCTAGTAAATTGTAGTTTGCAAGTTGGGTTGCATCATCAGCATATTCAATTATTGATAAGTTATCTTCAGAGACAATATAAATATGATTATCGTTATCGACATGATATTCAGCAAATCTACCTTGTTCCCCATCTATGAAGTCATGAGTATATAATAGTATAGATTCTCCAATGGCAAAACTATACAGCTTAACTTCATAGGAACTAGTAGTCATATTGTCAATGTATATTGCCATACTATAATTTAGGATTCGGAAATCCACAACATCGGTCAGTAGATTTTCTCCATATTGATTAAATATCTTTTGAACATACATAAAGAGATTCCCATCGTAAATAATACCAATAAAATAGTCTCCTGTTATACTATATCTTGAGTTAGATAAAAACATTGAATTTATTTCTGTAGTTTCTTGAGTCCCTAAATCATGAAGAAGATAAGAGTCATCAGGCCTTGTTACATAGAAGGACTCTCCTATTACTAGAATATCTTCTGAGGAATATACATATGATTGCTCCTCTGTGAATGTACTATTATAAACAACAGAAGTCTTATTTGATAAACGGAAAGCGTATATACCATTATATATATTTGTTATTTCCTCATCCACATATTCTATCCCAGAGTTATATGTGTTTTTCATAGTCACTTCTAATGTCTCAACATCAAAATGATATATGTACGACTCTGTATCTAAATCTCCTAGGAGAAAATGCATTCCAGTGTTCCTAGAGTATAGATTGTATTCATAGTTACATTCAATAGTAAGTGGAATTGATTTTACAAGTTTATCCAGATACACCTCAATATTACAGACATCATCACTCATTGATGCAACAAGAGAATAAGTTTGGTCAATATTAGTTGGGTGACTTGTATACCCTAAATAAAGTCCATTTCCAATCACCTTTACAACGTTCATTTCATCATCATAGACTGTTATATTATCATCGGTTTCTGTGATTAAGTGATTATGCGTAAAACCATGTATTTCATCAACTGTAGTAAAACTACCGTGTACTTTGGTGTCAAAATTATATGTGTTTATTCCGATTTTTTCATTTTGAGGAACATAGATATGGTAACTAACATCAACATAATACAATGTCGATGTCTCTTTTATATATCGTATAATTCCTGGGGTTGAGCTGCTAGAGCCTATTATATTGTGTTCTGTTAGTTCCCCATCTTTGTATTGATAAAACGTATTTACATTATTACGAAAAATGAAAACATCCTCATCATAATAAACAATGTGAACATCTCTTGCGTTAAACTGATTGTATTTTGATTTCATTATATTGTAGTATTCTTCTAAATATGTAAGATCAGTAGGTGTCGTTGAATCCCCATTATTATCTTGTGGGTTATTAGGATTTTCATCCCCTGGATTATCAGGATTATTTGCATCTCTACAACCACTTAAAGTGATGAAAGAAATCATCAACAGTAGAACTATCAACTTTCTCATAATTACCTCCATAACATATACATTATAACTATATTATACATCAGTATAAACATAATGAAAATGTACAACTATATCAGTTATGTGCATGAGTAACTATTATTCCAGAAATCAAAAAAGCCCAAAAAGGGCTTTCTAATATTACTTGATATACTTGAATCGTCTTGTTGTATTAACAGTAATCCAAACTTACTTCTGAATACATAAGATAGTTCTAATCAACTTACCATTAAACAGTTACTTCTTAATTATGTTCTTAACAGTATCTACTACGCTAGCTGTTTTGAATGACTCCAATACTTCCACTGGTATAGCGAAGATTACTGTGTTAGATTTATCTCCAGATAAATCGTTAATCGTAGCTAAAGTTCTTAAATGCATTGCTCCTGGTACTGTTGATAGAATTTTTGCAGCATCAGCCAATTTTTGAGATGCTCCAACCTCACCCTCACTTTTTACAATTATTGCTTTCTTTTCCCTCTCTGCTTCAGCAACTTTGGCAATAATTCTTTCCATATCTTCGGGAATCTGGATATCTTTTATTTCAACTCGTTCAACTTTTATTCCCCATGGGTCTGTCTCTGTATCAACAATCTCTTTTATTTCTTTTGATATAACTTTTAAATTAGATAATAACTCATCCAGTTCAAAACCACCAAGAGAATTCCTTAGTGTAGTTTGCGCTAATTGAGCAACTGCAAAGAAGCAATCTTTAACTTCTAAAACAGCTTTTTTTGCATTAAAAACCTTGTAGTACACAACTGCGTTAATCGTTATTGTGACATTATCTTTAGTAATACATTTTTGCTGTGGAACATCCTGAGTAATTGTTCTTAAATCAATCTTTCTAGCCTCATGGATTATTGGGATAACTAATCTTATTCCTGGTTCCATTACTTTCACAAACTTACCAAATCTAAATTTTATACCTCTTTGGTACTCTTTAATTATCTTAAACATTTCATCACTTCCTTCACTATCATTATACCATTCTGTAGAGTGTTGAACAACTATAATATAGTTTCAAGCAATCCATTGATTAATAGATTAGAACCATGTTTATAGATATTATCAACTAACCAATTTCCCCATCTAGGATAGTCTTCCCCATAGATATCTGATAATTTCTTATAGATTTCCTTTGCAATGTTATAACCAAGTACATAATTATGAATATAAACAGGGTCTAAACTCCTAAAGGAATCACTACTCCAAACCAAAGGATTAGTAATTTCAATCCCCAATTGTGAGTAGTGTTTCAAATAAAGTTCTTCTGCTTCTAATATGTTTTCCCAAAGCTCTAACTCAAATAAAGAACTAATAGCACACCTTGTATAATCTATTAACATCACTTCATTCAGTTTTTTTCTTTCTTCACCGTCAAATAGAATTTGTGTGGCTATATACTCCATCACTACAACTTTGATTTTATAAGGAGAAGGCGGTTAACTATTCTTTGATCCGTTATAAAGGAAGTCATCTCCCGTATATAAAAGTGTAGTTTATCCTACATATTTACATTATCCTATAGCCTATTAGTAAGTTCACTTTTAGATATGTAATTCTATAAAAAAATAAAAGAGCTCCCCCCGATTGTCTATCGGGAGCAAGCTCTTCAGTCTCTTTTTATTAATGTCCATTTTCAACGAACTGATTGGATGTTTTTGGTTAAATCACCATCATATCCTCAAACCTCTATTCTTTAGTAAATCTTGATTTAAAGTCTAATATTGTAATACTTGATTCATAATCACTGATAGGAATAAGCATAATGGCGAACAACACCACGATATGAAACAGTCCAAAGTGAGAATAGAATGGAAGATTCATATCAATATCATCTTGTGTTACTATGTACTCTTTATGATGATATACACGCTCTTCTGGAAGATATCCTGATATTTCGACTGTTGTAAGTAGTATTTCATCATTTCTAATGCTATAGAAGAACTCAGCGCTCTTCATTTGATTGTTGACAAGTGCGTAATGTAATGGGATGTTTAAGATTGAAGTGATTTGTAAATTTTCATCAGTAATTTCAATTACATTAATGTCTTTGTTCACTAAATAGAATGCATCGTCTACAACCATTAAATTACGGATTCCTCTTAATGTAAATACTTCTTCATTATCATTTGAATCTATTTTTATAATATACGTTTGATATAAATTCTCATGATATGTTTCGTATGTTACACTATTTTCAGTATCATAATAGATTTGACTTATTGGAAATCCCAGATAAGATTTATCGGGAAGTTCTTCTGGTTCTGGTAGAGCGGGATAACTATACTCAGAATCCTCATACTCATCCACAAGTTCAAGATCATAGCTACTATCTAATTCAGTATCATATCCATCAAAGAATCCATAAATCGGTGAATGATGTTGTAAGTTCAACACTTTTTCAACTTGATACGTAGGGAAATTAAACACCATAACAACTATCGCCATTACAATAACAATTACCCATAAAGTGATGAAGTTCTTAATTCCCATAGAAAATGATCTCACTGATTCCACAATATAAACCGATGCCTTCTGTAAATATAAGCTTATAAAATGGATAACTACTACAACAACTAAACTACATGGTATTTGAAAATAAAAAGGCATAAATCGAAATATCGTTAATGCTATGATAAAAGGTAATACAACTGTGTTAAACTTAATAAAGGCATTTTTTGACATTTCAAGTGATAACTCAGCATCAAAGTTATCATTTCTTCTAATCCTAAAATAAATAAGTCCAAAACTACCTAATGAGAATATAATAAAGGGTAAAAACCCTGTTAGATATCCATTTAGTGTAGTAATAAGCAAAAAGAAAAACACAAAAACTGACTCTAAAATCGTAAATAAAATCAACTCTGTCTTGTAATAATTTCTATTTTTCGAATTAAACAACCATAATAGTAAACATACAATAATCCAAAAAATAAGTAAAGATAGATAGCCCATATAACCCCTCCTAATTATATTAATTATATCGTAAAAATCTAAACTAGTAAACTACATAAGATATGTCTAATGAAATCGCTATAAAAAGCCAAAAAGAGTGTCTATAATACCTTTTAGTGATTATCATTAATCATCACTAAAACTTAAAAAACCCTTAGTAATAGTCACCTCTACTAAGGATTTTTTTTATATTTCTTGTTTCTATACTTTACGTTCTAGATATTTTATATTAATTGTGAATCCAACTACAAGAAGAGCTATAACAATGAAATTGACGTACAACTTATGTGCATGAACTGTGTATAACTCCCAATCAATAGCCCTAAAAGAATATCCGTCATCTTCATTTATATACCTGTGTGATCTCAAAATAAACGACCCAGGATTACTTATGTCCACGGTTTGTAATACCCAAGTATCCTCATCTTTAAAGACAATCAATTTATCACCTTGTACAGAAAACTCATCGATATTCTCAATCGTATTTATCTTTCTTCCTTTTTGATTAAACATATATAATGTATTGGATGATTGAATATAGAATGTCTCATCTACATAATAAAAACTTTGAGCGATATTATACGTAGAATTCAGTTCATCCTTTTTTATCTGTATTCCAGGATCACTATAATTACTATTGTCTAACATTGCCTGAACAGTATCTATTTGAATAATTCCTTCCTCATCACTATAAAGTGAAAAATGTAATACATAACCATCGGAGTATAAAAAGGATGAGCCACTGTCTGGATTCGATTGCAATGTTGACATGTTAGATTGATAGATAAGATCATTATCATCTTGATAATATATCACATCTTCAACAGTCTTCTCCATTACTCCATAATTTGAAGTGTCATCATAGATTTGAATATGAGGAATACAGGAACTACCTGAGACAGAATAACATCCTTGTACTCGAGATACCAAATCACCATCATACATAAACAACATAGATGGACTCCTTCCCATTTGGTAAACTATTCTATCCTCTACAAAAGAATTATCTTCGAAGTGATACAAAGTATAAGCTTTGTAGTCCTCAAGTAATTCCTCATCTACTTCAGTAAAACTTAAAACAGATACTACACCGTCCACCTCATATACTTCAAAAGGATAAGCAACAGGAACTGACCCTATTTGATTACAATTGTAATCCATAGCTTTAATCTCCCTGCCAGAGTAAATAAAGACATAATCATTGGTAAACAGTGTATATGGGTGATAATCATTTACTCCAGTATCACAAATCATATCATCATTTAACTTGAATGTATAGAACTCACCAAACTCATAACCATTAGAACCATTACTGTACGTCATCATGACAGAAACAACAAGACCTCCCATAACGATAATACTATAGATAATAGAAACAACGTGTTTTTTATCAGCAAACACAACATAGTCTGGTAATATATTATATTTCAGAAGAACTAACACAAGTACAATAACTGTAGGTACTATAATACTTATCACATTGTTTGTAAAAGGTATTGTATACAATAAAAACACATATAACAAAGATACCAATATACCCATCAAAACATTGCTCAACAATCCAGATTTGAATTTATCATCACCAAATACTCTGACTAACAAAACCAAACTGGTAAAGATTGAAGGTAATAATAAAATAATTTGATCCCACAATGTAAAGAAAGGACTATAAACTACATTGATTAAAAACAATCCAATCATCAAAGTCCCATTTAAGAAGAGAATCACATCTCTAGAAAGAGCATTAAAAACTGAAAATTCTAATTCATGTCTAATCTTATACTCTTTATTCTCAAAATAAAGTGAAACAAAATATGAAGCATTAATGCTTCCTAATGCTAAATAAAACATATAGTGAATACTATTCAACGTATCAAATAAAAACCCCACTATAACAAATGCTATTACGACAATAATAAATGAAATTATTTGTGTCTTCAATCGATTGGATTTTATAACAAAAAATCCATTTTCTTTTTTTTCTTCTAAAGCTGCTAAATATTTATAAACTATTTGTTCAAAAAAGAACCACATATTTTTCTCCTTTCAATTTATATTCTTATCTGAAAAAAATATGTAATCTCAACATCTTAACACTATATACTTGGATGAAGATCTATTAAAATATACATCAATAAACTTGATAACATCAATCTTATTGATTCTTTTAAGTTCTATTCCTATAAAAATGTAAGGTTTATATCGAACAAGATCATTAAATATAGACATTACTTCTTCATATAAGATAATTCCAACTTGAATAAATGTTAATAAAAAAACAATACTTGATAAAAACTCATATCCACTATTTACAGTAGAGAGATTATCTAAAGCATTGCCAAAAATAGCGATTAGAACCGCAACCAATATAGATGATTCAAACAACAATATATATGTTTTAATCTTATTAACCATCTAATCCTCCCCCTTACATAAAGAATGAATCTGTTTACATTATACACTATTGTCGGTTGATTGAATAGCACCAAAAAAACATTCTGTAACCTCTATCTAGTTTCAATCCTAGATTTAGACTTAATAATGTAAATCTAATCTTTATTGTCGCTATTTTCATCTACTTCTTCAAAACTGAACTCGTTCGTTAATTCGGACTCAATATCGTCATTTTTCTTTTTTCTAAGCGAATTTACTGGCACAAATACTATAATAATATTTAAATAAATGGTTATAGCTGAGATGTGTTCAAAGTACTTATAACTCACAGTAGAATCGATGTCCTCAAAAGTACTAAACTCAATATACAGTTTTTCCCCTTCCACTACTGAGGAAGTGAAATACATCTTGTCATCAAAAAATCTAACCATATAGAGAACCCGATTTTTTTCAGGATTAGAACTACTATTTCTAAGGTCATATTTTTCCTTTATCTTTAAACTACTATCACATAACTTTAGTGATTCAGTTGCGTGAGATGGTAATGAGGTTGATGGATAAATTAAATCATTATGAACAGAATACTCAAAAAATATATCCATTTCATTAGAACTCATTTTTTGAAATTCATTGTCTCTATCAATTTTATAGAAGTAATCTTTCGTATTATCATCACTTGAATACTCTTCAATAATTAAAAACTCATCAGTAACTGCGTGTACTAAAAACTTCTTTTCTATATCAGGTAATTCATATGTAATTCCAGATGAAAGATTAATACTATTATCCTCTTTGTCATAATATAAAAGGTAATCACTTTTTTCATAATAATTCCTAGAATAACCATTCTCCTGTATGTTAGTTTGAAATTGAACAGTATCATCAATTAATTGATATGAGTTTAATTCGTTTTCTCCACCAATACTAGCTATATAATAGCTGTCATCAGATTTGAAGAAGTATGAATCATAAATAGTCGCTGAAGAAATCAATGTAAGTTCATTGTTTTCAACCACGTATAAGCCTGTTCCAGTTAAGAAATATAGATGATTATTATAGTCTAGTAGAAATTGATCCTCTTTCCATAACCACCTATTATCCTCTCCTGATTCCTTGGATTCATGTTGGTATACAATCTCATTACTTTCCATTGAATAGATACTCAAATGTATTGTTTTTTCCGATTTAGACGTAGTCACATAGTAAAGATAGTTATCTTTATAGACATAATCGCGGATTTCCTCACTAGTTAGATCACTTTCAAAACTAGCAATATGTAATATAGCCTTATCTGTAGATGTTTCTGAATACTCCTCACTATCAAAGTAATTCAGATACTCGTTACTACTATTTAGAGTAAATATTGGTAGAAACGTAAAAATATATACAAGTGGAATAAAACTATAACTACTAATTTTTATCATTACATTATTAGTCGACTTACGTATAAGCAAGTAGTTAACACCATATACAATTACTAAAGAAACAGGTATAAGTATAACCCAGGTATAAATTACCTCAATACTTTTATTGTGTAATAAGTATACGATTGTCATTGGAATAAACACAACCGTATTCAACACCTTTAATAAAGCAAAAGGTATAGAAATGACAACATTTCCCTTTGCATATTTTTTAGTTACATAACCAGTCAATATGAAAATAAGACACACTGGTATAACCAATCCTGAAAGATGTCCAAACCTATCATAAATCGTATCTAAATAAAACATATTGAAAAATATTAAGTTAACTGTCACAGTATACCCTATAAGAATCAAATATTTATGTCGACATTCACTGTATCCCTCTTTTTTGATTACATATAAGTAAGTGTATAATACTAGTATTACAATAAGATTTAAAGCGAAAAGAAAAGTAATCATGTTGTCCTCCTAAATAAAAATACAGCCTCAAAAGAGAACTGTATTATTTCCCCTTACGAATTCCTATGTATTATAACATATTTCAGTGCAAATAGTAGAAGAGTTACAAAATAACAAGAGACACTCAATGAGATACAGAAGTTTTGCAAATCACATACTTACTCATACACAAGTAAACATATCACATTATACTTCTAACTACGACATAAGTCGCAGCTGCAACTATACCTATTAATGAGAAAAGAATTAAGTAATTACCTATTGTCGATTTTCTATTCTGTTTTAAAGAGGCATTTACACTGTCTTTGTTTTGAATACAATCAATAATATCTTCAACTTCCAAAGTAAAGACATCCATTTCTGATTTGCGTATTGATTGCCCTGTAGTATCTACTATTGATGTTATTGTTACTTGTTCTGATTCATCAATCTCAATGACTATACTTCTCTTAAGCTTGCTCATACTGAACGCAAATAAGTTTGTAAATAAGTTCCCTTTTGAAGCAACTAGTCTTTTCTCATTTATTTCGATAATTTTAAACCTTTGATTAATGAAGTAAGGTTTTAACTTACTTGATATCAAATAGGGGAAATCAACACCCCCATAAAACGATTCACTTTTGACTAATATCCTATTAAAATCCCTCGTTGTTGT
Organism: uncultured bacterium; assembly: GCA_965601585.1. Lineage (GTDB taxonomy): Bacteria > Bacillota_I > Bacilli_A > Izemoplasmatales > Izemoplasmataceae > Xianfuyuplasma. The sequence continues at coordinate 222,753 of CBFCWH010000003.1, forward strand.
AACGCTCATCAAACCCCTCCATCGTATTGATTTTATATCCTCATATAATTATGATTAGTGTTTCGAAAGTATCTTAAATAAATATAATAGTTAGATTAATTAGGATTAAGAAAATACATAAAAGCACTGTCCATATCCTAGTAACTAAACCATACTTCTCAAACTCTAAATCATAAACATACCTAAAAGCAAAGTAATCAAGTTCATGTTCTAGTATTCTAGTTACATTTCTAAAGAGTCTAATTGATAATCTAAAACGATGGAATATCACTAGGAAAACAAAGTATATTCCAGTTGCAATTAATATCCCTAAAAACTGCTCAATTAAATCACTTGAGAAGGCAACTGCTATAATTGAGAATGAAGCAGTTATAAAAATGCTTCCTATTGTCCAAATAGTTCCTTCATAGAACTGTTCAGAAGATATACATTGATCATACATATGCTTTAAATCTTCTTTTTTTATGTTTTCTTTATCCATCAAAGCACGTATCACTTTATAGTTGTCCTCTTTAGAAAAATACATTTTCATGTCCTTTGCATCTGTGTATTTTTTGTTTTTACCCTCAAGGAAGTATCCAACAACAAAATAATATATTACAGAAACTGGAATAATTAGTAATAATACTTCGCTTAATCTCCAATCAATTTTATTGATTACCACTTCTAGTAAAACACCTGTAAATACTATAGTAAAAATGATTTGTAGTACCAAGTTACTTGTTTTCTTCTTCGGCTTTAAATATTCAACTTTTTCCTTCTTAGTTTTTGTCTTTTCTCCCATATTTTTCTCCCCTTATCTCCTTTAATTTATTTCCTACTGCTGTTTTTGGATTCCCATTTATTACTTCATACCCTCGGGCTTTTAAGTACTTCCCAGCTGTATTTACTAGGTATCCTCTTCCTACATACTTAAACATTGGAAGATCATTGTAGTTATCTCCAAAACCTAATGTTGCTCTATGATAAATATTTAAATCTTTTAAGAGTTTTAATAGTCCAGTTCCCTTATTGTTAACTGAAGGCACAATCTCATAAAAATATTTCGATGTTCTAACAACATCTATATTTTTACCTTTTACATACTCCTTCAAGATCCTTTGTTTTTCTTTTTCTTCTTGTTCAATGAAGCAAATAATTTTTATTAACTCAGATTTCTCATTAGATAAATAAAAGTCTCCAACATCCTTGATTTTTTGAAGATCTTGATCTGATAAAGTATCATTCAACTCAACACCATTTTTAGTATACTCGATATACCCTATATTATTATTTTCAAGAAGACTCTTACAAGTTTCTTTATAGTCATTTATATCTTTTAAAACTTTTAGGTTACTAACATCCTCAGATACTACATTGCCATTCAAACAAATCTTATGAACTTGGAACCCAAGTTCCTTTTCTACTTCGTATATTGAGTGGGGTAATTTCCCTGTGTTAAATATAATTTCGAATCCCATATCTTTATATTCTATTATCTCATCAATATTTATCTGTGAAATGTGATTATCAAAACTAATGGTATTATCTACGTCAAAAACAAGTGCTTTTCTTCCGTTTTTAAGCATAAAGTATAACATTATATCTCGTACAGCTTTTGTCCATAAAATGAACTCGACACTTAGTTTTTTACGTCGTCTAACACTATATAGTCTACTTTCTAATGAAACAGTATCGCCTTTTAAGTTTGTTTGCATATCGAAATAGCTAATAACAGTAATCAAGAACTGTTCTCTTTTCGTCAAACTCTTCTTCAGTTCCTTAATGTTTTCACTTTCTAATCCTTCATCACTCATTGTGTGGAAAAGGATTAGTTTTTTTGTTAAGAGACTTACACTAGTTTCCTTTTCTAAGTATAGAACAAAATCTAATGCATGATTATTCGTAAAAATCAATACATCGTGATACCCAAGATCATGATACTTAGCTGCAAATGTTAAACTTTCAACTTCCTCAGGAGAAAACAAATCACCGTAATACATTAAAAAAGCACTCATATCATTATGAATGTTAAGTAAATGTTTTCTTCTCTTTGAACTTAACGTATCAAATAAATTATCAATGTTAAGTTCGGTATTTATGTTGTATTTAAATTCACCTACTAATTTTCGCATATCTACACCTCGTATTTGTTCCTCTAGATACTATTATATCATAAACATTAAGGGACTCAAATCAAAAGAAGAATGTCTATTTCCCTCATTAATCAATACGGCAAATAGTGATCCAAAATGTGAAACTGCAAACATATCACATATATGTACCTTCATAATTATGCAAAAAAGCCCAAAGAGGGCTTTTTTTATAATATGTATATCATAACTTGCAACTAAGATTCAATCGGTGTATCTCGTTTAAATATCACTATACCTATTTCTTTTTACGACAGCTGGAATAATAACTAAAATAATAAGAAATGTAAACTCTAAAAATACATTATGACCTGTATGCATCCTTATGTCTCCATACCCGAAAATATCTGTATCCGGTATAAACATATTAGTTCTTTGATTAAAGACATAATTAGACATATCATCTAAACTGAATTGATACATAATATGTTCTTCTAATGGCGCATGTTTTGACGGTTCAGAAATGAATAGATACCCTTTATCTTCAACAAATAAAACACGTTCAAAAGAGTACCACCCTGAATAAATGTAATCCTCTAAATCACCATCACTGTTAAAACTATACACAATCCCACCACTTCCATTGATATAGTGAGTATTATTATAGTTATAATATTGCCAAATGAATGATCCGTGAGGAATAGAGGCTTCAAATATCTCTAAATCATTTGTATCCGATTCAATAATAAAAGAATCTTCAGTATTTATAGTAAGAGTGTAACCGTTACTCTTAAATAAATTATCATCATAATCTACTTCTATGTCTTCTACTAAACCCATATACTCTAAATCTATTGAGTACTTTATTACACCTATCTGTGATTCAAAATAAACATACCCATTAATCTCTTCAGCAATATATAAATCAGGTTCTTTGGAATGTCCTATAGCTGGATGTTCATTTATATAGTTTATTTGTTGATCAAATACTTCAGTACTTACTAATGTTACACTATTTTCTGTAATACCATATATTCTTCTTTCATACTGATTCCCATTTGCAACAATTGATTCTAGAAGTACTTTATTCTCTTCAATATACAATACCGAATCGCTATCAAAAGGAATATCTGGAGAAACATATCTCTCACTGTAAAAATCAAGAGATTTATCAAAAATAAATACTGTGCTGTCCGCAATCCCATAATACTCATCATCTTGAGCGACATATCTTATTTCAGGAACCATAAGTTCTTTCGTTTCAGTTAAGTTCATAAGTGTCCCAATGTAAAACGATTCACGTTCAAACTTATCAAAATTTATGTAAGTAGCTTTATCCCCATAATGGTCCTTTTGAAACATCATCCCAATTATTACCATTCCATAAGATATATACCTAATGTATTGACGGTATCTTCGAGGTATCATCCTTTGCTTCAAAACTTGCCTTACTAACAATAAAATTACTAGTACTCCTGTAAACAATAATACTGTAGAAATAATATCTAAAAAATGAAACACCCTAAACCCTACAAGGTAATATGCTGTAACGACAAAGATATGAGAATAACTAATTTTTGTAGTATCTTCATAATTATCTACACGATTAAAAACGAATACTAAGAAAACAAGTAATACTACAACCAATAAGAGTAAAGCGATTATCTCAATATTACTAACCAATAATCCAAAAACAAAAAAGAATAGCATAGCTGTAATACTAAACTGAATCACTAACAGTTTCGCTAATCTCACTACAATAGCAGTTAGTGGCTTATACTCAACACTAAACTGTTTTTTAAAATCCTCTTCAAACTCAGTATAAATAAACAAAAAAGAACCAAAAACCGCAGCATTTATACTATATGCAACGTAATTTAAGTTCTCCGTCATTCCAAGTAAATACCCTAGTCCAAAAAATATACTAAAAATAATACATAAAATACCAATATGTTTTACATATCCTCTTTTGGTGTACTCCTCATCAGAATACCCTTTTTTCATCGATAAAATAGACTCGTACTGATGTACGAAGTTTTCAAATAATTTCATATAAAAATCCTCCTTAATTTGTTTTAATACATAAAATAAATTAAGGGATTTTTAGCAACGCATCACACTTAATGAATGTTTAAAATTGAAGTCATAAATGATATCTGTAGTTTCATATTGAGTAGTCTTAAACTCTAAAGAAACCGAATAACGACTAATCACTATTCGAACATATTGCTTTAAAAGACTATAAATATATTTAAAATCATTAATAACTTCTACAAGTATGAATCCTAAAAGAATAACAACCAGTAGACATAAAGATATACTATACACAATAGAACTTAATGAGATATTACTCATCATACTACTATATATAATAACAAAAAGAGATGATATCACCGAATATAAAACAACTTTAATGTACTTATTCATATCAACTCACCTCTTTCTCTAATTATAAATATTATATCATATTACACTGTAAATTAAATTGATTTTTTACTAACCATCAGCACATCTGTATAAAGACAATTATCCTAATAAAACTTGTTGATAAAAGAGAAATTCATATGAATTTCTCTTTTCAATATTTATTAAGTTGATAATCCTAAATATATTCTAACATCCTCATATGAGATGTTTTCTTTATTTGTTTGGAACAACGGAACATAATCTAGATATGCCTCTTGAATCAAAATAATGTCATTCTCAGTTACATCTAATGTGAATATATCAATGTTACTATTATTTTCTACTACATTTGACTCTAAATCATCAAGCATTTCCTCTTGTACAAATAACATAGGTACTTTTACTTCTACTTTCACAGTTTCACCGTCTTCAGTTGTGTAACAGTACATAGTTCTCATTTCTATATCGTATCTTCTACTAGCTTGTTTCGGATTTAATAATCCTCCAACTTCCTCTGATTGAAATAATTCAGTTCCATCATTTACATAAATAGAATTGAAATTAATTCCATTCATTACATCTGTTACTTTGATGTTAGTGATACCCGTTTGATCTTCCAGTTTAAACCATAAGGTGTTAAACGTAATCAAGCTTAATGTTTCTTGAACTTCGTAACCAATTAAATCCCCTGTTGTGACATCATATACTTCAACAATTGTACCTGTAAATCCTGGTAATCCTGATGCTTTATTTCCAATTACATATACATTTGAATCGTCAATTATGAACTGTGCTGCACTTTCTAATGAGTAATCATTGAATGTTAAGTACTCAAAGATTGCACCTTCCATAGAACCATCCTCATTGTAGATTAGTTCAAAGTATGCGTCTCTAATACCTAAATATGAAATACCAAATTCATATTTATCTTCTGACACTGTATATTGTAAAACATTATCATTTCCTATTTGAATTCGACCTGTCTTTGTTTCATCAGCAAAATTATATGTTAATTCAATTCCTACAACTTGATCTCCAAATACAGGTACTGTCCCAGTATAGTCTACTGAATAACTGATAATATCTCCATCTACTTCAATGGTAATTGTATAAATCCCATCATCAAATTGGTAATACTCTGTATTAGCTGGATTGCTATCTAAAAAGTTATTGTATACAACAACACTAGATGTAGATAATACTTCAACTACAGATAGTAAATCACTAAATGCTCTTGTTTGATCCATATTACCTAAAACCATTTCCCATTGTTCACCAAACAAATTATAGTTTATATCTGAAACCTGAACAAATGATGAATAGTCCGTAACAATACTTGAAGAATCAACTAAATAGTTAGCAGCCAACATTGAATCTGGTAACTCATTATATGGATTTTGTGTATAGGTGTCTAATAATATTTGTAGATAACTACCAAACGCTACTCTCTCATTCCATGAAGCATATAATGTAATATCTTCAGTAACTGAAAATGGTAAAGTAACTGGAGTTGTTAATGCTGAATCTGTATTCCATGATACAAAATTATACCCACTTCTTTCAGATTCATCTAGTTCAGTAACAGATGTACCATAATCCAAAACTAAAGCTGTAACTGCTGAACCATCATTAGGCTCAAATGTTACAGTATACTGTTGCTTAACAGCTGACACAATTGCATAGTATTCCGCATCCTCAGTCGCTGCTGGAATGCTATCAATGATTGCTCCACCTGAAGTCGTACTCCAACCATCTAAAGTATAATCCCATTCATCAGTATCTACCGGATCATACATATGTACATGTGATCTACCTTCTTGTAATGTAACCATGACTAATCTATTTCCTGATTCATCATACCACGTTAAGTCGTAAGTAATTTCTTCCCATGAAGCATATAATGTAATATCTTCAGTAACTAAAAATGGTAAAGTAACTTGAGTTGTTAATGCTGAATCTGTATACCATGATACAAAATTATATCCACTTCTTTCAGATTCATCTAACTCAGTGATAGATACTCCATTATCTAGTACCATTTCTGTAACTGCTGAACCATCATTTGGTTCAAATGATACAGTATATTGTAGTTTCACATATGAAACAATTGCATAATATGTCGCATCTTTTGTTGCGACTGGTAGGTTAGTTAATACTGCACCATCAACTGTTTCACTCCAACCTTCAAAAGTACAATCCCACTCATCTGTATCAGTTGGTTCATAAGATTTTGAAACTGATTGATTTTCAGTAACAGTTGTTACTTCAAATGTATTTCCTTCTTCATCAATCCATGTAATTTCATATTGAACAGTATCAGTCGGTGTATCGATAATATTCTCAGAATCGCATCCAGATAACATAAAAACTAATAAAACTGTAAACAAACTAAAATATTTCTTCATTTTTACTCCCTTTCCTTTCAAAAAAAAGCAAGCCTATAAAGAGGCTTGCTTTCTTTCCCTTATAGTTCTTATTTATATTATAACATAGATAATTGTAAATACTAGATACTTTAGGAGTCCACTCTAAAGACCTAAAAGAGGTCTATAATGTAATTCGTTAATAACAACTATAAGTGGCAATACTTTTAGATGAAATTCTTCTTGTTCTGTATTCTATCTAGTGAACTACGTATGAACTTTTTCTGCCATTCACCCATATCATCACCTTGATATTCAGCAATTGTCCCCATTAGTTTCAGTTGTCTTAAACGAAAGAATGGGTTTAAATCTTCTAACCGTAATTCCATAATATCTCTAATGCTTCTATATCCATCTATGAAGATTTTGATTATATATGATGTTAGAAAAAAGATTTACATCCCTATCATTACTAACCCCATCTAAAAAATACTTCTTAAAAATCACTAATATTACTTCAGGTTTATATTTGAATGATAAGTAGTTCTTATATTCTAAACTATAAGTACGACTTCGTTAATCTATTTATAACATGTAACGGCTCACTGTAACGGTAATTGGTTGCAATTTCTTATCTATTTTTTATCATAGTATATGAATTAAATCCTTTTGGCTTATTATTGTGCGTTACAACAGTTTTGTACCCTAGTTTTTCATAAAATCCTTTTGCTTGAAACTGGGTAGTTCCAAGACTAATTGTTACAATACTAGATGGTAACTCCTGATGGAATCTTTCTACGATTCTTTTTCCGTATTCTTTACCACGGTATTTATCTTTTACTACTAGCATATCAATATATGCATGGTCTTCATACAGTCCACCAACAATACCACCTATGAACTTCTCTTTATCGTATAAAGATATGCAAAGTTCACTATCAGTATCTTTTACTTTATACTCTTTTTTAAATCGAGAAAAAGTATCGATAATCTCTTTATTATACGTCTCTATTTGGTTGTCTGATACTAAGACATCTTTACAATCCACTTCAGTTACTAAGTTTTTCATCTCTAGGAAGAAGTAGTCTGTCATTAGTGGTGAGAATTTTATTGTTTCAATTAACTTAAAACCAATATCTATTAAATCATCAGCAATAGGCTTTATATTACTATCAAACTTCACTCCAACAAAATGATCCCCATATGCACTATATATACTAGTTAAAAGTTGTTTTAACTGTTCCTTGTTTTGATAATAGATCTCGTTAATGTCTATCCAATCCCAAGATAAAAATGTATTTGCTCCAGCAAGTAATGTGTCATCTTGTACTAGGTAAAAGGATTTTCCATAATATTGTCTAGATCCTAGTTTACTTTTGTTATACTTTAACAAGTGTTCAAAAATTACTTTTGTGTATTTTTCTTCATTACTGATTATGAACCTCATTGTAATCACCTATTCTTTTTTTTATTAGTAGTATGTAGTAAATTGTTCATAACTTCACCCCACCATCCTCTATTTTACCATATGGTATTAAGAAAGGTACTATCTTGTTAGAAAAGTACCATATATGGTATTTCTCAAAAAAACACCTCTATCCAATTGATTGGTATAGAGGTATTTTTTTAGTTTACAATGCTTTTCTAATTGCTTCTGCACGATTTGAGTATTCTTCAGGTGATGTTTCATGGATATGATTATTCAGTTTGAATTCTAAACCATCATTTTCATATCGCGGGATGATGTGCATATGACAATGAAATACTCGTTGTGACGCAAGTGTTCCTGCATTTGATAAGACGGTTACACTATCTGTACTAAATGCTTTTGAGACAGCTTTTGCCACTTTCGTAACGACTTCAAAAAAGTCTCCAGCTACTTTTGGTGGTAAAGATAAAATATTAATGTATTCTTTTTTTGTTGAAACGATGACATGACCTTTGGTTGTTTGAATAATGTCTAAGAATGCGATGAAATTTTCATCTTCATAAACAATTTCAGCTGGAACCTCTCGATTTACTATCTTTGTGAATACAGTTGACATTTATTTCCCTCCTTTTCTGTTTTATATAACTACTTACTCGTCTTGTTATACTTACATATTGTAGCTAAGTAATTAAAGTTTTTTTTATTTTTCATATTTGCTGTATGGTACTCTACCTTCATAATGCGTATGAAGTAGTTCATGTAAATCATGATGACTTAGATTGTTAAGATAATCACTGTACAATTTTTGAACCGCTGGATTTAAATGTGATTTTCTAAGGATCGATTTTGAGTCAATTGAATACAGTACTTTTGAACGTTCTTTGATGATATCAATTCTTTCAAAGTCCTTAGCTTTAACGATTGGTTGTCCACCACCATTAATACATCCACCAACACAACCCATAAATTCAACGAAGTGATATTCTTTTTTTGATGTCTTTAACATCTCTAAAAATTCTCCTATTGCACTTGCCCCGTGGACAACAGCGATATTAATATCTTTTCCTGCTAGATGATAGGTTGCTTCTTTAATATCTTTCTTCCCTCGAACATCTTCAAACTCAATGATTTGTACTTTACTATCTAATAATTCAGATACTGTACGAAGGGCTGCTTCCATAACACCACCTGTTGCACCAAAGATTGTTGCTGCACCAGAGTGAATTGCAAGATCTCCAAATGGTTCGATTGGGTGTAAACTATTAAAATCTATACCACGTCTTTTGATCAGTCTTGCTAGTTCTCTTGTAGTTAGAACGATATCAACATCTTGATACCCGTCTCGACCCATACCTTCACGTGTCGCTTCTGCTTTTTTAGCAACACATGGCATGATTGAAACAGAGATGATATCTTTACTTTCAAGGTTCATTCTTTTTGCGTAATAAGTTTTGATAACTGCCCCTGCCATTTGTTGAGGGGACTTACATGTTGAAACATTTGGAATCAATTCAGGATAATAGAGTTCTAAATAGTTAACCCATCCAGGTGAACATGATGTAAACATTGGTAATACTCCATCATTTTGAATACGATCTAAGAATTCACTACCTTCTTCAATGATAGTTAAATCGGCAGTAAAATTCGTATCTATAATTTCATTTACACCTAACTGATGAAGTGCTGCAAACATTTTCCCTTCTACATTTGTCCCAACTGGGTATCCAAACTCTTCTCCTAATGCTGCTCTGATAGATGGCGCTACTTGAACTACTACTGTTTTTGATGAGTCTCGTACGGCTCTTTCAAACTCTTTAATGTGGTCTTGTTCACGTAAAGCTCCTGTAGGGCATGCTTGAATACATTTACCACAGTAGATACATCCGGCATCTTCCAATCCTCTAAACAATGCAGGTCCTACATATGTTTCGTTTCCTCTTTTATTAAAATCGAGTACGCCAATTCCTGTCATTTTCTCACATGTTGAAATACAGCGTCCACATAATACACATTTTGATGAATCAATAACGATTGCATCACTTGTATTGTTTAGTTTTGTATCTTTTAACTCGTAACCATAGAGGCCAGAGTATTCATTAAATATCGAGTAGCGTCTTAATAAATCTAAAAGTTCACAATTCTCTTCTCTTGAACATTTGAAACATTCAAAATGATGGTTTGAAGCGAGTAATTCTAGATTTGTTGAGACATAATCGTAAATCTTTTTGTTTTCTGTTACAACCGTCATTCCTTCTGTTACTTTTGTTGTACATGAAGGTTTTAGATTTGGTTGATTGTTAATTTCTACGGAACATAATCGACAGTTCCCTTGTTCGTGAATCCCATCAAGGAAACAAAGTCTTGGAATATATACTCCATTTTCTTCACAAGCTCTTAATATTGAATAATCATCAGGTACATTATAGACCTTACCATCAATTGTTACTGGAATGATTTTAGACATGTAACTCACCGCCTTTTACTGTTTTAATTGAACCAACTGGACAAGCTTGTTTACATGCTCCACAACGAATACATAGATTTAGATCTAGTTTATGTTGTGCTTTTGGCCAACCTATGATAGCCCCAACTGGGCAGTTTATTGCACATTTTGCACAACCAACACAAGTATCATCGATAATATAATTTGTTAAGTCACGACAAACACCTGCTGGACAGTATGTATCATTTACATGTGCTAAATATTCATCTTTAAAGTGTTTTAGTGTTGAGATTACTGGGTTCGGTGCTGTTTGTCCTAAACCACATAATGATGTTTCAGCAATCATTGAAGATAGGATTTCTAGATTGTCAATATCTTCTAATGTTCCTCTACCTTCTGATATTTTTTTCAGGATATCAAACATACGTTTGGTTCCTTCACGACATGGAGTACATTTACCGCATGATTCTTCTACGGTAAACTCTAGATAGAATCTCGCAACATCTACCATACAGTTGTCTTCATCCATAACAATTAATCCACCTGAACCCATCATAGAACCGAGTGCTTTTAATGTATCGAAATCGATTGGTGTCTCTAAATCTTTTTCTCTGATACATCCTCCGGATGGACCCCCTGTTTGTACTGCTTTTATTTTCTTTCTATTTGGGATACCTCCACCAATATCAAAGACTACGTCTCTTAGGGTAGTTCCCATAGGGATTTCAATTAAACCAGTGTTCTTTATTTTTCCACCTAACGCAAATACTTTTGTACCTGGAGAGTTTTCAGTTCCAATTGTAGTAAACCAATCCGCTCCTTTTAAAATAATTACAGGGATATTTGCGAATGTTTCTACGTTATTTACATTTGTAGGTTTCCCCCATAATCCAGCTTCAGCTGGGAATGGTGGTTTTAATTTTGGCATTCCTCTTTCCCCTTCAATCGAAGCTATAAGAGCAGTTTCTTCACCACATACAAAGGCTCCAGACCCTAGTCTTAAGTCAATATCAAATGAGAAATCACTACCAAAGAGATTATCACCTAACAGATTTAGTTTACGTGCTTCTTCAATCGCAATCTCTAAACGTTCTACAGCTACAGGGTATTCAGCACGTACATAAATATACCCTTGATTTGCACCAATTGCATACCCGCAAATTGCCATTGCTTCTAATACACTATGAGGATCTCCTTCTAAAATTGCACGATCCATAAAAGCTCCAGGATCTCCTTCATCAGCGTTACAGATTACATACTTTGTATCATTTACAGATTTGGCAGCGTACTCCCATTTTAATCCAGTTGGGAATCCTCCTCCACCGCGTCCTCTAAGTTTTGATTTTTTAATAACTTCAACAACTTCTTGACTAGAATATTCACTTAAACATTTTGACAACGCAAAATATCCATCTCTTGCAATATATTCTTCAATAGAAAGTGGGTTAATGATTCCACAGTTTCTCAGCACGATTCTTGTTTGTTTATTAAATACATAGAAATTTGATTTTTCTTTTAAACGTTTATGTAAAATTGGATCTTTAATTTGTAATTTTTTTACAGTTTTACTATTTTTGATATGTTTTTTAACAACTAAGGCTACATCATCTTTTGTTCTGCATTGATAATACACTTCGTCGGGAAAAATACCTATGATTGCGCCTTGATCACAAAGTCCTAGACAACCTACTTTTGTTATTGCGACTTCGTTTTCACATTCATGTTTCTTTAACTCTGTTAATAAAACTTCTTCTACTTGTCCAATCTGATCAAGCTCACAGGATTCGCTACCACAGATTAATATTTGCATTCTTTCAAACATATTATTTTTTCTGACGCGTTAGGCTATATTTTTCTAACCTAACTCCTTTCAATAGATGTGTATCGACAATTTCCTGAGCTCTGTCGACAGAAACGTTACAATATATAATTGATGATCCATCAGTTTCTACTACTTCAACCATTGGTTCAAAGGCACATTCACCCATGCATCCAACACCTGTGATGAAACAATCATCTAATTTATTTTTCTTTTTTTCTCTTCCTAAATACTCAAAAACCTCTTGTGCACCTGCGGCTATACCACAAGTACCTATACCTACTTGAATTCGTCTATACGTTTTTAGACTACGTAAGGTTTCATTCTTAATTTTAGTAATTTCTTCTAACTTCGTCATGTTACATCTCCTCCTTTTTCGGATTTGATTTTAAGATACTTTTTGCCTTTTGAACATTAGCTCTCCCGTAAATTCTCTCATTTACAGAAAAAACAGGTGCAAGACCACATGCGCCAATACATCTTGTTGCTTCCAATGTATATTGGCCATCTTTAGTCGTTTCACCATTCTTGATTTTAAGCTCATCTTCAAATGCATCAAGGATACCTTGAGCACCCTTTACGTAACACGCTGTTCCTAAACATACTGAAATCGAATTTTCACCTTTTGGTTCTAAAGAGAATTGACTATAAAAAGTAACAACTCCATTTATTTTGGAAATGCTTAATTTAAGTTCAGATGCAATTATTTTCTGAACTTCAATTGGAACACAACCAAATATCTTTTGTGCTTTTTGAAGAGTAGGCATTAGTGGTCCTGGGGACTTCTTTGCCACTTCCAAAGCACTATAGAGGAGTGTTTCTTTTTCTTTGTCAAGACTTTGTTCTAAACTCATTTGAATCTACCTCCTTTGAAAAGTTTCATTTTAAAACTATTATACCAAGAATTTTTCTAAATACCTATTGATTTTTACAAATAATGAAAACGCTTTACTGGGCTTTGTTTAAAGATAAATAAAGAAAATAAAGAAAATAAAAAAAGTGGTATTTCAGACGTTTTTGATACTAAAAAAAGATCAACAACCTAGGTCATTGATCAATTCTATTATTCTTCATTTTTATATAACTTATTTCGATTTATTTTACTGAATAAGATACACCTCGTTGTATCACTTATAGTTGCAACTTTTTTTAATAAAAAACTAATAATAACCAAATAGCTTAATATAGATTCTTCATTATTACTGTTGCATCGATCTTATTTTAGCATAGTGATTAGCTGAGTCTTCTAGTGAGCAGTTAGGAGTATAATATTTTTTATAGTTCTCAATAACGTTAATCCAATCTTCCAACTCAAACTTGGTGATTTCAAATTTTTCATAGATATTGTCGGTTGACATCTCATTATACTTATGTTTTCTATAAATAAAGTGCTGAAATGCATGATAACTCTCATGTGCAACTGCAAATTTAGTGCTGAAATCATCATTATCATTATAGTAATTTCTTAAACGGTCACGATTTAGACAAATCAATCTCTTACCCAATATATTAACTTCTCGATTCTCATAAACAATATTTTTGTCTTCTTTACTACAATCAATATAGGTTCCAGTTTTTTCCTCCCCATCAACAGTCATTTGAACTTTTGATAGTAATAAGATTATGTAGTTCTTCGACTCTAACCCAAGTTGACCCAACTCTTTCTTTACCTTTTTTATAATCATTTCATCATTGAAACCAGTTTTACTCATTCTTAGAATCATCTCCCTCATATATGTTTTCTTTAATTGCCTTGATGTTCTTATATCTCAAATGATATACAACTTCCATCTCTCCTGTTATTGCAGGAGTTCCTAAATAGTATTTCGGATAAAAGTATTTTCTCACAAACTCACTAAATCCATTCAAATCTATTCCATATTCACCTAGTGCTGTTTCACTTTCGATTACAATCCCTGTACTTGAATCATAAAACCAATAGATATCTGCTGCCTTATCAGCTTTTGTCCATCCAACGTAATGATGTGTTTCATCAATACCAAAATGTAGTTTTTTGTTATCGTATTTTTGATGAACTCTAATCAATTTACCTTCATATTTAATCATATTCAAAAAGTCTTCTTGAAACTCTGTTCTTTCAACTGTAAGTTCAAAATCTATAACGTTCATATTAATTGTATTCCATAATACATCAAACTCTTCCAAAGTCTCTTCTGATCTTCTATATCCGCTTTTCGAATGGTTAACCCATCTCTTTACATCCTCACACATTTTCGCTATTAGGGTAAATGTCTCTTCTCTTTCTTTTTTAGTCATGTATAACAAATCCTATCTTATAATTTCCTGAACAACATCACTGACAAGTTTTCTTTTCTTCAAATCAATATCTATTCTCCTTACCCCATAGTTCAGGTTTGGATGATTAAATATATTCAAAATCGGAATAATTAATCTTGCCTTGCGTACCTTCTCGGTATCAATGAAAACTTCAGCTAAATTTAATAGATTACCTGTAGTTGCAGTTGAAGTGTAGTTTACCCCATTGCTATCCAAAACATCTTGAAAGTACTTGTCGATAATTACTCTATTAATGTAAGGATTATCAGTTACACAAGGTAGCAGAGCAGATATATCTATGTTTGTTAGGTCTAAGTTAGAGTGATCTATTTTTATAGTATTACGAACTATTTTATAGAACTCTCGTTCCACATACGCAATATAGGATTCCGGTAAAACAAGACTTCTCATATGAAGTATTTCAGATGCATATCCATAGTTTTCTTCATACTTAACTTTATTAAAATTCTTCGTTCCCAATAATTCAACCTTCATAAATGAGTAATTAATTAAATTTCTACTTCGAACAATGAACTCGATTAAAGATTCATCATTATTTAAGACTAAATGGTCTCGAATGAATTCTATGTCAGTCATCAGATCATTTTCTATAATTTGGGAAGGGTTTATTTTATTGAAAACATTGTCTTGCAAATTAAAGAAATTCATTTTATTGATGAACTGAGCTGAATTTGTAAAACTCTTTTCATGTGTCAATAAAAGCAGTTCTTTTTCTGTTGAGTTTTTGATGAATACTTCCTCTAAATCATATATTAAATTGAACCTTCTAAATGCATCGTAGCTCGAAATTGGATCATCTAAAATAATGAAGTGTCTTTTACTGCTTAACTGTTGCCTAATATCACAAAGAAACATCACCCAAGCTACAATTGATTTCTCACCTTCACTCAAACATTCTTTAATCTTTTTAGATTCCAGATTGATTGATGTCTTATTAATACCTTTTGGAGTAAGTTTTAGATTCAGTAAAAAGTCATTCGATTTTGACAGTACCTTATGCTTTACATCTATCATAGATAACATATAATCAAAATCATACTCATCGAATTTTCTATTTATAAAATCAACATTACTATTAATTAAACTTGCCTGATTTGTTTTGATATCTTTAATCCTACTCTCACAGTCGAATGCAGTCCTTCTGATTTTCGAAACCTCTGAAAGGAACTCCAAAGCTATATTTTCATTAACAAAAAGGTTCCTTATGCTTGATCTAAGATTTATATATTTTTTCTCAGCATCAGAGTCAATCACAATACTAAACATATCCTTAATCTTAAATTTATCTACCACTTTCTCTAAGGCTAGTATTTGATTTTCTATGAAAGTTATCTTTTTTGTAACTGATCCAAAGGAGGTTGGTTTACTTGTCTTAACAACTCTATAGATATCTTCGACTTTTCTCTTACATGCATTAGACAGTTCTATCAAGTTATCTCGTATATTTTTCTCTTCGACATCAATATAATACAAGTTATTCGAGTTTAAAAGAACGTCAATCTGATTAATATAGTAATCTAAATAAGAGATTATCTCATCATCATAATGACTATGAACAATGTTTAGTTCCCTATATCTATCTATTAGATTTTCTTTTAACTCCTCAGATATATCTTGTCCACAGTAGGGACATATTTCATCGCTCTTACTAAGTTCCTCTCCAGATTTCAACCATCTTACCTCAGTTTCACCTAGGTCACTAATATTCTTTAAGACTTCTATTTTCAGATCACTTTCCAAATCTATTGAATAAATACTCTTTTTAAGTATTTTATTAACCTTATCAAACTCTTGAAATACGTTTTTTATTAATTCCATTTCCACTTTTAATACTTCTACAACATCACTAACATTTTTACAATAAATTTGATTTTGCATAGCCCTATCATTGAGATTGCGAACCTTAGAAGAAACGCCTTTTCCAACAAAAAGGTTATAATAATTTACCTTGTTGGAATCCTTAATGATTCCATTCTCAAAAATCGTCTCACTAATATACTCATCATCAAAAACATGAAGATTTATATTATTGATAGGAGTCTTAATTTTACCTTTAATGAACTCAGCTTCTTTATTCAGAATTTTCAATTTTGCATATGCTTTTGTACTACTCATCCCAAAAGACTGTTTCATTCTTCCCTTTTCTTTAAATGACTCCACAATGAGCTTCTTCAAAGTTGACTTTCCAACTCCGTTTAAACCGTAAATAAACGAGAACTGACCAAAATCTGTTTGACTAACATCTCTTAAACACCCAATATTCTTAATTGACTCAATCTTCATATTTATCCTCCAAAAAAGCCCTCATATGAGGACTATAATATTTTCCCCTTATTGTTTATTATTTATATTATATCACACCTTTTTATAAATAACAGGTCATATAGGCACCAAAAAGAAAAAGCCCAAAAGGGCTTTGTTATGATGTGTATGTCATAAGTTGGAATTATTTGTGATACGGCTCGTCGTAACACTTTTAGTTGCAACTAATTAGTAAATATATATCATTCAAATATTATATTAATATCAATAGATTCACTAAATTAACGGGGTCTGTTAGTTGGATCAACACCTTCAGTTAAGGGTTTTGGTGGACTTGGTTTCGGATTTGGTTGTGGTGGTATAGGTCTAGGTTCGGGTTTTGGGTTATTTCTAAAGCGTCTTAGATCATTGACCTTTTTTATCATCTCTTTTCACCTCCATTGCACTGTCGATAATTTTTCTTGTCTTGGTCTTCGGTACTGGATTTGGTTGCACAGGAATCACCTTTGGTTTTTTCCCTGTAGTAGTATTCAATATTTTTTTCTTCATTTTTATAAACCTGTAGTTACTGCTAAAACGAGCAGTGAAAGAATATCAAGAATTACAAACCCGAAAAAATATTTTCTAAACAAAAACAGTGTTTTTGCATAACAATTAAACAACTCACTGTAAACATTTGAAAAAAATCTTAATGCTAAAAACTCTCTAGCCTCGTCAATTTCATCAGGATTTAGTTCGGTTTTATTAAAATCTTCGAATGAATCTTCGTAATTCTTGTACTTAAAATATCCAACCAAATCATCAGGATTAATTATTGTCTTTGTGTCATTTAAGACATCCTCAGTTATAAATGAATTTTGCTTAGATGGCAAAAATATTAAAAAGAAACAACATAAAGAAAGAACAAATAATAAACCTGCGATTATTAATAGAAATATTTTTAATCCTGTATATACATAATCATCTGGGTTTGTCAGGGTGTAGGTAGTCAAAGAAATAAAAATCGGTGTACTTAAAGCAAATAATAGATAACTCCTATCTCTAATCTCTTTTTTCCTTTTAAGCTGACAATTATATGCATCATAAGCATATGTATACATTAACTCATCTTTTTTCATAATCCCTCCATAGGCTATTTTTAATTGGTTTTTCGAATACTATTTTAGTATAGCATTATTAAAAACTTATCTGTAGGTCATATAGGACCCAAAAAATCATTTAATCCATAACTTTTGTGTTTAGGACTAACGTTATAAATCTGCAAATTCGTAAGAACTTTATTTATTCTTCAAAGTAGACCTCAACTACTTCATTTTCATAATGTGCGATTAGTTTTTCATAATTAATCTTTGTTGTTTTTTTTATTCTTCTCTTTTTCGCTTTTTTATTTCTCATTTTTCTCATTTTACTCAAATCAATATACTTATTAAATCTATCTTCTTTATAAAAAGGATAAAAGTTGTATGAAGTTTTGTCATTGATATATAATCTTAAGCCTATACTTTCTCTTAACTCGTTGAATTTTCTATCAAACGAGAATAACATTGGGAAAACAAAATCAACACCATCAAACTCCATGAGAGAAATAGTCACTTCCATGTTTCTTAAATGATAAATATCCCATGCCATATTCTTAATAAAACTTATTAATTTTTCTTTTTTTGGATTCTGTAACTTGCTAAAGAATGCAAAATTATACTTTTCTTCAAAGAATCTAATAGCAATGTTCATTTCACCAAGTAGATATTTATACATTTTCTCATTTTGAAACTTAAACATTTCAAATACTTTTTCTTCTATTGATATTTCAGTCCTATTCAATTGAACCATTTTTAGTAGGTTAAGATAGATTGCCTTATAAAGATTATTATGCACTTCAAAAACAAATTTATCTTTGTATTCATTTTTATAAAAATCTATAAATTGCTCAGTCTGCATTTTCGAGTCTCTTACTGCGTCTACAAAACTATCACAAGAGTTTTTGTTAAGTGTCAAAAGGAAATTATAATATACATCTATCATAGTTTCATTTAATTCATATCCGTTATTATAATAGTTTTCACTTAGATAGGGTCCAATACTTATTGTACTATGAACGTTTCTTCTTTTAGTTAATGATAAAAGGTCATTTTTATATGCAGTATTATATGACTTTTTTCTTCTTAACTTATCCAATTCAGAAACTACATTAGTATCAAGTTCAATGTCAAAGGATGTAAATATCTTTGTATCGTTTTCATTAAGATTATTTAAAAACACTTTCTCATTAATAAATTTTAATTTATCAGAATGAAAACATGATGAAATCAGTCCGTTCTCTAAATGAAAAAAATCTTTCATAAGTTTGCCATAGTCTGTTGCTTTATTATCAACATAAATAATGTCAAAGTCTTTCAAAATATCAAAATACCTTAAATAAATATCCCAATATAGCTCTTCACTTGCAGAAGCAAGAATTTTAATTACTTTTGATCTCTCTAACTCTCTTCTCATATATTTACTCATAAATGTAATATCCTCAATATCTTAACTATTATATCCATATTTGTTACATATTTGATTTATGGTCTCCGCATAAATAGCGCTTGAATGTTTATGAGAATCATTATTATTGTTTTTATTATCAATATACTTTTCTCGAACCTCAGTCCAGTGGTTATTGTCTTTACACCACTTAACTTTTATTGGTAACTCATAATAACCTTGGTGTTTATATTCCCAATAATAGGATTGTTGAGTTTTATTGTGATGTATGTATTGTCTTCTTCCATCTGAACAGTCGTTGATAACAGCAAAATCACATGAATGCATTATTCTACTTTCAATAGTGTTTACTGCTTTTATGGTGAATACTCGAGTAGAATCTTTACAGTTTCCATATTTTGTGTTTTTGTTAACTTCATTGAATGCATTCATTAAAATAGTCTTAATTTCTTTTGCAGTATAGTTTTCTTCATCATCATTCACATCAATATCGACATCAAAATCATAACCGATATTTTGAGAATAATCACATGTAATCATATTTCTACTTGAACTTCCGATAAACCTATACGTGAATGTAAAATATTCTCTCACTACATCTTGTACATCAGATATAATCGATATCAAGTCTTCCTTTTCAGGCATATACTCATCTTTACTTACATATTCAAAATCAAACATTTAATCTCTCCTTACATAATCATATTTTATACTTCCATCAATAATTGTAAATGCTTTAATTAATGAAAGCTCTTCTTTTAATCTTTCTAACTCATTGTAAAACTTATCTCTGTTTAAATCTCGCAGCATTATGTCTAATATACTTACTACCTTAACCTCATCTTCTAACTGAATCATTCTATGATGGAATATTAAATTTCTTAGGTCTTTTACTTTTGACAAGTCTTTTTGATCAGAATAGTACTGATCTATCAATTGCCCAAAAGATAAACTCTCTACCCTTTCAAATCCCTCAGAAATTGAGTTTAAAATTCTACCTCTCAAGCTAATTTCATAAGCCGTTAAATACTTAAACAACAATCTTCTTAGACGGATATCATACCTGTAAAAATCATGCAAATTAGTATCAGATAAATCAGGACAATATTTCATAAGTTTCTCTAAAATAAGATTGTATCTATAGTGACTTTTTTCACTCAAATATCTCAACATCTTCTCCTGATTTGTAATAGTAACATTATATTCTTCTAGTTTCTCAAATATTCTCAATTTCATCACCTTCCAAAATCTCTATTAATGTTTAGAATTTAAAATTATCTTATACAAGTAAGCTTTAACTGAGCTACAATCAATAATCAATCTGTTTAGCATTCCTATAATTTTTTTATTCTGCTCAATAGTTAGTTCCTCATCATTCTCAATTACTTGAACTAATGATTCAGTGATAAAATACTCTGTGCTACTATAATTCAATGTATCTTCAGTTGTATAATCTTCTAATCTTAAAACATCTTGTGAGTTGAAAGTGTCTGGAAATTTTCTTATATTGAATGCTACTGCATAGTAAGTGTATTTAGTATTCTCAAAAATCAAATACCTTTTCATTAGTGCATCGATATCATCAAACAAAGGAGTTTTTGTCAAATATGAGTTCCAATATGCCCAATATCCAATAAGATGTTGCAACGATGCAACAACATCTCTATTTTCTTTATAATTCATAAGATGATTGTTATAGTGTTTTGCATTAGTATCTATAAATTTTACCATAATGTTTGAGTTTTCATTGTTTATAATATATTTAATCATTGAGTCAGTTAGCATTTTTAGAAACTCGTAACTTCTTCTAGTGCTCACAGTAAAAATATCGGTGGTAATTTCGTTCATTAAGTCGATATCTTTTACAACATAATCTGCAATTTTATTCATTAACTCAAAATCATTAGGAGATTCTTCAAGAATATAAATCTTATAACACTTTTTAGCTAATCCAGATAATCTTTTTGTAGTCTTCTCCTTAATACTCGAGAAAAAGAATAACTCCTCAACTAATAATCTGCTATAATAATCAAAATTTGTGTATCTCATTAAGTTAAATAAATATGCCTTACATCCTCTTATAATTTTTGCTATCATGCTCTCTTCAGGTTTAGTGAGATTATACCTGATTTTTGAACCATCATATGTCAATTCTAAATAAAATTCTTTGATTATATTATTGGTGATTTTCTTGATAAACTTAGATAGATATGATGATGTCTTAATTTCATCTCTTAAGTTTATGAATCCACCAGTATTTTGATGAACCAAGAATCTAATGTACTTTTCAGTCAAATTATCATCATCGAGCCTTTCTAAACTATCTACTAGGTGTTTATGTGATATCAAAGGTGCTTGATGACTTGATATATGGTCATTAATATACTTTTTAATTGAAGTTATTGATTCCGTTCTCAACTGTTCATTTATCGTATAATCTCTTAAGAGAATAAGACTGATTAACTCATGATTAATATCAATTCCAAAATCCTTATATACATTCTTAGTTTCAATTTGCTCTAAGTACATTAGTAACTCATCAATTGCCATTTTCGGATTATTACTATCCAAGATTTTTGTCAAGTTCATTTGTAAATCTAAAGGCTTTCTTAACGATAAGTTTTCTTCTTGACCTTTTTTCAATAGATCTTCAAATTCTTTGTCTTTTACTTTCTTCTCATAAATATAATAATCACCCTTCTTTTCTTTCTTTTCAAAATTCATATAATTAGAACTTTGAGTATGTGATTTTACAACTCTGAGTAAATGATTATTCTTTGTTTTTGAAGTTGGTATAGACTCATCTAAACTAGTTAATGCATTCGAGATTTCTAATCCAATGTCTTCTAGATTATAGTTGACCTGAATATCAAATAATACATCAAATATTCTTTGGCTTCTATTTCTATGCATCTCAGTATGTTTCTTGTTAACATCATTATATTTTGAAGGAACTACAAGACGAAATTGCTCGACTGCAGGTCTTGATAAATCAAAGTAAAGTATTTCATAAGTATTAAGTAAATCAATTAAGTAGTCCATATACTTAACTGGGTTGTTCAAGAAGATACTGATTACAGGGGATATTAATAGTAAACTATTTGCAGATTGCATTATCTTTTCTATAACTAAATCAATATTTGTGTTCTCTTTTTCACATTCCAATAAAAAGTATTCAAAACTCATAAGATAGCTTTTCAAAATAGCAGGAACCGAACTCGAACTTGTTCCTCTATAAGCATACATAAAACTTATATCATTGAGTTCTACTAAATCTCTAGAAACTCCTTTGTATGTAAACTTAAAATCTTTAAGTCCTTTTTTCGCTTCTGAATTTTTCACATTATTTACAACTTCTTTAAAAATATCTAGCAGTAAATCGACAGTGCTATTCATATCAAATCTCAGCATTACCAGTAAATTATTGTTTGCAAAACTTTCGTTCCTAAATGAACTTGAATATTCATAAACTCCATATAAAGATTCCATATCATCATATCTATAATATGTTAATTTCTCTTCTGAATATCCATTTAGGGTAAAATTATACAATATTTCACGGACTATTGAATAGTAACGCTCTATAAATTCTTTAGGTAGAAAGTACCCATTGGGTTCAGTTACACGTTTGAACACTTCTCTACTTAATCCATTATCCCTTTGATCAATAAGGTTTGTCATTATTTGATCAACAAAATCCAAATCCCCTTTATGAAAATTACACCATATAGAAATAAAGTCCTTTTTCGAATCATTATCTCTATAAGAACTAAAAAGTTTCTTATATGACTTCTTAAATGATTTCATAATAACACGCGCATAATGATCATAAAAAGTTCCAAAATATTGACATGTCTGGTTAATTGTAA
This sequence comes from uncultured bacterium, assembly GCA_965601585.1. Taxonomy (GTDB): domain Bacteria; phylum Bacillota_I; class Bacilli_A; order Izemoplasmatales; family Izemoplasmataceae; genus Xianfuyuplasma. The sequence continues at coordinate 246,219 of CBFCWH010000003.1, forward strand.
TTAGGACAGAAACAACTTCTTTATGCAAATCATTATCCTCTAAATGATTATTATAAAAATCTAGCAAATATATAGAGGGCATCACCTTGATTGGGATAAAAAATGTACCTTTTTTTGTTCTAGACTCAATATTTCTTAAAACAAAGCTACTTGGTAGTACTTTAGCAACATTAAACATTATACCGATTAATTCTTTATTACTAACTAGATCATCTTTATTAGTTTTTAAGAACATATGAAAGTACAATGAGTTAACAGTGCTAATTAACACATTGTGTCTAGAGATTTCATCAATACTTTCATTCTTTACATATGAATACAAACTCTTATAAAAGTTTATGTCCCCTTGTATCATTTTATACTCAATCCACAGCAAAAAGGCCCTGTTTACACCCTCTATGTTCAGTACAGAAACCAGTCCTTCAACACTACTGCCTTGCTGAGCAAACTGCTTATCCAAAAACTTCATTAAAGTTATATCATAAAACTTATCGTGACTAAATACATAGACTCCTTCTTTTTCAACTAACACTCCATCTACCTTCAAATTATGTAATATAATGGGAGTGCAAATATCAGAGACTTGTCTATCATCTTTTTTTATTAATGATTCTCCTATCTTATATAAACATTCAGAGTTTCCAGGATAACTACTTGTATCTTTTTTTGTCATAATAGACCAGATATGATTTATGACATCATACTCATTCATCAAACTTGATAGACCCACATTACTACCAATAAGTAATACAAAATTAAGATAAAAAGGATTCCTGAGAATTTCTTTTAATTCTACACTAATATATTCTAGATTATGCTTTTTAAGTATCGGTTTAATCTCTTCATTAGAGAACTCATTTATCTCAAGTACTTTTTTTGTATCAACATCTGTAAAATGGATATCTGTAATTGGATAGTTATAATCCCTTACACAAATAACTACACTAGTCTTTATTTTTAGCAAGTCCTTTACATAGCTTGTTACCGCTGTAAGTTTTTTATTCTCAACTACTTGTTCGAAACTATCAAAAATGATACAACTATACACTTGTGAATGAATTGCAAAAGAAAGTTTATCTGAAATTGATTCATCATATCCCTTAATCCAAAGGACACTGTTTTTATCTAACAATTTTTGCATTTCTAACTTTATTTTTACAAAAGCTGATTTGCCACTACCAGATTTTCCTTTAATAATAAATAAATCATTTCTCTCAAAATCTATAATGTCTTTTCTAGAAACAACATCTTTATCATCACGTCCCAAGTAAATTTTAGTATCACGAATAATTAAGTCCGACGATTCCCAAAAAATATCCATTTTTGTTGGAATCTCATCAAAATAGAATCTTAGTAATTTTTCAATTTCCTTTAGCTTGTCTAAATCAGTAATCATAGAGATGAACTTACCGACATCACTCAAGTCTTTAATATCTTTTCGTTTGTTGAATGCAAACTTTCCCTCTGTATCATAAGTAGCTCTTGTACCACCCTTTGTAGTTATATTTACTATAACCAATCGCTGATATTCTTTATACAAATCGTTATCTATAAACTTCTCAATAGTGTCTTTAACTTTTCGCGCTGTAGAATTACTAGTAACCTGTATAGCAACACTATTCATCTTATCTCCTAGATCAATTGAAACCGAGTTAGGGTTTATTTTATTTATGTTATCTAAATTATAATCGTAAACAGTATTAAAGAGATTAAGAATTAGGTTTTCAGCGATAATGTTCTTGTTATATAGTTTTACTTTGTTAGCAAATGTTACTTCTCTACTTATTTGATTCAACTTTTCCAGAATATATGTCATATAGTCATTCATTTTAATTCCTCCTAGAAAACAACCCTCAAAAGAGGATTGCATAATTTTCCCTCTACTGTTCTTATTTATATTATATCATAACTTATTACAAATAACAGGTCATATAAGTCCCAAAAGAAAAAGCCCAACAGGGCTTTGTTATGCTGTGTATGTCATATGTTGCAACTAAAAGTGATACGGCTCGTTGTTGTTTATTCTAAATAAACGATATATTAGTTCTAGTATTTACTTATAGTTTGATATTAAGTCTTTGTAGAAGACTACTGCTTCTGTTAGAGCTGATTTTCTAATAGATTCGTTGTTACCGTGGATTTTACCTAGTTCGTCGTTGTTCATTCTTGTTGGACTAAAGCGATAAGCAGAATCTGTTATTTCACTAAAGAAACGACAATCACTACTTCCAAGCATTACATATGGACTTACAATAACGTCTGGGAAGTTCTTAATGATGGTTTCTGTTAAGTATTTGTATTGCTCATTATTTGTTTTTGAGATAGGAGAGGCTTCTCTTTCTCCTGAGACTGAGATTTCAATGTCATATTTTTGTGCAATTTTGTTTAGTACATTATATGTATCCTCAATATTTTGGATTGGATGAATACGTAAGTTCGCCATAACGTACGCATCACTGGGAATAACGTTTTCTGCGTCACTACCTTTTTGCATCGTAAAGGCAATGGTAGTTGAAAGTAATGCTCTTCCAAACGGATTAATGCGAGGAAGCAAGAATGTAATAAGTGGTTTAAATAACCACATATTTCCGAATAAGTATCTCATTGGAAAACTCATCGCAGGTGCTGCATTCTTAAAGATATCAGCAACTTCTGGGATCATTTTTGTTTTAAGTGGAAACTTTGATTCTACTTGATGAACAAATGCGCTTAAACGCGCAATTGGTGAATTTTTAGGTGGGGTAGATGAATGTCCTCCTCTACTCTTTGCGGTGAACTTGAAATTCACATAGCCTTTTTCTAATACACCAATTAACGCCATTGGTTTTGAAACTGATGGGAGTGCTCCTGAAACAATCGCTCCACCTTCATCTAAAACGAAGTGAGGTGTTACTCCTCTCTTCTCAAGTTCTTTAATAGATTCTAAGGCTCCTTCTCCACTTGTTTCTTCATCTGATGAACTTGATAAATATACATCTTGTTCTGGGGTAAATCCTGATTCAATTAACTCATCAATCGCTTTAAAGAACGCATATAGTGTACATTTCGTATCTAGTGTTCCTCTACCTATAATATCATCTTCAGTTATAACACCACCAAAAGGATCTACATCCCAGTCTTCAATGTTCGCTGGGACAATGTCTTGATGTGCCATCAAGACCATTGGTTTATCACTATTTTTCCCATTCCATTTTAATAACATAGAAGCACTGTCGAATACGACTTCTTCTACCTCTTTATAAAGATGTGGGAATAGTTCTTTCATTTTAGTTTGTAGTTTCTTGAAATCATCTGTATTGTTTTTTTCCTTATCATAGGATAACGTTTTAATACGAATCATTTCACTTAATTCTTTTGCGTAGATTTCAGACTTTTCTTTATCTATTGATATTGGTTGATTACTACTCTTATCCTCGATTAAAAATGTGTTTACTAATGCGACTAATAATAAAAGTACTAGTACTCCTAAAACACCTAATAAAATATATATAATTGTCATATTGACTCCTCCTTACACATTGGTACTCTTATGAACATTATATCACTTATATGTTGTTACATATAGGTTTAATTCATTAATAAAATAGGTAAAAAAAAGAGAGTTCAATTGAACTCTCTTTAGCTTACTACTAGGTTTACTAATTTGTTTGGTACGTAAATCTCTTTACGGATTGTTTTTCCTTCTAGTAGAGGGATAATTTTCTCTGCTTGTTTTGCTAGTGCTAGGACATCGTCTTTTGGTGTATCGACTGCGATAACGATTTTATCTCGTACTTTACCGTTAATTGAAACGACGATTTCAATTGTAGAGGCTATTAGTTTAGATTCATCATATTTTGGCCATGATGCATATACCATATCTTCTTTATGTCCAAGACGTTCCCATAGTTCTTCACAAATGTGAGGAGCGAATGGGTAAACAATTTTAAGCACTGTTTCGAAATCAGTTTTGTTTACTGTTTTCTCTTTGCTTAAAACATTTACTAAACTCATAAGTTTCGCAATTGCAGTATTGAATTTTACATTTTCCATGTCGTTTCCTACTGCTTTGATTGTTTTATGTAGTTCTGTTTGGTAGTTGTCATTTGCTTCATCTGTAAGTTTATCTTCAAGACGTGCTAATTTATCTAAGAATCTACGAGCTCCTTTTACACCACTTGGGTTCCATGGAGTTGATTGCTCATAATCTCCGATGAATAGGATGTATAGACGTAATGTGTCTGCCCCGAACTCTTCAATGATTTCTACTGGGTTTACTACGTTTCCTTTTGATTTTGACATTTTGTCTCCATCTTCACCAAGAATCATACCTTGTGCAGTACGTTTTTTATATGGTTCTTTTGTTGGAACTGCTCCAATATCATATAGGAAATGATGCCAGAATCTCGAGTAAATAACGTGACGTGTAACATGTTCCATTCCACCGTTATACCAGTCTACTTGTAGCCAGTATTTTAGTTTATCCATATCTGCGAGTGCTGCGTCATTTTTCGGATCAGCGTAACGTAAGAAGTACCAGCTACTACCAGCCCATTGAGGCATAGTATCTGTTTCTCTTTTTGCTGGTTTCCCGCATTTAGGACATGTTGTATTTACAAACTCAGGAATATTCGCTAGTGGACTTTGTCCATCTTCACCTGGTTCAAACTTTTCTATAGTTGGTAGTACTAGTGGAAGCTCTTCTTCTGGTACATGTACCATTCCACAAGTCTCACAATGAATGATTGGAATTGGTTCACCCCAATAACGTTGGCGGTTGAATGCCCAATCTTTCATTTTGTAGTTTGTGGCTTTGGTTCCGATTTCTTTACCTTCTAAGAACTCGATGATTTTCACTTTCGCGTCCGCAACACTTAAACCATCAATTAAACCTGAGTTCACTAACGTTCCTTCAGCCGTATCAGTGTAGGCTTCTTTTGTAATATCTCCACCACTGATTACTTCAATAATGTCTAATCCAAATTTTGTAGCAAACTCATAGTCTCTTGTATCATGTGCAGGTACTGCCATGATTGCTCCTGTACCATACCCAATCATTACGTAATCTGCTACGAAAATAGGAATTTCTTTTCCGTTAACTGGGTTGATCGCAGATAGTCCATCAAGACGTACACCTGTTTTATCTTTTGCTAGTTCAACACGTTCGAACTCTGTTTTCTTTTGTGCTTCTAGTTGATATGCTTTTACATCATCCATGTTTTTGATAATGGCTTCTTGACGTTTTAAGATGTCATGTTCTGGAGCGATAACCATAAATGTTGCTCCAAATAGTGTATCTGGTCTTGTTGTATATACTTTTAGAACTTCTTCTGTATCTTTTACTTTAAAATCAACATGTGCTCCTGTTGATTTTCCAATCCAGTTTTCTTGTTCAATTCGAATACGTGGAAGTGTTTCAAGATCATTTAATCCTTGAAGTAGTTTTTCTGCGTATTCAGTAATTTTTAAGAACCAAACATCTTTTTCTTTTTGCACTACTGGGGTATCACAACGGTCACATTTTCCACCTTGAGAGTCTTCATTAGAAAGAACTACTTTACAACTTGGACAGTAGTTTACATATGTTTTATCTCTAAAAGCGAGACCTTTTTTAAATAATTGAACAAAGATCCATTGTGTCCATTTATAATAATCTTCATCTGTAGTATCAACCGTACGATCAAAATCAAAACTGAAACCAGTTTGACGTAATTGATCTAAGAATGTTTCGATGTTATTATCTGTTACTACTCGTGGATGAGTATTTGTTTTTATCGCGTAGTTTTCAGTCGGCAAACCAAACGCATCAAACCCGATTGGGAATAATACATTATAACCTTCCATTCTTCTCTTACGAGAAATTACTTCTAAACTTGAGTACGCTCTAATATGCCCAACATGCATTCCTACTCCACTTGGATATGGGAATTCTACAAGGCTATAATACTTTGGTTTTGAATCAAAATCAATCGCTTCAAAACGCTTGTTGTCGTACCAATGGTCTTGCCATTTCTTTTCAATCTGCTTGTGATTGTATTCCATTGTTTTCACTCCTTTATATAATAAAAAAAGTCCGTCCTTAAATAAAGGACGAACTTGTATAATCCGCGGTACCACCTTGGTTTCTAGAATTACTTCTAGACTCTTAACCTCGTAACGTGAGATTCCGGTGCAAGCTTGACGAACCTGGACATGCACTACTCCCTAGACTAATTCATTAAATGACTCACTCCTATTTTCCACCAAACAATAGGTCTCTATCAGTTTTAATTTAATTACTACTTCTAGTTCATCGTATTTATATAATGTATGATAACATACACATTTTTCGTTATCAAGGCTTTTTCGTTAATCTTCGATATAATTCAGCTGATAACTGAGAATTCTGTCTAATCGCAACAAATAATAGAATTAGAACAATGAAGAAACTTAAGTTATATAAACTATTAATAATTAAGATTACATATAACGCTGTAGAAGAATACGCCGTCATTGTAAATAACTGTTTAAACTTAATTTCTCTAAATCTCATACGTAACATCCATGTACTTAATAGAATAAACAATAAGAACATAACTAAGTTACTTACAAAATCAAACACAATTAAAACACTACCCCAGACCGTTTTTGTATCCATCATATAATCATCTAACGCATTAAAGATTGTATCGTAGAACGCAGTAGGATCTGTATCTCTTAAACTAAAATCAAAGTTTTGGAACTCCTCAGGAAAATCAGACAAAGGAATTTGTGTTACGTCTTGTCCAGAAACAACTAAATGAACCTGTGATCCATGAATCACAAAGTTATATGCAGTCTCTTGATAAACACTAGGATTCCAATTATCAAAAGAATCCGTATAAAAACTCATAAATGAAGCAGTATAAACTAAAGTCATTTCCTTCTTTTCACAATCCAAAGAACTATCCACAATAGCACACGTTTCATTTACATCATTAATATCTGCGATAATTGCTTCTTTTGTAGCATGAGTCATCCCATCAAATGTCGCAACATCTATAATTGTTCTCGTACTTAATAAAAGCGCAAAAAGCAACACATAAGAAAACACTCTAAATAGAGAGTCATTTCTAAATTCTACTAAATTTCTCGGAGAAATTATACTATTATAAAATCTTGTATACATAATTCATCACCTTGAGTTATTATAACATAGAATTTACCAAATTTGTGTTAAAATGATGAAGAGGTGTAACATATGAATTTAATGACAAAAGAAAAACCATATAACACATTAAATGCTTTCTATCGACACAAGTTTGGTAAGAAGGTTTTTAAGGTATCCCTAAACGGAGATTTCACTTGTCCAAACCTAGATGGGTCGAAAGCAACAGGTGGTTGTATCTTCTGTACTGAAAGTGGAAGTGGTGATTTCGCAGGGAATAAAAGTGATCCATTACATATCCAGTTCAAGCAAGTGAAAGACATGATGAGCCAAAAATGGAGCGACGCATTATACATTGCATACTTTCAAGCTAATACGAATACATACGGTCCTATAGATAAACTGAGAAAACTCTACTATGATGCATTATCATTAGATGAAAAGATCGTAGGTCTTAGTATCGCAACTCGTTGCGATGCATTAAATGACGATATCTATGATTTACTTGAAGAACTAAGTACGAAAACCTATTTACAAGTAGAACTAGGTTTACAATCGATTCACGAAAAAACAAGTGAGTTTATCAACCGTGCTCATTCACTAGAATGTTTTGAAAAAGCAGTGAAAGAACTACGTAAAAGAAACATCAATGTTGTCGTGCATATTATTAATGGATTCCATATAGAATCAAAAGAAGATATGATTGAAACAGCAAAGTTTGTGAATACTCAAGACATTCAAGGTATTAAAATCCATTTACTACATGTTATGAAGAAAACAAAACTAGGGTATCTATATGAGCTACATCCTTTTAAAATACTCACACTAGATGAATACAAGGATATTGTGGTAGATCAAATAGAACTTCTAAATCCAAATATCATCATTCATAGAATTACCGGAGATAGTCCAAAAGAACTATTAATTGAGCCACAGTGGAGCTTAAAAAAGTTTATAGTCATGAATGAAATCGATAAAGAATTACGTAAAAGACAAAGTTATCAAGGTATAAAATATAAGAGCGAAGATTATACATAATCCTCGCTCTTTTTTTATTCTTTTTTCGCTAACTCCAAAACTTCATTGATATGTGACATTACATGATCAAACGCTGTATCAATATGATGCGTTTTGGTACATTTATCACAACTCTTTATTCCATTTTCTAAGTAATAAAAATCCCCACCACATTTATCTCCTAATGTGTATAAAGGGCAATAACAAAATAAACAATTAAACTTCTCTTTATCCATTTCATGACATGGAAAAAATGGACATTCCTTGTTTTGAACATATTTGTATTTATGCATAATTATCCTCTTTGAATTTCTGTAATTTGTGTTTTCACTATTTTTTTCAGAATATCTAAGTCCTTGCATTCAACAAGAACGCATGTCGAAGGACCTGCTGACTTATTTAAGTCTATCATATCGGATTCGAATGTATAATTCAAGACTGTTTTTGCGCGATCGTTGATTCCTTTTGATCCAATCTGTAGTACTTTAGAAACACTTGGATGATTCCTAAGTATTTCTACTTCTTTTAACGACACAATCAACTCCGGATATTGTAAGACTTCTTCTCCTACTAAAGGCATACCTATAACAGCGTAACAACTGTAATCCTTATCTACTTTTAACGTTTCATATCCAACTAACGATACCGAAAATGCTGATTCATTCATTGAGAAGTTACTTTCTGTAGAGCCAGTGATATTACAAGTTACTTCTGCTTCTTTAAGAGCTTTATTAGTACCCATTAATAAATCACCTAGTGATTCATCACCACAGAAGTTTGAATAAACTAGTGTCTGAGGTGTACCATTTTTACTCATCATATCAATTAAGGCATTACGCGCTGTAAAATACGCTAGAGTTTGATAATCTACAGAAACTTTGTCCTGTTTCTTTTCACCAATAGACCCAGCACAATCCGTTGTCACTATCAGATTTCTTTTTGGTTTTAACTGTGTTTCAATTCCATAAGTAACTCTATATACATTTGTAGATTTTCTAGATAACTCTTGGTATATTACTCCAACTAGATCTCTTAAATTTCTTCGTTCTTTATCAATAGGGACTACTCCATTTAATATATCATTTCCTATGATAATATGTTCATTATGAAAGAGATTCAAAATATCCTCAATTGACATGTGTTTCATTACACATGACTCAATAAGTCTATCAACGTTATTTACGATTCTATATTCACTAATTGAACAGATCTCATCTTTATCAATGTCAAAGAAATCAGTTTCTTGATATTTACGTAGTACAAGATCTAGTTTTCCGTTACTTCTACCACCATAATAGCATTCCATAAAGTACGACACCCCCAACTAATAATACTTCAACAATTTCAATATATGCGCCTACAATATCTCCAGTAATACCTCCAAATTGTTTTAAAGAGAATCTTCTATAAATCAAGAAATAAAGAAAGGCAACACATACGAGTCCAATCGACTCGTATAAACTTAAAAAGAGCATTGAGTATCCTATATATAGTAAAACATAAACGAATAAAGAAAGCTGAAACCTTCCTGATAAAGACCCATACATTTTCGCTAGTCCATCATCTTTTGCGAAAGGAGTATTTAGTAGCAATACGGTTTGAAAGAACCTTGAAAGAAAAGGAATCACAATCAAGATATGTATTGGTACCTCATGTAGGAATACTTCATTATATAAAGCTACTTTCATAAGTAGCAATATCACGAGATATAAAGCTGCAAAAGCACCAATATTTGAATCTTTCATAATAACCAACTTCTTTTCAATATCTCTTCTGCTAAAATGAGCATCACTAGTATCCATAAAAGCGTCCATATGTAGTCCACCTGTGATTAATACAAAATATGTAACAATTAGTGCGGTACTTAAGAAACTAGAAATTTCTACAAGATTTAAAACATATAAAACAAGATAAAATCCACCACCAATTATAATACCAATTAAAGGTATGAATAGGGGCATATATTTATTGCTCTTTTCATCCCATTCAATGTAAACCATTGGGATTGTTGTAAAAAAAGAAATTGTCATTAAAAGAGATTTTCCTAACTGTTTCATATTATCCTCCTAATTGTGTACATATGCCATATGTACATTCTATAATGCAATCTGAAAAGGAACATATTTCCGTAGTTACTTGTCCTAATACAGATAAAAAGTCTTCAGTGAGTGAGGAGTAATCATCGAACTCTTCAAACACATTATTGGTAACAATAACAAGTTTTTTAGCTTGTTTACTTATTTCCTTTATAGCGAGTACTATTTTATGGACGATCTCATTATGCTCTACTCCATTAAGTAACTCATTTGTTACTAAGTTGGTTAAACAATCAAGAAGTATTTCTTTATCAAAGAAATCGTCACTATTGGACAAATCTGAGTAAATCTCATAATTTGTCCAATCAGTTCCTCTACGTTCTTGATGTTGTTTGATTCGTACTTTTGTTTCATCATCAATCCATTTCATTGTAGCAATATAAACTTTATTCTCTCTAATAAGTGATTCAGCGTAGGTGCTTTTCCCACTTCTTACTCCACCACTTATTACGTATAACATTGCTTATAACTCAACTTTTCTTAATGAGAAATATACAAGTATCGCAAGTACAACGTTCGCGGTACTAGCGATAAATAATGGAATCTGTAATGTTAAAAGGAAATTCCATGGAAAATTTGAAATTAGGTTTAAAAATGGCATTGATAAGTATACATTTAAAGCAATAGCTACAACTGAAGCAATCACTAATGTATAAGAATATTTTTTAATGAAGATTTTACCAAGTGCATACGCTGATGCAAACATTGAAACTGAAACAATAAGATGTCCAATGATAGACAGTGGATACCCACTAATTGTCGCAGAGAATAAATGTCCTGCTAATGCAACAATCCCTCCTAGTATTGGGTTAATTAAGATCGCTACTAAAAACCCTGGTACAGCGTCAAATGCTAATGTTCCTACTGATGCGATTGGTATCTTGATTAATGATAACACTCCACTTAATGCAATCATAACCCCTAAAAATGCAATTCTTTTTGTTTTGTTATTCATAACTCTTCTCCTCCAAGTAAATGTATAAAATAATTTATATTTGAAAACCACAATATATGTGGATATCCAACAAGAAAATTGTCTTTCTTTACCCCTGTACTATACCCTTTGTTTTTTACATTATAGTATCGTTTTGTTTCATTTGATTTATGTAGTTTTGAGTAGTGAAACTCATGACCTCTGATATTAAACCCATCACTCGTTTCAATATCAAGGTACCCAAAATGCTTAATGTCTAGTTTTTTTGTCATTTGGATTGTATCTTGATGAAGTCCTACCATCTCATAAAATTCATCTTCAATATAGATTCCCTTTGATAAGTAGATGTATCCACCACATTCAGCATAAATCTTTTTAGTCGTCTTTTTTATGGATTGTATCATAGAATGATTCTTCATTAGCTGTTCTAGATGTAGTTCTGGATAACCTCCTGTAAAGATATATAAATCCGCTTCAGGAAGTCTTTCATCATGAAGGGGACTGAACTTGATTAGTTCAGCTCCAGATCTCTTCAACATTTCAATATGAGTGTCATACATAAAACTAAAGGCTTCGTCTTCTGTATAAGCGACTTTTATATGTGATAACGTTCCTGAAAGTGTTTCAAAGTAATCTGTTGAATCATAATGAAAATCATGAGTAAAATCTCTCTGTATCTCGTCAATCATTATTGTCTTTTTACAGACATCTCTTAACTTCTCTATATTTATATCTAGGTCTTTTACTTCTTGCGCTTGTAGTAACCCTAAATGTCTTTCCTTTATCTTAAAGTCTAGGGGTGGAATATACCCATACGTTTTGACATCTATTTCTTTTAAAGCATCAGATAGATAATGGTACATTCCTTCAGTTACATTATTTAGTAAGACTCCTGCGATTTGAATAGTAGGATCTAGTTTCATATATCCAAGCACTTCTGCTTGGATTGATGTATCTTTATGTTCTCCATCTACTACAAGTAGGATTTTTGTATTTAGAACTCTTGAGATATGAGCCGTTGAATAATTGTCTCTTGAGTGGTTTAATCCTGCGAATAATCCCATTACACCTTCTAGTACATTGATGTCTTCTTTGAAAGTATCAAACAAGTACTGTACTACTTCATCTTTGTAACAAAACAAATCAAGATTATGGACATCTTTCTTTGTTATGTATCTATGGTAAGTTGGATCTATAAAATCAGGTCCTATTTTAAATGCTTTTGGGTTTGGTAATAACGATAGTAATGCTTGAGTAACTGTTGTTTTTCCTACCCCACTATTTGTCCCTGCGACCATAATGGATTTCATAGTGTTTGATATCCGACAAAGTCGGTTCCATTAAACTCAAGCATATATCCTAACCCATTTGGAATCGACCACTCAAAGAAGTCTTTGGAAGTATCTAATAACTGTGACATTATCATTCTAATAACACCACCATGAGTAATATAGACTGTGTCTTGATTTAATTCTTTTATATGTTCTACAAAATTCTCAATTACTCTGTTTTTAAATACCGTATACGATTCTCCATTAAGCGGAACTTCATTTGTGACATCCGTGATCCAACGAAGATAGTTTTTATCCTCTTTTAAATCCGTGTATGTTTTTCCCTCAAAATCTCCAAAATTGGTTTCATTCATAAAAGAGAGTTTCCCTTTTATTTCAGAACTAGGAAGCAAGATATCTTTTGTCTGTCTCGTTCTTGTTAAAGTACTCAGAAATACTGGTGTCCCATCTAAATGAGAAAGAGATTCTTTTACTTTTCTTAACTCAATTACTCCATTTCTAGATAGAAGTACATCTTGTTTCCCTGAGTACCTTTTTTCTTCATTTGCGGTAGTTCTTCCATGTCTAATTAGATAGATTTTCATTTTGATACTCCTTCAAAGCTTTGATTAGTAATTTATTATGTTTTCTCTTTTGAACACTAACTCTTATATATTTTCCATTTAAATTAGGATACGAGTATGTATGACGAACGACAATACCCCTTTTTAAGAAAAACGGAATTGCTTCACTTGAGATTCTTAAAAGCATGAAATTAGCAATACTTGGGAGTATATCAATCCCAAGTTCTCTAATTTTGTGTTTTAACCACTCTGTTTCTTCTTGATAGAAGGCTCTTGTCTTCTCCATAAAGTTTTGATCATTAAGATATTTTTTTGCAGCGTATAACGCTACTGAGTTCACACTCCAAGTAGGTTGGTACGTACTGTATACTTTTATGAGTTTCTCTTCACCTACAACATACCCTATTCGTAATCCTGATAAGTGATATATTTTAGTTAGACTTCTAAGTCTTATAATATTTTGGTTTACTGTTGGATATTTATCTTCTAAAAACTCAAGGTAAGATTCATCAATTACCACTAACATCTCAAGTGATAGCTTTTCAAGAATAGAATCTTCTATTTTGTGTCCTTGGGGGTTGTTTGGATTACTACAAATAAATACATCTACATTCTTTACTTGTTCAATGGAATCAAAGAAAGTAATTTGATTCCTTTGAAACGCTCTTTTGTATTCCGTATAGTCCTCTTTTAGTAATCCTATTTTCTGATTGTGATATACGTGAGATAAAAGATAAAGAAACTCATTGATTCCATTTGTAACCATAATACTCTTTACTGATATATCACACTTTTTTGATAGTATTTGCTTTATATCTGATTGCGTATAGTCCGGATAAGTTCGAGAGAGTTTTCCTACTGGGATATAGATTTTTTTACTTATCACATTTGTGTTAGTTGAGAAATCTATGATCTTTTTAGGCTTTGGAAGATTGTATTTTTGGTAGGTGATATTGGGGTTTGCCCCATGGTTAGAGTACTGCATATATAGTACCTCCTATCATCATTGTAATGATGGCAGTGAAAAACATAATAAAGTACATACTATGTATTGTTTTTGAAGTGATTTTATTTTTGTTTACTCCAATTGATTCTTTTGATATTACCTCACCGAAGTAAATAGCATCTCCTAGTAACTCCACTTCAAGTAATCCTGCGATCATACTTTCCGGGTGGGCTGCATTCGGACTTTTGCTTTTTTTTCTATCTCTAATAAACACTTTGATTCCAGATGTAACACTCCCTACAAACATTCCAGGAATTACCATTAAAATACTTCCTAATCTACTTGGGATTATGTTTAATAAGTCATCCATTTTAGCTGATACAAATCCAAATTTTTTATATTTCTCGTTCTTGTAACCAACCATTGAATCTAGAGTACTTGTTATTTTATAAAGAACTAAGAATTCTACAGGCATCTGAAAAAATAGTCCGAACCATACAAACATAATAGGTGCAAGAATCCCATCTATAGTATTCTCACTAATGGTTTCTGCTAGTGCTTTATAAATGTCTTTTTCTGTCATCTTATCCGTATCTCTTGATACGAGATAAGATATTTCCTTTCTAGCATTCTTTAGGTTTTTATGTTCTAGTTCTACTAGAACTTTTTTAGATTCTACATACAAAGATTTTGTTGCTAGTAAACTATAAATAATGTAAAAGTCTAATAAGTAGATTACATAACTATCAATGTATTGATGAATGATATATAAGGGAACTACAAAAATAGATACAGTTACTATGTATAGTAGTAGTCCATTAATATACGTGTTCTTGTATATTGCTTTCTCTAAGAAAGAAATAACTTTCCCTACTACAATTACTGGGTGAAAGGTAAAAGGATCTCCTAGAATCAAATCTGTGATAAAGGCTAGGGTAATTATGTAAGCAATGATAAAAACATCTCCATATCTATGTTATCTTCAAAAACTTTCGCAAGTTTTTCAAAAGATTCCTCTTTTTTTAGTGTTGTTTTTACTGGAGGTTTTGATTCTTTATTAACAGATTTTCGAATATCATTTAGCCACTTATTTCGAAAAAGATCGTTATTAAAAATCCCATGGATATAAGTTCCTATGACTTGTGTCTTATTATATGTAGAACCGTCTACTCTACCGTCTTTATATTTCGAGAAGTAGTTATCTGTATGATACTTTGTTTCTCCTAAATGGATTTCATACCCAGTACATTCTGTATGATAGATTTGTTCGATTGCTTCTATGTTTGATACATTCTTTTCTGTTTGAAAGAATGTATCAATATCAAAGATTCCTAATCCTTCTTCTTTTGTTGTTTTAGAATCGATATTTTCTTTATCAAATATCGTTTTTGAGAGGATTTGGTATCCACCACAAATACCAAATACGATACCACCTTTGTTGATATATTGTTTTATTTTTTTGTCTAATCCTTTATCTTTTAGAACTCTTAAATCATCAATAGTTGCTTTCGTTCCAGGGATGATAATTGCATCTGGGGTTTTGAAGTTCTCTATTGAATCGATAATCCTGATGTTTACATCTTCTTCATATAGAAATGGTTCGATATCAGTATTATTACTGATTCTCTCCATTTTTATGACTCCTATATCTAGATTATTTGGTTCTTGTCTGAATAGTATTTCGCTTTGGGCATCTTCTGTTTCTATATGGATATCTTTTAAATATGGTATAACACCTAGTACTGGAACCTTAGTGTATTCTTCTAACCATGTTAGTCCATCTTTTAGTAAGTTAATATCCCCTCTAAACTTATTGAAGATAATACCTTTTATTCTATGTCGATGTTCAAAGACAAGTTCTAATGTTCCTACTACTGAGGCAAAACTACCTCCTCTGTCAATATCAACTACTAATATTACATTGACATCGGCGAGTTCTGCGATTCTCATATTAACGATTTCACGGTCGTTAAGGTTTACTTCGGCTGGACTACCTGCACCTTCTATAACGATAAAATCGTGACGTTCTTCATGTTTTTTTAATGCCTTTTTAACTTCTTCTAATCCTTTTGTCAACGTGAACTCTTTTGTATACTTAAATCCATCTATGGTTTGAAACACTTTTCCGTTTAAGATGACTTCACTTTCTGTATCCATTTTCGGTTTTAATAATATGGGATTCATATACACATCAGGTAATACTCGTGCAGCTTCTGCTTGTGCGCCTTGGGCTCTTCCCATTTCAAGAGAGTCGATTGTAACAAAGCTATTGTTTGACATATTTTGACTTTTGAATGGAGCAACATTATACCCTTGATTTGATAAATATCTACATATCGCTGTGGTAATATAACTTTTCCCTACATCACTTGCAGTTCCTTGTATCATGATACCTTTCATTAGATCCACTCCTTTAAGCTATTAATCATGAAGTTCTTTACATGGACTTCATAAATACTGTTGATATTATTGGAATCAAATATTTCTTTATTTGAACCAAATAAGTTCATTTTTCCGTTATTCAGTAGTAATACTTTATTAGCATATCTACGAGCTAGATTTAAATCATGAAGTACAGAAATAACGATCTTATTTGACTTTTTTGCATATTCTTTTATAAACTCGAGAGTTTCTATTTGATATTTTAGGTCTAAATGATTTGTGGGTTCATCTAGTAGAATTATTTTTGTATCCTGAACAAGGATTTGAGCAAGAAACACTCTTTGTAGTTGTCCTCCAGACAACTGTGAAACTAGTTTATCTTTTATATCAAATAATCCTAAGTTTCTGATTGCATTCAACACGACCTCTTCATCATTTTTACTAGGAGTACTAAATAAACCTGTTAAATAAGGATATCTTCCTAACATGACAGTATCATGGACACTAAGTTCTGATATATTCCCTTTTATTTGAGAGAAGTATGAAATCTTCTTTGCTTTTTCTTTCCGAGTAAGTTCTTTTAAATTTTCTTGATTTATCACAATGTTTCCATTGTGCTCTAATATGTACGCTATTGCTTTTAGGAGTGTTGTTTTACCGCTACCATTTGGTCCTATAATACTTAAAAAATCTCCATCGTTAAGTGAGAAGGAAACGTCTTTTACAGCATCAATGCTTCTATCATATGAATAACTTATGTCTTGTACTTCAATCATGATTTCAATCCTCTTTTCGAGAAGAATATTATTGCGAAGAATGGTGCTCCAATAAGCGCAGTAATTGCTCCTACTGGTAACTCTGATGGAGAAATAATTGTTCTTGCGATTAAGTCCGTAACGATGAGGAATATTCCCCCTACTATAAAACTAGCGGGTAAAAGTCGCAGATGTTTTTGTCCGATTATTTTTCTTACAATATGAGGTGCGACTAAACCGATAAAACCTATAATACCACTTACAGCTATTGCACTACCTGTAAGTATTGCTGAAAATAAAATCACTTTAATTTTTACTTTATTGGTGTCTACCCCTAAACTTTTTGCATTTTCCTCTCCAAAAGAAAGGGCATCTAACTCCTTATGTAAGGATATTAATCCAAACGCACCTAAAAGTACGAAAAATAGGATTCCTAGAATATGATTATATCCTCTTAAACTTAAACTCCCCATTTGCCAGAAAATAATGCTTTTCAGTTCATCTCCACTTAATGCAATCACAAGTGTTAATAAACCATTGATAAATAAGCTACAAACCATTCCAACAAGTACAATTGTGTAGTTACTATAGGAGTAATCTATTTTTTTTGCGAAAGCGAGTACTAATAAAACAGTAATTAAACTCGCTACAAATCCTATGAATGGTAAGAACATATTTCCAAACATTGCAACACTAATATTCAGTGAAATAACAAGTGCAACACCAAGACTTGCTCCACTTGATACACCAAGTGTATATGGTGATGCTAGTGGATTCCTTAAAAGACTTTGGATACTTGCTCCACTTAGTGCTAAACTTCCCCCAATAAGTAAGGCAATTAGGACTCTTGGAAGTCTTATATAATAAATTATTGCGATTTTCGCATCGGTAATTCCATCTATTGTATTTAGTCCAAATAATTTATTCAATAATATTTTAATAACCTCATAAGGGTTGATGTAGACACTTCCTACACCAACCCCTATGATAATTACTGTTATTAAGACAATGAATAAAATTTGGAATTTTATTTTAGTCGAAGTCATAAAGGTTTGGATAAATAGCTTCTGCTACTTCCTTAATCCCTTTAATTATGTTTTGTGATCCTCGTGATGTTGCATTTCCACTCACTACAAACACTTCGTCGTTTTTCACCGCATCAATTACTTCAAATCCAGTTCTAGCTTTAATTTTAGAAACAATTTCTGTATCAAAGTCTTGATTTGAAATGATGATATCTGGATTCTTTGTGATAATGTCTTCAGCACTTACATTTGGCCAACCTTCTACAGTATTATAGATATTTACTCCACCTACAACACTAATTACTTCATCTAAGAATGTAGTGTTTCCCACACTGTATAGACTTCCGCTATAATCACCAATCTCAAAGTATACTTCTTTTTTATCTGTGATTGTTTTTGCGATTTCTTTGATCGCATCAATTTGAGTTGTTAGTGTCTGAACCATCTCTGAAGCTTCTGTTTCAGCATTTAATACTTCACCAATAAACTTGATGTCTTCGTTAATTGCTTCAAGTGATGTCGGTGTTGGTATATAAACTACCGCAATACCCGCTTCTTTTAATAGCTTAAATGGATCTTCATCTCCAACTTTATTGTGACCAGAGGCAACAATAATGTCTGGTTGTAATGCAATTAAAACTTCAACGTCAGGATTTCTAAAGTTGATTATTGTGATGTCTTCTTTTAATCCTTCAGTTGGTGAGTACTTATCAACTGCGACTAGCTTGTCTGCTAATCCTAGTCCTACGATTACCTCAGTGTTTGATGGGGCAGTTGATACGATTTTGCTGATTTCTGTAGGAACGACAACTTCGTTCCCTTCTCTGTCTGTGATTGTTACTTCTTTCGCTTTACACCCAGAAAGACTAAAGGCTAAAGTAACCGCTACAAACAAAATAAGTAATTTCTTCATGTTATTCTCCTTAAATGTATTTTTTGAATAAAAAAAAGTCATACCTCCTGGTATGACAAAAAATACATGTTAAATTAGTATTTAACAAAGTACACTCTCATTACCCAGGAGAAACTCTATAACTATGGTAGGTCTACCGGCTAAACTTCATCCTACTAGGTACCTTCCCGATTTCTCAGTGGTCTTACCTTTCGTCTGTATCACGGTTGCTGGGACAGCTCAAGCATTCACTTGATTCCCTGTTATGTCTTTAAAAGACACCATAATTTCCTATTCAATTACACAAATTATATCACTCAATATATGGAGTGTCAATAAGGGAAAAAATATAAAAAATATTTATTTATTTTACTAAGTTTTTTAGCTCCTCATATACAATTTTCACTACTAACATATCGGCACTTCCACCAGGTGAAATATTTCTTTCTTTATATTCCTCACTTAACTTTTTAACATACTCTTTGTTGGGTTCATATCCCCCTGTGTCAATCACTTTTTTCATTGTTGCTTTTACTTCATTTAATGTTTCTACATTAGTTTTATGGATTATTGTTGTATCATCTAATTCACTCATTATATGAAGTAAGTAATTATGATGGCTAATATTCTCATCATAGTCCTTATATTCAGGAATATCAAAAATAAGACTTAACCCATTAAGTGCTTCTTCTCTTATTCCTTTGATACCTGTCTCTAAGTATATTTTATCACTGTTTGATAGTTTATCTTTATCTTCAATATTATCAAAATATCCACCACAGATTTCATGAGTAATTCGTGATATCTCATTTCTTAAATACACTCGCGACTCATTAATCATAATCGCTTTCGCTAAAGCGGGTAAAAATACGCCTAGAAGAAAGATTAAACCTTTGTGAGTATTTATACCATTTGTAGCTAAAAACATCTTCTCCTCAGCTTTTAGGCCTATTTTCTGAAGTTCTAATGGATCAAACTCAACTTGTAATCCTTTATCTATATATTCTGTTAAATACTTTTTAATCGCAAAAGAACTTTTTACAAATGTCTCATAATCCATATCCTTGTGACATCCTGAATCCTTATGTGAAACTAATCCGAATTTTGGATGAAGTTCGAGTTCACTGTAAATTGCTTTAATCGTAATATTTGTTATATAATCTCGTAAGAAACTTTGAATAATTTCTGTCATTTTATTATGTAGTTCTTCATGAGAATGAATCTGTGCTCTTGCGCATAGATGAGCATAGTTATCACAGATTAGACATTTTCTCATTTCACAAGACAAATCTTGTCTTGTGATTGATTTTTTATGATATACATCGATATCCATTAATCTACCAAGTGGGGTTGCTTCTTCTATTTCTATTGTTCTGATTTTCACCATTGCTCCAATTTCATCTACTACAAAGAAGCAATAGTTTCCGTCGTCACTGTATTGGTGTCCGTTCACAAGTATTTTATCGTGAAAAGTATCAATTACGATTTCATTAAAAAAGTTACACATAAAATTCAAATGAAGTGGGTTTTTATCTTCACCCACTACATTTGTTTTCAATATAATAACTGTTTTATTAGGATATTCTTTCATTAAATCATTAATATGTTTGGCGCGAATTTCTCTTGCTTTAAGTATTGAGTTCATTAATGTCTACCTAATTTCTTTCCTTGAATTTCTTTGATGATTCTTTGTCCTTTTTCACTTGTTAGATATTTATATGTTGCTTCTGGTACATAGTCTTTTATCTTTTCTATCTTGTTTGCCTTTATTAGTTTACGTACTAGTGAAGCACTAATTGCTTTATTATTTTTTTCTTTCCTTGGAATGATTTTTACATTCGAATTCAGATAATCCTTTAATGTTTGATTGTACTTAGATGTGTTATAACTGAAAGGTTCATCTCCTAAATATCTTGTTTCTATGTTGAATATTTTTTTATAGTATTGCTTGTATACTAAGACGTCAACTAATGTTTGTTCTTCTTGTATTAGTTGATCTTCTTTTAGGAAATATTTTGGGAAAGTAATTTTTGAAACTAGATAGCTCAAAGTGGGTAGTATTGTGACATTTGGTAAATGAGCGCAAGCCTCTTTAATAATTTCAATACGGTCTTTAAATGGGAAACTACTTAAATCCTCACTTACTACAAATACAAGTACCTCATTATTTTCGTTTGCGGCTGTTTCAATTAAGTATAAATGTCCTAATGTCATCGGGTTTGCGTTTATAATCACTGCTGCTTTTTTGTTGTTTGAAACGTTATACTCAAGTTTCAACTCGTATAATACATCAGTGATAAAATCTCCACCTTCGAGTAATACAGTGTTCATCGTTTCAACAATTTTTTTCATGTTGAGTGACGTGAATACTTTTTCATTATTTGGGCTTGTAAATACGAAGTAATTATATATTCCTCTATTTTTTAACTCATGAACTAAATGATGATACATCAATGTTGTAATGTTTTGATGTTTATAGTCTTCTCGAACTAAGAAACATTTCATCACATTATTTGATAATGAACTTGTTGCGATGAGTTGGTCTTGATCATACACTAAAATAGAGTAAGTGATATCAAACTCATACTCCAGATTGTTTTTATGGAGAAAGGAAATTAGTTTATTCTTCTCTTCTTCTAATAGAACTTCTTTTATAGTAAACATATACATTCCTCCTTTACCACTTATATTATACTACTATTTTCTGAATTAACTATGAAAAAAAGGCTGAAACAGCCTTATTTTTTATAAATCGAGTCATTAATTTCATAGGTTCTATCTTCCACTACCCCAATTTCCTCATTTGATAAAGATAGTTCTTTAGGGATACCTGTGTAGTTGTAAGCCACTTTAGCAAGTTCTTCAATAGGTATTATTGGAAGTTTTGAATCTTGTAGTTTTTCCAGTAAGTCTTTTCGGTTTGGATTAATCGCGATTCCTCTTTCAGTAACAAATGCATCAACGTTTTTACCTAGAGTAGTTATCGTTGTTACACGTTCTTTAATGATTGGAATACGTCCTTTGATCAAGGGTGATACGATTACGGTAAGTTTTGCTTCACTTGCAGTGTCGCTATGTCCACCACTTCCACCGATTAAAGTACCGTGTGAATCTGTTGTAACATTGACATTGAAATTGTAATCAATTTCCGTTGCTCCTAAGATCACTACATCTAAATCCTTAATTACCATTGTAGGATCTGTTGGATTTGCGTATTTTGATGCACTTATAGGATAGTGTTCTTTGTTTCTAGATAAAGAATCAATTGCATCAAGATCAAAACATTGAACGTCATACAGTTTTTCTACGAGTCCCTCTTCTAACATTTCAACGTGATACTTTGTAATTCCTCCACTAAAGAATGAGGCTTTTATATTTTCTTTTAACATGATGTCTTTAACATCTTTTGTAACTCTTAGACTAACTCCACCAGCTCCACTTTGAAAACTAAATCCATTCTTTATTACACCTAAATGATGTAATAATTTTGAAGTGTTCTTAGCGATTTTAACTCCTATTGGATTGGTAGTGATATTTGTTGTTCCTGAAACGATTCCTTGGTTATCACCAATGGAATTTACATGAAGAATGTAATCGACATTTTCTCCCAAGATTTCAGGATTTTCGATTGTAGTTTCTTTTATATAATCTGTCACTAATACTACTTTTTTAGCATGGAGGCTATCTGGTACTGCGTATCCTAAACTTCCACATTTGTTTGGACCTTCATATCCGATTCCATTACCTTGTGTATCTACGCAAGGACAGGCGATAAATGCGATATCAATATCATTTCGATGATCTATGACAGCACGCGCTCTACCACCGTGCGTTTGCATTTTCAAAGTACCTGGGAGACCATGTTTCGATATGTGTTGTGCTACTGGTCCATTAATATAGTTTGTTGTGATGTTGTTGATTTGGTTGTTCTCAATCAAAGTGAGAATACTAGTGTATTTTGGAAAAATCGCACTTGGAAAAAGATTGAGTTCTTTCACTTCTTTTTCAATATAATACTTAAGTACATCATTTAAAACATAATCACCGTTTCTTAAGTGATGATGAAATGAGATATTTTTATACTGATGGATGGGGATATCTTGAAAAATATCATCAAGTGATGTAACTACTTTTAAGTTCTTGTTTTGTGATTTTTTACTCATAAATATCACCTACAGTAAGTTGTATTTTTTTGCCTTTTCGATTGTCTTTTTTGCTTTTTCGATTATTGGTAAATCTACCATTTTACCATCTAAACTAAATGCACCTTTATTTGTTTGTGATGCTTTTAAAACAATACGTTTTGCATCTAATATTTCTTGTTCACTTGGAGTGAATGTTGTATTAATTACATCAACATGGTTTGGATGAATCGATGACTTAGACGTAAACCCAAGATTCTTGGCTTTTAATGAATCCAATGACAAACCATCCATATTATCTTTATCGACCCAAGGAGTGTCGATTGAGTTAATGTTATATGCACTACATACTAGAACAAGTTTTCCTCTAGAATAAAGAATTTCTGTTCCTTCAAGTGTACGTTTAATATTTAGTTCTTTTGTTAAATCTTCAGCACCAAGTAGGATTCCTTCGATGTTTGGTAATGCAGCGATTTCTTCCATACGAAGTACGCCCATCGGGCTTTCTATTATCGGGATAATTAACTTATCTGTCATATTGTTCAGTTTTAAGATGTGTGGTGGTAATGCTTTTGGTAATACATATCCTTTTATTGGAAGATGTTTTGTTGCTTCTACATCTTCAAGGAAGTACTCTGATTCTGCATCGTTGATTCGAATGAAAATATCAGTTTTGTGAAACTCATATTTTGATAGGAAATTGCGAACCAAAATACGTGCAGCATCTTTATCAAAAGATACTACACTATCTTCAAAGTCTATTATGACAGCATCTGCTTCAAACACATCTAAGTTTTGAAGCATACTCGGTGTGTTACCTGGGATAAATAAATAACTTCTACTCAATATAACCACCCCTTTTTAAAGCTGTTTCTAGGCGAGATTTCACGGTGTAATCAAGTGCACCTTTGTCAAAGATATCAACTTTTACGTTGGTAACATTATAACTTTCTAATGTGTTAACAATGACTTCTTTGATTTGATCTCCGAATTGCTCAAATACAATACTTTCAATATTAATAATCAAAGTATCGTTTTGCTCAACTGTGATTGTACAATCACTTGATTCGTATGTTCCAGCACTTGCTTTCATGGGATCACCTATTTCTTGCTATTTCTATAATCAATCATGGCTAAGGTACGATTCATGATGTTGTTTACAATCATGATTCCTTCATCAGTACCCATACCTGGTTTTGCTAAACATTGGGTTGCATTACAAGCCATAGCAATTGATGTAGTAACTTCAGCACTTACGTTTGTTTCATTACATGTTCCACCACTATATGCTCCAATATTGCGCTCTTTACAATAAATTAAAGCTTCAATAACGTTATTAACTCCACCTAAATCAGGTGTTTTTACTTGTAACATATGTCCGGCGTTATTATCTGCGAAGTATTTTACATCATCAAGAGTATTACACCATTCGTCGGCAACGATTTCAATTGTTCTATTGTTATCATTAATCATTTTTGTGATATCGCGTAATGCTTGCATTGTTTCAAGTCTATTTCCTGCATCAACAGGTCCTTCAATACGAAGTGTGAATGGAGATGCTAATTCTTCTAGTTCTACTAGATAATTATACATCTTTTCTACATCATTATTAAAGATTGTTCCAATAGTACCATAAACATCAATATGGAATATTGGTGTATATTCATGAGTGTGTCTTAATTGAATAACTCTACCACGTAACCAAGTAACGTACTCTTTTAAGATTTCACCTTGGTGACCAAGTTTTGTATCAATGTTGTTGATTAATGCATGTGGCATTACTTCAACAGCTTTGATAATCATTTTATCAACATTAGAATAACGGTCGTCTCCACTTTGTGCAAACATTGGAATTCTATTGTATGTGTTTCCTTCAATGTTGTATTCTTTACGTACTACTTCAGGCATTGAGATTGCGTTTGCTTTTGCAGTAGCATGTAATAATGCTTGAGTTAAACCATATCTTAAAGCCGTATGAAGCTTGTTTCCTTCAATAACTAAGTTATCAATCATCTCAGCATTTGATTTGAATTCTGATACGTCAGTTCCAATTAGAAGTGGTTTGATATGTTTGTTAATTGTATTGATTCCATCTTCACTTAAGAAGAGAGGATCGCGTCCACCACACCCACTATATTGCACTGCAGTTGCGTCTCCGTATCCTATTTGACCATCTTCTAAAATTAACATGATACTAACAGCTTCACCTTTTTGGCGAATTGCTGTAAATTTATCTGTTAGTGCTTCTCCAATATATGTAAAACCATCTTGTACTGCTCCGGCTTTAATTGCTTTTTGATCATCAAAATAAAAACCAGTTAAACTTTTTGAGCATACGATATCTACTATTTTCATGATGTTATTCTCCTTTAACTCCTACTAGATTACCTTGACTTACTGCATAAATGTCATCAATAACCATTTGGATTTCCATTTTTCTATTTTGTGCGTCAGCTCGTTCTTGTAGTTTCTTATGATGGAATGATTTAATCTCATCAGTCATTCCTAAGTTACCAAATTCTAAAATACGAATTTTTCCATCAATATCACGCGCTGGTAAGATTTTACCTGCGTTTAACTCTGATGGTGCAAATGGGATATCAATTAAACCATCTTTAAAGGCTTTTATACTACCTTGACAGATATCTCCTTTACCAGCTTTCACTATGTTATGCATTAAACTATCTACTTCTTTTTTGATTTGAGCTATTTCTTCTAATAGCTCTTCACTATCTGGAGTTTTTTGATCTTTTAGTAAGTTTGTAATATATCTTGAGGTTCTAAGTGCGTTAGCATTTGCTTCTTTTGTTGGAATACCAAATGATTCATGTGTTGTTTTGGTAATCATTTTTGTTGCTTTACCCATTGATGCAACTGTACTTGCGTATCCAATTAAGGCAACAGCTTCTGATTCATCAGCTGGGAATCCACCCATCCATTGATGGAATACTGTTGTAACAAACACATCTTCGTATCCAAAAATTCTTAAGTAGTGATTTGTTTGCTCTTCTAAAGTTCTTAATGCTGCTATATCTTGGACCATATTTCCACCCTGTCCATAACCAACAGTGATGTTTTTAACACCTTGTTCTGCAGCCATAATACTTTCTAAAATCGCTACTGTATTTGAGATACTTGGTGGACATAATGTCCCAGTAAGTGGTCCGAATGGTTCACGGTTAATTTCGACACCATGATCTTCATAATATCCAACTAATCTATCACAATACTGCCAGTATCTAATTGTATCTTCTAATGAGATTTTCTTTGCATAAGGAATATTGTAACTAATTCCTCCACCTTCATTTGAAGTCCATCCTGATGCATGAATGATTTCTGAAAGAAGTCTTGCATCTGGTGTACCATGTCTTGCTTGTAAAGGTATTTTTACACTTTCCTGTACTTTTGTACAACCATCAACACCGTGGTTTACACATGGAAAACCATTTAAAAGTGATCTTCCTTGTCTTTCTGATTCATCAATACCGTCTTGTGCATTTTGATAACGATTATGTCTTGTGTATGAATCAATTGTCGATGGTAAGAAATCTGCTTTCCCCTCATCTTGAAGGTATTGAAGAAGTTCGATATGCTCGTTTAAACGAGCAACTCCAGCACGTGGTTGAACAAGTGTAATTCCTTTTGCTTTTGCTTCTCGTAGTTTTATTGCGAAGTTCTTCTCTTTAGGTAATTTTTTAAGTTTTGCGACCGCTTTATCTAAATCAAGATCTGGGTGATCTCCTGTCGGCCAGTGTTTTAGAATCTCTTTTCTTATTTCTAAGAATTCTTGTAAAGGTATTTTCTTATTTTGAACCATAGTTATTACTCCTTACTACATTAAGTATTGTTTCATTAGTTTTAGTGCTGTTTTAGGATATTTCTGACTTAGTAATCCCATGGCACTTAAGATATAAGATTTATCTAACAAAATCGATGGATTTGTTGGTCGTAACTCCAGTATTTTGTTCGATTTTTTGTTTACTTGTTTTAAGATTTTCTTTGCATCATTATTATTAATTAGTACGCCACCTGTTCCTATTACATACTTAATACCCGTTAGGTCTTTACCTGTTTGGTAATACATATCTCCAAGTGGTGTGTGGACAACTTCTACATGTCCAACATGACGACTCATTGATACATCACAGCATATTTTAGCGATAGCTTTATCAAATGATTCTTCGTCTTTTGTTATAGGAATAAAATCTACATTAGTTGCTCTTCTCTCAAGCGACTTTTCGATATTGTGTTCACAATCGTCATCTTCTTCAAAGTATTGCTTAAACTCATAGTTTGAGATACTTCCAAGTAGTGCATTTGCACTATAGCGCATTCCTAAATCACCTTCAACGGTACGTTTTGCGAACGGTTCTTCTAATCCTTTAAGTATTACTTCGGTACGTTTAGGGAATCCTTCACCAATTGTATGGACATCGGTTGTTGCTCCTCCGATATCAATGATGATTAACTCTCCATACCCTTCTTCATCTTCAAATCCGCTAGCAAGTAATTCTGCTGCTTGCAAAACTGCTTCAGGAGTAGGCATGATGATTTCTCCTATTTTTTCTTCTGCTTTTTTAATTCCTTTTGCTTCAATAATCTTCTCAATGAAAATTTTTCTGATTTCATGTTTCGCTTCTTTTACGTTTAGTTTCTTAAGTTGTGGCATTACATTAGCTACGATGTAATATTCAACATTTGAACCTTCCATGATTTCATCAATTTCATCTTGAGCATCTTTGTTCCCAGCAATAATAACCGGAACATCAATTTCGACATCTCTTAATTTTTTTGCATTATGGATGATACATTCTTGATTTCCACCATTTGTACCTCCTGCAAGTAATACAATGTCAATGTTTGCTTCTTTTAAGTCTTTTGCCTCTTTTTTTGTCATATGATGCGAGTACACTCGTTTCACAATTGCTCCTGCTCCAAGACATGCTCTTTTCGCTGCTTCAACTGTGAGTTCTTCTACTAGTCCAATCGCTGCCATTTTCAAACCACCAGCTGCGCTACTACATGCGGAAATACCAGAAATCTCTTTGATTTCGGGATGATCGGTGATCAAGTATTTGAAGGCTCTATCGTACCCTTCTAATACATTTGTCTCAACAGTGGTTGGGGCTTTGGCTGTACCTATAATATATTCTTTATCTAAATCAACAGCTGTTAACTTAGTATAGGTAGAACCAAAATCTACTAATAGATAAGGTTTCATTACATACCCAGATCCTCTCGTAAGTGGTCTAATGCATTCTCGATTTTTGTACCTGGTGGATACACTCTGTCAAATCCCATATTTTTGAAGCGTGTTTCAACTTCATTGAAATCTTGTTTACCAACAACAATATTTCCACCAACATATAACTTAACATGGCCAAGACCTGCTTCTTCACATTTCTCTTTAAAGAACTTACAGTCCATTTCTCCATGACCATAAAGACTTGATACTAGTATTGCTTTTGCGTCTGTTTCGATTGCAGCATTAATGAAGTCTTCCTGACTCGATAATACACCAATATTAATTACATTGAATCCATGCTCATTTAATACATAATCAATAATCTTGTTTCCTACAGCGTGTACGTCTGCGCCAATTACTCCTATTACTACAGTATTCATAGTTAAATCCTCCTAGAAAATAGAAAAAGGACAAAATCAGTTTCCGATTTACATCCTATTTTTTAGTCAAGTATAAACAAAGGTCGTTTTCTGTGAAAACGGCAACTAAACTCACAACTTTTAAACGCTGTTTAAAGTTCTGATTCATAATCTCTACCTCGTTCGTAACTTATAGTATTTTTTTTTAAAACATATATATAATATACTAGGTATTTTATAAAAGCAAGTGTTTTTTTCTTTTTTTGAAAGCGTTTGTACAAATGACTTTTTTTTCATACAAACGTCTCTATAAACCTTGTTTTTTCATAGGTTTTTTCATACTTTTTGTGTGAAAGAATTTTCAAAAAGAAAAAGAGTATTATCCAAAATACTCTTTTAGTTCCAAGTTCATTCTTAATGCTAGATATCTAGTTGGGAATACACTAATTGTTTGATTATAGATGAGTACATTTGTATTGAAAATACGACGTACTTTTTGAAGTTGCTTAAACTCTTTCTTTAGAAGTCTGTATTCGTCTTGCTCAAGTTCCTCAATTTCATCATAAATGATATTGATAGATTTAAACAAAGATTGTCTTGTACTTAGTAGTAACGTGCGAACATGTTTTTTTCTATAACGTGTGATAATTTTAATAAACTCGTTGTTATCTTCCGTTTTTAAAAGTTCTCTATTCTCATAAAAGAGTTTAGCGACTTTTTCGAGTTGATTATAAAATATAACTTCTTTTGTGGTTACTTCTTTCCATTTCTTCAATAAGTGTTTATGGAGTCTTGTAACCAGTAGTGCAATAAGAGCACAGACAACGACGATTATTAATATATTCCAATACCAAGCCATAATATTCCTCCTTATAAGTATTTCTTAAGGATGTCCACTTTATCTAATTTTTCCCAAGGTAAATCTAAATCATCTCTACCAAAATGTCCATAAGCTGCAGTTTGTTTGTAGATTGGTTGAAGTAAGTTTAATGATGTAATGATTCCTTTTGGTGTTAAATCGAAGTTTTCTTCGATTGCCTTAACAATTACATCTTTTGATACTTTTTCAGTTCCAAATGTTTCTACTAAAATACTCATTGGTTTTGCGACACCAATTGCGTATGATAATTGAATTTCTAAGCGATCTGCAAGTCCTGCTGCGCAAAGGTTCTTCGCAACGTAACGTGCAGCGTAAGCAGCAGATCTATCTACTTTAGATGGATCTTTACCACTGAATGCTCCACCACCATGGCGTCCCATTCCACCGTAGGTATCGACAATGATTTTACGACCTGTAAGACCTGCGTCTCCATGAGGTCCACCGATTACGAATTTCCCTGTTGGGTTAATGTAGTAATTTGTGTTTTCATCCAGTAGATTTTCTGGGATGATTACGTTAATTACATGTTCTTTTACTTCTTTACGAAGTTGTTCCATCGTGATGTCTGGTGAATGTTGTGATGAAACCACAACACTATCCACACGAATTGGTGTATTATTCTCATCAAATTCAACTGTTA